>DATBHB010000059.1:0-53942 GCA_036557705.1 Xanthobacteraceae bacterium
TCAAATCCAAAAATCGCAAAATATACTTGGTCTACACTACAGGCGATTTACAATCGCGCCCCATTGATTCGACTCACGAATACTTCGTCAACAGCACAAAAATCGCTGTTGACCGGCGCGAGTTGAGAAAGTTGGGTTAGCTGCCGGCGGCCTGCTTGATCTCGATTTGCCGCTTGAGATCGCGGGCTTTGTCGGACAAGTCAGCATCGCGGGCTTTGGCCAGAAACGCGTCCAGGCCTCCGCGATGGTCGACGGTCTTGAGGGCATTGGCGCAGATTCGCAACCTTATCGCGCGACCGAGCGCGTCGGACATCAACGTTACGTTCAAAAGGTTGGGCAGGAAGCGCCGCTTCGTCTTGCGATTGGAATGGCTGACCCTGTGTCCGACCTGGACAGTCTTGCCGGTCAGTTCGCATCGCCTTGCCATGGCGAAATACCTCTCGTTTACGTCGATCGCACGCCGTGCCGGGCCAGTGAAACTTGAAGGGGCCACCTATAGGAGCGGGGCCGGAGGGTCAAGGTCATATGGGTCATAGGCACTAGATTACTCTGCCGGGTCCGCAGCGCAACGCGGCCTGCGGTTGAGCACAAATTGTAAGCCCGCGGTGCCCCGCGGACCCGGGACACAAGCTGAGGCGCGCCCGCTACAGTCCCCGCCTAAAGAGCTCGATGGTCCCGAACTGCCTTGATCGAGCCAAGATGCGCCGGCAATGAGTAACGCTTCGCAAATGCCGGGCCGGCGGAGGCCATCGGAAGGACCATTCGGCTGTGAGCTTACCGGGCCCCGTTGGATCTGCGCTGTGCTGGGGAATCTCGGCATTCACCTTCGTTCTAACCGATGCGCAATCGAGCCTCCTGAGCGCTCAGGGCAGATTGGATGCTGCTTACGTTGTATCGCTTGCCGGTGTGTCGTTCGGCAAAGGAACGTGGTCGATCGATATCCGTGACAACCAGTTCACGACAACGGCGAGCGGAGCCACCACGGGAGTTCTCCGGCTTTTTACCAGCGGGCGGGGCATGAGTTCCGCGCACGGCACCTTGCTGCAAGGCCAGCCCGTCGCAGTGACGTATGCGTCGAGCGTTCAGACCGACAAAAAATACGACGAAGTTCACATGCTGCTCCGGGCAGGGGTGGTGAAGGAATACACTGCCGAGCCGCCTTCGCTTCCGACTCCCGATCGGGTGCCGCTCACGGAAGCTCATCGCCGCGGCGTCGCTGATCCGCTGACCGCTTCTCTGATGCGGGTTCCCGGCACTGGAGACTTGCTCTCGCCCGAAAGCTGCCAGCGCAAGCTGGCAATCTTCGACGGCCGGATGCGGTACGACCTTCGCTTTTCTTTCAAGCGCTTCGAACAAGTGCGCTCGGAAAAGGGTTACCAGGGCACGACCGTGGTTTGCGCTGTGTACTTTTCACCTGTGGCCGGCTATAGCCCGCAACGGGCGGTGATAAAATACCTCATCGCCCTGCGTGATATCGAAGTCGCGTTGGCCCCCATCGCAGGCACGCGGTTCATGGTACCTTACCGAGCCACAATCCCCACGCCGTTCGGCTCCGGTGTCCTGGAGGCGAGACAGTTCGTCTCGGTTCCGTATCTGCCCGCGGCGGCAGCAAACAATGTCAAACGCTGACTTGACATTTCTATTTGAACACTCCTGCGCTTCGTTCTCCGATGAGAGCGTGCTCCGCCTAGGGGATTGGCAGCAAAACCCTTCATATTGTGGTCCATGCTGGCGATATCCCGACATATGGCCGTGAACAAAATTCGACAGATCAGAGTGAGCGATTCGGCCGCGATTCGTTCGAGACTCGTTCTTGACCTGGGGGGATGCGCTTCTACCTGTGCCAGTGTGCTACAGAAGGAGGCGGAAAAGGGCTAGGCACCGTTCCCTTTCGGACAAGACATGACAATCTCCTTTTCTCCCCCGGTCAATCGGGACGCCCGTGCCCGCGGCGCCGGCGTGACCGCGGTGCTCGGCCCGACCAATACGGGCAAGACCCATCTCGCGATCGAACGCATGCTCGCCCACTCTTCGGGGATCATCGGGCTGCCGCTGCGGTTGCTCGCGCGCGAGGTCTACAACAAAGTCGCAGACCGGATGGGACCCGAATCGGTTGCGCTGGTGACCGGCGAGGAGAAGATCAAGCCGCCCAATCCACGCTTCTGGGTTTCCACAGTCGAGGCTATGCCGCGCGATCTCGATGTGGCGTTCCTCGCCGTCGATGAAGCGCAGCTCGCTGCCGATTTTGAGCGCGGGCACGTGTTCACCGATCGCATGCTCAATCGCCGGGGCCGCGATGAGACGCTGGTCCTGGGAGCGCAGACGGTACGGCCTATGGTCGAGCGGCTCTTGCCGGGCGCCCATGTGCTTACGCGACCACGCCTGTCGCAGCTGACTTTTGCCGGCGAAAAGAAGATCACGAGGCTTCCCCGGCGCTCTGCCGTCGTCGCCTTCTCGGCCGAGGAGGTTTACGCGATCGCTGAATTGATCCGGCGCCAACGCGGCGGCGCCGCCGTGGTCCTTGGGGCGCTCTCGCCGCGCACCCGCAACGCGCAGGTTGCGCTTTACCAGTCCGGCGACGTCGATTACCTGGTCGCGACGGATGCAATCGGCATGGGACTCAATCTAGACGTCGACCATGTCGCATTCGCCTCTGACCGGAAGTTCGACGGCTATCAGTTCCGCCGGCTCAATCCGGCCGAGCTCGCCCAGATCGCCGGCCGGGCCGGCCGCGCCACGCGCGACGGCACGTTCGGCACCACTGGCCGATGCCCGCCGTTCGAACCGGAGCTGGCGCAGGCGCTTGAAAGCCATTCATTCGAACCGATCAAGCTGCTGCAGTGGCGCAATACCGCTCTCGATTTTTTTTCGATCGGTGCCTTGCTAGCCTCGCTTGCAGAGACTCCCAAGGAGACCGGCCTCACGCGCGCCCCGGTCGCCGAAGACATCCTCGTCCTCGAACACGCGGCACGCGAGGACGAGGTACGCGCGCTTGCGCAGACACCGGAAGCGATCCAGAGACTCTGGGAGGTCTGCCAAGTTCCGGATTACCGCAGGATTTCTCCGGCCGCCCACGCCGAACTCGTGATTGCGCTATTCGGCTTTCTGATGCGCGAAGGCACCATCCCGATCGACTGGTTCGCGCGCCAAGTCGACCAGGCCGAAAATACGGAGGGCGATATCGATACGCTCTCGAACCGCATCGCTCACATCAGGACTTGGACATTTGCGGCCAATCAGCCCGATTGGCTCGCCGATCCGACCCACTGGCAGGAGGTCACGCGGGCGGTCGAGGACAAGCTCTCCGACGCGCTGCACGAGCGGCTCACCGATCGTTTCGTGGATCGGCGCACCAGCGCGCTGATGCGGCGCTTGCGCGAGAACAGCACGCTCGAAGCGGACATCAGCAAAAGCGGGGACGTGATTGTCGCCGGCCACAAGATCGGACGGCTGGACGGGTTCATGTTCACCCCGGACGCTTCGGCGGCGGGCTCCGAGGCAAAGACGCTTGCCGGTGCGGCGCAAAAAGCGCTTGCCGGCGAGATCGAGGCGCGCGCCGGCAGGCTCTCCCAAGCAGCCGACGAGCAGTTCGTCCTCGCGACCGACGGCGTTATCCGATGGCTGGGCCAGCCTGTCGGCAAGCTCGTTGCGGGCGAGGAGGTGCTTAAACCGCGCGTCCGGATAATCGCCGACGAGCGTCTGACCGGACCGCCACGCGATGTCGTGCAGACACGTCTGGACTTGTGGGTCAGGAAGCGGATCGAAAAATTCCTCGGCCCCCTGTTCCAGCTCGCGGCGGCCGAGGACATCACCGGAATCGCCCGCGGTGTTGCGTTCCAGCTCGCCGAGAGTCTCGGCGTGCTCGAGCGCCAAAAGGTCGCCGAAGAAGTCAAAGGGCTCGATCAGCCGGTCCGCGCCACTTTGCGCAAGTATGGCGTGCGCTTCGGCGCCTATCACATCTATCTGCCGCTCCTGATCAAGCCTGCCGCCCGCGTGCTCGCGGTCCAACTATGGGCGCTCATGCACGACAGCCCTGATGAGACCAAGGGCGTCGACGGCATCGAACAGTTGGCCGCGAGCGGTCGCACTTCGGTGATTGCGGATAATGACGTTTCGAAGGTGCTTTACCGGACGGCCGGCTATCGCGTCTGCGGCGAACGGGCGGTACGCGTGGACATTCTTGAGCGGCTCGCCGATATCATCCGTTCAGCATTGGCTTGGCGGCCGAATTCGCCAGGGCAGAAACCGCTCGCCTCCTTTGAGGGCGGCGGCTTCACCACTACCCCGGCCATGACCTCGCTTCTTGGCTGCTCGGGCGAGGAATTCGCCTCGATTCTGCAGGCGTTGGGCTATCGGATGGAGAAACGGCCGAGGCCGCCGGCCCCATCTCCGGTTCGCGATGCGGCTCTAGTCCCGGTTGCACCCGCTGGGACCGGCGATGTGACGAACGGATCCTCGGGCCCGAAGCCGATTCCAGAATCGGTAATCTTGGAGCCGTCATCGGAGCCGGCCGATGGGCTCGACGCAACTGCGCCGGCGGCGGAACCGATCGAACCTGCTGAGGTCGAGATCAGCCAAGAGCGTTCGGCCGAGCCGGAATCGTTGATAGCCGTCGAAACAGCTTCGACTGACAAAACTGAAACGGTCCCGATCGAAGGAACAGCAGCAGAAGAAGCGGCGACCCCGGTTCCTACGCCAGTGCCCGACACGGCTATCGCTGCACCGGTCGATGCTCCGGCGGGTGATGCGGCGCCCCCGCTGTCCGAGGCTTCTGTGGAACCAATGCCCGCCGGCGCGTCCGAAGCGGTATCGGAGCCTTCGGTCGAAGCGGGTCAAGCGGCGGTTACGAGCGCAAGCGAGGAACTCGTTGAAGTATGGCGGCCAGGACGCAGCGGGGCACAGCGGCACCGACGTGGCGCACATGCCGCCCAAAGCGACCACCGCCGCAGGCAGCGCCCAACGCAAGCTCGACCCCCGAGCAGTGCGCCCGAAGGAAGCGAGGGAACTTCGCCGACCGCGGAGGCAACTCCTTCTTCTCCGGAGGCCGAACAAGCTGCGAGGGAGCAACGCAGGGCGCGTGGATTTCGCGAAAGCGGCGATCGCGAGAAGCGACATCGGGATCGCTCGCAGCGCCCGCATCGGCCGGAGCCTCAAGAGGGCCGCGCGGCGCCCGTTTCTGCGGATCGCAGGGAGCACAGCGGCCGATCCGCACGGCGGGACCGTCCGGAGCGTCGAGACCGCGTCGATCGTCCGGAGCGCGATCCCGAACTGCGTGCAAAATACATGAAGGGGCGCAACGACGAGGACCGTCGCGACAAGCTGCCCGACCCAAACTCGCCTTTCGCCAAGCTCGCCGCGCTCAAGGCGCAATTGGAGGCGGACGCGAAGGAGCGGCGATGAGCCGCGCAGCTAGTGTGGCGGATTTGACGTTCCTACCGGCTTTGCCTGAACCGGGACACTAGTTGGACCGCCAGCGCATAGATAAATGGCTATGGCACGCACGTGTCGCGCGCACCCGAACCGCCGCAGCGGGGCTGGTGCAATCAGGGCACGTACGGGTCAACGGGCGGCGCGTCGAGACCGCAAGCCATGCTGTACGCCCGGGTGACGTCCTCACCGTCGCTCTCCATCACACCGTGCGCGTAATCAAGGTTACGGCATTTGCCGAGCGGCGCGGTTCAGCCGAAGTGGCGAGCGGACTGTACGAAGGACTCGGCGGGGTGCCGGATCGCCCGTCGGCCCACGCGGAAATCGCTGCCCGGGACCGCGGGGATGGTCGCCCGACAAAACGCGACCGCCGCGCCATCGATCGGTTCACCCGCGGCAGTGAATAGGCCGCTCTGCCGCTGCCGGCTCGCAACGGACCGTCCCTTGCCGGGTCAGTTCCGGTGCGGTAGTCAGCCGCGCTTAAGGCCGGAGTTACTGATGACCTACGTCGTCGTCGAAGAATGCATAAAATGCAAATACATGGATTGCGTCGAGGTTTGCCCTGTCGACTGCTTCTATGAAGGCGAGAACATGCTCGTCATTCATCCTGACGAGTGCATCGATTGCGGCGTTTGCGAGCCGGAATGCCCGGTTGAGGCCATAAAGCCCGACACCGAGCCAGGCCTGGAGAAGTTCCTCTCGCTGAATGCCGAATTCGCGAAAATCTGGCCCAACATCACGGCGAAAAAACCACCCCCCGGCGATGCCAAGTCATGGGAAGGCGTGCCGGGAAAGCTGGAGCAGCAATTCTCTCCCAACCCGGGAGCCGGCGACTGAGCATGAGCCGGGCAACCGCGGGCGGGGAAACGCAAGCCCCTTCCATGAGTTAACCATTTGTGAAATTGCCCGCCGTCCTCCGGTATGGAAATAGCGGGTGCGGCAGTCAAGCCTTTGATTCCGGCGTAAAATGTGCTATATAGATTGCGATGGTTAATGACCCCGCGATTTGTCCCGCTCCCGCTGGGGAGCATATTTTTTCGGGGTGTTTTCGAGGAACCATAGATCAGGAGCGTGACGTTTCCACGTATCGGCTGTGGCAGGGAAGACGCGTCATAAGTCCAAGAGGACGGCTGGGGTGACCCGGCGCAACAAAAAGGTCGAAGCCAGAGTAAAGGCTTCGCAGCCGGCGCGGGCTCGCGCGCGGCGGGTGCATGTGCCCGAGGTTCGCAAGCCCGAAGCTGAAGCCGCCGCGGCCGCGATTGCGGCAAAAAAGGCGACGCAGCGCCAAGGCTTCAAGACCGGCGAGTTCATCGTGTATCCGGCCCACGGAGTCGGCCAGATCGTCGGGATTGAGGATCAGGAAGTCGCCGGCGCCAAGCTTGAACTCTTCGTCATCAATTTCGTCAAGGACAAGATGACGCTGCGAGTGCCGACCGCTAAGATCGTCTCCGTCGGCATGCGCAAGCTTGCAGAAGGCCCGCTGGTGAAGCGCGCACTCGAAACACTCAAGGGTCGCGCCCGAATCAAACGCACGATGTGGTCGCGCCGGGCGCAGGAATACGAAACCAAGATCAATTCCGGCGACATCGTGCAGATCGCCGAGGTCGTGCGCGATCTTTATCGCTCCGAATCGCAGCCGGAACAGTCCTATTCGGAGCGCCAACTTTATGAGGCGGCTCTCGACCGGCTCTCGCGTGAGATAGCGGCCGTGCAGCGCATCACCGAAACCGAAGCCATCAAGGAGATCGAGGCGGCTCTGGCCAAGGGGCCCCGGCGCGGACCGAAAACTGCCGATGAGGAGGTTGTCGAGGACGAGGCTGCTTAAGCGCCCAGATCGAGCACGGCATGTTCAGCCCGGCGGAAACGCCGGGCTTTTTAATGTGCGCTACCCTCCCCTAGCCTTACTGCCGGCAGTGTGTACTGCCGCCAAGAATTCCCTGGTTAGCCATAAATTTAACTCTGTTTGCAAAAAGAGTGAGCAGGTTCAAAGGGGTTATCGGGGGGATACATGCCGCTATGGTCGGGGAATACCGCGCGCCGAGTCACCACTGCGATTCTGTGCGCGGGCGCAACAGGTTTATACGCGCTCGCAAGCCTGCCTGCGGCCAAGGGCGGTGAAATGACCCCGGCGCAAACAGTCGCCTACCGGTTCCCGGTGAACTGGGGTTTGCTGGCCAATCGATCACCGGGGCCAGGCGGGCAGGTGACCAACGCCGCGGCGCGTCCATTCGCCAACCTGATGTTTGATCCCACTCCGACTTACGGGCTTGCCTCGGCATCCTCGACGCCGGTGGCACTGCCCGACCGCGCCAATGCCTATGCGGATCCCACCGCGGAGGGAGGCGCGGAATCCAGGCGCGCTGCCGCCAGCGCCGAGGACCACGCTGCCAAACCGCGGGCGTCAAAGCCGTCCAGCAATGTCCTCAACGATGCGCAAATCGCCAGCATCAAGGCTCGCCTTCGGCTCACGCCGGACCAGGAACGTTATTGGCCCGCGGTCGAAGCCGCATTGCGCAACATCACCTACAAGCGGGAGGGCGCCCACGGCGGAGTTGGTAGGCTCGCAACCGTGGACCCGAACAGCCCGGCCGTGCAGCAACTCAAGCAGGCCGCAATGCCTCTGCTCATGAGTTTCAGCGATGAGCAGAAGAACCAAGTGCGCCAGCTTGCCCGCCTCATGGGGCTCGAACAGGTGGCGCAGGCGTTTTGAAAGGCGGTGTGTAGGGTGGGCAAAGGCGCAACGCGCTTCAGCGCGTGCGCCGTGCCCACGCGGTCGGAGGTACGTGGGCACGGCGCTCCTATCTACGTGTGACGCCACTTGTTCATGTGGATCGCGCCTTTGCCCACCCTACGGAAGATCATTCGCAGCCAGATTATTTGCTGCAGCCCTTCGCCGTCTCGGCAAAGCCGTCAAACAGCCGCCCGGCATTGGCGCCGGCCAGCGTTTCCAGCCGGTGCGGCTGACCTGGTTCCACGCTGTAACGGGCGAGCGTGCCTCGAGAAATAAGGAAGTCGGCCTCTCTCTTCATTTCGCCATGCCAGCGGTAAGGGTCAAATTCGCCGACATACATGAAAACGCACATTTTTGAGATTGCCTGGAGCTTGGCCGGGGTCGGCTCCCACATGTATCCAGGAAAGGCCGTAACGGAGAGGAAATATTGCGGATTAGCTGCCGCAACATGAAATGCCGCGATTCCTCCGTTCGAGGGTCCGGCGATGTGAAACTTGTTATCCCGAATTTTGTATTCCGCAGTCATCATTTTCAAAAAATCAGGAAAGATGCGCGCCCCATCCTCGAAGAACAAATCCCCATTCGGAGCCGCAACCCCGATGACGATGTAACCGCGCTTTTCCGCCTCAGCGCGGAAATTGCGGTTGAGGGTGTTGTCGATCGTATTCATCGTCTGCGGGCCGCCGCCGAACACCAGGATGGCCGGATAGGGCCGCGCCGGATCGTAGTCGTTAGGAAGCACGACCTTGTAACGAACAGTCGTGTCGACCACCTTGCTCGCCTTCTCGATCATTTCGGCCTGTAGAGGCTGGATCGTGAGCATCATGCCGACCGCCATCGATCGAGCCAGCACTATTGGCTTCATCTAGCGCATCTCCGCTATAACATCTTCTGCATCCTGTCACGATGTCGGTCGCGACGCAATGCATGGAGCTTTCGGGGAGAGCTCATGCAGCAAAGCAGCAGCTCGTAGATCTCCCGGATATCGGTGGAGCGAGCCGCAGGACTGAGGCAGCTGGCTTACTTCAGGACTTGAACCGCGGCGATCCGGATGAGATGCACGATTGGCGTCGGATAGATCCCAAGCCAGATCAGCGCCACGGCAAGCGCTGCAAGCGTCGCGCCGCCTGGCTGCGGCGCAGCAGTGCCGATCTCCGCTGGATGTCCGGACACGGGCATGTAGAGGACAACAATCACGCGCAGATAATAGAACAGCCCGATGACGCTGCCGACGACGAGCGCGATGACAGCTGGCCACATCGCGGCGCTGATGCCCGCCTCCATGGCATAGAATTTTGCGAAAAAGCCCACGGTGAGCGGAATCCCGGCAAGCGACAGCAGCATGGCGGTGAACACGCCTGCGAGCCAGGGCCGCCGCCCAAACAGCCCTCGATAATCGCCGAGCTCCGCCAAATCGTTTTCCTGGTCCGAAATCGAGAGAACCGTAATGACCCCAAAGGCGCCCAATGTCATGACGAAATAAGCGATAAGATAATAGCTTACGGCTTCGATCGCGATCGCGCCGCCGGCCAAAAAGGCGACCAGAAGATAGCCAAGGTGTGCGATCGAGGAATACGCAAGGATACGCTTGACGTTGTTTTGCAACAGGGCCAGCAGATTGCCGGCGATTATCGAGGCGACAGCGAGGACCTGTATCATTACGAGCGCCGAATCGAATCTGTAGGCGTCCGCCGTCAGGAAATAACGCAGCAACAATGCAAACACCGAGCCCTTGGAAATGACGGCGACGAGAGCGGTCACCGGCGCCGGCGCCCCCTCGTACACGTCCGGCGCCCACATATGGAATGGAACGATGGATAGCTTGAAGCCGATCCCGGTGACAATGAAGGCAAGCCCGGTCAGCCAATAGATGTCCGGCGGCATCTCTTTCACGGCATTCAGCAAAGCGGCGATTCGAGCGAATTCCATGGTGCCCAGGCGGGCATAGACCAGGGCCATGCCGAAGAGCAGGAATGCCGAGGAGGCGCCCGCCAAGACAAGATATTTGATGCCGGCCTCGATGGGCCTTGCGCGATCTCGTGGATAGGCGATGAGACCAAGCAGAGAGATGCTAAGGGTTTCGAGGCCCAGGAAGAACGAGGCAAAATGATTGCTCGCAACAAGAGCCATGGCCCCCAGCGTCGCCAGCAACGTCAATAGATAATACTCGTGCGGTGGTTCGGCGCGCACAGCCAGATAAGCATAAGACAACAGCAGGACGATAATACTGGCTGAAAAAATAAGACCCATATAGAACAGGCTGTAACCGTCGACGACGAAAAGTGCCGTTGCTTGCCGAGGCGCGACGGCACTGGCGGGCCAGATGGCGGCAAATGCGAGCGCAAGTCCCGCAAGCGACACGGCCGCGGTCAGGCGATGGCTGCGATAAAGGCCGATTATCAGCATAAGCACCACGACAACCCCGGCCATCACCAGAAATGGGAGAATGGCGATCAGGTCGGCGCTGCTCATGTCTCATCTCGCTGCCAATGCTAGTTCCGCTCGGATGCGTTGGACGTTATCGAGCCCGGGGCCGGCAGTATCGAACACCGGCTGCGGATAGAACCCGAGCCAGATCACGGTCGCGATCATCGCCGACATGACGATCATATGGCGCGCGGAGAAGTCGAGGAGCGTTGTGGCCCCGCGGTTCTCGCCGTGAAATACCCGCTGAACAAATATCAGCGCATAGATGGTGGCCGCAACGAGACCCACGGTCCCGGCGATCGCAAAACCGCCGGCAACGCGATACGTGCCGAAGAGGATGAGGAACTCGCCGACGAAATTGCCGAGGCCGGGCAGGCCGAGCGATGCAATGGCGAAGAACATGCCGATCGCGGCAAGGCGCGGCACGTTCGTCCATAGTCCGCCGAGGAGCCGCATGTCGCGGGTGTGGAGGCGCTCCTGGAGGGCGCCGACGAGGATGAACAGGGCCCCGGTACTGAGGCCGTGGGCCAGCATTTGCATCACCGCCCCCTGAAGCGCCAGCGTATTCCAGGCATAGATGCCGAGCAGGACAAAACCCAGATGACTGACGCTGGTGTAGGCGACGAGCCGCTTCATGTCGTCCTGAGCGAATGCCAGCATTGCGCCGTAGAGGATACCGATGACGCCAAGCGTCATGGCGGCCGGCGCAAAAGTGTGAGCCGCATTCGGGAAGAGTGGAACGGCAAAGCGCAGCAACCCGTAGGCGCCGGTTTTCAGAAGCAGACCGGCGAGGATGACGCTGCCGGCAGTCGGCGCCTCGGTGTGGGCATCGGGCAGCCAGGTGTGGAACGGCACCGCTGGCAGCTTGACCGCGAAGGCGACGAAGAACCCGAGCATGAGCCACATTTCGGTTGTCGGATCGAGCCGCACCTGCGCCAGCGCGAAATAATCGAATGTCGGCGTTCCACTCTGACGATATTGAATAAAAAACAACGCCAGGATGGCGACGAACATCAGCAGGCCGCTGCCCTGAGTGAACAGGAAGAACTTCATTGAGGCGTAGTATCGCCGCTCATGTCCCCAGACGGCGATGAGGAAATAGGTCGGAACCAGCATCAATTCCCAGAACAGGAAGAACAGAAACAGGTCGAGCGCCAGAAACACGCCGACCACTCCAGCCAAGATCCACAGGAGATTGAAATGGAAAAAACCCACCCGGTCGGTGATCTCGGTCCATGACGCCGCCACGGATGCGATGCCCAGACCGACAGTCAGAAGAATCAAGACCAGGCTCAAGCCGTCCATGCCCAGATGGAAACTGATGCCCAGCGGCGCAATCCAGGGCCAATTGATTTCAGCAAACCAGGCTCCCTTGGCTCCGATGGCAACAGAGCCGTAATGCTCGGCCCATTCCGTCAACACCAAGGCGAGTTCGACCGCAAGCACGATGAGCGAGATCCAGCGCGACCAGGCAGCACCGCGTCGTTCGCCCAGCCATGCGGCCACGCCGCCAATCAGCAAAGTGAGAATGAGCCACAGCAGAATCATGCAAACACTGTAATGATGATGATGACCCCGGAACCGGCGGCGATCGCGGCCGCGTACCAGCGCACCCGTCCGGTCTGCGACGCGCTAAGCGCTTGGTAAGCTGCCTCGGCAAGCCGCGCGAGGCCGCCATAAAAGGCGTCCACAACGTCCGCGCGGTCGATCTGCGCCAGCCACACGAAGGGCTGCACCGCAATCCGGTCATAGAGCCAATCCATGCCCCAGTCGGTTTCCCAGAAATGCTGCAGCGCCACGCCCGCCGGCGACCCGATCAGAGACTGCAGAGGGGCCGGCCGGTGGCAGAACGCAACGTAAGCGACGCCGACGCCCAACAGGACAACCACGTCGGTGATCGCCGCCAGCGTTGTTTCCAGGCCCGCTGCTGCCGATGTTCCGGGAGGCGGCGCCGGCAGCGCTGTTTGCATCAGATCAGTGAAGCTGGAGGCGCCGCCCATATAGGGCGGGATCTCAACGAACCCGGCGCCCAGCGCCAGGAACGACAACACCACAAGCGGAATGATGATACGATAGCCGATCCGGCCCGCAGGTTCTGTTTGTACCGGGCCAAAGAAGGCGACGAAGACCGCACGAAACGTGTAGGTCGCGGTGAGGAACGCGCCGATGAGGCCGGCGATAAACAGCCATGGTCCACCGGGGCCGCTCGACCAGGCCTGCCACAGAATCAGGTCCTTGCTGTAAAACCCGGCGTCGATGAAGGGCACCGCGGCGAGCGACACGGCGCCGGCGAGAAAGGTCCAGAACGCAAGCGGCATGCGCCGGCGCAAGCCCCCCATCCTGAAAATGTCGTGCTCCTCGTGAAGCCGCTGCACGACGACCCCCGCCGCAAGGAAGAGCAGTGATTTGAAAAAGGCGTGCGTCATGAAATGAAAGATGGCGGCCGACCACGCGCCCACGCCTAGCGCCAAAAACATGTAGCCGATTTGACTGATCGTCGAGTAAGCGAGAATCCGTTTGATGTCGTTCTGATTGAGCGCGCTGAAGCTGGCAAGAAGCAGGGTCAGCGCGCCGATGACCGCAACCGCCGTGTGGATCGGCGGCGCCAGATCATAAAGCACATGCGTGCGGGCGATCAGGTAAACCCCGGCCGTCACCATGGTGGCAGCGTGAATGAGGGCACTGACCGGCGACGGGCCGGCCATGGCGTCGGGCAGCCAAGTTTGTAATGGCAATTGAGCCGATTTGCCCACCGCGCCCCCGAGCAGCAGTGCCGCTGCGGCAATCGCCGGCCCGGCGCCCACAGGCCAAGCCTGCGCTGCACGCTGCATCAGGGGCTGGATGTCGAGCGTGCCCAGGTTGGTGAAGAGGACGAAGAGACCGACCGCAAAGGCCGTGTCGCCGATCCGGGTAATGACGAAAGCCTTGCGCGCGGCGAGACCGTTAGCCGGATCGCGATACCAGAAACCGATCAACAGATAGCTGCAGAGGCCGACACCTTCCCAGCCGAGGTAGAGAAACAGCAGATTATTCGCTAGAACCAGCACCAGCATTGAGGCGACAAATAAATTCATATAGGCGAAGTATCGGCTATATCCCTCATCCTCCTCCATGAATTCCGCCGAGTAGAGGTGGATAAGGAATCCGACGAAGGTGACGACCACCATCATCACCGCCGACAGCGCATCGAGATAAAAACCGATCTGCGGCGTCAATCCGTCAACCGAGATCCAGGTCCAAACGACCTCCGTGAATGGGTGAGGGTCCGCTTCGCTGAGGAAGGCGCCCATGACAACGAGTGCCAGGATCGCCGCGATCCCGACCGATCCGACGCCGATGGCAGCTATCCAGCGCTTCGGCAACAAGCCCGCCGTCACGAACAGAATCGCGAAACCGGCGAGCGGCACAGCTGGAACGAGCCCAACGAGTCCGAGCATGTCAGCCTCGCATCCTGCTGGCCGCATCGGCGTCGAGCGTCGCGAACCGATAGGAGAGCTGCAGGATCAGGGCCAGCCCGACCGAGACTTCCGAAGCCGCCAAGGTCAAAATCAGAATAAACAGGATCTGCCCGTCAGCCTGGCTCCAGCGCGCGCCCGCGACGATGAAGGCAAGCCCCGCGGCGTTGAGCATGATTTCGATCGAAATCAGCATGAATACGATATTGCGGCGAGTCAGGAGCCCGATCACTCCCAGGGCGAAGAGCACGATGGCCAGCAGCAGGCCGTATTGCATTGGAATGCCGGTCAAGGGTTCATCCTCTTCTGTCCTTGGGGCGGGCGTCCGCCTGTGCGTGCGAGATGGTAGGCGCCGACGAGACCGGCGAGCAGCAGCATGGAGGCGAGTTCGACGGCAAGCACATATGGGCCGAAAAAAAGGGCTCCGACCTGACGCGGACCGACGACAGTGCCGGTGGGTACGAGCGCGACGCCCTGCCAGAGCATGTAGACGACCGTCCCCAGGAGCACGGCAGACAGCAAGGACGGCCCAAGCCAAATCCACGGACTGAGCCATTTCTGCTCCTGCTCAACCGCAGCTTCGCCAAGGTTGAGCATCATCACCACGAAGACGAACAGGACCACGATCGCGCCTGCGTAAACGATAACTTCGAGCGCAGCGGCAAAAGGGGCGCCGAGCACATAGAAGATGATCGCCGCCGCGAGCAGCGACACGACGAGATAGAGCAGCGCGTGAACTGCATTCGTATTTGCAATCGCCATCGCCGTGGCGATTACGGCGACGATCGCGGATATGTAAAAGGCAGCCGTCATGACTATCTCGCGCCAGTCCTCCTCAATGCTGCCTGTTGCGGCGCTGCGCGGACCCGGCCCGCATCCGCCGCCAAAATACCGGCGGCATCACACTTGATCAGTCTTTTGCAAACCCGGCTGTTCACGGCAGTAATGTGCGCACATCGACCGGCGGTTCTTCGCGCTCGGCCTCGCCTTTGTCCTTGCCGGCGACCGCCAAGCCCGCCACGCGATAGAAGCTGTAATCGGGATACTTGCCGGTGCCGCTGATCAGCAAATCCTCCTTTTCGTAAACGAGATTGGGTCGCTCGTACTCGCTCATCTCGAAGTCCGGTGTGAGTTGAATCGCGTAGGTTGGGCACGCCTCTTCGCAGTAGCCGCAGAAGATGCAGCGGGAAAAATTGATTCGGAAAAATTCGGGATACCAACGTCCCGATGCATCCTCGGTCTTTTGCAAGGCGATGCAATCGACCGGACAAGCGATGGCGCACAGATAACAGGCGACGCAGCGCTCCTCGCCATCGGGATCTCGCGAGAGAATGATGCGGCCGCGAAAGCGCGGCGGCAGGTAGGGTTTCTGCTCCGGATACTGGATAGTCACCCGCCGGCGAAAGAGGTGAAGAAAGATGGTCCAGATAGTCAGCAACGAACTCAACATCGAATGCTTCTTTCTCTCTAGTGAAAGACAGCAAGCATGACACCGCCGGTGACGACCAGATTTAGCAATGACAGCGGCAACATCATTTTCCAGCCAAAGTCCATGAGCTGGTCGTATCGCGGCCGCGGCAGCGAAGCGCGCAGCAGGATGAAGAAGCCGACGAAGAATGCCGTCTTGATCAGGAACCACAGAATCGGCGGCAGTACCGGGCCAAGCCAGCCGCCGAGAAACAGCGTCGCGATCATCGCCGAGATCAGAATGATGCCGACATATTCCCCGATGAAGAACATGCCGAACTTCATGCTCGAATATTCGGTATGAAAACCGGCGACCAGTTCGGTTTCTGCTTCGGGCAGATCGAACGGCAGCCGGTGCGTTTCAGCGATGCCGGCGATGAGAAAAATGATGAATCCCAGGAACTGTGGGCCTATGTACCACAACCCACGCTGCGATTCGACGATATCGCGGAGATTGAACGACCCGGCCAACAGCACAACGCCAAGCAGCGAGAGGCCCATGAATACCTCATAGCTGATCATTTGCGCGGCTCCGCGCATGCTGCCGAGCAGCGAATATTTGTTGTTCGACGCCCACCCCGCGAGCACAACGCTGTAGACCGCGAGCGACGTGAATGCCAGGAAGAACAACAGACCAATGTTGAGATCGACAATCCCGATCCCCGGGGCCACCGGGATCACCGCGAAAGCGATCAGCAGGGCGGCGAGCACAATGGCCGGCGCCAGCACGAATACCGGCCGATCGGCGAAGGGCGGCACCCAGTCCTGTTTGAACAGTATTTTGATCATATCGGCGACGACTTGAAGTGTGCCGAAGGGGCCGACGCGATTCGGTCCGTAGCGATCCTGCCAGAACCCGAGCAGACGCCGCTCGATCCAGGTAAGCGCGGCGGCGCATCCGATCAGCACAATCAGGATGCCGAACACATTGGCGATTCCGCTCGCAAGCTCGCTCATGGTTTGTTACCTTCGGCGGGGCTTGCGCCGTCGGCCGCCGTCACAGTCCCCCAGGCGGGCAAGCCGGCGCCGATGGATGCCGAAAGACCGACCGCCAGTGCGGCGATACCGGATGGAAGCGCCGGCCGTATCCTTGCCGACAAGCGGGCGGTCGCTCCTTCAAGGTTTACCGTCACGGCGGCGCCGTCGATGATGCCCAGGTGTGCTGCATCGTCGGAATTGAGCGCGACATAGGGAGAGGGGGTTCGCTCAGCGATGGCCGGCGCCAAGCGGCTCAACTCTTCGCTGCCAAAGATTTCGTAGGACGGCAGGATCAGCCATTCGCCTCGACGAGGCGCGAAAGCATCGGGCACATCATCGAAACGTCGCGCCGCCGCATCCGGCGGCGGCTCAACCAGACGGACGCCCGGATCGCCCCCGCGCAGGGGGCCGCCGACTTCGTCCTGAAACTTGTTAAGCGCCTGCACTGAATTCCACGACGGCGCCCAGAAGTAGGGAATGAGCGGCGGCGGAAGCCGCGGCCCGTAATAGCCCTCCATTGAATACGCCAATGGCGTGTCGGGGTCGTTCGGCGGCTTTGGCTCATGCACCGTAATCGCCGCATCGATCGCGGTGCGTCCGCTGTAGCGATGCGGCTCGCGAGGTATTTTGCTGCCGCCAATACGAAAGCAGGCGTCGGGGGCAACCTGCGGGATCGCGCCCAGCCCCGGCACCGCCTGCGCACAGGCTGCGGTTACCTCGTCAATTCGCGCCCAATCTGTTGCGGGCAGGCGCCCTGCCGGCTGCATGGCATCGCGCAACCAGCGCCAGCTCTCCTGAACGTCCCCCTGGGGAATAATCAGCTGGAAGAAGCGCTGTGCTCGCCCCTCATTGCTCACCAGCGTGCCATCGGACTCGGCGAAGGTGGCGGCGGGAATCAGCAAGTCTGCCCGCCGCGCCGTGTCGGTGGCGATATGGTCGAACACAATGATGTGCTGCGCAGCGTCAAGACCGCGATCGACGGTGCTCCGGGCGGCACGCCGGTAGAGATCATTCTCGAGCACGATGAGCGTCTGCGCTCTGCCGTCCTCGAGGGCCTTGAAGGCATCAGCCAGGGCGCCGCCGCCGATCATGCCAAGCCCAAAGCTGTTGCACTCCAGCATTGTCAGGCAGAGCTTGGCGGCATGCCCGCTGCCACAGAGGGCCCACGCCACACTGGCTGCCGATTGGATGACAGCCGCGCTGCCGCAACTGCAGCCGGCGACGACGAGGGGCCGCTTCGCCGACTTCAGCACCTGTGCGATTTCACCTGCAAGTCGCTGGAATTCATCCGACAAGCCGCGGACAGTGGGTGCGCTCGCATCAATCTCATGCGTCACCGCAAAGCCGAGCCGGGCGATATCGTCAGGGGCGGCGCGAACCGTCCGCGTCGCCACATCGTCGAGCCGCGTCACATCGGGCGTAGCAATATAAAGCGGACTGTCTTCCTGGCGCTCTTGCCGTGCCGCCTCGCGCACACCAGCATCTTGCCAGCGCGGTATCTTGAGCCTGTCCGCGACCTCGAATGATTTCTGACGCACGGCTTGGCGAAGGCTGAGCGCAAGGCGGGGAGCGGTATCGGGAACATTTTCGCCGAGAATGAGGACTGCATCGGCGTCTTCGGCATCTTTAAGCGAGGCAGCGCATGCCGGTCCATTGCGAAGGATGTCCAGAATCAAGAGAATCAGTCGCCGCTCGCCATCGGAGGTTCCCAGATAGAAACCTTCGGCGCCGACGAAGGTGCGCAGCGCGAAATTGGCTTCCAACGAGGCGCGCGGCGAACCGATGCCGATGACGGCGCCGCGCGCCATGCGTTCTGCGAGCCAGTGCAGCGCTTCCGTTCTGCTTGCCGGCAACGCTTGCCCGTCGTTGTTTCGCTTCAGCAGAGGCTCGCGGATACGCGCGCTGCCGTTAACGAAGCCGCGACCGAACCTGCCGCGGTCGCACAGGAAATAACCGTTGACCTGACCGTTATAGCGGTTGAGAGTGCGCCGCACTTCGCCGAATCGTGCATTAAGCGTCGTGTTGCAGCCGTTGCCGCAATGCACGCAGATCGACGGCGCGGATTGCAGATCCCATTTGCGGTTGAAAGCTTTGCCGAACGGCTTATCGTCAAAGACACCGGTTGGGCAGACCTCGGCGAGATTGCCGCTGAATTCGTTTTCGAGGACGCCGTCTTCGTGCCGGCCGAAATAAACGTGGTTATGCACGGCAAAGACATCAAAATCGCGGCCTCCTGCGTAGTCCCGGTAGAACCGAACGCATCTATAGCAGGCAATGCATCGGTTCATTTCATGAGTGAGGAACGGCCCCAGGTACTGATTTCTGAAAGTACGCTTGGTGAACCGGTAACGGCGGTATACGTGCCCGGTCATAAGCGTCATGTCCTGGAGGTGGCATTCACCGCCCTCCTCGCAGACCGGGCAGTCATGCGGATGGTTGGTCATCAGCCATTCGATGATGCTGGCGCGGAAAGTTGTTACTTCCGGATCATTGATTGCGATCCGCGCGCCGTCATTGGCCGCGGCCATGCATGACATGACGATGCGGCCGCGCTTGTCGTTCTCGTCGTGAAACTGCTTGACGGCGCATTGTCGGCAGGCGCCGACCGAACCCATGGCTGGATGCCAGCAGAAATAAGGAATATCGAGACCAAGCGAGAGGCACGCGTGCAAGAGATTGTCGCGGTCCGCCACATTGTACGTTTTGCCGTCGATTTGGACCGTCGCCATCCGCTCACCTCCACGGACAGCGCTTGTCGCTGATATGGCGGTCGAAATCGTCGCGAAAATATTTGAGTCCGGCGCCGAGCGGCTCCATGGCGCCCGGCGCATGGGCGCAGAAGGTTTTTCCCGGACCGAGAAAATTGACGTGCGCGGCCAGAACCTCCAGATCGTGCGCTTCGCCGTTGCCGGCCTCGATGGCAGCGAGCGTCCGTTCCGTCCATGGCAATCCGTCCCGACATGGCGTGCACCAGCCGCAGGATTCCTGGGCGAAGAAGTGCTCGAGATTGCGCAGCATCCCGATCGGACAAGTGCGGTCGTCGAGAATGATCATCGTGCCGGTGCCGAGCCGGCTGCCGGCTTTCTCCACCGAAGTGAAGTCCATGGGCACGTCCAGGTGTTGTTCGAGTAGAAACCCGGTCGAGGCCCCGCCGGGCAGCAGCGCGCGGAACCGGTAGCCGTCGCGCATCCCGCCAGCATGCTCATCGAGTATCTCTCGGATGGGCGTTCCCATGGGCAGCTCCCAGGCCGCGGGACGCTTTACCCGGCCACTCGCGCCAAAGATTTTGGTGCCGCCGTCCTCGCCGCGCGCAAGGCCTCGGAACCATGCGGCGCCCCGGTTCACGATGTGCGGCACATTGGCGAGCGTCTCAACGTTGTTCACGACGGTTGGCTTGCCCCAAAGCCCGCTGGTCTGCGGGTAGGGCGGTTTCGCGCGGGGGATCGCCCGCTTGCCCTCGAGAGCCGTGAGCAGCGCAGTCTCCTCTCCGCAAATGTAACGACCGGCGCTGGTGTGCAGATGCACGTCGAGATCGAAACCAGAGCCAAGAATATTTCTGCCGAGATGGCCCGCCGCATAATCCTCGGCGATGGCCCGTTCGAGGCGCTGTGCGGCCAGAACATATTCAGCGCGAAGAAAGATGTAGGCGATGCTTGCCTCAATGGCGAAGCTGGCGAGAATAATGCCTTCGATCAGCTGATGTGGATCACCCTCCATCAGCAGCCGGTCCTTGAACGTGCCGGGCTCCATCTCATCGGCGTTGACAACGAGGTACTTGGGGCGTGGCGCGCCGCTGCCCATCGGCGTTGCGCTCCATTTCCTGCCGGTAGGAAAGCCGGCGCCGCCGCGGCCGCGGAGATTAGACGCGGTCACCTCCTCGATCACCTCGTTCGGCGCCATGCCGGTCAGGGCCTTGCGTACGGCTGCATAGCCGCCCGCGCGCACATAGCCTGCAAAGTCCAAGGGATCTTCGCCGGACCGGATGTTCTGAGTGAGCGGTCGTTCCATTCCATGCGCCCATCATCTGTAGTTCGCCAGAACGGCATCCAGCCGAGCGGCATCGAGATCGCCATGCGTATCGCTGTCGATCATCATCGCCGGAGCATGGTCGCAAATTCCGAGGCACACGATCGGCAACAGCGTAAAGCGGCCATCGGCGGTGGTTTCGCCGAGCTTCACCCCGAGCTGCGCCTGCAAATGGTCGCAGAGGCCCTGGTAACCCATGATCCAGCAAGAGACGCTGTCACAGAGGAGAATGACGTGCCGACCGACCGGCCGGCGGAAGATAAGATTGTAAAATGTAGCGACGGCATCGAGCTCATCGGGGGTCATTTCGAGGATGCGGGCCACTTGCTGCAAATCTTCATCCGATACCCAGCCATGCGATTGCTGCACGATCTTGAGCGCCTCCACGCAGGCGCCGCGCTTTTCCGCGTAATGAGCTGCGAATTCGGTAATCTCCTCGATCTGTTTCGGCATCAGCATGGCTGTATCAACGATCGACGTCGGCCATCACGAAGTCGATGCTGCCGATTGTGGCGATCAGGTCTGCAATCATCGCATCGCGGCACATCAACGGAATCATTTGCAGGTGCGGGAACGACGGGGTGCGAATGCGGGTGCGGTACGACATTGTGCCGCCGTCGCTGATCAGGTAATAGCTGTTCAGCCCCTTGGTGGCCTCGACGCAGGCGCTGGCCTCGCCGGACGGAATGACAGGTCCCCAGCTCACGTTGAGAAAATGCGCGATCAGGGTCTCGATGTCGTGCATCGTGTATTCCTTGAGCGGCGGCGTGGTCAGCGGGTGCCTCGCTTTGTAGGAGCCGGCCGGCATGCCTTCGAGACACTGCCTGACGATCCGCAGGCTCTGACGCATTTCCTCGACCCGCACGGCGGTGCGGTCGTAACAGTCGCCGCGCGTACCGATGGGAATGTCGAAGGCGAATTGTTCGTAGCCGGAATACGGACGCTTCTTCCGGTAATCCCATTCAAGCCCGCAGGCCCGCAGCATCGGCCCGGTAGCACCCCACTCGATCGCCTGATCGAGGTTCAGCGCGCCGACGCCCTGCGTGCGCATTTTGAAGATGCGGTTCTTCATGACGAGCGTCTCATACTCGTCGAGCCGCTTCGGCATGTAATCGAGGAAATCCCGGATCAGGCGATCCCAGCCATTCGGCAGATCCTGCGCCAGGCCACCGATCCGAAACCAGGCCGGATGCATGCGGAAGCCGCAAATCGCCTCTGTGATATCGAATACCCGCTCGCGGTCGGTAAACATGAAGAATACCGGCGAGAGGGCGCCGATGTCCTGAGCCATGGTGCCGTAGAAAACCAAATGGCTGGCGATGCGAAACAGCTCGACCAGCATGACTCGGATCACTTTGACACGGTCCGGCACGTCGATACCGGCAAGCCGTTCGACGGCAAGGACGTAAGGCAGGTTGTTCATCACTCCGCCGAGATAATCGACCCGGTCGGTGTAGGGGATGTAAGTGTGCCAGGACTGGCGCTCGCCCATTTTCTCGGCGCCGCGATGATGGTAGCCGATGTCGGGCACCGCATCGATAATGTTTTCGCCGTCGAGTTGAAGCACGATGCGGAAGACGCCGTGCACGCTCGGATGGTTCGGTCCGAGGTTGAGGAACATGAAATCTGCTGTTTCGCTGTGCTGCTGCATGCCCCATTCCTCGGGGCGAAAGCGCAGCGCCTCCTGCTCGGCGTCTTCCTTGGCGTCCGGCAGCTCAAATTGCCCCAATTCGGTCGCCCGGGCAGGATGGTCCTTGCGCAAGGGATGCCCTTGCCAGGTCGGCGGCATGAGGATTCGGCGCAGATGCGGGTGACCCTCGAAGGCGATCCCGAACATGTCCCACGCTTCGCGCTCGTACCAGTTTGCTGATGGCCAGAGATCCGTGACCGTCGGCAATGCAGGATGCTCGCCGGCAAGGGCGACCTTTAGCCGAATGTCATCATTGCGCTCATAAGAGAGCAGGTGATAGACGGCGGTGAAGTCCCCCGTCGGTTCGTCGCCGCGGTGCTGGCGATGGCGTTCGTCGATTGCGGTGAGATCGTAGAGCGTGCGGTAGGGCGGCACTGCCGACGATTTCAGAAATGCCAGCACGCCATGGATTCGGTCGGGCGTCGCCCACAAGGTCGGAATCGAATCGCGCGTTGCTTGCGCAACGCAATACCCGGCGCCGAAATGCTCCTCCAGTTCGTGGACGATTGCCGGCACGGGCTCCGCTCGGGGCGGTCGGTCGAGCATCGGTTAGATCCCGTCCGGAGTGCGCAACGCGGCGGCGCGCTGCCGCTCGCTTCGCTTGAGGTCGCGCAGGCTGGGCTGCGGCGGGCGTTCGACGCTCTGCGGTCCGATTGTCCAGCTCAGGGGCCGCCGCTCGCGGCCGATCGACTGCTGCAACAGAATTAAGCCTTCGAGCAGCGCGTCGGGCCGCGGCGGACAACCGGGAACGTAGACGTCGACAGGCAGGAAGCTGTCGACGCCCTGGACGACGCTATAGATGTCGTACATGCCGCCGGAATTGGCGCAGGAGCCCATCGAAATAACCCATCGCGGCTCCAGCATCTGGTCATATAGCCGCTTGATCACCGGTGCCATCTTGGTGAATACCGTGCCTGAGATGACGATGAGATCGGCTTCCCGCGGCGTGGCGCGCAGCACCTCTGCACCGAAACGCGCGATATCGTATTTGCTGGTGAAGGCCGCAGCCATTTCGACATAGCAACAGGAAAGGCCGAAGTTGAACGGCCAGATCGAATTCTTCTGGCCCCACGACACCATCTCCTGGAGCCTCGCCAGAATAAGATGTCGCCGCACCCCGTGATCGAGCGAGTCGGCTTGCGCGCCGCGAGCCCCATTTGTCGGCCTGCTTAACCACCATGGCATTACAGTCACCTTCGCTCATCCGCCAAGGCGCGGTCCCGCGGCGCCCAGTCCAATGCGCCCATGCGCCACAAATAGACGAGCGCAGCAATCAGAATGATGATGAAAACTACGACTTCGATGTATCCTGACCACCCGACGTCGCGGTAGGCGATCGCCCACGCAAAGATGAACACCGCTTCGAGATCGAAGATCACGAAGAACATCGCGACCAGATAGAACTTCGCCGGAAAGCGGAACCGGGCATAGCCAACGGTTACAATTCCCGACTCGAACGGCTCGTTTGTCGCCTTTTGTGCGTGCCGCGGTCCGAGCAGCCACGACGACAGGAGCATAGCCGCTACGAGGAAGACGACCGCGGCAAAATAGAGAACCAGAGGCCAAAGCTCTACCACACGCATCAACGCCCGAAAGTCAGCTGTGGTTTCACGAGCTTCGCGCGCCTGGCTTGCACCAGCGGGCGCGGGCCACCGACAAGATAAAAGGTCGCACTTAAAGAGAAGCCGTGCCGACCTGCAACGGTTGAGTAAGCTCGATGACAGCGGGTTGTATGTCGGGCAGCCGACACAAAGCAGCCGGTCGCCGACCTGGCTGGAGCCGGTCGGGGAAAAGCTTACAAGCAGGCACAGCAGCAAAGCGGTCCGCAGCGGCGTCGATCACAGACGGAGTCCGCCATCGATTTCCAAAATCCGACCATTATAATAATCGTTCTGCAAGATGAAGAGCGCGGCGCGCCCGATCTCCTCCGGGCGTGCAAAACGTCGAACCGGAATAGCCGAAATAATCTTGTCTTTGACCTTCGGCGGTATCGTGGCCATCATACGCGTCTCGCTGAATCCCGGAGCAATGCCGGCGACCCGGATCTTGTATCGGGCAAGCTCCTTGGACCAGGTGACCGTCATGGCAGCCACGCCAGCTTTGGCGGCAGCATAATTTGTCTGCCCGAGGTTGCCGGCGCGAGAGATGCTGGAGATGTTGACGATCACGCCGCTTCGATGGCCTTCGACCATGTGCACCGCAGCTTCCCGTGCGCACAAGAACACGCCCCTGAGATCAACGGCGATAACTTTGTCGAATTCCGCCACGGACATTTTTCGCTGGATCTTGCCATCGGCCGCCTTCACCAGAAGCGCATCCCTTGTGACGCCCGCATTATTGATGATCCCATCGATTCCGCCGAAGTCGTTGCGGACGCGCCTGAAGGCCGCCTCGACTGCCGTCTCATCGGCCACATCGGCCGCATAGTCTTTGGCGATGGCCCCCGCTTTTGTGCAAAGCTCTACGGTGTCTTGTAGCTTCACGTGATCGATATCGAAAACTGCAAGATTGGCACCCTGGCCGGCAAGAATCTCAGCCATCTTCTGGCCGAGCCCTTGAGCAGCGCCGGTGATCACGATCGTTTTGCCTTGCAAATCCATCTGGAATTCCGATCTGCGGCCTGAGGTATTAACGGGCCGAGAAAGCAAAATGCGCCCGTCAACGCGAGCTGGCATCGGATGTTCCGCGCCGGCGTATCGGAGTCGAGGATGTCGTTGTAATCTGCTTCATCCCCCAACGGGGCAGGAGTCAGATCGCCGACTCGGCGCGAAATCCGCACCTGATCTACAACTGTGGCGTCGATGGATCAGTCTTGTATGTATATTTGCAGGTGAAGCCGCTGGGATTGGCGAGAAAGTCTCTACTGGTCGCCCGATATTCGCGCTCAATCGCCATCTTGTCAGCCGATCCGACGACCGTGATCGTGATGCGACGTTCCTTGTTGCGGTCCACCGTCCAGCACTCCGCGGCGCGATTCGCTTTCGCGAACTCCTCCTTGATTTGCGAGATTTTCGGCTGAACGCTTTCCGCGAGCGTGGCGGCGCTCACGATCAAATTGAAATGTCGCCGCCATTCGGCCAGCTCCCTTTCCCTCCCTCTGGAATTGGGACGGGGAATGTAGAAGAATTCGTCGGAGCTGATGGCCTTGTTTTCCGCGGATACGACCCTCTTCACAAGAAGGTAAGAATCGAATCGCGCATCGGATACTTGCACATAAACGGTCGTGGCAGAATGCGATAACTCGCTCGCGGCGATGTTTTCGGCTCCGGCGCGGCCTGTCAGCACCGCAACGGCCGTCAACATGGCGATAGAGATCTTCGTTCGGGTATTCATACCGTGTCCACGGCTCAAGACGCTTCGCTATTGGATTTCACTTCGTCCAGTTCTTGAAATAGCTCAGATCAGGCGGCGGCTGATTCCTGCGAACCGGCATCAACTTGCCATCGGCGCTCATGAAATAACTCTCGCGACCGATTGCCACCATCCTGTTATTCTCAAGACAACCGCTTTCGGTCCAGCGGTGGCGGGGATTGTGGGTATATTTCTTGTCCACGACCCAAGGCCGCGTCAGGGCGTGGTCGATCACGGCAACTTCGTCGTGAAGGATGTTCGGATCGGTTTTATCGCGGAAGATCCGTTCCTTGAAAATGGACTGATTGTCGTGATGGAGCGGCAGCCCGGTTGCATCCAAGGCGCGCGGCCCCTTGAATGGGCCGCGCGTTTCGACCTCCAGCACATCATAGTTGCCTTGACCCTGCTCATCGATCCATCGGCCAATTGAGAAGCCCGCATAGGTCGGCGCGCGATTCCTGGGCCAGTCGCGCCCGTCGGTATAGATTCGGCGATTGGGCTCGGTATTGCCGGTGAGAACGTAGGTGATTTCCGGCGTCACGACGAATTCCAACGGCGTGAACGCGATCGTCATCAACGGCATTCCGCCTGGCATGCAGCGCACCGAATGATCGAAAAAGTTACCCTCTCCGCCGCTGGCCTGATCCGCCATGCTCTCTTCGAACACCTTCTGATATTCCAGCGTGAGCGGTGCTTCCTGTCCACGGCCCCAGGGCTTCGTCTGGTCGAAGGAAGGCTGGCCGCCGGCCGTGAAGATGCCGTTATACGGATCGAGCACGGCGTTCGCCGGAAACCATCGCTCCCAGGCTCCCCGCCAGTCAGGGTACCTCCCAGGCTCGGAAGCCTCAGCGGCGCTGATAATCGCCAGCAAGGCGCCGGCCGCTTCAACCGCACGGATCGATGTTCGGGAAAGCATAGTCCACCCCCTCGATCATCCTCGAGCACCGCGGATGGGCGCAGAACGAGCTTACGCGATTATCACACGGACAAGCAATGTCGATGTCAGCACCAGGGTCTGAGTGCTGCACTCTGGCGCCCCGCCACCCGGCCGGTAACGAGGCATTCGGTGATATTGCCGCCCGAGAGATAAAGGTGCCCGAAGCTGCTGCCGAGCTCGCCGGCCGCGTAGAGGCGCGGGATCGCCTCACCGCCGGCAGTTAGAATCTGTTGGTTCGCGTTGTGAACCGGGCCGCCTTGAGTATTGGAAACCGTCGGCCAGACTTCGCCGACAATGAAGGGCGGGACTTCGATGGGCATCATCGTCCCGGCCGGGCGACCGAAATCGTCATCGCCGCCGCGGCGGCACAGCGCGTTCCAGCGATCGATGGTCTCTTGAAGCACGCCCGGCTCTGCCCCGATCATTCTCGCAAGCTCTTCGATCGTGTCGGCCTGGCGAAGAATCTTGAGCTCGATTTCCTTGGAATTGTCGGCACTCCAGTCATAGGCATATTCATGATCGTTGGTTCTTATGTCGCCGAGCTGATAAGTGGCGCGCCCGCGCTCGTCGGAAATGAGATATGAAGGAATACGAGAATAGGTCATCGTCTCGGCGTCCATGAAATGCATTGGCCGGTGCGACGTGTCCTGGGAATAAGGCGGACACTCGTTCATGTAGCGTCGGCCGCGCTGATCGACCACGATCCAGGCCATGACGACGTCGGTCTCGTGCTTGCGAGCCGGATTCCAGTCGGGCAATCGCTTGACCCTTAGCGCGAATGGGAAGTTCGGGTCGGAATGCCTGAAGGCATAGCAGCCGTGGAAATGCCACATGTGCCACAAATCGGCGCCGAGCGCCTGCGCCATCCGCACTCCATCGCCGGTATTGCCGCGCGTCGATGCGGCAAGCACCGGCTTGCCCTGCCAGTAGTTTATCTGCATCTGCGGATTGGCCTCGAAGCCGCCGCAGGCGAGGATAACGGCGCGCCGCGCAGCTACGCGCCGCTCGCCATCGCCGTTGCGGACGACGACCCCGTACACTTCGTTATCGGCGCTGCGGATCAGACGTACGACGGGGGTGTTCAACTCGATCCGGATGCCCCGCTTTTCAACGTGCCGGTCGATCAGCCAGAACAATTCCGGCCCCCCCGAGCTTGGACGCGTGCGCACCATCGGAAACAGTTTTGCCCGGTCGAACTTCGGCGAGACCTCGACTTGGGCGCTGTAGAACGTCTCCCAGCCGGGAAACGGGTAGTTCCCGCCATGTCGGCTCGACAAGTCTCTTGGCTTCATGATCGCGCCGGGTACGGCGCCGGCTAACGCGGCCACATAAGCTTCAGCACCGGCCATTCCTTCTGCGAGCACGCGCAGAACATCGTCCGGCGTGGTGCCGGCATTGGTGGCTTTGAGGTATGCGAAGGCGTCCTCGGCGGATTGGGCGCAGCGAACGCCCCCGCCGGAGCAGATCGAAATTCCGCCCGGTTGCGGCATCTTCTCGAAAACCCGGACTTGCGCCCCCAGATCCGCAGCCTCGATAGCCGAAATACCGCCGCCGAAACCGTACCCCACCACTGCGACGTCGCAGGTTTCGTCGAAACTGGAATCGTCGCGCATCCTTTCAGCCCAACCATTTTCGAGACTCATGGGTCACTCCGATTATCAAATGCGTTGATTGTTTTGCGATCGATTTGGCAGGAGGCCGCCGATGGTTGTCAAGCCCGCGCGATACGAGCCAACATGTACCGATCGCCGGCACTGCCTCGCGATTTTGTGTGCAGCCGGCGGCGATTTATCGCGCGGTCTTTGCTGGTCAAATGACTGCGGGAGTTATACGCTATTTGGGGCATGGCAGCATGAGCCTGGAACCTTTCGAACCCTTGCGCGAGCAGATGGTCGCGGAAATTGCGGCCGGGGCGACTTCCGTCAGCGAACGAATTGGCAAAACGGTGCTCGACGAACGCGTGATGGCCGCCATGGCCAAGGTTCCGCGGCACGAATTCGTACCTTTCGAGCTCCAGCCCTACGCCTATGCCAACATTCCCTTGCCGATCGGTTTCGACAAGACGATCTCACAGCCGTTCATTGTGGCGCTGATGACGGACCTGCTCGACATTGGAGCAGACGATGCGGTGCTCGAAATCGGCACCGGACTGGGCTACCAAGCTGCGATCCTGGCCGAGCTTGCGCGCAAGGTCTACAGCGTCGAGATGATCGAAGAACTGGCCCAGCACGCAAAGCGGCGTCTGCGTCAGCGCGGTTATGACAATGTCCAGATCAGAGTCGGGAACGGGTACTACGGATGGTCGGAGCACTCGCCATTCGACAAGGTGATTGTTACCGCCTCTCCCGAGCTCATTCCACCGCCGCTGCTTCATCAACTCAAGCCGGGCGGAAAGATGGTAATTCCGAGCGGCCTGGCCGATAGTCAACAACTTCTTCTGGTCGAAAAGGATTCAAGCGGCAGCGTGCGCACCCGCGAAATTCTCGCCGTGCGATTCTCGCAGCTCGACGGCGCCGAGCTCGGCTGAGAGCATTCACCGGCCGGCCGCGTTGGGCAAATCGCGGGTTTGCCCGAGATCGGACCCGGGCCGCATCAGGGTGACGGCGAAAGTGAGTCATCTCTGGCCCGTGGTGGTTGAGCCTCCGCGATTCGCAATTCCAAGCGCGGCGATGCTGGGCTGATCAAGTGTACCGGTCGGCTGCAGTCCCTGTTGCCGCTGGAACGCGATCAGCGCGCGCCGGGTACGCGGGCCCATGACGCCGTCAATCTTGCCGATATCGAAGCCCTTTTCCTTCAAGACCATCTGCACCTGCCGAAGCTCGTCGCGGCTGAGATTCACTAGACCATTGGCGCCCTTTGCTTGCTGCGGGCTGAGGTTCGCGCTGCCGCCGGCCTGCTGGTTCGGCCCGGATTGATTTTGCTGCTGGCTCGGCTGAGCTTGACGTTGCTGGGCTTGGTTCTGCTGAGCTTCATGTTGCTGGGTTTGGTTCTGCTGGGCTTGGTTCTGCTGTGCCGCACCCGGCTCCGGAGCGGCGCCCTGGCTCTGCCCGGTGGTGGGATTTTGCTGGACGGGTTGGGTCGGGCTGTTGTTTCCGCTGCTGCCGTTTGTGCCGGCTTGCGCCGCCTGCCGGCGGCCTCCTCCGCTTTCCTGCGGGGTTGCTTCCTGACCGGGCCCTCCGGGTGCGGCCTCGTTCGGCTTCGTTTCTTGCTCAGAAGCCGTCGGCGCCCCCTGGCTGGGATTATTTTGCTGCGCGGCCTCGCTCGGCCTTTGCTCCGAGCGCTGCTGCGGCTGCGTGCGCTCTAGCCTGGCCTGCTCGTTCGTCTTTGCCGTTTCCGAACCGGACTGGTTGGTCTTTCCAGTCGGTGTCTTCTCGCATCCGGCGATCGCGACTGCCGCCGCCAATGCAACCGTAGTGATCAACAGCTTCTTCCGCATACTCTCTTTTTCTCCGATGAAGCCCCCGGGCCGAAGCTCGAACGCCGTCAGCGGAAACAACCGGTTTTGAGAGAAAGTTCCGGCGACATTCAGCACAGCCGCGTTTCCGCGACCGGCATTCCTGGTCAATTCCCGGATCGCGGCGGGTGAGGGTTGTGGGCCGGATCGGTGTCGTATCTGAACATCTGCGCCACGATCTGACCTCCGACCAAGGGTTTAAGCTCCTCTTCGAGCGCGTCGGCCTTGCTCTTCTCGTACACCTCATCGCCGCCGACATAGAGCGTAAAGGACTTGGTGTATTTCGCTTCCTTGACCGGGTCATCCACGGTCTGCCTGGTCCAAGCGTAGAGCGGATAGTCTCCTACGCCATTGGACTCGGCTTCCTTCACATAATCGGCAAACGCATCATACTGGCATTTCAGAGCTGCGTCGTGCCGGTGCAATACCTGCGTCAGAGGCGAGATCGCCGGATCGTCCGGGCGATTGCGCGCCACTTTGGCGAATGGATCGCTTAAGGTCAGCCGCAATTGGTATTTCAGTTCCTCGCTCATCGCTTTATCTCCTGGTCGCTCGCGGCGGCCGTCATCATGAAGACCGCCGCTGCCCGCCCGTGCTCATTCCATGATTTGGTAGCCGAGGCGGCGATTTCAATTCCGCCCCGCTGCCGGAACATCGCGGCTCAGCCTTCTGCATTTCCCTTGGAATTTGCGGCGCAGATGGGATACGCTTTTTACATATGATTGGCGGCAAATACCTGAGCAGATGGCCGTTGGCAAAATAGCCGATCTCCTGGTGAAGCGTACCGCCACGATGATTGGACGCTTTAGGGAGGTGGAATTTCATGCTGAAACCGATCAAGGCATCAACGTTGCTGATAGCCTCCGCCCTCCTATCGCTGCCAGGCGTGACCGTGCGCGGCCAATCCACTGGCGGGAGCCAGGGAGAAAACTGGGCTGCGATCTGGTCGACACCGGGCGATGGACGGCTGGTAATGTTGGCTCGCACCGTCACAAGCTTCAGCACGCCCATTCCGCTGCGCGTGCGTATGTGTGTCACCAATTTCACCGGAGCCAACAATTCGGTGAATCTATATATCTGGACTACTGCGAATCCGTGGGACCAAACGCCGGCGGCGCCGCTGCAGCAGACCCGTGTATTGAACTTGGGCGATTGCGTCGAAATCGAACAACCGGCTGCTCTGATCCTCCAGGACGCGACGATTACCGGGACGTCGAGCGGATATTATGAGTGGCTTGAGCCCCCCAAGGCATTGCCCACCAGCGCTGCATCGCCGGGCGCGTCTTCCAATGTGCCCAAACCGCACGGACACACAATCGCAGTCGTGAATCCGCAGAAACAAACGGCGAAATGTCAGCCGCTTTACGATCCCGGCCAGCGCCCTATACTGTCCAACGATTTTTTAGCGAAATGCCAACTTAAACCTCCTCCCTATCCCAACCAAAAAGGCGTTCGCATCTGTATCGGCAACAACTTCGTTACTTGGCAAAAGCACGACTGGCCAAGCCCCCAGCAAACCAATTATGCCGCCTCTTTACTCGATCTCATCATCAACAAGGCGTTTCTGCCGCCGATCAACAAGCCCTCTCCTTATGACTACAACTGGAACCCGGTGACGCCGAATGGTTGTCGAGACGTTATTGGCGACCCGAAAGACCCGACTTGGTTGGACAATCTTTATTTCATGGTCGGGCCGAACACTGCAGGAGGGTACTGGGACGCCACCGCAGTGCAATCCATCGCAGCCACGACCTGGTCCATTATCTGGTCGGAAGCTCCCATTGCGCAGTAGCTCGCGTAGTAAGGCTGTCCGACTGGGAGGAAACCCAAGTACGTTCCGGCACGCCCCCAAGACGGATACCGAGTTCGCCGCCCCTGCCTGGCCCCAGATTAGGAGATCGCATCACGTCAGCATCACCGCAAGATCGGTGGGTGAATCGGATAGACAGTCTTGGAATGGCTGGCGAGTGACGGCCAAACAGCGATACACAGCCTCATGCTGTCGCGACCGATTCGCATCCTCGGTATCGATCCCGGTCTCCGCCGCACCGGCTGGGGAGTGGTCGAGATCGAGGCCAATCGGCTGAGCTTTCTCGGCTGCGGATCGCTTGCAACCGACGACAAAGCGGCGCTTTCGATGCGTCTTCTCGCCATCCACGACGGGCTGCGCCAGGTCGTGGCCGATCACGCGCCTCACGAAGCCGCCGTCGAGGCAACCTTCGTCAATCGCGACGCGGCGGCAACGCTCAAGCTCGGCCAAGCCCGCGGCATTGCCATGCTGGTGCCGGCGATCGCGGGCCTTGCGGTCGCCGAATATGCGCCCAACCTCGTGAAAAAGACGATCGTCGGCGCCGGCCATTGCGAGAAAGTGCAGATCCGCCTCATGGTCAAAGTGCTGCTGCCGAGAGCCGATCCGCAGTCGGACGATGCCGCGGACGCGCTGGCAGTCGCCGTCACTCACGCGCACCACCGTCAGAGCCTTGCAGCAAGGATGCTGCGGCCATGATCGGCAAGCTCAAAGGCATCGTCGACAGCTACGGCGAGGATTTCGCCATCGTCGATGTGGGAGGGGTGGGTTATCTCGTGCATTGCTCGGCACGCACCCTCCAGGAATTGCCTGCCGCCGGTCAGCCGGTTTCGCTTTCGATTGAAACCCACGTGCGCGAGGATCAGCTCCGCCTCTACGGCTTTCGCACCGACCTCGAGCGCGAATGGTTCCGCCTCTTGCAGACCGTCCAGGGCGTCGGCGCAAAAGTGGCACTCTCGGTGCTCGGCACGCTCAAGCCGGCCGATCTCGCCTCCGCGATCGCGATGCGTGACAAGGCCATGGTGGCGCGTTCGCCCGGGGTCGGGCCGAAAGTGGCCGAGCGCATCGTCACCGAACTCAAGGACCGGGCGCCCGCTCACGCCGGGCTCGATCCGGCGGTGATCCGGCTTGCGGGCGCGATCGAGGACAGGCAAGCGCCGCGGCCGGTCGCGGACGCCGTCTCCGCGCTGGTCAATCTCGGTTACGGTCAGCCGCAGGCAGCCGCCGCGATTGCAGCCGCGGCGCGCGAAGCAGGCGAGGATGCGGACGTGGCCAGGCTGATCCGCCTGGGATTGAAGGAGCTGGCAAAATGACCACCGCGCCGCGCCGTCTCGTCACCGCCGAGAGCCGCGATGACGACGCTGGCGAACCTTCGCTGCGCCCCCAGCGGCTCGACGAATTCATCGGCCAGAGCCAGGCGCGCGCCAATCTCGCGGTTTTCATCGAGGCGGCGCGCTCGCGCCGCGAGCCGCTCGATCACGTGCTGTTCGTCGGCCCGCCCGGGCTCGGCAAGACGACGCTGGCGCAGATCGTGGCGCGCGAGCTTGGAGTGAATTTCCGTGCCACGTCGGGGCCGGTGATTGCCAAGGCCGGCGATCTCGCGGCATTGCTCACCAATCTGGAGCAGCGCGACGTCCTCTTCATCGACGAAATCCACCGGCTCAATCCGGCGATCGAGGAAATCCTCTACCCGGCCATGGAGGATTTCCAGCTCGACCTGATCATCGGGCAAGGACCGGCGGCGCGCTCGGTGAAAATCGATCTTGCGAAATTCACGCTGGTCGGCGCCACCACGCGTGCTGGATTGCTCACCAATCCGCTGCGCGACCGTTTCGGCATACCGGTGCGGCTCAATTTTTATGCCGAGGAGGAGTTGGAAAAAATCGTCACCCGCGGCGCCCGCGTGCTCGGGGTCGCACTCACCGCGGAGGGCGCCAACGAAATCGCCCGACGCTCGCGCGGCACCCCGCGCATTGCCGGTCGCCTGCTGCGCCGTGTGCGCGATTTTGCACTCGTCGGCGGCGCCAAATCGATCGATCGAGACGCTGCCGACCGGGCGCTGCGCGAGCTCGAAGTCGACGCTGCCGGCCTCGACGCCATGGATCGGCGCTACTTGACCGTCATCGCGGAGCACTATGGCGGCGGCCCGGTCGGAGTCGAGACGATCGCGGCGGCGCTCTCGGAGCCGCGCGACGCCATCGAAGAGATCATCGAGCCGTTCCTGATCCAGAAGGGATTCGTCCAGCGCACGCCGCGCGGGCGAGTAATCACCTCGCATGCGTTCCGTCACCTCGGGCTCGCCGAGCCGGCGCGCGATCCGGCCCAGCTCGGCCTGTTCGCCAACGGCGGGGAGGATTAGGTATCAGGTATTGTGACGAAAATGCTTGCCCTGCCCGCTCAGCCTCTGCTTCGGCAGGCGCACGGTTCGCTTTCCGTCGGCGACGACAAAGCCGATCCGCCAGGCGCGTTTTCCGCCACTCCCGAGAATGGACATCGCCCGATCGGCGTCCGCCTCCGGGACGACCGCACAGAAACCTATTCCCATATTGTAGACCGCAAACATCTCGGCCTCGTCGACATCGCCAAGGCGCGCAATGATCGAAAAGATCGGCGGAACGGGAGGCAGCTCATCGATGACGTAGCTCACGGCCGCCTTGACTCGCGTCAAATTGAGGAACCCGTCGCTGGTAATATGCGCAAGAGCCCTCACGGAGGGTATCTGGCGCAAAAGATTCAGCGCCTCCTGCACATAGATATGCGTCGGCTTGAGAAGTTCGGTTCCGAGATCGCAGCCAAGATCGTCGAACCGGTGCGACAACCTGTATTTGTGTTTTTTGAAGAAAGCATGGCGCGCGAGCGAGAACCCGTTGCTGTGGACGCCGTTGCTCTCTATTCCAATCACCACGTCGCCGTGACGCAGACCCTCGCCCACCAGAATTCTGTTGAGCGGTACGTGGCCGATTGCCGTGCCGGCGAGATCGAATCCCTTGACCATCCCTTTGAGCTGGGCGGTTTCGCCTCCGCAAATCGAGATTTCGGCAAGCTTGGCGCCGCGGACAAGCCCGACTGAAATCTCATCCAACATTGCCGCTTCGGCTTTCTCGATGGCGATATAATCGACCATCGAGACCGGTGTGGCGCCGACACAGATAATGTCATTGACGTTCATGGCGACGCAATCGATGCCGACCGTGTCGTATTTTCCAAGCATGGTCGCGATCATCGTCTTCGACCCGACGCCGTCGGTCGAAATCGCGATCCCCTGACCGCCGATATCGACGACATTGGCGAAATAACCGAGATCAAGCTTCACCGCGCCAAGGCCGTGGGCGGGAGGCCAAGTGTCGAGTATTCGGTTTTTGAGTTTTTGCAGCCCGGCATCCGCCTCGTCGGTGTCCACTCCCGCTTCGGCATAGCGGTCATGAGGCAAAATTGAGTGGCTCGAATTTTCCTTTGTGCCGCGCGTCATCGCTTAAGGGCCGCTTCTCGGTTGAACGTTCGAATCTGAAACCCGCGGTCCGGTTTTGCAACAGCCTTGGCTCGCTTGTGAACAGCCCTTCGCTCGATCGAGAGGGCCACTCCCGCCGCTGAACGGACATCCCGCTTTGGTGCAGGTGAGGGTCACTTGCACGGATATTATCCGTACGCTATTATAGATCGCAAAGAGGAGTAGAATGCCCCGTCGCCAATCGGAAACACCGCGTACCGACCGGATTGAACTGCGCACCTCCCCGGCGGAGAAGGCGCTGTTGCTGCGTGCCGCCACAATCGAACGGCTTGACCTTACTACGTTCGTACTGCGGGCGGCTTTGCCGGAGGCCGAGAATGTAATCGCGGCGGCGGAGCGGGTCGTGCTGACTGAGCGCGACAGCTTGCGGGTGCTTGAGTTACTAGAAAATCCTCCTCCGCCGCCGCCACGTCTGCTTGCCGCTGCCAGAAGGCGCCTTCGGCGCCCATGAGCCAACTCACTCCCTGGGTCGAGGCCGCAATTGCAGCTCATCACGATCGCAAGCGCTTCGACTGCGGCGACGAGGCACTCAACGTTTACCTTCAACGCTATGCCCGCCAGAACCACGAGAGCGGCGGCGCCAAGTGTTTCGTTGTCGTCGAGTCAACCGACCCTGCCCGCGTCCTCGGTTTCTATACCTTGAGCCCCGCAAGCCTCGCTTATGCGCGAACGCCTGAAATCGTGCGGCGAGGCCTTGGTCGCTATGAAGTTCCAGTGTTCCGGCTGGGGAGGCTCGCAACCGACCTGAGCGTTCAGGGCCGTGGGCTTGGGGGACAGCTGATCCTGGCAGCCGGCCAACGCGCATTGCTGGTCGCAGAACACGTCGGTGGAGTGGCGCTATTGATCGATGCAAAAAACGAGCGTGCGGCCGACTGGTACCGCCGTCATGGCGCACAGCCGCTCTTGGATTCCCCTCTCAGCCTTGTCCTGCCCTTGCGGACGATCCAGATCGCAATCGAAAGTGCACGCTAAAGGGGTATTGGTCTCACAACAGGGGACCTGCCGCCCTTGCATGCGTTCAGATTCTGCTCAAAAATCGGTAAGTAGCTTGCTGAGTTCATGCCGGTCGAAGCTGCAATTGGCGCGCACGGGCTGTTACAGCGCAATCAAAAGCGGAACCCCATGGAAATCCCGTCCTCCGATGACATCCATCGTCTCACCGTCGAGGAGTTCGACACCACGAAGCTCCTCGCGCATGCGGCGCGACAGGCGCGACAGCGCCATTACAGCGAATTCATGATCGTCGATGTCGACTCGCATCATTACGAAACGGATCACCTCTCGGAAATCTACGAGTACATCGAGGGGCCGGTCATCCGGCAGCTCGCCAAGTCGTTCCAGAAGACGCTGGGGCTTCCGCTGTTTCCGCAGCGGGGCAGCGACCAGGAAATGGGCGGGCGCATTACGCGCTCGGCGCTGCGCCGCAGCGAAAAGAGCACCTGCAAGGACGGCGGCAAGCGCGACACCGATCTGGCGCTGCGCTGGATGGATGCGATGGGGGTCGATTACACCTGTATCTTTCCAACCCCGATGCTCTCCTTCGGCCTCCACCCGCAGGTCGAGATCGAGGTCGCCTTATCGCGCGCCTATAATGGCTGGCTTTGCGAACGGGTGCTGGCGCACGAGCCGCGTCTCGTTTCACTCCTCTATCTGCCGTTCAACGACCCGGACGCGAGCTACCGCACGGTGGAGGAATTCGGCGACAAGAAAGGCGTAGTCGGGTTCCTGGTCACCGGCGTGCGCTACAACGCTGTTCATGAGAACGATTACATGAAGACCTATGCGCTGATCGAGGAGATGGGAAAGCCGCTCGCCTTCCACGCCGCCTATAACTGGCAGTCGAAATACATGGAGCAGATGAACCGCTTCATCTCGGTGCACGCGCTCGGCTTCCCTTACTACAACATTTTGCACATGACCAATCTGGTCATCAACGGAATCTTCGAGCGTTTTCCCAAGCTGCGAACGATCTGGATCGAAGGCGGGGTGGCGTGGGTCCCGTTCCTGATGCAGCGGCTCGATAATGAATACATGATGCGGCCTTCGGAAGCGCCGCTGCTCAAGCGGCTGCCGAGCGAATACATGGCCGAGCAGTATTACGCCACACAACCGCTTGAACTCACGCGCAACCGCAAGCTCCTGGAAGCGACCTTCGACGCCATCAAGGCTGATACCCAGCTCTGCTTCTCGACCGACTACCCGCACTGGGATTTCGATCTGCCCTCGACGATCTACGATCTGCCGTTTCTATCCGAGACGGCCAAGCGCAACATCCTCGGCGCCAATGCGGCGAAGCTGTTCGGGCTCAAGCCGTGGCAGCACGACAAGAGCGGCAAACCGCTCTATGCCGGCTGAGAGTTTCGGAGATCTTTGAATGGAATTCCCGTCGAGCGGGGCAAAGGCGCTTACAATCGAGGCCTTCGACACCACGCGTCATCTTGCCCACGCGGCGCGGCAGGCGCGCGAGCGCGGCTTCGACAAGATCACGATTGTCGATGCCGACACGCATCACGAGGAGGCACAGGGCTTTCGCGATATCGTGAGATACATCGACTCGCCCGTCGAACGTCATCTCATGCGCAACGCCACGGCCGATGGCCGCCGCCCGATGGTGCCCCTCAATATCTCCTACCAGGACACAGGGGGGCGCCTGCAGCGCTTCGCCGCGCGCAAGCTCGAACAGACGCCGGCGAGCGTGCATCGCGACATTACGCTCACCCGCCGCTCGATGGCCGCGATGGGGGCGACCTTCGCGGTCCTTTATCCCACGACCTGCATGCGGCTTGCGATGCAGCCCAAGCGCGATTGGGAATTCTCACTGGCGCTCGCGTACAATCGCTGGCTCGCCAACGAACTGCTGCCGCAGGAGGCGCAGCTCAAGGGCATGATGTATCTGCCGCTCCACCATGCCCAGGCATGCCTGGAAATGGTCGAAGAGCTTGGATCGAAAGGCGGCATTGCCGGCTGTGTGGTCGCCTCACCGCGCTACGGCAAAATCCAGTCGAACGGCATGGTCCGGGTGCTCGCCGCCATGGAGGAGCGGGGTCTCGTGCTTGCGTTTCACGGCATGGCGAACTGGGACGAACCCGCGCTTGCCGCAATTGACCGCTGGGGCGCCGTGCAGGCGCTCGGGGTGCCGCATTCCAATATGGTCCACATGGCCAATTGGCTTATGCATGGAATGCCGGAGCGGTTTCCGAGACTTAAGGTGCTTTGGCTCGAATCCGGGGTGGCGTGGGCGCATTATCTCGGGCAGCGGCTCGACAATATGTACCTCAAGCGCGTCTCCGAGGCGCCGCTGCTCAAGGAAAAGCCCAGCCGTTATATCGCGCGGATGTTCTATTGCTCGCAGCCGCTCGATTGCCCGGAAGACCCGGCCGCGCTCGAAGTCGCGTTCCGCGCCGTCAATGCGGAGACCCAGTTGGTGTGGGGCTCCAATTTCCCATCCCACGAATTCGACGTACCGGCGACGATCTGGGACCTGCCGTTCCTATCGGAGCAAGCCAAGAAGGCAATCCTCGGCGGGAATGGGATACGGCTGTTCGGTTTCAAGCTGGAAAGCGCTTGACCTCGGCCGCCGTTTCGGTCGACCGCATGCGCAAATCGCCCTGAACGCTGTGCCGCTTTCTTGCGCCTCAAGGCGATTTGCACACCCTGTCGCCCTCACCTCTCGTCCGCACTTTCCCAACAATTCTATTCGCCCTTGCCGCCGAGCTGCTTGAGCTTGGCGAAAACCGCGTCGACATCGAGTTCCTCGCTCGGCTTCTTCTCTTCGGGCTCGGGCTCGCGCGGCCGGACCGTGGTTTCGGCCGCCGGCAGGAGAGTGGCGCCCTGTTCGGTCGCGTCGGCGGGCTTTTCCTTGGCGGCGCGCTGCACTTCGAGATCGAGATCGATCTGCGAGCAGAGTCCGAGCGTCACCGGGTCCATCGGCTGGAGATTGGGCGCGTTCCAGTGGGTGCGCTCGCGGATCGCCGCAATCGTCGATTTGGTGGTGCCGACGAGCCGCATGATTTGACTGTCCTTGAGCTCCGGGTGATTGCGCACGAGCCACAGAATCGCGTTCGGCCGGTCCTGGCGGCGGGAGACCGGCGTGTAGCGGGGACCCTTCTTGCTCTTGGGCTGAGGCAGCCGCACTTTCGGGTCGCTGAGCTTCAGGCGCAGTTCCGGATCCTTTTCGGCTCGCTCGATCTGCTCGCGGGTCAACTGGCCGGTCAGCACGGGATCGAGTCCCTTGATTCCTTGCGCGGCGTCACCGTCGGCAATCGCTTTCACCTCGAGCGGATGCAGGCTGCAGAACTGCGCGATCTGATCGAAGGAAAGGGCAGTATTCTCGACCAGCCATACGGCCGTGGCCTTCGGCATCAGCGGTGCGGTCATGGGTCAAGGTCTCCTTTCCGCTCCGCTCGCCCTCACAGAAAGCGAAGCCCTATCCGGTCGAAATTGACTGGGAAGTGATCGGAATATAGGCAAGCCCGGAACTTCGATCAATGGCTCGGCGGAGCGCTTGATGGCCGTCTATACCGATGTCGGGGCCGAAGAGCTTGCGGCGCATCTCGCGAGCTACGACATCGGCGAACTCCTCGCCTACAAAGGCATCGCCGAGGGAGTCGAGAATTCGAATTTCCTCCTTCATACCAGCCGCGGAAATTTCATTCTCACTCTCTACGAGAAACGGGTGTCGGCGGCCGATCTGCCGTTCTTCCTCGACCTCATGGAGCATCTCGCGAGCCGCGGCATCACCTGCCCGCAGCCGGTGAAAGATCGACAGGGCAAGATGCTCGGCACCGTCGCCGGACGCCCGGCGGCGATCGTCACTTTTCTCGACGGCATGTGGATCCGTCGTCCTTCGGTGACGCACTGCACGGCACTCGGAACAGCGCTGGCGAAACTGCACCTCGCCGGGCTTGATTTCGGCGGCAAGCGCGCCAACACGCTCTCGCTTGCCGGCTGGCGGCATCTTTACGAGCATTGCCGCACCCGCGCCAATGAGGTGCAGCGAGACCTTGCCTGGTTTCTCGCCAAGGAGCTTGGTTTTCTTGAACGCGAATGGCCGCGCGAGTTGCCGCAGGGGGTGATCCATGCCGACCTGTTCCCCGACAATGTTTTTTTTCTCGGGGACAGACTGTCTGGATTGATCGATTTCTACTTCGCCTGCACGGACGCGCTCGCCTATGATGTCGCGATCTGTCTCAACGCTTGGTGTTTCGAGCCCGACCATTCCTACAACGTGACCAAGGGAAAGGGATTGCTGGGAGCCTATGCGGCGGCGCGTCCGCTCTCGCAAGCTGAGTGGGAGGCGCTTCCGCTCCTCGCACGCGGCGCGGCGCTGCGCTTCCTGCTCACTCGGCTCCACGACTGGTTCAACGTGCCGCCCGGCGCTCTGGTGCGGCCAAAGGACCCGATCGAGTATTTCCGCAAGCTGCGCTTCCATCAGACGGTCAAAACCGTGCGCGATTACGGAATCGATGGATGAGCGATCCGCACGTGGTCATCTATACGGACGGCGCCTGTTCCGGAAACCCTGGCCCGGGGGGCTGGGGCGCGATCCTGAGCTACGGCAAGCATCAGAAGGAGATCAAGGGCGGCGAACACGACACAACCAACAACCGCATGGAGTTGATGGGAGCAATCTCCGCCCTCGAAGCCCTCAAGCGCCCATGCGTGGTCGATATCCATACCGACAGTCAGTATCTGCGCCAGGGCATCACATCGTGGATCACCCGATGGAAGCGCAACGGCTGGCGTACTGCGGAGAAGACGCCGGTCAAGAATGCCGACCTCTGGCGGCGGCTCGATGCCGCCCTCGGGCCCCACCGGGTGCAATGGCACTGGGTGCGCGGCCACGCCGGCCACCACATGAACGAGCGCGCCGATCAACTCGCCCGCGAAGGCATCGCGGCGATACGCGCCGGCGCTCGCGGCGCGCTGGCGCGGGGAAAGCAGGTGTGATCGGCGGGCGAGCTGATCAGGCGGATGCTTTGGCCTGCATGGTGCCGAACGCGCAAATAGAGCCCCTCTGAGCCGTCAGCGCCGAGGCGCAGCCGAGGTACAAGCTTGCCGGGCTGATGTCCCGCTGGTAGGAACCTCCATCAGATAACATAATCTCAACCAAACGCTATTCGCCATAAGCACCCATTAGGAGGTGGCCACACCATGCGGGCGAGCGATGCGCATCACCATCTTTCCTCCAGCAACATCATTCCATTCGAAAAATTGGAGCTTCTGTTCCGGGGGACGGATGAGCCGGGCGCCAGCCGGGGCACCGAGATGGTCGGCCAGCGCTATCACGACCTCCTTCAAGAGCTCGCCTCGATTACCGAATATCAGTGGCGTTCGGGGTCGCCGCGCGGCCTTGTCAAAGGGTTCATGCTGAGCGGACCTCCGGGAACGGGCAAGACCACGTTGGCCAAACGGCTTGCCTATGAGCTCGGTTGCCGGTTCGAGTCCGAGGATGAACCGCCGATCGTTCTGGCATTTGTCGACGGGGGCGAGATTTCGCGCTCCCGTTATGGCGAAAGTGAAGAGCGGATTCGTGACATTTTCCTGCATGCCCGCTCCGGCTTCACGGTCGCGCGGCAGCGCTCGGTGCTGCTGTTCGACGACGTTGAGTCGATCTTCATGGCCAGAGGCAGTCAGCACGCCAAGGAGTGGCACTTCTCGCAAGACAGCGTGTTCTTCCATTCCATTGACGATCTCGATACCTCACGCTCGGTGATCGTGTTGACGAGCAACCGGCCCGATCTGATCGATGATGCCATCCGTGATCGATTCCTGAGCTACGTCATCGACTATCCCGATCTCGACACGCTCATGCAGATGATCGACCAGATTGCCGCATCTACACACCTGCCCAACATACAACGAGCGGCGCTCAAGGATGATCTGGCATCGGCGGTTCGGGATGGCGCCGTGCGCAGCATGCGCGACGCCCAGCGCTTCGCGATGCGCCACTACATCTCCAAGCTGCTGAAAAAGAGCTCGCTGGCCAAGGAGTTTGCTGGCTAAGTTCGCAGACTGAGGCGTTTGCATCTCGTGCATCTACCGACTGAGAAATCAATGGCAAGAGCGAAGACGTTCTACGATAATTGGCTGGAGACGCCGAACCGCATTCAGGACGAGCTGGAAGCATGCCGACTGGTCGCGCGCGACAAGGACATTCCCTGGGTGTCGACGCCCCATGACGTGAAGGTGAAGCTCATGATCGCCAATGAGCTTGGATTCTCGACTATGGGCAGCAATGTGCTCAAGTCCGAGATTCCGGTCGGCTGGCATTCGGGCAAGCACAGGCACGGCGAGGAGGCGATGCACATCCTCGAAGGCGAGGGCTTCAGCATCATCAACGGCCAGCGGTTCGACTGGCACAAGAGCAGCACGCTCCACATCCCATTCTGGGCTGAGCACCAGCACTTCAACACCGGGAACGTCCCCGTGCTGCTCCTGCACGGCATGTGCTTCGATCTGGAGCGGTTCTGCCGGATTGCGCGCATCGAGCAGCTTGAGACCTGCGGGCCCAACGACCCGGCCATGATTGCTGCCGTACCGGCTGAGACCTCGCAATATTATCCGGATGGCCGACGTGCGGTGATTCATCTCGAACAGGCGCCGACCAACCGCGACAAGCTACCGGAGGGCGAAAGCTACAATCCGCAGGGCGCCATCGCCGCTACGAAGAATCAGCATGATTTCTCGAATTATCTGGTGGTGCCCAAGAACGGATTCCGGGCTACGAGCGTCGCCATGACCAATCGGTGGATCGAGCCGCCCTATCATGAGAGCGGCCGGCACAAACACCTGGAAGCCGTGGTCTATGCCATCGAGGGCGAGGGCTATACCGAGATGCAGGGCAAGCGTATCCCCTGGGAGGCAGGGGATGTGCTCTACGTGCCGCCGTGCATGTGGGAGCATCAGCACAAGAACGAGAACCCGAACTCGATCACGCAGATTCGCATCGGCTTCGGGATCAGACAATGGTTTACATCGATCTGGCCGGAAGGCTTCACCAGCACGCGCATCTACGACGATCAGGGCAATCCGATCGAGGCAGGCCGGATCGTGCGCACACGCGAGCGGACGCGATAGCCACGACTTTCCGGGCCGGGCGGTCGGGAACTCAGGGATGAGGCCAGAAGTCCGCCATTTATCCGAGGTCCTAAAACATCGCGTCGTCGCGGCACATGCCCGTTCTCAATGCCCGCAGATGAGCTGTGGGCGTCCCTGACGCATCAGCGCCGGGGTAATCCCAAGATTCGACCCAAAGCGTCAGCTCTCGGGTATTTCGGTTGATGAACACGGTACTGAACCGTTTTACGATCGAATTGGGGAGCGGATAGACTTTTGTCACTTCGCATCTGATCTCGCCGTTTTGCTGCACGCATTCGGCGCCCTCGACGACACCGGTCTGGTCGTCGACGACCGATCTGTTCTTCAAACGGAGAATGATGCTGAAGCCGGTGCTTCGGGTTTGAGCGGTTGGCGAATCCAGCACCGCATTCATGTTTCCCTCGCACCGCAGCAGCAGCTCGTTCGGCAGTTCGTCGGCTGCCGCGGCTGGCAGCGGGATGAATGCCAGCGCTGCAAGCGTGCAACAGAATCTCATGGCTGGCCTCCCGTAGCCTGCATGAGCTATGGGGCCTTCGGCGCGCGACATAGCGATATGCGGGTGAATCAATCCAGCGGCTGGATGCGCACGATCCAGCCCTCGTGATCGACGTACCAGACGGTCACCGGATTGGTCGAATTGTCGATCCACGATTGCCGGTCGATGCCGTAGGGTTCCGGCAGCACGTATTCGGTGAACTCAACGGTCTTCGGATTGAAGCGCACAAAGCGCCCGGCATGCATTTCACCCGCCCAGATCTCGCCGTTCCGATCGGCGTGCGTGCTGTAGAGCGAAGCGTAAGGGGTCGGCAGCCGGTATTCGTGCACGCGCTTCTCGCTCGTGTTGAACTCGACCAGCATGCCGCCGCGGCCTGCCGCCCAGTAATTGTCGTGGGGGTCGAATTCGCCGCGCGCCGGGCCGGAATTGGGACTGGTGTCGGGCTCAAAGACTTCGCCGGTCTTGGTATCCACCACGACGACGCCGTCGCGCGGCCAGGCGCCGCCGCCGAAATAACGGCCGTCCGCACTCACCGCGCTGCCATAGGTGCCGGCAAATTTCTTGGTGAGATAGCTCGTCACCACGTTGCCGGTCAGCGCATCGACCTTGCTCACCCGCCCGTCGCGCGTTCGCCAGAGGAATCCATCGGGATCGAAGGCCACATTGCCGACTCCCGGCGAATTGATCTCCACGTTGACCTTCCAGGGAATCCGCTTGAAATCCGCCGTTTTCGGATCGAAGCGATAGACGTCGTGGCCCCAGTTCTCGGTGCCCCACACGATTCCGTTCTTGTCCACGTTGATCCAGTGCGTTCCCGGCAGCACGGCGGGATCGGGCTTCGGAATGTGGAATTCGGTCACCACGCCGGTGCGCGGATCTAGCCGCCCGATATAGGAGCTGCGATGCGGACTGTACCAGATGTTGCCCTTGCTGTCGGCCGTCACGTCATGGGTGGCAAGCTCGAGCCGCGGCAATTCGTATTCGGTGATGATCACGCGCGTCGCCCGTCCCTGCGGGCGCGGCAGAGTCACGAACGGCGGCTCCTTCACGTTCGGGCCGCGCACAGTCGCGAGCCAATGCACAAGCTTCCCGGTCTCTTCGTCGTTGAAGCGACCGCGTGGCCGCATGTTGATGAGCGGCGAGCCGGCGCCTTTGGTCATCCGGTTGATGATCTTGCCCCAGCTCTCCTCGTCATAATGGTTGCGGAAAATCTGTTGATAGGAATGACACCAGTTGCAATTCGTCGTGAGCAGCTTCTTCTCCTCTCCGCTCCCGGAGAGGCTCATGAGCCATTCGGCTCCGCTCATCTGCGCGGCGATCTCGGGTGTTGCGGGCAACAGTTCGCCGTTGGTCAGATGCGGCAGCGTGATGTCCTCGAGTTTGGTCGCACCGTCGATCGCGACCGCATCCTTTACATACGGGCGAAATTCGCGCGGCTGCGCAATGCGCAGCGTATAGGTGCCGGTTTCGAGCCTGGGAAATTCGTAACGGCCATCGGCATTGCTGTAGACAGTGGTGCGGATCGCAGTCTTTTGCGAAATAAGCTGCACCATCATGCCTTCGAGCAGATCGCCCTTGGCGGATTTCACCACGCCGTTGGGGCCGCCGAGGAGCCCCTGACCGAGCGAAGCAGTCTGCGCCCTCACGGGCGTTGTGATCGTCGCCAAGGCAATCAGCATCACGATTGGAAAGAGGCCCGCGGCCCCTCGATAAAATTTGGATTGGCGCGTCATCGGTTCCTCCAGACTATGGGGTCGATGCGGAGTGGCCGAATTCACTCTGCCACTTGGCCGCGAAGGCTGCGCGAGGGACTTCCTGCCCGCGCAGGTAGACTTTGTTGATCCGTCGGGAATTGGAAATGTTATCGAGCGGATTGGCGTCGAGCACGATGAAGTCGGCGCTCCTGCCCGCCGCCACGAGCCCGCTGTTGACTTTCGCGATCTCGGCCGAGTCGCGGGTCGCGGCAACGATTGCTTCGGCCGGCGTCATGCCGATCGCAACAAAGCTTTCCAGCGCCATATGGTCGTAATAGCCGATCCAGTGCCGAATCTGTCCGGTATCGGTTCCCATCACGATGCGCATGCCGGCGGCGCGGAGCGCCATAGCGTTGCCGCCCTCGAGCTCGAACTCGTGCGCCACCGCACGGTTCGCCGGGTTTTGTTTCTGGCTTTCGGTGAATGCCCGGCCAATCTGCTCGGGAGAATAGGTCGCGCTCAATAATGGATCGTCGAGCCACGCCGGATGCTGGCCGCTGGGCGTGCTTACCCACGAAGCCATCATCCACATCGAGTGAAGCGACGGGGTGATCCACATGACGGGATGATCGTTCCTCGCGACACGGTTTCGTACAATCCCGATCAGTTCGTCATCCACGGCTTCACCGCCGCGCACCGGAACGTGCAGCCAGCCTTCCACACCGGCGCGCATCAGTTCCTTGGCATCGGCCAACGTTACGTTGTGGACTCCGACCGGCACATTGTACCGATGCGCCTCCGCGACGATCGTGCGATAGAGCGGCGGCGTGAGAGTCTTGACGCGTCCGCCCCGGTTATCGACCCAGATTTTGATGAATTCCGGCTTGATGCGGACGTAGTCGGCAACCGCTGCGCGGGCCTCGTCCTCGGTCGTGACCGGATACATGACATCGGCGCGCGATGGGTGGCCTTGCGCGCCGGCGCCCGGCCAGGCGATGCCCGGTCCGGCGGTCTTGAACAGCGCGGCTCCCGGAACGACTTCTTCGCGCAGCTTGAGCGGCACGTTGCCCCAATTGGTGCGGCCGCCATGGAGGTCAGACCGGTCTACCAGATCGCCGATGCTGACGATTGCACCAACCCCATAATAGGCAAGGCGCTGGAGATGATCGACGAGATTGTCGCGGGTGAACATCTCCTTCGACATCGTGCCGGCGGCAACGTTCTGATAACCGATGTGGCCGTGCAGATCGGTCATGGTCGGCATCACGGTCTTGCCGGAAAGATTCACCCGCACAGCCCCGGCCGGGATCGGCAGCTCGCCGCGGCGCCCGACAGCCGTGAAACGATCGTTTTCGACGACGAATGCAGCGTCTTCGATGGTGCTGCCATCGCCGGTGATGAGGCGGCCGCCTTCAAAAACAGCCGCGGCGTTCGGGGCTTGAGCTCTGGCCGCGGGCAAGCCGGCAGCAATGACCAAGCCGGCAGCGACCACCAGACAAGACCAAATCCGTTTCAGTTGGCGCATTCCCTTACCTCCCCGAGCGGTTGATTTGCCTTCACCAAATTTCGGACCGCGTGGTGCGACTATCGTCCGCATTGCTTCGCTCCGAGGCCGAGAAGCATATGCCCCTGCGAAGTTTGCGGCCTACGCCGGAGGCTCACCGCGCAGGGTTCTCCGCACGCCATTGCGATGCGCCGATGCTGTCTGCGTTTTGGATCAAACCCTATCCCCATTTGGGGCTTGGCGGCCAGCGCAATCGGCAATGCGTGCCCGAAATTTAGTCCCCAGCCGGACTTTCGCTCGTCTCGCCTGTGCCCTAATCTCAGCCGACTGGAACAAGCATGCTGACCGGCCCGATGGCGCGAGAACTCGATCCGCTCAAACTCTCCTCGCCCCGGATATTTCTCATCCGGATGCTGGTGTTCCTCACCCTGTGCGCGCTGGTTGTCGTCGTTCTCTACCGGCAGATCGGCGTCGCCTTCATGGCGAATCCGGGACTCAACGCGCTCATCATCATTGTGCTCCTCATCGGCATTGCGCTCGCCTTCCGCCAAGTGATCCGGCTCTACCCCGAAGTCAATTGGGTCAACAGCTTCCGCTTGGCCGATCCTGGCCTCGCGCTCGAACGCCCGCCGGTGCTGCTTGCCCCGATGGCGGCGATTCTCGGCGACCGGATGGGCCGCATGGCGATCTCGGCGCAGATCATGCGCGGAATTCTCGATTCGATCGCCACTCGGCTTGACGAGGCGCGCGATCTGTCCCGCTACATGACCGGGCTCCTCATCTTTCTCGGCCTCCTCGGTACCTTCTGGGGATTGATCGAGACCGTCGGCTCGGTCGGCAAGGTGATCCAGAATCTAAGCGCAGGCGGCGATGCCGGGTCGGTATTCGATGCCCTCAAGCAGGGACTCGCCGCGCCCTTGGGCGGCATGGGCATTTCGTTCTCGTCCTCGCTGTTCGGGCTCGCAGGCTCGCTGGTGCTGGGCTTCCTCGACCTGCAGACGAGCCAGGCGCAGAACCGATTTTACACCGATCTCGAAGACTGGCTCTCAACCACGGTGCGCGACCTCGGCGCCGGCGCCGAACCGGGAGCCGTAGCCACGATCGCGCCTTCGGGCGAACTGCGCGGCGCCATCGAGCGGCTCAAGGAGTCGATTGCCGAAAGCGGGTCGAGCCGCGCCGCGACCACGGCCATGGCGAATCTTGCAGAGGCAATCCAGGGCTTGGTGCATCACATGCGCACCGAGCAGCAGATGATCCGCGACTGGGTCGATTCCCAAGCCGAGCAGCATCGCGAAATCAAACGTCTGCTCGAAATCCTCGTTCGCGAGAACGTCGACAAATAGGACGCCCATGGCACTCGCACGCGCCCGCCGCGACAGCAGCGGCATGAATTACTGGCCGGGCTTTGTCGATGCGCTTTCGACGCTGGTGCTCGGCATCATTTTCCTGCTTACCGTTTTCGTGGTGGTGCAGTTCTACCTGACCCAGGAGGTCACCGGGAAAGATACGGCGCTGGCGCGGCTCAACGCGCAGATCAATCAGCTCACCGAAATGCTCTCCCTGGAGAAAACCGGCAAAATCAGCATTGAGGACGAGGTTGCGCGGCTGAAATCGAGCCTTGCGGCCGCCGAGGGCGAGCGCGATCGTTTCAAGGGCCTCTACGAAGGCGCCGGCAACGGAGCCCAAGCCGCACAAAGCAAAGCCGCTGAGCTTTCGGGCCAGCTCGATGACGAGAAGCGCGCGGCAGCGCGCTCGCTGGCACAGATCGAACTGCTCAATCAGCAGATTGCGGCGATGCGCAGCCAGCTTGCGTCGCTGCAGGACGCGCTCGAAGCCTCCGAGAAGAAGGACAAGGAAGCGCAAGGACAGATCACCGATCTGGGCCAGCGCCTCAACGTCGCGCTTGCCCAGCGGGTGCAGGAACTGTCGCGCTATCGGTCCGATTTCTTCGGGCGGCTGCGCACCATCCTCGGCGACCGGCCCGACATCCGCATCGTCGGCGACCGTTTTGTGTTCCAGTCCGAACTGTTCTTCGATACCGGCCAGGCCGTGCTGAAACCTGAAGGCCGCGACGAGCTCGACAAGGTTGCGAGCGCGCTAAGCGAACTGGAAAAGCAGATTCCCGGCGAAATCGCCTGGGTGCTGCGGGTCGACGGCCACACCGACGTTCGGCCGATCAGCGGTCCACAGTTTCGCTCGAACTGGGAACTCTCGTCGGCGCGCGCGATCTCGGTCGTGCAATATCTCATCAGCCGGGGAATTTCACCGCAGCGCCTGGTCGCCGCCGGGTTCGGCGAGTTTCAGCCGATCGATCCGGCGCGAACCGAGGAAGCTTACAGCCGCAATCGCCGCATCGAGCTGAAGCTCACCGAGCGGTGAGTGTTTCGCTGCGTCCATACACGGCGGCCGACGAAGAAGCCGCCATCGAGCTGTGGCGGCGCACTTGGCAGTTTCACTATCCGCAGATCGATTTCACCACCCGGCTCCCCTGGTGGCGTTCACGCTGGCGCAGCGAGCTGGTGGCGACTGCCGCGATCACGGTCGCCGAGAGCGGCGGCAATCTCCTCGGCTTCGTCACCGTCGATCCAAAGACGCGCTACCTCGACCAGATCGCGGTCGCCCCGGAGGCGTGGGGCTCCGATGTCGCGGGCGCGCTTATTACCGAAGCGAAGCGGCTCTCCCCGAGCGGCCTTGATCTGACGGTCAATGCCGACAATGTGCGCGCCATCCGGTTCTACGAGAAGCATGGTTTTGCAGTGACCGGCGAGGATGTTAATCCGCTCTCGGGGGCCCTCGTGCGCAACATGAGCTGGCGGCCGTAGGCGGGGCGGGCACGGTCCTCGCTGGCCGTCGGCTCTGGACGGCGAGCAGTCACAGATGCGTTCCCGCCCTGATCTTTGCTTCATCGATTTGCACGGCGAGCACCGCTGCAGTCCCCAGGGCCGCGCCGATGCCGGCGACGGCAGCGGGCCAACCGAACCGATCAAAAACCTGGCCGAGGACCGCAGTTCCGACCATGCCCCCGAAGAAATAGCATGCAAGATAGATCCCGCTGGCTGCGCCGCGGTCTGCAGTCGCGGCCTTGCCGACAAACCCGGTCGCAGCGGCCTGGGCAAAAAATGTTCCGATGCCAACCAGCACCATTCCCGCCAAGACTGCCGTGATGCGCGGCAGCAGTAAGAGCGGCAACCCAAGTGCAGCCAGGAGAAACGATCCCCAGATCGTCCATTGCGTTCCCGCCCGACGTGCGGCGTAGCCAGCCAACACTGTCGTCACGATCGAAGGTAAGAAGACAAAATAGACCAAGCCGAGCGCCATCGGCCCAAGCGACAGGGGCGAGCTCACCAGAACAAAATTCACATAAGTGAAAGTACCGATAAATGCGAACAAGATGCAAAATCCAATGCCGAAGGTGGCACGCAGGTGGGGGTTTCCCAGGTGCTGGCGCCAAGCCTCGAGCACAGATGGTGCCTTATTTTCATTCACTTGCATTGGCCCTGTCCGCGCAATAGTGAAATAGACCAGCACGGCTCCCACGAGATTGAGAGCGGCGAAGAAATAGAAATTTAAGGCGAGGCCGAGGTGATCGGCAACCGCGGCCGATACGAGACGCCCGATGAGATTGCTGGCGACGTTTCCGGTTATATACGCCGCAAACGCGCCACCCGCATCCGCAGCGCTGCATTGCTCGCCGAGATATGAGAGCGTCAGCGTAAAGGCAGAAGCCATGCAGAGTCCCTGAATCATGCGCAGAATGGTGAAGACCGTCAGATCGGGCGCGACTGCAAGTAGCGCCGTCGGAATTGACAGCATTATGAGGCTCAGCAAGATACCTTGCCGGCGCTCGATACGCCGACTGAGGAATGCCACGCCAAGGCCTGCAACCGCCATGCCCATGGTCGTGGAATTCACCGCAAAGCCCATTGCGGCCGGCGTAACCCCGTAAGCTCGCGTCAGCGACGGCAGAATTGCCTGAGTTGCGAAGAGATCAACCACGGTGAGAAAGGCAGTGAGCCCGATCACCAGACTGCGCAGCAGCACGTCCCGTGAGCGCGACTCCATCGGGAAGTGGGAGTTCATAACAACAGTCGCTTGCGTCATGATCGCCTCCGGGGCACCAGGACGGTGATGCCCGCGTTGGGCCTGCGGGCCTCACCGCCTCTGACGTGATGTTCGAAGTTCACATATTCTTGTCGCTCTTGTCGTGGAGTAGATCGCCCACGAACAACACGACCGTTTTCTTGCCGAGGTTCTTCCACCAATGCGAAGTCGGATTGGTTTCGGCCCGAATCTCTCCAGCCTTGTGGACGATCGGCACCGCACAATTGCTTGCGTATTCCACGATCTCTCCTTCGGCGACATAGATGAGCGCGGGGCGATCGGCGTGGCTGTGCCATGGAACGATGCCGCCCGCCTCGATTGTGAGTTTGCGAAATCGAAGCTCGCGATCCTTGATCTGCGCCGGCTCCTTCGACAGGTCGATCGAGCCGAGCGTGGTGTCGGTGACGCCTTTGGCTGTAAACATGGCCGGCTCGCGGACGTCTTGCTTCAGCTGGCCGGCAGGACATTGGCCGGCAAGCACCGGTGTCGGGCCAATTGCGCTTGACGCGCTGACCACGCATGCGATGGCGAAACTGCGGCCGAGCACCCGGCTGTTGCTGATTTGGTTTGACATATTCATCTCTCCTCTGATTGGCCTGGCCGGGAAGGCCGCGGCACACGCGAAGCATCAATCGATCGACGCGTAAACGGAAATGCCAAGTGGCTTCCGATTTGATAGCCGATCGCTATGCAGGAGCGTGGCCGCTCTTCGGACAGGCGAGCGGAGAGGCGGGCCTTGTGAGAGTCGATGCGATTTAGGCATCACGGTCATAGGGAGACGGCATTTCATCGGCAGCGGCATCACCCGTAGTGAGTTGACGTAGCAGGCTGATAGGAGGAGCCAGATGGAACAGAAGTCAGGTGCCGCACGGCCTCGGATTGTGATTATCGGGGCAGGATTCGGCGGTCTGTCGGCCGCGAAGGAACTTGCCGGCGCCCCGCTCGACGTGACAATCGTGGATCAGCACAATTATCATCTGTTCCAGCCGTTGCTGTATCAGGTGGCGACAGCAGCGCTTTCACCCGCAGACATTGCATGCCCAATTCGCGGCATTTTGCACCGTCAAGCAAATGCCAAGGTTCTGCTGGCCGAGGTTTTGGGGATTGATACCGCGCGGCAAGAAGTTCTCGCAGAAGGACGCCGTCGGATCGTGTTCGATCATCTGATCGTCGCAACCGGCGCACAGCACGCCTATTTTGGCGATGACTGGGGAGCTTATGCGCCGGGTCTCAAGACCATCGATGATGCGACCGGTATTCGCCGGCGTGTCCTGCTTGCCTTTGAGCGTGCCGAGAGCGAGCCTAATCCGGACGAGCGTCGGCGACTCCTTAATTTCGTGGTCGTAGGCGGCGGGCCAACTGGCGTGGAGATGGCGGGAGCGATTGCGGAGCTGGCCAGTCGCGCGCTCGCGGCCGATTTCCGCGCCATCGATCCGCGCTGCGCGCGCATCATCCTGATCGAGGCCGCGCCTCGCCTGCTGACCCTGTTTGAGCCGATTTTATCGGAAAAAGCACGGCGCTCCCTTGAGCAGCTTGGAGTCGAGGTTCGTCTCGGCTCAGGCGTTACCGATTGTAATTGCTCCGGCGTGTCGATCGGAGCCGAGCGCATTGAGACGCGCACGATCATTTGGGCCGCCGGGGTAAAGGCGTCACCCGTGGCCGAATGGCTTGGCGCGGAGCATGACCGGGCCGGTCGCGTGAAAGTCGAACCGGACCTGTCGGTCCCGGGTCACCGGAATATTTTCGTCATAGGCGATGCAGGCTTGGCGATCGGCGCCGACGGCAAGCCGTTGCCGGGCGTCGCGCCGGTCGCAAAGCAGCAGGGCAAATACGTTGCGAGGCTCCTGATCGCGACTGCCAGAGGAAAACCGGTTGGCCCGTTTCGCTACCGTGACTTCGGATCGTTGGCGACCATCGGGCGCAAGCGTGCGGTGGCACAAATCGGCCGATTTAAGCTTTCCGGCTTTCCGGCCTGGCTCCTCTGGAGCCTTGCCCACATCTATTTCCTGATTGGATTCCGCAATCGGCTTGTGGTCGCCCTCAATTGGGCGTGGAATTATCTCACATTCCAGCGGGGCACCCGATTGATCACCGGAATTACGGGCTCTCGGATCGAGGAGGTCATTGCGCCGGTGGCCGAACGTGCGGCCACAATGAACATGTCGAATCGCTCCGCGGCAGCTGGCCGTTTGTTGCGTTCCGAGTCGGACCGTCGCAAAGAACGGGAACACGCATGAGCGTCAGGGATGCTGGAAGTGCGGTATTGGAGCTGATAGTCTTAACCTGGGCAGAGCGATGACGGTAAACGCACCGAGAGAAAACCTGGAAGAGGCGTTCAAACGCATCCGCGGCATGGACGCGTCGCTGGGCGAGCAACTCCATGCCTTCGCCGCGTCCTCCCGCCAGAGGCGCCCTGAATTTGCCGCTGCCATCGACCGGCTGGTGGATCGGCTGCGCGAGAACGGCGCCGGCGAAGGCGCGCCCCAACCCGGCGACGTGATGCCGCCGTTCTATCTTCCGGATGAGACGGGGCACTTGGTGAGTCTCGACGAACTTCTCGCCACAGGCCCAGTCGCAGTGACTTTTCACCGCGGGCATTGGTGCCCATATTGCCGCATCAACATCAATGCTCTCGCGCGAGCGCATCAGCAAATCTCGGCCAAAGGCGGCCAGATCGTCGCGATCATGCCCGACCGCGAGCAATTCGCCTCGGAGCTGAAGAACGCAGGGCAAATTCCTTTCCCGATCCTCACTGATATGGACAACGGTTATGCCCTGTCGCTCAATCT
>DATBHB010000060.1:0-34903 GCA_036557705.1 Xanthobacteraceae bacterium
TACGTCGCGCGCGGAGATTTGCCGCCCGACTGGGGCGGCGATGTCGGTGAGCTCGCCGGCAGCTTTGGAGAGTGATTGAACGCGTGGGCACGGCGCGCAAGCGCGCCTTTGCCCACCCTACAGATGTCAGCTTGTGGCACATGGCTCCGTTGGCCCCGTTGCCTTTTTACCGTAGCTGTCGGATCATGAGCGGACGTTAAATCGTCCCTAGGCCACCCGTCAAACGGGTACCGCGGCCGAATAAAGCGGTGATGCAAACCGCCGGAACACGCTCTAAAATGCTTGGTGCGCCGCCGATCAGGCGCTGCCCGGAATAGCCCCGCGAGGCATGCCATGAACATCAATGTCACCGCCCAACCCACGAGCAGCACCGGCCGCGCAGCGTTTGAGGTCGAGCGCCGCGGCGCCAGGCTCGGCGCCGAAATACACGGTCTCGATCTCAAGCGGGGCTTGGATGCAGACACCTTCCGGGCTTTCGAAGCGGCGCTGATCGAGCACAAGGTCATCGTGCTGCGCGACCAGCACCTCACGACCGAGCAGCACGTGGCGATCAGTCGGCTGTTCGGCGATCTCGAAATCCACCCAATGCGCCCGCAGGGCGAGCATCCGGAAATCCTCGTTCTCGATAATCACAAGGACAATCCGGTGCTCTCGACGGACGTGTGGCACAGCGACACGACGTTTCGGACAAATCCTACCAAATACACCATCCTGCGCTGCCAGATCATGCCGAAGGTCGGCGGCGACACCCTGTGGGCCGACATGGAAGCGGCCTACGACGGATTGAGCGACGCTTTCAAGCGGATGATCGCCGACTTGCGGGCGGTGCACGATTTCAAGAATTTTCGCGTCCTCTACACCAAATCGGCGGAGGATCAGGCCAAACTGCGCAGGATGGAGGAGCTGTTTCCCAATCCGTCCCATCCGGTGGTGCGCACGCACCCGGTCACCGGGCGCAAATCGATCTACGTCAATCCGCAGTTCACGCTGCACATCGAAGGGCTCAAGCCGGCCGAAAGCCGGGCGATTCTGGGTGTGCTGTTTGCACAGGCTCAGGTGCCCGAATATCAGTTCCGGCTGCGCTGGGCGCCGGGCACGATCGTATTCTGGGACAACCGCTCGACCCAGCATTACGCCGCCAACGATTACTACCCCGAACGCCGGCGGATGGAGCGCACCGCCGTTGTCGGCGACATCCCGGTGTGATCAGCGGCCGATCGCCTGCGCGGCCTTGCGAAAGACGGCCGGGGGGAAATGGGCAAAGCGTTGAAGCAACGCTTCGACCTCCTCGGCGGAAGCGGGATCGATATCGAGCCCGGCCTTGCCGGCGTCGGCGAGAAAGTCGGGGTTTTTCATGGTCGCGGCAAGTGCGGCGCGCAGCGCTGCAAGACGGTCGCGCGGAATTCCGGGCGGCCCGGCCAGGGGGCGGCCGAGCAGAAGCTGTTTGAAATGCACGTCGAGAACGGCCCGATCATCATCGGTCTTGGCATAATCGTAGACGCTCGGTATCGCTCCGAATACGTCGGATCGCTTGGCCCCCATCTGGATGACGAGCTTCAATCGGCCGCTTCTCACATCGTCCCCGAATTGCGCCCTGATCGAGGAGGTGAACAGTCCACAGACGCCGTTCACTTCGCCGCGCTGCATCGCCAGCACGATATCGCGCGAGCCCGCATAGCCGGAAATCACCCGGATTTTCGCGCCTAACACGTTCTTCAGCACCATCGGATGCTGGAATGTCACGGCGGCCGGGGCGCCGCCGCCGAAGATTGTCTCCTTGGTGAGCATCTCGTCGAAGGTCGTTGGCACGCCGGGCCCCTGCCACAGCCCGCAATAAGCGACATCATTCGACATGCTGCCGATCCAGCTGAATTTCGTCGGATCGAACAGCGCCGCCTTGTTGCCGAGCAGCGGCTCCATGACGGCCGAGGAGGCAACCATGGCCAGCGCAAGCCCGTCGGGTGCGGCGCTGCGATAGATGTGATTGGCAGCCGTGAGCGATCCGGCGCCGGGCATGTTGGACGGCACGACCGCGGGCTCGCCCGGGATAAAGCGGCCGAAATGGCGGGCGAGGACGCGCACATAGGTGTCGTAGCCCCCGCCCGGCGGAAAGCCCGCGATCAGCGAGAGCGTCTTGCCCCGGTAGAAATCCGAGACCGCTTCCGCCCGCGCCGATGTGGCTGCGGCCATGAGGCAGAGCCCCACGAGCCCTGCGCCGGACAGCCATTTCGCCATCGCTCGACTCCCAATCACGGCCGCGTGGGCAAGAGGCGCGCGATAGACCGGTTCGCACCTCAAGGCGTTCGAACGCGCCTTTTGCCCACCCTGCGAAGTTGTGACGATCTTAACCGAGTTTCCGGCTCAAAATCCAATCGGGACAGCGGCCGGAGAGGTAACGCGAGCCGCGGCGTTTCGAAAGCACGCCCTCAAATCCCAGCCGGCAGACCTGCTGAAGCAGGCTCTCGCCGCCGGACTCGAATTGCGGATTCAATCGGATCGGAAAAGGCGCTTTGCGCAGCAAATGAGCGAGCGAGCGTTTGCGTTCTTCGATACGATCGCGGCGCAAATCGAAACCGTTCACCTCGATGAGGTCGAAGGCGTAGAAGGCTGCACCTGTTTCCGCAACGCCCTGGCGCGGCGGGTCGGCCGCAGGGTCCCGCCGCTCGCCGCGCCCGACCAATTCGCCATCCAGAATGCACGACTTGACCGGCAACAGGCCCACAGCTTCGACCAGGTGCGGAAAGGAGGAGGTCCATTCCTCTCCGTCTTCGACAAAGAGGCGAATGCCGGCACCTTCGCGGCGCACAATGAGCCGGTGTCCGGGATGCTTGATCTCGTGCAGCCATTCCTCGCCCTTGGGCGGCACGAGGGCGACACACGGCAGGCAGGGTTTTATGAATGCAGGGGGGATAGGCGTTAAGGCCGGAGCAACCATGACTCGGCAACGCCGTCCACGGCGTCTGACGTAACGGTTTGCGATTACGCGCCGGCGACTGTCACGCAACGACTTGGATACAGCCCGCGGCGCGCAGCGATTAGGCAGCGAATTGAGCCGACAGGGAAGATGCCGTGCGGCCCGTTCACAGGCTTATGCACAACAAAAAAGCCCGGCCATCAGTTGGACGGGCTTGATCGAACCGATCGGGTCCGCAGCGGTAGTTACTTCACCGCATTCGCAATCGTCGTGAAGGTGGCGTTGAGCTTGGTGCCGACGGTGCCGACCACAGTGACGATGGCGACCGAAATGCCGGCCGCGATAAGGCCGTATTCGATAGCGGTGGCGCCGGATTCATTCTTCAGAAACTTCGAGAACAGCATCATGGTTGTGCCTCCTTGTTTGCCCGTGGGTGACGCAGGAGGCACGATAACGACAAGAAGCTGCAATATAGTATGGTATGTCGCTAAAATCCGCAGCAATCTTGCTTAAGCTCCCCTTTACGAACCCGGCAGAGCTTCGTGGAGCGGAGCCTCGGCCTGGGCGGAATCGCTTGGCGCGACGCTCGGGCTTTCGAGCTTGGGATAGATCGCATCCATCGCTCGTATGACGTCGCGATGCTGGAGGATCCCTGTGAGCTTTGCGATCGTCAATTCGGCATTGCGGTCGCCTGGCTGCAAATAGGCCGAAAGCTCAGCTTGGGCGCGCTTGACGGCATCGATAATGATCAACACGTCTTTCATGTTCGCAGTCCACTCGACGCCCCGGGCGAAATAACGCAGAATCGGCGTTCGGGTTCGCTTCAATCGCTCAGGAAATCGCCGCATCCGGCCTTTCGCGCCCAGTATTCCCAACCGCGCCGCATCGCGTTCGATTCGGGGTCCATCGCGAGGCGGGCCGCGGCCTCCCGGGCTGAGAGGGTGCGAAACGCTCCGAGCTGGGCGGCAGCCAGGATGGTGCGGGCGTTGCGCGGGACATAGACCGAGAGCCGCACCACGTCGTTGAGCGTGCGGCCGGTCACGATCAATCCTTCTGCCCGCAGCAGGGCCAGCCGAGCGCGGCCCAGACAGCGCGCCAGATCGCGCCCCTGCTCCATCGTTTCGACGGTAAGAGCTGTGCCGTCGCCGGAGCATTCGGCGATATCCCAGACCGGGACCTCGCCGCCCATGTCCCCGGCCGATCCGATCACCGGCCGCAGGGGCGCGTTAGCGATGCCGAAGGGAAGGATATCCTCAGGCCCCGCATGCAGGAGCGCCATTACGTCCGCCCGCGCCTCGTAGACCGCGGCATGGATGAAGCGTGCCCCAGACAGCGGCTCGGCCGTAGGCCGGCCGGGCGATCCGTCCGCGGCAAATTCGATGATGTCGGCGGGCTCGACCGCAGCCGGGCTCATCGGCCGCGCGAGCAGGAAACGGTTGTGCTCGGAGGGATGCCGCGCGCTCACTTCGCCGAATGCATCGACGACGCCCTGATCCGCCAGGATTCGGTTGGCGATCACCAGATCTTTAATCGTCCGCGCAACGCTCGCCATCAAACGCCTGTGTCGGGATTATCGCCCGCCTTCGAATTCTCCTTGCCGAGCACTATACTGAACGGCAAAACATCGAGCCAACAGCAACACGAAAGGTGTGTATCCATGGCCAAGCTCCGCCACATTGCGCTGATCGTCCCCGACCCTGAGGCGAGCGCCAAATTCTTCGAAGCGGCATTCGATCTCAAGCGGGCCGGCACCGCCCGGCGCGGCATTTACCTGTCCGACGGAGTCATGAACGTGGCGCTGCTCAAGCAGGAGGGAAACGAAAAGGTCGGGCTTTATCATTTCGGCATGTGGGTCGACGACCTCGACGAGGCGGAGAAGAAAGTCGTGCAAGCGGGCGGGAGCTATCTCGAAGGCCGTCCGACCTCGCCCAATTCCTATTACGAAGCCAAATACCGCGATCCGCTGGGCATCGTCTTCGATCTCACCCACAAGGGCTGGATCGGAGCCACCAAGGATGTCGTACCGAAGTCATAGGCTTTCAGTCGTTGGTTTATTTCAATTCTGGCGAGAGGCTACGACAGCAGCAGCCATCCTTCGAGGCTCGCATGCAATCAAGTGATTGCATGCTCGCGCCTCAGGATGACGTCAACTGCGGCCGCCGACGCAGGCGAGGCGGTCGGCGAAATCGAGAACTGCACGAGCCAAACTTTCGCGGTCGGCCTGGTCGCGCATCAGGGTCGGCCTCACGTCGACCGGAACTCCGATGTCCCGCGCCAGCCCTGCATCTGCCGTATCGATGACAAAGCCGTCGATGAGTTCGCCGTAGTGCGCGGCGACGGCAGCCGCATCGACCTTCAGCCCCAGTTCCTTCATCATCTTCGCCGTGGGTCCTTTGACGGCTTGGCCGCCGATGATCGGCGAGACGGCAATGACCGGCGCTTTGCAGCCAACCAGCGCCGGTCGGAAAGCGGGAACGGCGAGCATCGGACCGATGCTGATGAACGGATTCGACGGACAGAGGACGACCGCCCGCAGGTCAGGGTCTTCGATGGCGGCGATGACGGCGGGGTGCGGCCGTGCCGTCTCCACGCCGTCGAAGATAAAGCCGGTGACTGCGGGCCGGCATCGCGCCTCGACGAAATAGCGCTGGAATTCGAGAATCCCGTCTGCCGTAAGCACCTTGGTTCGCACGCGATCGTCCGTCATCGGAAGGACGCGGCTGGAGACGCCGAACGCCCGAGCGATGTCGAGAGTTATTTCCGAAAGACGCTGCCCCGCATTGAGCCGCCGGGTGCGCTCCACATGCACGGCGAGATCCCGATCGCCAAGTTTGAACCACGTTTCGCCGCCAAGCGTCGCAAGAGCTTCCATGAAGGACCAGGTCTCGTCGCGCCGACCCCACCCGGTCTCTTGGTTTTGCAATCCGGCAAGCGCATAGGTGAGCGTGTCGATATCCGGCGAAATATGCAAACCGAGGTGCTCGAAATCATCCCCGGTATTGGCGACAATCGTGAGCGCCCCAGGATCGAGCAGCCGAACCAGACCCCAGGCGAGCTTGGCTCCCCCGATTCCTCCCGAAAGAGCCAGAACATGCCTGCTGTCGCGAGACATTGGGGCGACTCCATGCACTGAAATCCTATTCGCGTTTCCGTCTGTCCGCGTCAACTCTCCGAATTCTTACCTTTTGACAATTCTGCGACTTTTCCTGAAAATGATATTTCGTGCAGGTTTGGCCGCCATGAACAAGATTTCGAGCCGCCAGATCATGATTCTCCAACTGTTCGAAAGGAGCCGGCCGGTTTGGGCGGTCGGGCAGATGACACGTGCGCTCGGGCTGCCCGAGAGCACGGTTTACCGGCACGTGCGCAACCTCGTGACGGCGCAGTTCCTCGATCCAGTTGCCGGCGCCGGATACGCGCTGGGGCCCGCTTTCATTCACTACGAAAGCATTCTTCGGGAAACCGATCCCCTGATTCGGCACGCTGCGCCGGTGATGGCCGGCCTGTTGTCGCAGGCAAGCCCAAGCTGCAGTGTCATGCTCAGCCGCAAATTCAAGGACTGCGTGATGTGCGTGCATGAATTGCGCGGCAGCCGGGCAGGCGAGACCGGTTACGGACGCGGCATTGCGATGCCCATGTTCATCGGAGCGACTTCGAAAGCTATCCTTGCCCAGCTGCCCCCGCACAGGCTCAAAGCCGTGTACCTGGAGAATGAGGAGAGGATCCGGCGCGAGCTGGCGATCCGCGACTGGAACCAATTCAAGGCCGACGTGAAGGAAATCCGCCAGGCCGGCTTTGTCGTTACCAAGTCGGAAGTCACCAAGGGCCGGATCGGGATTGCTGCCCCGATCGTCCTGGACCGGCATCCTCCCGCGAGCATCACGCTTGCAGGTTCCGGGTGGAGCAAGAAAAAAATCGAAAGCTACATTCCCTGCGTCCGCAGCGCCGCCGCGCAGATCTCGAAAGTGCTTGCGCGCGAGCCGGCCGGCGTTTTGCGCTGAAGGGAAGCTGCGTAGGATGGGCAAAGGCGAGCGCTTTGCGCGAGCCGTGCCCACGTGGACACAACCCTCGGTGGGTTAGCATTACTGCGTCAGAAACTTCGTAGGGTGGGCAACGGCGCCTTCTCCGGTGCCGACCGCGTGGGCAAAATCGCGCCGGGCGCCGTTGCCCACGCTGTCAGGCCGTGCCACGCGATTTTGCCCACCCTACGACCTTTCTAACGCAGTAATGTCAGGACAGCTTGCGCAGCCGCGGCAGGACCTCCTTGCCCAGCAACTCCATGCAATAGTCCCACTCGTCGAACCGAAAGCGCAGATCGAACACGATGTGGTCGATGCCGACTTCCAGATATTTGTGCACATCGTTGACGATGTCGTCTGGGGTACCGACCATGAACGAGCCTTCAAGGTCCTCCCATTTTGTGAACGAGCCCGATTCCGGCTTGACCCAGAATTTCTGCTCGTTCGCGTTCTTGATCAGGCCCGCCACATTGACTTTGTCCAGGGCGGCTTTGCGCGAGGTATCGATACTGGTGATGGGGATGCAACCCTCGAGCAGGCGCGGCCGTCCCATCGCCGGCGCGTCGGCCCGGAGCTTGGCCACGCGCTTTTTGTACGTGTTGAGCGTGATGCGGCCGGGAAGCCAGCCGTCGCAGAATGCAAGCGCGCGCCGCACCGAAGCCGGGGTTGCGCCGGCATACCAGATCGGAATGGGCTTTGCGACGCGCGGGGAAAGGCCGATTTCAGCGTTCTTGTAGAATTTGCCCTGGTGCGAAAAGTGTTCGTGCGTCCACGCCTTGCGCACGATCGCGAGTTGCTCCTCGGCGACCTGATCGCGCGGCCAGTCATTCATCCCCAGCGCGTCGAATTCGACCTGAAAATTGCCGATGCCCATGCTCAGCAGCAGGCGCTCTCCGGCCATGTATTCCAGGGAGTTGATCATCAATGCAAGCAGCAGCGGATGACGATGCGGAATGAGGGAGCCGAAACCGAGCTGGATGTTCGAGGTGACCGCGCCGACAGCGGAGAGGACCACAAACGGATCGATGAATGTATTGTTGGTCCCTTCCATGCCATGCGGATGAAAAACCAGGTGATCGCGTACCCACACCGAATCGAACCCCAGCTGTTCCGCCTTTTTCGATCCTTCGATCACCTTGTCCTTGCCGGCATGAGCGCCGAAATGCGGCAGCAGCAGTCCGTATTGCGTGGGCATAGACGTTCTCCGTTGGCCGACGTGCCGTTTTGGGCTAGAGCGCTTTCCGATTAGGTTGATGGCTCCTGTGTTCAGCCGTCATCCTGAGGCGCGAGCGCGCGTTCTGCACGCGCGCGAGCCTCGAAGGATGGCGGCTGGTCCACCTTCGCTCATTTGGCGCGCATCGGGGCCGTTGCCCTTCGAGGCTTGCCCGACCGAAGAGGCCGGGCAAGCACCTCAGGGTGACGGCGAAAGTAAATCGCATTTGGCAACAGTTCTCGTGTTCCCCGGTTATCCAATGTCCTCGCGGCATTCCACCCGGTCGTATTTCAAATAACGATTGTACCAGTCGATGATCTGCGGCGTGACCTGATCGAAGTACTGATCGTAAGCCTTGTAGTGCGAAGTTTCCTTCTGCAGGATCAGCTTTTTCGGCTGGCCTGCCTTCTCGTACAGCCGGAACGTCTGGTCTTCGGGCGTCACCGCATCGGCCTCGGTCGAAATGAAGAGGACGGCGCGCGGCGCGATTGCGGCAACATAGTTTTCCGGCATGAACTCCATGATGGCTTCGGCGCAACGCAGCGGAACGCGCTCCGGGATGCGCCAGTCGACGTCCTTCTTGACCGCGGTCTGGGCGCGCTCCGGAGTGGCCACCATGAGATCCTCGCGCGGGCTGACCATTTCACCCTTGCCGTCGAGCACGCGCTTCCTGCGGTCAGCGTCGAGGCGCTGCAAAAACGCGATCCACTCATATTCCCGCCGCATGCTGCGCAACCAATCCTTGCCGCTGGCAAAGCCGTAATTGCTCACGACACATTTGACCCGCGGATCGATGGCCGCCACATAGATAGGGAGCGCGCCGCCGGTGCCGCCCGATCCGAACAGCCCGATGCGCTTGGGGTCGACGGCGGGACGCGTCTGCATGAAGGTGATGGCGTTGCGGATGTCCTCGGCCTGCCGCAGCGGATCGAGCATGCCCCTTTCGCCTTCGCTCTCGCCGAAACCGCGATAGTCGAAAACCAGAACGGCATAACCCGCCGCCGTGAAGCTGCGGTGGTAGCGCTCGTAGAGCTTGGCATCATGGAGGCCGAGCCAGCCGGGACCCTGGACGATCCCCGGGAAGGGCCCGTCGCCAGTGTCGGGAAGACGGAGCAGTCCGGCGAGCTTGTTCCCCTCGCTGTAGAAGTGAACGGTCTCCTGCCTCATGTTTCGCGACTTTCAATGCCCAGACGACCCCCGGCTTGCAATGGCCGGCAGCAATGATCAAGTCGAAAGAGCGGATCCGTAAACTGTCTGAATTCCCATAAAATCGAAAATCCGCTAAATTGTCAAAATCCAACAATCGAGTGCTCACCGCGTTGCAAGGCCGAAGGAATTGCTCTAATTTTCCGCAACAACCGCTGATGAATTTGCCCATGACCGACGAGCGCATTCCCGTGACGATGCTGACGGGATTTCTCGGCAGCGGCAAGACGACCTTGCTCAATGCGTGGCTGCAGACGCCGGATCTTGCCGGTGCCGCCGTCATCGTGAACGAGTTCGGCGACGTCGGTATCGATCATGCACTCATTGCCTCGAGCAGCGACAATACGATCGAGCTCAGCACCGGATGCCTGTGCTGCACGGTGCGGGGCGACCTGGTCGATACGCTGCGTGAGCTGCAGGTCAAGCGCGCCAAGGGCGAGGTCCGCGCCTTCGATCGCGTGGTCATCGAAACCACCGGGCTCGCCGATCCGGCTCCCGTCATCCAGGCATTGATGACGATGCCGGTGGTGCGCCGCTTTCGTCTTCGCCAGGTGGTCACCACGGTCGACACGGTCCACGGGCTTTCGACGCTCGACAAGCACGTCGAATCGGTCAAGCAGGCAGCCGTTGCCGACGACATTATCCTCACCAAGCTCGACCTCTCACAGTCCGAGTCTTCGGCATTGCTGCAACGGCTCAAGGGCCTCAATCCCGGCTGTCGAATCCACCGATCGTCCCCGGAAAAATTTCCACAGCCCAACGATCTCCTGGCCGCCGACGTCTACGACCCCACGACAAAGAGCGACCAGGTTTTGCAATGGCTCAACGCGGAAGCCTATGAGGAGGAAGAACCGGTCGGGCACGGTGACGCCAAGGAGCACCGTCACGACGTGAACCGGCACAGCGCCGAAATCGGATCATTCTGCCTGAAATTCGACGGGCCTCTGCATTGGGAGCACGTGGCCAACTGGCTCGATTCCCTGGTCATCTGTCACAGCGACGATCTGCTGCGGGTCAAGGGCATCCTCAACATTGTCGGGCGGGAGAAGCCCATCGTGGTCCAGGCGGTGCAGCGGCTTTTCCATCCGCCTTTCGAGCTCCCACAATGGCCAAGCGACGATCGTTCGTCGCGCATCGTGTTCATTACCCGCGGGCTTTCCCGCGATTATGTGGCGGACGTATTCGCCACGATTCGGCAACGCAAGCCGGCGCCGGATAACGAGTAGCCCGGTACGAGCGTCTTGGAGGGTGGGAAATGGATACTGTAATCAAGAACGGGCTGCTGGTGACCGCCAAGGGCCACGGCAGGACTTCCATAGGCATCAAAGACGGCCTCATTGCCGGGCTCTACAATGTCGGCGAGGAGCCGGCCGCCGCGGAAACCATCGATGCTTCCGGGCTTGCCGTCATTCCCGGCGTCATCGACATGCATTCGCACCATCGAGAGGGCAGCGAGCCCGGCTTCGAATACAAGGACACGATCTACACATCGACCTTGCAGTGCGCCGCCGGCGGAGTAACGACGACGGTCGGGATGCCGAACGTCAATCCGCCGCCCAACTCGGTTGCGCTCCTCAAGAAGCAGTTCGCAATCTACGAGCGCGACGCCGTCGTTGACTGGAACTTCAATCCGGCGCCGACCATCGCGGAGGAGATTCCGTTTCTGGCCGAGCAGGGAATTCCGAGCTTCAAGATCTTCATGGTGGTCGATACCGGGCGCAGCTACCCCCACATGCCGGGCATCGGCGTCCACGACCACGGCAGGATCCTGGAAATCATGAAGGCCTGCGCCAAGGCGAACCTGCCGCTGATGGTGCATCCCCATGATCAGGCGCTTATGGATTCCATTGAAAAGGAATTCTGGGAGCGCCAGCAGCGCGACGCCCTGGCTTATGCAAAGGCCTATGCGGCGCACGACGGCGTCATTTGGGAGACCGCCATCGCCACGCTGCTGCGGCTGCAGCGCGCTTCCGGGTGCCATCTCCACATCCTCCACACGCAGACTTCAGGCAGCGTGGACATGATCCGTGCGGCCAAGCGCGCCGGTCAGCGTGTGACCTGCGAGATCAACCCATGGGCATTATTTCTCGGCTGCGACTGGTCGGCGATCGAGCGGCTGGGCTCCTACGCCTTATCGTATTGGGTGCCGGAAAAGAACGTTCCGAGCCTGTGGGAGGGCCTCGGCGATGGGACGATCGACATCATCGCCACCGACCACGCACCGCACACCCGCGAGGAGAAGGAAATCGGCTGGAAGGACGGCTGGAAGGCGCACACCGGTACGCCCTCCACACAGTTCTACGTCAGCATGTTTCTGACGGCTGCGCTCGAGGGCAAGATCAAGCTTGAGCGCGTCGTCGAGGCGACCTCGACTGCGCCGGCGCGCATCTTCGGTATCGAAAAGAAGGGCGATGTCGCGCCCGGCTATTGCGCCGATCTGGTGCTCGTTGACCTCGAAAAGGACTACGAGATCAAGGACGAGGACGTGCTGAGCCTGACCGGCTGGAGTCCTTATGCCGGGCGCAAGTTCAAAGGCAAGACGGTGCGCACCATCGTGCGCGGCCGCACCGTCTACAAGGACGGAAAGGTTGTCGGCGAAAAGGGCTGGGGGCGGCAGGCCGTTGCGCATTATCCGGGTTAAGGCTCAGCGACTCACGGGAGGTACGGTTTGCTCAAGATCGGATACAAAGCATCGGCTGAACAATTCGGCCCCCGCGAGCTGCTGAATTTTTCCTGCCTGGCGGAGGAGGTCGGATTCGACTCCGTCTTCATCAGCGATCATTTCCAACCCTGGAAGCACACCGACGGCCATGCTCCGGCATCGATACCATGGCTGGGTGCGCTCGGCGCACGCACCCGGCGCGTCGTCATCGGTACGAGCGTGATGACGCCGACCTTTCGTTATCATCCCTCCGTCGTGGCCCAATCCTTCGCAACCCTGGCCGTCATGTTCCCGGACCGGGTGGTGCTCGGGCTGGGCAGCGGCGAGTCGCTCAACGATGTCCCGGCACTTGGCATCAAATGGCCTGGGTTCAAGGAACGGACCGCCCGCCTGCTCGAATCGATCAAGCTCATGCGAAAACTGTGGACTGAAGAGCGCGTCACCTTCGAAGGCCAGTACTACAAGACCGAGAAGGCGACCATCTACGACAAACCGAAAACACCGGTTCCGGTGTACTTGGCCGCCTCCGGACCGACGGTGGCCAAAATGGCCGGCGAGATCGCAGAGGGCTACATCTGCACCAGCGGCAAGGCGCCGGAACTCTACAAGGAAACGCTCCTTCCCAACGTGGCGGCGGGATTGCAGGCGGCTGGGCGCAAAGACGATTCCATCGACCGGATGATCGAGATGAAGGTCTCCTTCGACACCGACGGCGAGCGTGCGCTGGGCGATACCAAGCACTGGGCGGCTTTGGCCTTGTCGGCCGACGAAAAGGTGTCGGTCGAGGATCCGCTCGAGATCGAGAAGCTCGCCGATGCGCTTCCGGTCGAGCGCGCCGCCAAACGCTGGATCGTCTCTACCGATCCGGACGAGCACGTTGCCAGAATCAATAGCTACGTCGAGATGGGGTTCCGCCATCTCGTGTTTCACGCGCCCGGACCGGACCAGGAACGCTTTCTCCGGCTTTACGGGAAGGATATTCTCCCTCGGCTGCGCGCGTTGGCCTGATCAGAATGAACGTCCCCGACCGCCTGACGCTGACGGTGGTGCCCGGCATTCCGCTGATTGCCCCCGGCGACGATCTGGGAAAGATCATCATCGAGGCCATAGTCAAGAGCGGATTGCAGTTGATCGACGGCGACATCCTCGTCGTGGCCCAGAAGGTCGTTTCCAAGGCGCAGGGCCGCTTTGTCGATCTCGCAACCGTGGTGCCTTCGGCGCAAGCCCGCGACGTCGCCACGCGAGTCGACAAGGACCCTCGCCTCGTCGAAGTGATCCTGTCGGAGTCGGTACGCGTCGTTCGCGAACGCCGTTCGCTGCTGATTGTCGAGCACCGGTCCGGCTACGTCGCAGCGAACGCCGGCGTCGATCAGTCGAATGTTGCGCCGCCGCCGAAAGAGGATCTCGTGCTGCTTCTCCCCAAGGATGCGGATATGGCCGCCGCCGAACTACGCGCGTGCATGGAACAGCATTTCGCCGCGCGCATCGGCGTCATCGTCAGCGACAGCTTCGGCCGACCTTGGCGGCTGGGCACCGTCGGTATTGCCCTTGGGGCCTCCGGGGTCGCAGCGCTTAACGATCTGCGGGGCCGGCCCGACCTCCACGGCCGTCCGCTGCAAGTGACGATGACGGCGTTCGCGGACGAAGTCGCATCGGCGGCCTCGCTGCTGATGGGACAGGCCGCAGAGTCCCACCCGGTGATTGTCGTCTCGGGCTTTGCCGCCCAGGACGGGGATCTGCCGGCAAAGAGCCTGATCCGACCGGCGGCCGAAGACCTATTCAGATGAATGCCCCCTGGGCTCGGTTATCGCGCTTGAATGTACAGGAACGCCGGACTTGATGAAGGCAAAGGGCATCTGGGCGGTCATTCCGGTCAAGGAGACCGCGGCAGCCAAGCAACGCTTGGCGGCCAGTGTGCCGGAACATGTGCGGGAGAAGCTTGTCCTTACGATGCTCGAAGATGTGCTCGCGGCGGTCGCAGCAGCGCGTGGGCTGGCAGGTCTTGCTTTGGTGACCGTCGATCCGCAAGCCATTGCCATCGCGCAGCGCTATGGGGCGCGCATTCTCACGGATGGGGCGCGGAGCGGCCATACCGGCGCTGTCGCGGCCGCAGCCCGCGTGCTCGCCTGCGAGGGCGTGGACGGCATGATGCAGGTCCCAGGCGATATTCCGGCGGCTACCGGCGACGAAATAACACAGGTGCTCGCCCGGCACCGCGGTGCTCCTGCATTCACCATCGTGCCGTCGCACGACGAGTGCGGCTCCAACACGGTGGTGGTTTCCCCGCCCGACGCGGTGCCGCTCACGTTCGGTGAGAACAGCTACTTTCCGCATCTGCGGACAGCGCGCGAGTGCGGGATCGATCCGCAGATCATACGATTGCCCGGCATCGGAAGAGACATCGACAACGCGGAAGACTTGGCTGCCTTCGCGGCGATGCGCTCACCGACGCGAACCCAGGCCCTTCTCGACCGAAATGGATTTCCCGAGTGGAGATGTGCTCTCTCGGCCAAACGGAGATCAGGCGGACGATGAGCAGCATTTATGATCTATTCGGATGCATTGACGAGTGGCGCGAGCCTACCGTCGAGCAGGCGCTGGCTTTGGCGGACTGCGGGGGTATGCCCGCCCTGCTGCGGGCCGCCGCCGCCGTTCGCGACGCCGGCCATGACGGAGTGATCTCCTATTCAAAGAAAGTCTTCATTCCACTGACAAAGCTCTGCCGCGATTGCTGTCACTACTGCACCTTCGCCCAGCCGCCGCAGGGTACGGCCGCATATCTCTTGCCCGAACAGGTCCTCGCCATCGCCCGCGCCGGTGCGCAGGCCGGCTGCCGCGAGGCATTATTCACTCTGGGCGACAAGCCCGAGCTGCGATATCGCGTGGCGCGCAACGCACTCGCCAGGCTCGGTCACGCCACGACGCTGGATTACCTCGCCGCGATGGCGGCTATGGTGTTCAAGGAGACCGGATTGCTCCCGCACCTCAATCCGGGGGTGATGGAAGAAGATGAAATCCGGCGCCTGCGCGCGGTATCGGCTTCCCAAGGCATCATGCTCGAGAGCACATCCGAGCGTCTGGCCGCGAAAGGCGGGCCTCATTACGGCTCGCCGGACAAGCTGCCGGCAGTTCGGCTGGCGACGATCGCCGCCGCCGGGGAAGCAGCCGTACCGTTTACCTCCGGCATCCTGATCGGCATCGGCGAAACGCGGCGAGAGCGCATCCAATCGCTGCTCGCGCTGCGCGATCTGCACCGGCGTTACGGCCATATCCAGGAAATTATCATCCAGAACTTCCGCGCCAAACCAATGACGCGCATGGCGGACGCGCATGAACCTGATTTCGCGGATCACCTTTGGACGATTGCTGTTGCCCGCATCCTGTTTGGCCCGCGAATGAACATCCAGGCTCCGCCAAACCTCAGCTGCGGACCGCTGACGGCCTTGATCGCGGCGGGGATCAACGACTGGGGCGGCGTCTCTCCCGTAACGATTGATCACGTAAATCCCGAAGCCCCTTGGCCCGAGATCAAGCTCCTTGAGCAGCGCACCGCGCAAGCCGGCAAGCTGCTGGTGGAGCGGTTAGCCGTTTATCCCGAATACGCGACCAATGCCGGCCGATGGCTTGACCCGCAGCTGCATGCCGGGGTGCTGCGAGCGAGCGATTCCGAGGGATATGCCCGAGCCGACGATTGGGTCCCTGGCAGCGGCCGACCGACACCCCTCTCCTGGTCCGGGCGGAAGTCAGGATGTTTCGCGCCCGATCGGCTGAAGGGAATTCTCGACCGCGCGTCGAACGGCGATGCGCTCCCCGAAGCCGATCTGGCCTCGCTGTTCTCGGCCCGAGGCAACGACTTTCACCGGGTTTGCAAGGCCGCCGACGATTTGCGCGCCCGGATGTGCGGCGAAGAAGTCAGCTACGTCGTCAATCGAAATATCAATTACACGAATATCTGCTACTTTCGCTGCAAATTCTGCGCCTTCTCAAAGGGCAAGCTGGCGCTGAACCTGCGCGGAAAACCCTACAATCTCGGGCTCGAGGAAATCCAGCGCCGCAGCATCGAGGCGTGGGAGCGAGGCGCAACGGAAGTGTGTCTCCAAGGAGGCATTCATCCCGATTATACCGGGGCGACATACCTGGAAATCTGCCGGGCGATCAGAAAGGCGACCCCGGGGCTGCATATTCACGCATTTTCGCCCCTGGAGATCTGGCAAGGCGCTGCGACTTTGGGCACGCCGGTCGTCACGTTTCTTGAACAACTCAAAGGTGCCGGGCTCGGCACCTTGCCCGGGACCGCCGCCGAGATTCTGGACGATGACGTGCGCGCCATCATCTGTCCGGACAAGGTGACCACCCGGCAATGGATCGAGGTGATCGAGGCCGCGCATTCGATCGGCTTGCGCACGACATCGACCATCATGTTTGGTCACATCGATGGTCCCCAGCCCTGGGCACGGCATCTCCTCGAACTCCGCCGGCTTCAAGAGCGGACCGGCGGGATTACGGAGTTCGTCCCGCTGCCGTTCGTTCCGATGGAAACCCCTATCTATCTTCAGGGGCGCGCGCGGAGCGGCCCGACTTTCCGCGAGGCCGTGCTGATGCATGCGGTGGCCAGGCTCGCCCTGCATCCGCACATCGTCAATATCCAGGCTTCGTGGGTGAAGCTCGGACCGGAAGGTCTGAAATGGTGCCTGAGATCTGGAGCTAACGACATCGGCGGAACATTGATGAACGAAAGCATCTCGCGCGCTGCCGGTGCCACTCATGGAGAGGAAATGCCGCCCGAGCAGATGGAGAAGCTCATTCGCTCGATCGGGCGCCGGCCGCGACAGCGCACCACGCTTTACGGCGATCCCCCTGACACGCAGCGACGAGCGTCGTTCGAAGCCGGCCCCCTCCAGGCGATGTCCGTTTGGACGTGACGAAGGTGACCCTCTTTGATCCAAACGCGACAACCGTCAGCGGCGACGCGCGCCCTGAAATGCGCGCCGATTGGAAGACGTAGCCATGAGTGCATGCCATAGGTCTCCCCACCTTCGCTAAAACCACCCGTAAGCACGAGAACTTCGAGGCCGCCCTCGGGATCAATCTCGATCACGGTTCCCGGGGCCCATTGCTCGAGGCGAACATTCTCCCGGCCATCCGCGAAGAGCGGGAAGACCCGCACGCCATCGAGCCGCCCGGTGGTACGCGGCACCAGCTTGTTGGTATCGATGACCACATGCGTACGGTCAGCGAGGTCGAACTGCCAAAGCTTGACAAACAACATGCAGCCCGGCGTCGAAGCCGGTGTGTGACGCGACTGCGGCGGGTTGCGGACATAAGACCCCGCTGGAAAAACACCTTGTTCGTCCTGAAACTCGCCTTCAAGCACAAGGAATTCCTCGCCCCCGCCATGCACGTGAGGAGGGAAATAGCTCCCTGGTGCATAGCGGACGATCGAGGTGGCGCGAGCGACCTCGTCACCGATCCTATCGAGCATTCTTCGCTCTACACCGGGAACGGGCGAAGACTTCCAATCCACGCTGGACGCATGCACAACCACGCGCTTGCTGAAATCTGCGTTGAGGTTCATGCTGCTGTCCGTGCGCATCCATCATTAGCTAGGCTGATCATGACGCAGCCCGAGAATGGCAGTCCCTTCGATCTCAAAGGCGGCTTCGAGCGGACCGGGTGTTTCTTTCGCCAGCTTTTGTCTGGGGTCTTCCTGTTTGTCTGGACATTCGCCTCCGCTGGCGCTGCCGAAATCAAGATCGGGTATCTGCATGGGGCGAAGCCGAAGCCATCTCTATCGCTAATGCAAATGCCTGCCGGCAACGAGGGAGTGGCGGGCGCCCGGCTCGCGATCAACGACAACAATACAACTGGAAAATTCCTGGACCAACAATTCTCGCTCGACGAGGCGCGCCTCGCAGACGGCGAGGAAGCGGCGGCTGCGACCCGTTCCATGGCGCAGCGCGGCATCTCGTTCCTCGTTGCCGATCTTCCGGCCGACGCGCTCCTCGCGGCGGCCGACGAAGGACGGCAGCACAAGCTGCTGTTGTTCAATGTCGGCGCGATCGACGATCGATTGCGCGAGGAGGACTGCCGCGCGAATGTGGTTCATACCGCGCCGACGCGCTCGATGCTGGCAGATGGACTGGCGCAGTATCTGGTTTGGAAACAGTGGCGCAGATGGCTGTTGATCGTCGGCTCCCATGCCAAGGACAAGCTCTATGGCGACGCGCTGCGCCGGGCGGCCAAACGGTTCGGTGCGCGAATCGTCCAGGAGAAGGTATTCGAGGACACCGGCGGCGCTCGCCGGACCGATAGCGGGATCGCGCTTATTCAACGCCAGCTGCCCGCGTTCACACAAGGCGCGCCCGCCTACGATGTCCTCCTCGCTGCGGACGAGAGCGAGGTCTTCGCCGCCTACCTGCCCTACCGAACTTGGGATCCAAGACCGGTTGCAGGCTCCGCCGGCCTTGTCCCGACAAGCTGGGACGGCGCTCACGACCAGTGGGGGGCGGTGCAGATGCAGGAGCGGTTCATGAAGGTGTTCGCGCGGCGAATGACCGCGCGGGATATGCAGGCTTGGTCGGCGGTGCGCATGGTCGGCGAGGGCGCGGCACGGACCCATTCGACCGACCCGAAAACCGTGCTCGATTTCCTCAAAGGACCGGACTTCGCCCTGGCGGCGTTCAAGGGCCAGCGATTGACGCTTCGCGACTGGAACCTCCAGCTTCGGCAACCCATTCTCCTGAGCGACGGCCGAATGATCGTTTCGGTCTCTCCACAGGAAGGCTTCCTGCATCAGTTCTCGGAACTGGACACCCTCGGAATTGATCGCCCCGAATCCAAATGCAGGCTCGACGATCGATGATGGAAAAAAGGAGAATATGGGGAGGCATCCTGATCGGCGGAGTTCTGTCCGTGCTGATCGGCACCCAAGCCAGCGCCTTCATGGCCTATGTCTCAAACGAGAAGAGCAACACGATCAGTGTAATCGATATCGACAGGTTTGCGGTCGTAAAGACGATCAAAGTCGGGCAGAGGCCGCGCGGAATCGAACTAAGCAAGGACGGAAAGTTCATCCTGGTCGCTGTCGGCGACGACGATACCATTCAAATGATCGACACCAGCAATTATGAGATAATCGCCACTCTGCCCTCGGGACCCGATCCCGAGCTGTTCATCCAGGATCCGACCGGCAAAATCCTTTATGTAGCCAACGAGAACGACAATACCGTCACGATCATCGACATTGAGAAGCGCGTCCCGATCGGCGAAGTTCAGGTCGGTGTCGAGCCCGAAGGCATGGGGATCAGCCCAGACGGCAAGACTTTGGTCAACACGTCGGAAACGACCAACATGGCGCATTTCATCGACACCGGCACACACCAGATTGTCGCGAACGTGCTGGTCGGTTCGCGACCTCGTTTTGCAGAATTCAAGCGCGACGGCTCCGAAGTCTGGGTCTCGTCCGAAATCGGCGGCACGGTAAGCGTCATCGATCCGGTGAAGCATGAAGTCACGAAGAAAATCAGCTTCGAAGTGCCCGGAATGCGGAGCGAGGCGATTCAGCCGGTCGGGATCAATATTACCAGAGACGGCAGGATGGCCTTCGTGGCGCTGGGTCCAGCCAATCGCGTGGCTGTCATCAACGCTGCGACGCATGTGGTCCAAAAATATCTGCTGGTCGGACAGCGTGTCTGGCACATGGCGCTCACCCCGGACGAGAAATATCTTCTGACGACCAACGGCCTCTCGAATGATGTGTCGATCATCGACGTTGCAAGGCTGCGGGCCATCAATACGATTCAGGTCGGCGAACTCCCTTGGGGCGTGGCGATTTCGCAGCGCTAAGCTCACGGCGCGCCGCGGGGAGCCCGGAGGTGCCGCATGAAAAGCTGGTCCTTTGCCGTTGCCGCGATCGTCGAGGTTGCTTTGCGGGGCATGGCGTTCGCCGCCGATGCGCGCTTTCCTGACTGGCCGTGCGCACAGATCAAGGTCCCGCAGCTCTCGGTCGCGGCGGTGTGGGCAGGCCCCCCGATCGATGACGTGGAAAGCACCTGGGAGAAGGACCCCGCGGTGAGAGAGCTTGTCGCGCGCGCTGCGGCGCGTCGCACGCCGCTCAATGATGCGCAGAAGGCGGTTTCCGATTTCATTGCAAGCAACGCGGACGAGCGGCAGCAAAAAGGAAAGCTGCTCTTTGCAGGATTGTTCCAGACGCTCGATCACGAACGCAGCCTGGTGATGAACGGAATCGAGCGGTTCTCTCGGCGGCAAAGAGAATTCGCCGCGAGCATTCGCGCCGAAACGCTTGAGCTACGAAACCTTCAAGACGCTGCCGACCACGATCGGGGCAAGGCTGAGGAGCTTGCCAACCGCGTCGAGTGGGACACGCGAATTTTCGAGGAGCGGAAGAAGACGATCAGCTACGTCTGCGAAGTACCCGTTCTCATCGAGCAACGGCTGTTTGCGCTTGCGCGTACGATACAGGAATCGTTCGAGTGAGGTTGCTTCGGCGTACCATGAGGGCGGATCAGATTCCGAACCGTTCACTTAGCGTTTTTCGATTAGGTCGAACCGGCGGTGATGTCTAGCCGTCATCCTGAGGCGCGAGCATGCAGCCGTTTTGGCTGCATGCGAGCCTCGAAGGATGGCGGCTGCCGTTTGCTACTTCGTCCGATGTGGCGCCCCCTGGGCCGTCGCCTTCGAGGCTCGCCCGACCAAAGGGCCGGGCGAGCGCCTCAGGGTGACGGCGAGATAGAATCGCCCGCGGCAATAATCCTCCGGCAATCTACAGTAATCGAAAAACGATTCTAGAGCCAAAGCAGCCGAGCTACTTTGCGGTCGAGTCCTCCGAAATGAGCCGATCGTTCTCATCCAGCAACGGCACGTGGTAGCCGAGCAAAATCTTATTGATGCTGGGCTTGTTCTCGGCAATCAGGCGATTGAGCAAACGCTTCCAATCCTGGTCTGCGGGGCGCACGCCCATCGCGATGCGGTAGGCCAGACGCGGACCCGTCTTTTCCTTGACGAGCGGCACCACGGCAATCGCAGAACGCGCTCGCAATGCATAATATCCGGCCATCGGTCCCCACAAAACGCCTGCATCAATATCCCCGGCTTCCAGATCATTCATCATAGCAGCGGCTGAGGAATCGACGCGCGTGTCGACAACAAGAGGATAAGGCTTCGCTTTGGCCATGAGCCCATTGACGGCCATGTTATTGCCCGGCGGCGTCCCGGCTACCACTCCAATGCGTTTGTCTTTAAGACGCGGATCCTCCAATGTGTCCACACTCTCCAGGCCACTGCCCTGCTTGAATACCAACGCATAGGCCGAGCGATAGTACGGGTTCGTGACCTGAACCAGATCGTCCCCTTGCGGGACCCCCATGATGACATCGCATTTGTGCGCGCCAAGCGTATTGCGCACGAAACCGGTCGCCTGCGGATACCAGGCATAGGCAAGGCTCTTGCCGAGCTTGCCGGCAAACAACTCGGCAAGCTTGTTCTCGAAGCCCTCTCCCTGCTCGGTCGAGAACGGCATGTTGCGCGGGTCGGCGCATACCCGCAGCACCTTGGGGTCGATCAATTCGATCGAGAGTTCCGAGGGCTCCACCACCTGGGCGAAAGAATGCGCTGCGAACGATATGACTGCGGCCCACGCGCATACCAAGCACGAAATCATCCTGCGCAGGCTGGCTTCGGTAGCTAAGCACTCCATGGCGCTATCTTTCACTGCCAACGCGGTTGAGCGCCGCGGCCTTCATGCCCCAGTCCTACTGCCCGAGGCAACTGTTCTCAGCCTTACGAGCGGCCTCCGGCTTATCTTCGCGCTTTTGCGGCCTTCCCCGCGGAATCGCATCGTTGGCGCGAGCCCGCAGATAGACAAAGATGTCGTTAAGATAACACATGACATTTCGATTGCTGCCCAACGCCGGCATGACGTTCTCCTGCGCCGTATTGACGTTCTTGCGGCCGCCGACCACGATGCTCGAAAATTCGGAGAAGCTCATCGTCCTCAGCGAATTGCTCAGCGAGGGCGCGTAGCTCGATCCCTCCCCGTCTGGGCCATGACAGACATGGCAGTCCGAGTGATAGCGACGGAACCCCGAATACGTGTACCAGTCCACCGTCCCATCGTTCTGCACCTTGAATGTCGGATTGCCCTGCTTGTCGTAATACATTCCCTGATCGCTTTTGACGGCCGCCGGATCCCCGGATCCGTCAGCCAACGCTAGCGTGCCGGGGCCGGACAGTATTCCCGCCAGCGCGAGCGCTGCAACAACTTGGCTCATGGGCCGTTTCCTAAGCCGGATCCGGTTTGTTGTATCACCTGTCCATGTCATGGCCGGGCTTCGACCCGGCCATCCATCAAGAAAGATGGATGCGCGGGTGTACGCGCGTCTTTGACGCGCTATGCCCGCGCATGACGGCGGTGCTGGTTGGTCACGGCAGCGCGAACACCGTCAGCTGGCCGCCGAGGGACGTGTAGTTCTTCAGCGCGGCATAGCCGCCGACGGCACCCAAGCCGGCGTTTGGATCAGTCAAACCCGCAGCAAGACCGATTCCGGCCCAGCCGCCGACGCCGGACAGAACCGCAACGTACTGCTTGCCGCCATGCTCGTAGGTGGTGACGTTTCCGATAATGCCGGACGGGGTCTTGAACTTGTAGAGCTCCTTGCCGGTCTTGGCATCGACAGCCTTGAGATAGCCTTCGAGGGTTCCGTAAAACACCACGCCGCCGGCTGTCGCCAGCGCGCCCGACCAGACTGAGAACTGCTCGGGCAGCGACCAGACGGTGCGGCCCGTGCGTGCGTCCCAGGCAATGAAGGTACCCATGTGGCGGTCGCCGGGAGGCGGATACATCGACAGCGTCGCGCCGACATAGGGTTGTCCTGCCGTGTAGCTGACCCGAAACGGTTCATAATCCATGCAGACGTGGTTGGTCGGCACGTAAAACAAGCCGGTGTCCGGCGAATAGGCTGCCGGCTGCTCGTCTTTGCTGCCGAGTGCCGCCGGGCAGATGCCCTTTGAGTTGACATCCTCGCCGTTGTGCTCCGTGGAGTACTGGGGCACGACTTGCGGACGGCCATATGTCCTTGAATTCTTGTCCAGGTCGATCTTGCTCGCCCAATTGACCTTCGGATCGAATTTTTCGGCAACCAGGAGTTCTCCGTTGGTGCGATCGAGCGTGTAGCCGAAGCCGTTGCGATCAAAGTGAACGAGCGTCTTGCGATTGCTCCCGCCGATGTTCTGGTCGACGAGGATCATTTCATTGACCCCGTCGAAGTCCCATTCGTCGTGGGGAGTCATCTGGTAGACCCATTTGGCCATGCCGGTGTCGGCATCGCGCGCCCAGATCGTCATCGACCACTTGTTGTCTCCCGGGCGCTGTTTCGGATTCCAGGTCGAGGGATTGCCCGAGCCGTAGTAAACGAGGTTCAGCTCGGGATCATAAGAGATCCAGCCCCAAGTGCAGCCCCCGCCGGTCTTCCACTGGTCTCCTTGCCAGGATTTGAGGCTCGAATCCTTGCCGATCGGCTTGCCAAGCTCGGTGGTCTTTTCCGGATCGACCAGCAGCTGATCGTCCGGCCCCTGCGAATGGCCCCGCCACGCCAACTTGCCGGTCTTGAGGTCATAGGCGGTCATGTGGCAGTCCACTCCAAACTCGCCGCCCGAAATGCCAACCAGGACCTTGTCCTTGATCACCGTCGGGGCCGACGTACCGGTCTCGCCTTTCGACGGGTTGCCGTTCTTCACCTGCCAGACCACCTTCCCGTCCTTGGCGTCGAGCGCGACCAATGTGGTGTCTGCCTGGTGCAGGAAGATTTTGCCGTCGGCGTATGCGAGCCCGCGGTTGACTGTATCGCAGCACATCACAGGAATTACATTCGGATCCTGCTTGGGCTCGTATTTCCAGAGGATCTTCGCATCGTTGTTCAAATCAAGCGCGAAGACCGGATTCGGGAATGGCCCATGGACGTACATCACGTTGCCGATCACAAGCGGCCCGCCTTCGTGGCCGCGCAGGACACCGGTCGAGAATGTCCACGCCACCTGCAGCCTGCCGACATTTTGCGCCGTGATCTCTTTGAGCTGGGAGTAGCGCTGATTCGTATAATTCCCGGTCGGCATCACCCAGTCTTTCGGGTTTTGCGACATTCTGATGAGTTCGTCGTTCGCGTGAGCTGCTCCGGCAGCGAGCGCTGCGACGGCGCCGAGGCAGGTTGTGAACAGGACATTGCGCATCGGAATCCTCCCTGCATTTCGTCCTTCAGGGCTGTGCGACGCACCGGCACTTGCAGTGCCGCATGTCGGCACCCGATTACTTCCGGCAAAACGTCGACGTCCCATTGTGCTGACTGTTCTTGAAGCCGGAAACTGCAGAAAGTCTATGCCCGCCTTGAGGCGCTCGCAATGTCAAAAACAACGGACCTCGGCTTCGGCCTGAGCGCGTCGCAGGTCATTGGTCGCTGCTCTCGCCTCTTCGGGCGAGCGAAACATGGCGCCGAACCGACCAGGCACCTGCGAAAGGCTCAAAAAGGTTTCTGCGGTGACGTAACGATCATAAGGCAGGATCGACGCAATGACGTCGATGGAGCAGGAACACTGCTCCAGTGCGCGCCGTGTCTCACCGTTGGTCTTCATGCAGGCGAAGATGTAATCAGCCCGCGCCACAGTCGGATAGTCATTGAGCTCCGCCGCGCCAACCAGCGTCGGGAGCGCCAGAGTGCTAGCGAACGCCGTACCCAGCGATCGCGCGCGCCGCAGGAGCCTTGTCGTGCCTTTCCAGCCGGTCGTAGACATCGCAAGAAGGTGCGCTTTTTGAAGACAACACGTGCTGAAACTATCACCTCAGACGTCGCGTTCCTATAGTCGGAGCGGTCGCAGGAACGTGATCGGCCTAGTAATCACACGGGGATGCTGCTTCGCGATATGAGCCCAGCCGGTCCCGAGTCGACGCTGCCAAGAACTTCGACAAAACGCAGAAACCTCGACCGCCTCCTGCGCGAGTAAGGCGATCGGTCATGGCGCGCGTGGCCGTCGAGTCCGGCGTCGCGATTGGATCAGGCTGCGAGGGCGCCTGTTGACTTTGCGACGTGCGTGGCAATCGCGTCCATTAGCGCCGGCGAAAGACAATCGTACGGCTCGAGACGCAATTCCCGCAGGCGGGACCGAATGGCGGGCATCTGATTGGGCGGTGTACCTGACTCGATGATCGAAGAGACGAACGCAGCGAATTCGGGGGACGACCACCCCTGCTGCGGCGAAAGCTCCGCGTGGATGAAGTCGAGCCCATAGAACGGATGCTTCGTGTTCTCGATGCGGCCGTAGAGATGAACGCCGCATCCGGTGCAGGCATACCGCTGGATGGTCGCGTTGGCGTCCACCACCTTGAGGTTCTCGGCATTCTTGGTGACATGAAGCTTATCGCGCGGCACAACGGCAACCATCGAGAACAGCGCGCCTGCGGGCTTCCAGCATTTGGTGCATCCGCATATGTGATTATGCGCACACTGGCTCGCGACGGTCACCTCGACGGGATTGCTTGAGCATTTGCATACGAGCGTTCCGCCCGCAAAGTCCGGCGATCCTGGCTTCACACCATTGTCAACTGCCGGATGAATCGAGATTTGTGCCATATCCTGTCCTCCCCAAAGTTGGAAGCGGCGCTGCTGCCGCCACACCGCTCAAGACCAGTTCTCGTTTTCGCGAGGCGGCCCGCGCCCAAGGAGATTCGAATAAGCGCTTCCGGGGCGCTCGCGCATGCGAAAAGCTTTCATTTCAGTCAGGCTCTTTTGTGTAGTCCTTTTCAGCCGATGCGAGAAGTTTTTTCGGGACGGAAACGTGCATTCCAGCGGGGCCGCTGAGGTGTCAGCCACGTCTTCAAACTTCGCAGTTCAATCCAGTGGGAAAAGGGTCTAAGCTCGGCCAAGCGGGGGTAGGTAACTTTTTGTACGGAGGGAGGCGACCGCGATGTCGGCTTTCGCACGAGGATGTTTCACCGTGGCCGTGCTCGGCTTGATCGCCGCGGCAGAAGTGCAAGCTCAGACGCCGGACATTGCGCCGATCAATAGCGGCGCCAATCCCTATCGCGTGATCCGCGATTGGGGACAGCTCACTCTGGAGAAAAGGCCGTGGGGTGGGTCCAACGGAGTCGCCATGGACCCGGACGGCAAAACGGTGTGGGCCACCGACCGCTGCTCGCCGGGCACGGTGCCGGGTTGTCTCGGCACCAAGGCCGACCCGATCCATCATTTCGACGAGTCAGGCAAGGAGATCAGGAGCTTCGGCGGCGGCATGTTCGTGTGGCCGCACGGCATCTTTGTCGATCGCGAAGACAATGTGTGGGTGACCGACTCGCGCGCGCCAAGCGCAGAGGAGATGAAGAAATATCCCGGCGAGGGCCCGAAGGGGAGCGTCGTCGTGAAGTTCAGTCCCGAGGGAAAAGTGCTGATGACGCTGGGCAAGCCCGGCGTGAAGGGAAATCCCCCGGAAGCTCTGACCGAGCCGACCGCCGTTATCACCGACCCGGGTAACGGCGATATTTACGCCGCTGAGAGTCACACGAATGTCGAGAACCCGAATCTGGTCGGCCGGATTTCGGTGTTCGACCGCAACGGCAAGTTCCTCAGAGTGATCGGCAAGACCGGGACGGGACCGGGCGAATTCCGTACCCCGCACGCGCTCGCCTTCGATTCTCAGGGCCGACTCATCGTCGCCGATCGCCACAATCACCGAATCCAGATCATGACGAAAGAAGGGAAGTATGTCGGTGAGTTGCGGGAATTCAGCCGGGTGAGCGGTCTCGCCATCGATGCCAATGACACGATCTATGCGGCCGACTCCGAATCGAACCCGAAAGTACATCCCGGCTGGCTCAGGGGAATTCGCATAGGAAGCTTGAAGGACGGCAAGGTGACGATGTTCATACCGCCGCACAAGACCAATGCTCCCGAGGGCGCCATGGGCGAAGGCATCGCGGTCGATTCCGCCGGCAACATCTATACCGCAGAGGCGACGGTGAGAGGCGTGACCAAATACGTCAAGGAATGATGCGGCTGGCAGCGGGTGCTTAGTCGCTTCGGGAGGCTCCGCCATGACTTGTCGTCACGATTGCGTCCCCGCTCCGACAGCCACACAGCCGGCGCACCGTCATCACGGCGCTCGCTTCCACCGTGGTGCTCGCGCAGCTGACCACCAAGATCGATCAGATCATGGTTTCAAGCGCCGATCTCGCCGCGAGAGCCCCGTTCGCGCCGATCACCATCGTGGGTGGCGTGATGGCGGACGAGGCCATGGCGCTCTTTGCAAAATAAGAAGGCGCGCGCGAAAGAGCGCGCGCCTTGTCGCGACCTACACGGCTGCCTCACGACTGATGCAAGCTGACCGGGAATGTGGGATTAGCTTTACTGCGTCAGAAAACTTTCTGTAGGGTGGGCAAAGGCGTGGTCCACGCGCACGAGCGGCGCCACACGTAGAAAAGAGCGCCGTGCGCACCCGCGAGCGTCCGCGTGGGCCTCAAGGGCGTTTACGCCCGTCTGTCGACGGGCTATGGCAGCACGCGCTGAAGCGCGTTGCGCTTTTGCCCACCCTACGCGGCTTATGACGCAGTAAAGTTAGAACGCCGCTTTGGCCGATGCAGGCGACTAATTTATCGGCTTTGTAACTGACAGACCGAAGAAGAACGGCTTTTTCTTCTGTGGGCCCCCATTCTGCTGGGAGTTTCCATTGGTGCTCGGTCCGTAAAGCGGAAATCCGTCGGCAGGCAGGAATTTCTGGACGTCGACGTCGTAATCGGTCTTGACATCGAAGCGGTTTTTCTCCCCCGGACTTGCCGTTTTTGGAGCGGTAAGTTTGCGGTCGGCGGCGGACGGATCTGCTCCGAAATTCCCATAGTTCAAGAAATTCGGGTCGAGGAAATCATGCGGCAAGGAGAAATCCTGCGGCGATACGGGCTGGGCGACGGCATCACTCGTCGAGGCTTGCTCTCCGCCCCATGCGAGCGCCGTCATTGCGCTCGCCATCAGGAATCCGATCGGAATCCGGAGGAGGTTCAGGTTTCGGTCGAACGCCTTCATTTTAGCCTGCCTTTTCCGGACGGATGTTGCCGATAGATTACGGCGCGGAGTTTAGTGACTCGTGCCGATTCTAGGCAACAATGCGGCGGTGCCGTGACGACCGTGACTTAAAGCGTGTTCCGGTAAGATTGCATCACGCGTTGAGAGGCGCCCTTCGCGTTCAGCGCGGCGGATGGGGTGGGGTGAACCGTCTGCGCCACCCACGGCCGTCGCAACCTCATCCCCGTCACAATCGCGCCCACCACAGCCGATAAGGGCGGCACATGAGCACGCGATTGGGCAAGCGCAAACGGACGGCGGCGAGCCGAGGCTCGGTGGCGGTTGAACTGGCCTTTTCAGAACTGCCTTCGATCGGCGCGCTCGCGGTTGGCGCAGTTGGAGCACCGGCCGCCTCCTCGCGCCGGCTTATGCTGGCCGCCCTCACGGCTGCCATTTTTCTCAACGCCGCGCTCCTGTTCGCGCTGCAGCCGATGTTCGCCAAGATGGTGCTGCCGCGACTCGGCGGCGCCCCGCAGGTGTGGTCGGTGGCGATGGTCTTCTTCCAGGCTGCCCTGCTGGCGGGCTACGGCTACGCCCATTTCCTCACCCGCGCTCTGCCGGGGCGCGCGTCCATCGCGGTCCAGCTTGCGCTGCTGCTCGTCGCTTCGCCGGCGCTGCCGCTCTCGGTCGCCGCCGGATGGGACCGCCCGCCGGCAAACGGCCAGGCGTTGTGGCTGATCGGCCTGTTTGCCGTCTCGGTCGGGCTGCCGTTCTTCGCGCTCGCCGCTAACGCTCCTTTGCTGCAGGCATGGTTTGCGCGTACCGATCATCCTGCCGCCAAGGATCCGTATTTCCTTTATGCGGCGAGCAATGTCGGAAGCTTCCTGGCGCTCGTTGCCTATCCGTTTGCAATCGAGCCGCTCATTGGGCTCAATGACCAAACTCGGCTGTGGTCGCTGGGCTTCGGTCTCCTCATTCTGGCGATCGCGGCGTGCGGATGGCTGTTGTGGCGCGCGCAAGGACCCGCACCGGTTGCGGCTGCGCTACCGGCGGGTTTGAAACCCGCCCCCACCCCAACCTGGCGCGACGCGGCAGCCTGGGTGGCGCTCGCGGCTGTACCATCGGGACTGCTTGTTGCCGTTACGGCCCACATCTCCACCGACATCGCCGCCGTGCCACTGCTCTGGGTAGTGCCGCTTTCGCTCTATCTCCTGAGCTTCGTGATCGTGTTTTCGCGCCGACCGGTCCTGCCGCATCGCTTCGTCGTCGCGATCCAGCCCCTCTTCGTCGTGGCGCTTGCCGCAACGATGGTTTTGCCGGCCGAAACGCTCGCTGCGATCTTCGGGTCCACAAAGGCGATCGTGCCGCTGGTCGCGCTTCATCTCGGCACGTTCTTCGTGTGCGTCCTCGTCTGCCATGGGGAACTGGCGCGGCGGCGCCCGCCGGCAGCCCAGCTCACCGCGTTCTACCTGTGGATGGCGGCGGGCGGGATGCTTGGCGGCCTCTCGGCCGGCCTCCTCGCGCCCACTGTTTTTAATTGGGTGGCGGAGTACCCGATCCTGATCGTGCTCGCGGTGCTCTGCCGGCCGGGGCTGGCATGGCCCCGCCGGCGCAGCCCGGATGCGGCGCCCACTGAGGTCTCTGCTCGGGGCGCGCCGCGATATTCCAAGCGAGAATTTCCTGGTTTCGATTGGCTCAGCCCGCTCTACAAGAATCGATTGAAGCAGGCGATCGTTGTTGGGGTTCTCGTACTTGCCGCGGGCGCGCTTGTCGCACTCAATTTGCGCGTCCTGATTTTCGACGAAACCATGTACCATTGGGCGATCGCTGCTGCGCTTGCGGTCGCGGTGCTGTTCTGGCGCAATCCGCTGCCGTTCGCCGTAATGGTCGCCTTCGTTCTTTTCGTCGACAACCCAACCAATGATCCGGCGGGTGCCAAGAGGGTGCGCAGCTTCTTCGGCGTTCACAAGGTGTGGGAGACGCCCGACGGCCGGTTCCGACTCCTGGCGCATGGCACGACTTTGCACGGCGCGCAGCGCATCCGCGATGATCGCGGGCAACCTTTGGTCGGCCGGCCTGATCCGATCACTTACTACCACCAGTTTTCCGGCATGGCGCGGGTCATCGATCTCGCTCACGTCCACGCCTCTCCGATTCGCTATGCGGTGATCGGGCTCGGCACCGGCAGTCTCGCCTGCTATGCGAGGCCGGGCGACAGCGTCCGCTATTACGAAATCGATCCCACGATCGTGCGCATCGCGAGCGATCCCGGCAATTTCAGCTTCCTCAGCGAATGCGGCCCGGTGTCGATCACGCTCGGCGATGCCCGGCTCACGCTCGCAGACGCCCCGGACGAGAGCTACGACGCCATCGTCGTCGATGCGTTCAATTCCGACGCGATCCCAATTCACCTGCTCACGCGGGAAGCGATGGCGATCTATCGCCGGAAGCTCGCCGCGCACGGCATTGTCGCGGTGCACGTCTCCAACCGCTATCTCGACTTGGTCCCGGTGGTGGCGGGTATCGCGGCCGCAAACGGCATGGTGGCGCGCCTGAGCACCGGCGGCGGCATGCGCCTGGACAGGAGCGGATACGAGTACATGGTTGCCCCCATGGTGGTCGCCATTGCTCGCACCGAGGAGGATTTCGGCCCGCTCGTTCGCTCGCCATACTGGCAGCTGCTGAAGAGAGACCCTCGGCAGCGCGTCTGGACCGACGATTACAGCAACGTCCTGGGTGCGATTGTCCGCAAATTGGCGCAATGAAGCGTAGGGCGGGTCAGGCGCGCCGGTGACTGAAGGGCGACGAGGCTCCCCGATTTTGCTGCTCGCGCAATGCCTCGGCCGATCGGCAAACGACTTGAGAGAGCGCCAGCAGCTGTGCGGCCAGCGGACTGGTCTTGCGCCAGATCATGCCGATGATCCGCGAGGGCTGCGGATCCTCGAAGCGCGCCAGCGACACTGATGCGGAGCGCATCTCCACCGGCACGGCCATTTCCGGGATCAAGGTGACGCCCATGCCGGCGCCGACCATCTGCACAAGCGTAGATAGTGAACTCGCGTCCAGCAGCTCGCGCGGCGGCGAAGATTGCATGTTGCAGAATGAGAGGGCCTGGTCGCGAAAGCAGTGGCCCTCTTCGAGGAGCAGGAGCCGCATTTCGCGCAGTTGCTCGCTGCTCGGCACCGGCGTTCCCTCATCCTCGCCTCGCCGCACCAGCAGGAAATTTTCGGCAAACAAGGGGACCTCGGCCAGCGAAGGTTCCGATACCGGCAGAGCAACAATCGCCGTGTCGAGCCGACCTTCCGCGAGTTCTTGTATCAGCTTCGAGGTGAGGGCCTCGCGCACGTGAACGTCAAGTTCGGGATGCTTTTCGGCCAGATTTGCGATGACCGCAGGCAACAGATAGGGCGCAATCGTCGGGATCATGCCGATGCGCAGACGGCCCGCAAGCCGGTCCCGCGATGCGCGCGCGAAATCTCCAAGCTCATCGACCGAGCGCAAAATGTCGCGGACGCGCGAGGCCGCCTCTTCTCCGAACTTCGTAAGCCTCACCTGTCGTGCGCCTCTCTCGATCAGCACGGCGCCAAGAGCCTCCTCCATGTCCTTGATCTGCATCGACAAAGCCGGCTGCGAGATGGCGCAAGCGGCAGCCGCCCGGCCGAAATGGCTATGCGCCGCCAGCGCATCGAAATAGCGAAGCTGCCGGAGTGTGACTTCTACCATCAGAATAGCTTATGGCAGCAATCAAGAAAGTCAACTTTACCTGATGGAGTGGGCGGATTAGATTATTGACACGGTAAGCACCATCGAAGAACCCGACAGGAGGCAGTGATGGATGACACGACCAAGTGCCCGTTTTCGAGCGGGCATCGCGCCCACACCAACCGCGACTGGTGGCCGGACTCGCTGAACATAGACGTGCTCCACCGCAACTCGGAACTGTCCGATCCGATGGGCAAGGATTTCAATTATCGAAAGGAATTCAAGAGCCTCGATCTCAATGCCGTAATCAAGGACCTGCACGCTCTGATGACCGACTCGCAGGATTGGTGGCCGGCCGACTTTGGCCACTACGGTCCGCTTCTCGTGCGCATGGCATGGCACGCTGCGGGCACTTACCGGATCACCGACGGCCGCGGCGGCGCCGGCACCGGCCAGCAGCGTTTCGCGCCGGTCAACTCCTGGCCGGACAATGCGAACCTCGACAAGGCGCGCCGGCTCCTCTGGCCGATCAAGCAGAAATACGGCCAGAAACTCTCCTGGGCCGACCTGATGGTTCTTGCCGGCAACGTCGCCCTGGAATCGATGGGCTTCAAGACTTTCGGTTTCGGCGGCGGCCGCGCCGATGTCTGGGACCCCGAGGAGCTCTTCTGGGGCCCTGAGGGCACGTGGTTAGGGGACGAACGCTACAGCGGCGAACGGCAACTGGCGAAGCCGCTCGGTGCGGTGCAGATGGGCCTCATCTACGTCAATCCGGCAGGTCCGAACGGCAAGCCGGATCCGATCGCGGCAGCGAAAGACATCCGCGAAACGTTCTTTCGCATGGCGATGAACGACGAGGAGACCGTCGCGCTGATTGCCGGCGGGCACACCTTCGGCAAAACCCACGGCGCCGGCGATCCATCGCTGGTCGGCCCGGAGCCGGAAGCTGGCGCCCTCGAAGACCAGGGTCTTGGCTGGAAGAGCAAGTTCGGCACCGGCTTTGGATCCGACACCATTACCGGCGGCCCGGAGGTCACCTGGACCCAGGCGCCGACGCAGTGGAGCAATTACTATTTCGAGAACCTGTTCAACAACGAATGGGAGCTGACGAAGAGCCCGGCCGGTGTGCCGCAGTACAAGGCGAAGGGTGCTGCTGCGACGGTCCCGGACGCCCACGACAAATCGAAGAAGCATGTGCCGACCATGCTGACGACGGATCTGTCGCTGCGGATGGACCCGGCCTACGAGAAGATCTCGAGGCGCTTTTATGAGCATCCGGATCAGTTCGCGGACGCCTTTGCCCGGGCGTGGTTCAAGCTCACGCATCGCGACATGGGTCCGATCGCCCGCTATCTCGGCCCGCTGGTCCCCAAGGAGACGCTCATCTGGCAAGACCCGATCCCCGCAGTGGATCATCCCCTGATCGGCGAGCAGGAAATCGTCGCTCTCAAGGCGAAAGTGCTCGCATCGGGGCTCTCCGTTGCACAACTGGTCTCGACCGCGTGGGCCTCGGCCTCGACCTTCCGCGGCTCCGACAAGCGCGGCGGAGCGAACGGCGCGCGCATTCGGCTCTCCCCGCAGAAGGACTGGGCCGTCAACCAGCCGGCTCAGCTGGCGACGGTGCTGACGAAGCTCGAAGCGATCCAGAAGGAATTCAACGCTTCGGCGCCCGGCGGCAAAAAAATTTCCCTCGCGGACCTGATCGTGCTCGCGGGCTGCGCCGCAGTCGAGAAAGCCGCGAAGGACGCCGGCCACGCCGTGAAGGTCCCGTTCACGCCGGGGCGCACGGACGCATCGCAGGAGCAGACCGACGTCGAATCCTTTGCGCCGCTCGAACCGCTCGCTGACGGTTTTCGCAACTATCTCAGCGGCGAGCAGTGGATGATGCCTGAAGAGGCATTGGTGGATCGGGCGCAACTGTTGAGACTGACGGCGCCGGAAATGACGGTTCTCCTTGGCGGGTTGCGCGTGCTCGGCGCCAATGCCGGAGCGTCCAAGCACGGCGTCTTCACCAAGCAGCCCGGCAAGCTGACGAACGACTTTTTCGTCAACCTCCTCACCATGAACACGATGTGGCAGCCGGCTAATGGAACCGACGGCGTGTACGAAGGCCGCGATCGCAAGAGCAACGAGGTCAAGTGGACCGCCACACGCGTCGACCTGATCTTCGGATCGCACTCCCAGCTGCGCGCGCTAGCCGAAGTCTATGCCTGCGCGGACGCGAAGGAGAAGTTCGTGAAGGATTTCGCAGCGGCCTGGGACAAGGTCATGAACCTCGACCGTTTCGACCTCGCCTGATCTGTTGACTCTCCCCGCTCGCTGGCGCGTGCGGGGAGAGGCCCTGCCTCGCCCACGACGTCACGCAGAGCTTGGCGTGCGGTCGCATTTGATCGACAGGTTTTCGCGCGGCAGCGTACAAATCGGAAGACGTGTAGGGGCGGGTTTTAAACCCACCCTCTGTCCGCAGACGCCGCTCGCCAAGGTCATCCGCTCACGGCCCAGCATTATCGCTCGGCGCTCATTACGAAGGAAGTAATCGATTTCGGCGAGCACGAGAGCCGGGGCGTAGCGAGTGCGAGCCTGATCGATGGCGTTACGAAATAGCCGATGGTCGGGCGCACTCTCCACGAGATAGTCGAGCAGGGCACCGGTGTCGCGGATCAGTGCGGCTGCGCTACCGGCCGGCACCAAACAGCTCGCACTCGTCGCCGCGCTCTTTCAGCTCCCGCACCATTCCGGCGCTTCGCGGCTTCGGATGCCGGCGGTACTGTTCGAGCACGATGGCAAGGTGTTGACGGATGAATTCCGATCGCGAAACGCCGCGCTCGCGGGCGGCCCGTGAGAGCAGGCGGTCGTCCTCCGGGTCCAATGCGATGGTGGTCGCCTTTTTCCTGGAAAGTGCCATAAAAGTAATGTGACTCGGCCCATAGCCAGGGTCAAGATTGGGCCCGATCCAGCCCCATCCCGCTGGAACGGTCGCAAACAGCTCATGGCAAAGGCGCGCTTGCGCGCCGTGCCCACGCGTCCGAGGCGCTGATGTCCCACTATCGGCGTGCCAGCATCGAAGGCGGACTATATTTTTTCACCGTCACCCTCGCCGACCGGTCAAGCGATCTGTTGGTGCGATACATT
>DATBHB010000061.1:0-2569 GCA_036557705.1 Xanthobacteraceae bacterium
CCAAATCACTCTACTGATCGGGGGCGGGGCGGGCGGCGGCTATGACGTTTATTACCGCGCCTTCGCCCGCTATTTCGGCAGGCACATTCCCGGCGAGCCTTCGATTATCAGCAAGAACCAGCCGGCCGCTTCGGGGCTTGCCGCCGCCGCCGCGCTCTACAACACGGCCGACCGCGACGGCGCCACGCTTGGAGCTTTTCCCAATAATGTTCCCATGGATCCGCTGTTCGGAAACCCGGCGGCGCGCTACGACGCGCTCAAGCTCAACTGGATCGGCTCGATCGGCAAACTCGAAAACGTCTGTGCGACCTGGCACGCGAGCCCGATCAAGACCATCGAGCAAGCCCGAGAGCGCGAGGTGATCGTCGCGGCTGCCGCCGCCCCGACGAATACGGCGATCATGCCCAAGGTGCTCAACGCGCTCTTGGGCACCCGCTTCAAGCCAATCATCGGCTACGACCCGGGCCAAGGTCTCACCATGGCGGTCGAGCGCCACGAGGCCGAAGGCATTTGCGGATTGTCGTGGTCCACGATGAAGGCTTCACGCCCGCATTGGATACGGGAGAAGCTGCTCAACGTCATCGTCCAGATGGGTCTTGCCAAACTCCCGGACCTGCCGGGCGTGCCAGCCGCGATCGACCTCATTACCGATCCGGTCAAGAAACAGGTGCTCACGTTGATTCTGATCCGCCAGGAACCCGGCCGTCCCATTGCGGCGCCGCCGGGCGTGCCTGCGGCGCGCCTTGCAGCGCTGCGGCAAGCGTTTGATGCCACGATGAAAGACCCCGAATTCCTCGCCGACGCCGAGAAGCTTCAGCTCGAAGTCCAGCCGTTGACGGCAGCCGAGATCGAAAATCTCTTGAACATGGCCTACAGCACGCCAAAGCCGATCGTGGCTCAGGCCGCCGCACTGCTGGAGCCGGGGAAGTAGCTTGTAGGGTGGGCAAAAGCGCGCCGCGCTCCTCTCAAACAATGAGCAAGGTTGCCGCGCGCATTTGCCCACGCGGTCGCCTCATCGGTTAGGTCGACGCGCGCGGCGAAGTCGGTCTGCGTGGGCACGGCGCGAGAGTTTTGTGCGCGATCTGCAAGGCTGGCGTGCGCGTTTTTGCCCACCCTACGACTCCATTTCCTGCATCACGCCGAGAGCTGATAGCGTCGCGTGGTGACGTGAAAACACGTCGCCACGACAAGCATGAAGCTCATCCACAGCACCCCCATGGCGGCGAGTTCCGTCACTTGGCCGTTCTGCCAGAGGTCGAAGAGGGTCACGGCGATCAGCTCGGTTCCCGGCCCGACGAGCAGCAACGGCAAGGCGACCGATTGCACCGTCAACAGGAAGACGAACAACCAGCAGCTCACCAGCGCCGCGGCGATCAGCGGAAGCACGATGCGCACGAACATGAATGCGCGCCCGGCCCCCGACGTGGTGGCAGCGTCTTCGAGATCGGTATGGATCTGCAGCACGCCCGCATAGGCGTAGCGCATGCCATAAGGCAGATAGCGAACCGCCGAGGCGATGATGATCGAGATGAGCGTTCCGTAGAGTGGAATCGGCAAGTTGACGAAGACGTTGAGGAACGCGACGCTCATCACGATTGCCGGAAAGACAAGCGGCGCGCTCGCGATCTGATCGAGCAGCCACGCGCCGGGATGGCGCCTGACCGCAAGCCAGGCGCAAAGCGCGGTGAAGGGCACCACCACGCTCGACGTGGCGATCCCGAGGAGGAGCGTGTTGGCGATCGCATCCCGAAAATCACCCGGCGCCAGGATCGTCGCATAGTTGTCGAGCGTGAACCGAGCAAATGAATCCGCGGTCAGGCCCTCGTAGAACGGTTGAAATGACGTGAATACCAATATGCCGACCGGCAGAACGATTACCAGCACGAAGATGGCGAGGAGCAAAGCCGCGGTGGCGTATCGCCATTGGCCGAGATCAATGATGCGCGGCCGGTAGCCTTTGCCGGTGATGGTTTGAAACTGGTTGGCATGCTGCGCCAGTCGATTATGCCAGAACAACAGCAGCACGACGATGCCGAGCAGGCACACCGAATACGCACCCGATTCGCCGAAATTGATCGCGCCGGTATTCTTCGTGCTTTGATAAATGTTGGTGGTCAGCACGGTGACATTGCCGGCGAGACCGACCAGAGCGGGCACTTCGAAGGATTCGAAGGCGCGAATCCCGATGAGCAGCATCAGCGCCAGCACGCCGGGGAGGCCAAGGCGCAGCGTGATCGAGCGGAACGTCCGCAACGGGCCGGCCCCGGCCATCAGGGCCGCCTCCTCGAAGGAAGCGTCGGTCGAGCGCAGCACGGCCGACATCAGAAGAAAAGTGAGCGGCGCAAACCCCACGCCCTCGACCAGAATCATGCCCCACATTGAGTACACATCGAGAGGTGGTCCGCTGAGGTCAAAAATGTTAGCGAGAAGCGAGTTCACCGGACCGGTGCGCCCCAAGAGGAGCAGCCACGCCACCACGTAGAGCACGTGCGGAATGCCGAGTGAAATCACCGCCGCGAGGAAGACGTAACGGCGTCCAGGCGTATTGGTCCGTTCGACGATCAGCGCC
>DATBHB010000062.1:0-12038 GCA_036557705.1 Xanthobacteraceae bacterium
GTGCCACAAGCTGACATCTGTAGGGTGGGCAAAGGCGCGCTTGCGCGCCGTGCCCACGCGTTCAATCACTCTCCAAAGCTGCCGGCGAGCTCACCGACATCGCCCCCCCAAGTCGGGCGGCAAATCTCCGCGCGCGACGTAATGTTTGAAGCTGCTGTACGGCCAATCGGACACACGCCGCACCAGCCCGTGCTTCACGGGATTGTAGTGAATGGACGATCAATGTATCGCACCAACAGATCGCTTGACCGGTCGGCGAGGGTGACGGTGAAAAAATATAGTCCGCCTTCGATGCTGGCACGCCGATAGGTGGGACATCAGCGCCTCGGACGCGTGGGCACGGCGCGCAAGCGCGCCTTTGCCCACCCTACAGAATATCCACCGTCGCGCGCAATGTCGGCACCGGGTCATAAGCAGCGAAGCCGGTCAGTTCCGACCGCGCCCTTATGTCCGCAGTTCGCCGAAACTTATCGTAAATCCGGGCGGCTAGGCAATCCGGCGCATCATGTCCTGCTCGCTCCCGCCGAAACGTATCGCCCTGCCAGCAGGACAAGCTGATCGGAGCAAGGTTGCCCCTCGTAGCAAGCATGTTTGGTCGATCTGCGAGAAACCCCGCAGGAAATTGGATCGAGTCAAACGGCGATGGACATCCGCCTGTCGCTTCGTCGCGCTGGGCGCCTGGAAAATCCAGATGGCAACATTCGCGGAGAGAAGCTCGCCCTGCACTCATTCTCCTGGAACGAGCGGCTGGCCGGACATCTCCGCCGGACCGCGCCTGCGCAGCTCCTGGCACCATGCGCGGAAGCGGTCGAGATAGAGGTAGATCACCGGCGTCGTGTAGAGTGTCAGCATCTGGCTTACGATCAGTCCGCCGACGATCGCGATGCCCAGCGGCCGACGCAGTTCGCCGCCATCGCCGAACCCGATTGCAAGCGGCAGCGCCCCCAGCATGGCGGCCATCGTGGTCATCATGATAGGGCGGAAACGCAGCAGGCATGCTTCATAGATTGCCTCATGCGGAGGACGCCCTTGCCGCCGCTGCGCGTCGAGAGCGAAGTCGATCATCAGGATCGCGTTCTTCTTCACGATCCCGATGAGGAGGATAACGCCGATCAGGGCGATGATGCTGAAATCGATATGAAATACCATCAGTGCCAATACCGCGCCGACGCCGGCCGAGGGCAGCGTCGACAAGATCGTGATCGGATGGATGAGGCTTTCATAGAGCACGCCGAGCACGATGTAGACCGCAATCAGCGCGGCAAGGATGAGATAGGGCTCGTTCGCGATCGACTGCTGGAAGGCTCGCGCGGTTCCCTGAAACGTACCGTGGATCGAAGCCGGCACCCCAATCCGGGCCATCGCGGCATTGATCGCATTTGTCGCCTCGCCGAGCGCGACGCCGGGTGCCAGATTGAAGGAAATAGTCGTCGCAATGAACAGGCCCTGATGATTGACGCCAAGGGGAGCGTTGCCGGGTTCGTAATGTGTGATGGCCCCAAGGGGGACCATGGTTTCCTTGCTGGTACTGACCGCAGGAGCTGCGGAGGCCGTGCCGTGCCCCACATTGGCGAGCGAATTGGTTGCCAGATTCCGCGCTGCGTCTGCCGCAACGGTCGCGGCTGAAGACGTTTGCTTGCTCGATGCGACCGTCCCGGCGACGGCGTTGGTCCCCTGTGTTCCCCCAACCGAGCCTCCTGTGGTGCTGATGAAGAGGTCGTTGAGCGTCTCGGGCCTTTGCCAATACTCGGGCGCGACCTCCATGATCACGTGATACTGATTGCGCGGGCTGTAGATCGTGGACACCTGACGCTGGCCGAACGCATCGTAGAGAGTGTTGTCGATCTGAGCCGCGTTGAGGCCTAGCCGTGCGGCGGTGTCCCGATCGATCACCAACTCGGTCTCCAGCCCCTTGTTCTGCTGATCGCTGTTGACGTCGGTGATCTGCGGCAAGCCTTGCAAGGCGGTCAAAATGCGAGGCCCCCAGGCATAAAGGTCGGTGAGGTTATCGGCCTGAAGCGTGTACTGATATTGGGCATTGGTCTGCCGGCCGCCGACCCGGATGTCCTGAACGGCCTGCAGGAACAGGTTCGCGCCCGGGACCTGCGCAAGCTGGCGGCGCAGCCGGCCGATCACCTGGTCGGCCGAGATTTTGCGCTCGCTGATCGGCTTGAGCGATGCGAAGACGAAGCCCGAATTGGTCTGCCCGCCGCCGGTGAACCCGACGGCGCTGTCCACCGCCGGATCCTTCTTTATGATCGCGAGGAGCTGAGTGAGCTTCTGCCGCATCAGCTGAAATGAAATGCTCTGGTCGGCCTGGATGCTGCCGATGATGCGGCCGGTATCTTGCTGCGGGAAAAATCCCTTCGGGATTGCAACGAACAGATACCCGTTCAGGCACAGCGTCAGCAGCAATACCAGCATCACTGAACCGGGGTGGCGAAGCGTGGCGGCAAGCGTCGCACGATAACCGCGGAGCATCCCGTCAAAAATGCGTTCACTCGTTCGCCCTAGCCAGCCCTGACGCTCCGCGCGCACCGGCTTGAGCAACAAGGAGCACATCATCGGGGTGGTCGCGAGCGATACCGCGAGCGAGACCAGAATTGCGACCGACAGAACCACGGCAAATTCGCGAAAGAGCCTGCCGATGATGCCGCCCATGAGCAGAATCGGAATGAACACCGCGATGAGCGAAGTGCTCATGGAAAGGACCGTGAACCCCACCTCTTTTGCTCCGACGATCGCCGCCTGAAGCCTCGGCATCCCGGCATCGAGATGGCGCGATATGTTCTCCAGCACCACGATTGCGTCGTCGACTACGAAGCCGGTGGCGATGGTAAGCGCCATGAGCGACAGATTGTCGAGGCTGTAACCGAGGAGATACATTACGACAAAGGTGCCGACCAGCGAGACCGGCACGGCGACGGCCGGGATGAGAGTCGCCCGCGGACTGCGCAGAAACGCGAACACCACGAGAATGACCAGCACGACGGCGATCAACAAAGTATTCTCGACGTCGCGGAGCGAGGCGCGAATCGTGGTCGAGCGGTCGACGGCAACGTTGATATCGATCGCGGGCGAGATCGAAGCTTGAAGTTCCGGCAACAAGGCTTTTACCCGGTCCACCGTGTCGATGATGTTGGCGCCGGGCTGGCGAAAAAGAATGACCAGTACCGAAGGCTTGCCGTTGGCAAGCCCGGCATTGCGGATATTCTCGACCGAGTCGATTACATCGCCCAGGTCCGAGAGGCGAACCGCGGCGCCGTTGCGGTAGGCGATGACCAGCGACTTGTAATCGGCGGCGCGGTTCGCCTGATCGTTGTCGTAGATCTGATAGTGCTTTCCCTCGAATTCGATATCTCCCTTCGGGCTATGGGCATTGGTCGCAGCGAGCGCGGCGCGCACATCTTCGAGGCCGATGCCGTATTTTGAAAGCGCGTTGGGATTCAGTTCCACGCGGACCGCCGGCAGGGCGCCGCCGCCGACCGTGACCTCGCCGATCCCGTCGACCTGCGAAAGCTTCTGCGAGAGCACCGTGGTGGCGGCATCGTAGAGGTCCCCGCGCTGCACCGTGTCTGAAGTCAAGGATAGGACGAGGATCGGGGCGTCTGCAGGATTGACCTTCCGATAGGTCGGGTTTGAGCGCAGGCTCGACGGCAGGTCTGCGCGAGCGGCGTTGATTGCCGCCTGCACGTCGCGAGCGGCGCCGTTGATGTCCCGATCGAGTCCGAATTGGAGAGTGATGCGTGTGCCGCCGACGGTACTCACGGACGTCATCTCGGTCACGTCGGCGATCTGTCCCAGGTGACGTTCGAGCGGGGTCGCGACGCTCGTGGCCACGACTTCCGGGCTTGCTCCCGGCAGTTGGGCCCGAACCGAGATGGTCGGGAAATCCACTTGCGGCAGCGGCGCGACCGGCAATTGAAAAAAAGCGATGGCACCCGCGACCAGCACGCCGCAGGTCAGCAGGGTGGTCGCGACCGGACGCCGGATGAACGGGGTCGAGAGGCTCATGTCACGTGTCCCGAACGCGATAAGCGCCGTGGTTCACGCGCGCGAGCCTCGAAGGACGGCGCGCGCACCTCACCATGAGGCTGGGGGGTCGAGAGGCTCATGGCGTCGCCTCGCCGGCACCCAGCGCAGCGCGGCCGGCAAAGCGGGCCGCCAAGCGGTCGAACCAGAGGTAGATCACCGGGGTCGTGAACAACGTGAGCACTTGGCTCAGCAGCAAGCCGCCGACAATGGAAATACCGAGCGGGTGGCGCAGCTCCGAGCCGGTGCCGGTGCCAAGCATCAGCGGCAGCGCTCCAAATATCGCGGCCATCGTGGTCATCAAAATCGGGCGGAAGCGCAGCATGCAGGCCTGGAAGATTGCGTCGCGCGGCGTTCTCCCTTCGTTGCGCTGAGCATCGAGCGCGAAATCGATCATCATGATGGCGTTCTTCTTCACGATGCCGATGAGCAAAATGATCCCGATGATGGCAATCACGGTCAGATCGTTGCCGGCAATCATCAGCGCGAGCAGGGCGCCAATCCCGGCTGACGGCAGCGTCGAAAGGATGGTGATCGGATGGATGAAGCTCTCATAGAGAACCCCAAGCACGATGTAGACGGTGACGATCGCGGCAAGGATCAGGAACAACTCGTTGCTCAATGAAGATTGAAACGCCAGCGCAGCGCCCTGGAACGCGGTGATCACGCTGCGGGGCAGCCCGATCTCCTGCTCTGCCGATTTGATTCCCGTGACCGCTTCGCCCAGCGAAGCGCCCGGCGCAAGATTGAAAGACACTATGGCAGCAGGGAATTGGCCGAGGTGATCGATCTGCAGCGGTGCCGTCTGCTCGCGCACCTTGACGATCGCCGAGAGCGGTACTTGCCCGCTGCCTGTCGAGGTCGGGAGGTAGATCGAGGAGAGCGAATCGAGTGAAGACTGGAGCGCCGGGGTGGCTTCGAGGATTACCCGATACTGGTTAGAATGGGTGAAGATGGTCGAGACGATGCGCTGCCCGAAGGCATCATAAAGCGCATTGTCGATGGTCGCCGGCGTAATGCCGAAGCGGCCCGCGGTTTCGCGATCGATATCGATGAAAGCCGACAGCCCCTTCGATTCGAGATCGCTCGTCACATCGGCGAGTTGCGGCTCGCGCTTGAGCCGATCGATAAGCCGCGGCGTCCAATCGGCAAGCTCGTCCGGATTGGCGTCTTCGAGGGCAAATTTATATTGCGTACGGCTGACCGTGGCATCGATGGTCAGGTCCTGCACCGGCTGCATGTAGAGCGTGATGCCGGAAACCGCTTCAGTCCTCCGCGCCAGACGCCGGATGATCTCGCTCACGTCGCTGCTGCGCTGATCGTGCGGCTTCAAGTTGATCAGAAGACGCCCGCTGTTGAGGGTCGTGTTGGTGCCGTCCACACCGATGAAGGATGACAGGCTCTCGACATCGGGATCTTCGAGAATGGCGCTTGCCAGTGCCTGCTGGCGATCGGCCATTGCGGCGTATGAAATCGACTCCGGCGCCTCGGAAATGCCCTGGATGAGTCCGGTGTCCTGCACCGGGAAGAAGCCCTTGGGGATCGCCACGTAAATGGCGGCGGTGAGCGCCAGCGTGGCGACTGCCACGAGCAGGGTTGCACGTTGCCGGTCGAGCACCCAGGATAGCGCACAGCCATAGCCTTCAATCAGCCGATCGAACCACTGGCGGCTGACGCGCTGCAGCGTGGTTTCTCGCTCCTCCGCGGCGGGCCGCAACAACTGAGCGCAGGCCATCGGCACCAGGGTGAGCGACACCACCGCCGATATCAGAATGGTGATCGAAAGCGTAATGGCGAATTCACGGAACAACCGGCCGACCACATCGCCCATGAACAGAAGCGGGATCAGAACAGCAATCAGCGAGACGGTCAGCGAGATGATGGTGAAGCCGACTTGCTTCGAGCCTTTCAGCGCCGCCTGGAGCGGGGTGTCGCCTTCCTCGATATAGCGCGCGATGTTCTCGATCATCACGATCGCGTCGTCGACCACGAAACCCGAAGCGATGGTGAGGGCCATCAGCGAGAGATTGTTGAGGCTGAAGCCGAGCAAATACATCGCGCCAAAGGTCCCAACCAGCGACAGTGGGACCGAGAGGCTCGGAATGATCGTCGCCCGCGTGCTGCGCAGGAACAGGAAAATGACCAGCACCACCAGGACCACCGCGAGCGTCAGCTCGAACTCCACGTCGGTGACTGAGGCGCGCACCGTCACGGTACGATCGGTCAGCACGCCGACGTCGATTGAGGGGGGCAGCGCCGCCTGCAGCTGCGGCAGCAGGGCTTTGATTCCGTCGACGACCTGGATGACGTTGGCGCCGGGCTGACGTTGGATATTGAGAATGACCGCCGGGACGGTGTTCATCCAGGCGGCGAGCTTCGTGTTCTGGGCGCCGTCGATGATGTCGGCCACATCGGAAAGACGCACCGGCGAGCCGTTCCGGTAGGCGATCACCAGGTTCTTGTAGGCGTCGGCGCTCAGCAGCTGGTCGTTGGCGTTGATGGTGTAGGCGCGGGAGGGGCCGTCGAAATTGCCCTTCGGCATGTCCACATTGGCATTGGCAAGGGTCGTGCGCAGGTCGTCGATGTTGAGGCCATAAGCCGCAAGCTTGCGGCTGTCGGCCTGCACGCGGACTGCGGGACGCTGGCCGCCGCTGATCGTCACCAGTCCCACGCCGGGAAGCTGCGAGATCTTCTGCGCCAGCCGTGTATCGGCAAGGTCCTCAACCTGCGGCAGCGGCAAGGTCTTCGACGTGAGCGCCAGGGTGAGGATGGGCGCGTCCGCCGGATTGACCTTGGCATAGATCGGCGGGGCGGGAAGATCGGCCGGCAGCAGGTTCCCGGCGGCATTGATGGCCGCCTGCACTTCCTGTTCAGCGACGTCGAGGCTCAGACTGAGGCTGAACTGGAGCGTGATGATCGACGCGCCGGCCGAACTCATCGAACTCATCTGGTTGAGCCCCGGCATCTGGCCGAGCTGGACTTCGAGCGGCGCGGTCACTGAAGCAGTCATCACATCCGGACTGGCGCCCGGATAGAAGGTCTGCACCTGGATGGTGGGATAATCGACCTCGGGAAGTGCCGCGACCGGCAGGAACTCGAAGGCGATGATCCCCGAAAGCATGATGGCGATCATCAGCAGCGAGGTGGCGACCGGCCGCAGGATGAACAGCCGCGAAGGGCTCGGGCCGGGCCCCTCCTCTTCGTCGGGAAGTCTCAGATCGGTCATGGCGCCGCCTGGGGAGGCTGCCTGGCGGGGGACGCCGGGGAATTGGCGCGGTCGGGCGCACGCACGGCGACCATGGCGCCGTCACGCAGCCGGTCCGCGCCATCGACAACAACGCGGTCGCCTGGCGAAACTCCGGATTGGACGGCTACGTGGTCATTGCTGCTCGGACCAAGCGCGACTGGCCGCGCTGTGACCGTGCTGTCCTGGTTGACCAGGTAAACGAATGTCCCTGGCGCCCCGTGTTGCACGGCGCTTGTCGGAATGACCGTAGCGCCGTGCAGCACGTCCACCAGCAATTTGACGTTTACGAACTGATTGGGAAAGAGGCTGTCGTCCTCGTTGGCAAACTGCGCCTTGAGTTTGAGCGTTCCGGTTGTGGTGTCGATCTGGCTGTCGATAGCCGTGAGCGTACCGGTAGCGAGCCTGGTGGTGCCGCTGCGGTCATAGGCGGTGACTGCCAGCGTAGCGTTGGCATGGACCCGCCTGACAATCTGGGCGACGTTGTCCTCCGGGACTGTGAACACCACCGTGATCGGCTTCAGCTGAGTGATGACCACGAGCCCCGCGCTGTCCGTGACTTGCACGTAATTGCCAGGGTCGACCAGCCGAAGCCCGATGCGGCCATCGACCGGTGAGACGATGTGGCAATAGGTGATATTGAGCTTCTGAGTATCGACCTGCGCCTGATCCGCCTTCACCGAGCCTTCGTACTGCTTTACGATGTAAATCTGATCCTGGTACTGCTGCTGCGGTATGGCGTTGGTCTTCGCCAGCGTTTCATAGCGCTTGAGGTCTACGCGCGCCTGATCGAGGAAGCCCTGATCGCGCGCCAGCTGACCTTCGGCCTGCTCCAATGCCGCCTGAAAAGGCCGCGGGTCTATTTGCGCCAGGAAGTCGCCGTTCTTGACCAGCTGCCCCTCCTTGAAGGCTACCTCGGTGAGTTGGCCGCTGATCTGGGTGCGCACGGTGACGGTGGCGAGCGGCGTCACCGTTCCAAGCGCATTGAGCGTGATGTCTACATCCCCCGTCTGCGCCGTCTCCGCCACGACCGAGGTGGGGCCGGCGGCTGCAAAGCGCCGCGGCGGCGGGGTCGGCGCGGGACGCTGGTCGACCCACCAGCCCAGTGCCGCCAACGCCAGAACGAGAGCAATGCCTCCGATTACACGTCGCCATCGCGACGGGCGCCGCTTGCCGGGCGGTGGGTTGGAGCCGGGCGAATGCTGCTCCCGTCCAGGCCAAGTCTCCTGCCGGAGCATCGTGGGACGATCATCCATCTCGCACCTCTCGGCGGAATCGAACGGGGCACGCTCCGCGATACGGCGTCTTCCAGGCTGATCAACGCGCAAGCTGGCGATAGGACGCTCCGGCAGAATGAAAATTTCGCACGAAATCAGGCGTCTCTTCAGAGTATGCGCTGGGTCAGTTTGCCGCCATACCTTGATCAGATGAAAAAACATCCATGTTCGCGGCGCCAATAGGGCCGACGCATAAATTTCTCATAAATGAAATGCTAATTTTCAGACCGTCTGGCAACGCGATGAATGCCAGGACGCGTCTGGTCCAGTGCGGGGCTGCGGACTCAACACATGAGCTTGGCAATGTCGATATTAACCTTGCATTCCTGAACGACCGATTTGACCGCGCGCGTGAAATCGCTGTCGCGAATCAGCTCTTGATAATTCATTCCTGCGATGGCCGCTCTGGAGGGCACGGACGTATTCAGGAACAACATAAAGCCGTTAACGACGCTCAGCAAACCAAGAAGCGTCGTCAACGCAATGATGGACTTGCGCGTCATTTATGATCTCCCAATTGCAACTTGGCGAAAGGTCGCCCTGGCTCTTTAAGGTAGCACCTGGTCCGGCAATACAGCAACAGTCCCGCTTCCCGTCCAAACATTTGATTAATGTTACTGGCAGAAGCTGCGTAGCTGGGCAAAGGCGAAACGCGCTTTAGCGCGTGTGCCGTGCCCACGCGGTCGCGCGCGGTCGCGCGTTTGCCGGCCCCACGGAACACATCAGGCGGCGCGCTGGTTCATGAATACGACTTTCCCGAAATCGCTTGTCTGATGACGTCGACCATCGGTGAATAATCAGCTCCATGGCTTGCCTTCGAGGCTTCGATCCATGTCACCGGGTCGATTCGTGTAAGGTCAAGCTCATGCCCCGCCTGGGCCGCCAGTTGCTTGAGGTACTGCGCTTGGGTTCGGACGCCGTGTCTCATCCTTTGCACGACCAGCCGCCGCTCGACTCGGTTTAGTTTTGCAGAATCGATGATTCCAAGAGCGTTACGAAGCGTGCTCGTGCCCGGATAGACGTACGGATCGTCGCCAGTCACTTCGCCGCGTTGCGCGCTTGGTGCAGGATGTAGGTGCGGCACCGTTCATCGTCCCATCCCTCGCGTTCGAACATTTCGAACATCGCGACATCTTCGTCGTCGAGCGGATTGCCTTCGATTGCCTGAAGGTTCATGGCTTCCAGCCGCCGCTGCCGCGCGGCAGCGAGTTCCTGCGGGGACAAACGGTCGCGAACCTTTTCCATACCGACAATATAGTCTTCCGCAACCGCAGGATTTCAGGAAGCCTGCGGTCCGCCTGTCCCGCACGTGCCCTGGACAGGATGCGGTCGTGGCGCAATAAGGGAGAACTGGCCGGGGCGGAGGGACGGTATGGCGGACACGTGGCAAGCACTCAAACAATGGCCGGAGCTTATACTTGAGCGCCTTGCCGATGCGGGCGTCGCGCGCATCGTTCTCAATCGGCCGGAAAAACGAAACTGCTGGAACCGGCCGCTCTGCAAGGCTTTCATCGAGGCGCTTGAGATTATCCGGGCCGACAAGGACATCAAGGTCGTCATCACCAAGGGGGCCGGTTCGGTCTATTCGTCGGGTCTCGATCTCACCTTCCTGCGCGAGGTTTCGAACGGTCCGCTGCTCGACTGGGACCGCCCTAATCTCACCATCCAGATCGCCGAGAGCCTGCGCGCATTCCCGCGCATCATGATCGCCCAGGTCCACGGCTATTGCCTCGGCGGAGCGCTCGGTATCATGAACTGCCATGATCTCGTGTTCGCGGCGGAGGACGCTCAGCTCGGCATGCCGGAGGTGCTGCGCGGCAGTTTCGGGCAACTCGTCACTTCCACTCTCCTGCATTCGGGGCTGCCGGTGAAGAAGTTGTCGCTCATTGCGCTCGGCGGTCGCAATATTTCGGGCAAGGAAGCCGACGCGCTCGGGATCGTGAGCCAAGCCGTGCCGGCCGAGAAGCTCGAAGAACATACGCTCGCAATCGCGCGCGACATCGCTTCGCGCCACATCGCGCCGCTCGAATGCCACAAGATCACGGTGCAGATGGGGCGCGACCTGTCGCTCTCGCAGGCCATCCAGCTCGACCAGCTTGTCGGTCATCGGCTGCGCCGCGCCATGGATCCGCTCGGCGACATCGAGGGCTATCTCAAGTCTCAGAAAGGCGGAGCCAATCTCAATTACCATCGTCCGGATGTGTGAAAGCAGAGATCGATGTCAGATGTGGTTGTCCACAGGATTCTAGGCGATTATTGATCATTTTCGTTTCATGCTGGTCCGACCTCCGACATCTGAAAGCATGCGCAGCTATCTCGACTTCGAAAAGCCGGTGGCTGAAATCGAGGCGAGGCTCGAAGAGCTGCGTGCGCTCGAAGCCGACGACAGCGCCCCTGCGATCGCCGAGGAAATTGCCCGGCTCGAAACCAAGGCCGCGCAGACTCTCAAGGATCTCTATGCAAGCCTCACGCCCTGGCAGAAGACGCAGGTGGCGCGCCATCACGAACGTCCACGCTGTCTCGATTACGTCAAGGCATTGATCACCGACTTCGTGCCGCTTGCAGGCGATCGGAAGTTCGGCGAGGACGAGGCGCTGATCGGGGGCTTCGGCCGCTTCCGCAACGAGTCCATATGCGTCATCGGCCATGAGAAAGGATCCACCACCGAGGACCGCCTGAAGCATAATTTCGGCATGGCGCGGCCGGAAGGCTATCGCAAGGCGGTGCGCCTGATGCAGATGGCCGATCGCTTCGAAATTCCTGTCCTTGCCCTGGTGGACACCGAAGGCGCCTATCCGGGCATCGGCGCCGAGGAGCGCGGGCAGGCGGAGGCGATCGCGCGTTCGACCGAAGCCTGCCTTGAACTACGGGTCCCAAATGTGGCCGTGATCATCGGCGTAGGCGGGTCCGGCGGCGCAATCGCGGTGGCGACCGCAAACCGCGTGCTGATGCTCGAGCATTCGTTTTATACGGTGATTTCGCCCGAGGGCGCGGCATCCATTCTGTGGCGCGACACCAGCAAGGCGCAGGAGGCGGCGACCAGCATGAAGATCACCGCGCAGGACCTCGCCCGCTTCGGAATTATCGATCGGATCATAACCGAGCCGATCGGCGGGGCTCACCGCGATCCGCAAGCGGCAATCGCCGCGGCCGGCGAAGCCATTGCCGCCGCTTTCGACGACATCCAAGGCCTCGACCACGAAACGGTGAAGCGGCTGCGCCGGGAAAAATTCCTCGCCATCGGCCGCACGCTGGCATAGTGGCGTTCCGGCGCAGCCGTCGGTTTAATTTCGCTCATGATCCAATAGCCGCGGTGTTTGGGCACCGCGGGTCAAGGGAGCGATGTGCCACAAGCTGACATCTGTAGGGTGGGCAAAGGCGCGCTTGCGCGCCGTGCCCACGCGTTCAATCACTCTCCAAAGCTGCCGGCGAGCTCACCGACATCGCCCCCCCAAGTCGGGCGGCAAATCTCCGCGCGCGACGTA
>DATBHB010000063.1:0-7653 GCA_036557705.1 Xanthobacteraceae bacterium
TGGCGGAGGGAGTGGGATTCGAACCCACGATACGGTTTCCCGTATACACGCTTTCCAAGCGTGCGCCTTCAGCCACTCGGCCATCCCTCCGCAGATCCGGATGCCAGGCGGCTTGGGCCGCCTGGGCGCGGCATCCATTTAGGCGAGCCGAGGCGCGCGCACAATTCCGGGGGAGCAGACGTTCCGCCACAGCCGCGCCATCGTGTGAGGCGCGGCCATGCCCTGCGATTCTGCCCCCTAAAAGGTCGTGACGCAGTAAGATTGCCCAACTCGCGGGAGCTTCGGATGAAAGGTCATGTCAGTTTCGCTGTCGCCATGTCTTGTGCCCTCGGCCTTTATTGCGCCCAGGCGCAGCCGGCGCCCGATTCCATCGAGGCTCACCTCGCTGTCGCCAAGAAGGCAGCCGGGCTTGAATTTCGCAACGTGCTCACATCGCTGTGCATCGCGCCGGCCAACGCCCCGCCGCGGGACGTGAGACCGGCGCCGCCGCCGCCCGACCGGGCGCGCTGGTATACCGAGCCGGCAAAGGTGTTCGACGATCTCTATTTCGTCGGCACCAAGGATCGTTCGTCCTGGGTGCTGCCGACCAGCGAGGGCATCATCCTGATCGACACGACGTTCGAATATGAAGCCGAGCCGGTGATCGTCGGTGGCTTGAAAAAGCTCGGCTTCGATCCCGCCAGCGTAAAATACGTGATCATTACGCATGCCCATGCCGGCGAGATCGGCGGCGCCAAGCTGATGCAGGACCGCTTCGGGTCGCGCATCGTTATGGGCGCCGGCGACTGGGACATGATCGATGGGCTCGTCAACCGCTTTCCCAACGGCAAGCCCAAACGCGACATCGTCGCGATGGACGGCCAGAAAATTACGCTCGGCGGGCGATCGGTCACGCTGGTGCTTACGCCGGGGCATACGCCGGGCACGGTTTCCCTGCTGTTTGACGTCAAGGATAACGGCGCTCCGCTCACGGTCGCCTATGCGGGAGGCACCGAGTTCAACTTCGTCAACGATGTGCCGCATTTCGACACCTACATCGCCTCCGCCCGCAAGATGGCAGCTGCCGCAACCGCGGCGGGGGCGAGCATCCTGATGACGAACCAGTCGGAATACGACAACGCCTATACCAAGATCAGGCTGCTCGCCGGGCGCCGTCCCGGCGAGCCGCATCCGTTCGATGTCGGCCGCGACGCCGTGCCGCGCTATTTCAAGGTCTTCGACGAGTGCGCCCAGGTGGCGCGGCTCAAGCTGGTCACGAAGTAGCCCGGATTTACGCGTGCGCTTTGGGCGCACTGCGCAAATCCGGGTCAACCCCCCGGATAGGAGCGCCCTGGCGGGCCCGCTCCTATCCGGGCTACTCCGCTCTAGTTCAGGGACATGCAAATGAAATTATCGTTCGTACCGGCTCTGGCCGTCATCGCGGGCCTCGGCGTCACCGGGGCGCCGGCGCAAACGCAAGACCAGATCGAAACTCATCTCGCGGCCGCCAAGGCGGCGGCCGGCTTTGATTTTACCGGGACGCTCGCGCGCATCTGCATTGCTCCGCAGACGGGGCCCGGCCGCGATGTCGCGCCCGGCCCGCCTCCGGCACGGGCGACCTGGTACACGGATCCGGCGCAGGTGTTCGACAATCTCTATTTTGTCGGCACCAAATATCACTCGTCGTGGGCTCTGACTTCGAGCGAAGGCATCATCCTGATCGACACGCTCTATGAATATGCGGCCGAAGACGCAATTGTCGGCGGCCTCAAAAAGCTCGGGCTCGATCCCGCCTCGGTGAAATATGTGATCATCAGCCATGCCCATCTCGATCACGACGGCGGCGCCAAGCTGATGCAGGACCGCTTCGGGTCGCGGATTGTCATGGGCGGGCCGGATTGGGACATGATCGAAAAATCCGTGAATCAGTACCCGCACGGCAAGCCCAAACGCGACATCGCGGCGACCGATGGCCAGAAGGTGACGCTCGGCGACGCCAGCGTGACGATCGTTCCAACGCCCGGCCATACTCCCGGCACCTTATCCATGCTGTTTACGGTCAAGGACCATGGCAAGCCGCTGACCGTGGCGTATTCCGGCGGCACCGCCTTCAACTTCGTCAACGACGTGCCGCATTTCGACACCTACATCGCCTCGCAGCGGAAGATCGCTGCAGCGGCGGCCGCGGCGAATGCAACGATTCTGATGTCGAACCATTCCGAGTTCGACAACGCGGTAACCAAGATCAAGATGATGGCAGCGCGCAAACCCGGAGAGCCGCATCCGTTCGATCTCGGCGCCCAAGCGGTGGCGCGCTATTTCAAGGTCATGGACGAGTGTGCCCAGGTGGCACGGCTCAAACTGCTATCCAAATCGTGAGGTAGAGCACCTTCGGATGAAATCGCTTTCCTATCTGACTGCTCGTGGGTTCGTAGGACTCGGTTCGTGTGCCGCAAGCTCCGTAACCTCTCCCCGCTTGCGGGGAGAGGTCGGATCGCGTCAGCGATCCGGGCGAGGGGCTCCTTTACGAGTCGAGCTCTTGGCGACTGCCCCTCACCCGATTTCTCGCTGCGCTCGAAATCGACCTCTCCCCGCAAGCGGGGAGAGGTAACACTCCGCGCGCCACGTATCCGGCCGGATAGATGTTCGATGCCCAAGGTCGTATTCACTCCCAACATCCAGCGTCACGTTCTGTGCCCGGAAGCGACAGCCTCCGGAGCGACCGTGCGCGAAGTGCTCGACAAGATCTTCGCCGATAACCCGCCGGCGCGGAGCTACGTGCTCGACGATCAGTCCGGCTTGCGCAAGCACGTCACGGTCTTTGTCGATGGCCGGATGATACGTGACCGCGGGCGCCTCTCCGATCCCGTTGCCGAGACCAGCACCGTTTATGTCTTTCAAGCGCTCTCAGGAGGTTGATGATGAGCGATAAGCTCCTCGTGTCGAGCCGCAAAGGCCTGTTCACCGTCACGCGCAACGGCGGCCGATGGGACATCAGCGCGGTCGATTTCCTCGGCGACAACGTCACGCTCACGCTGACCGATCGGCGCGACGGGCGCACCTATGCGGCGCTCGACCACGGACATTTCGGGGTGAAGGTCCACCGCTCGAACGGCAGCGGCTGGGAGGAGATCGCAGTTCCGGTCTATCCGCCCAAGCCGGAGGGCTACGAAGAGAAGGACATGTGGGGGCGGCCGATCAACTGGAGCACCGCGCGCATCTGGGCGCTTGCCGCCGGCAACCCCGATGAGCCGGGCGTCATCTGGTGCGGAACGCTCCCGGGCGGCTTGTTCCGTTCGACGGATCACGGAAAGAGCTGGGAGATGATTCGCTCGCTGTGGGATCATCCGCAACGTAAACAATGGGGCGGAGGCGGCGCCGATCTGCCGGGCATCCATTCGATCTGCATCGATCCGCGCAACTCGAAACGCGTGTGGGTCGCGGTGTCGACCGGCGGCGTCTGGTTCACCGAGGACGCGGGCGAGAGCTGGAGCCTGCGCGGCAACGGCATGCGCGCCGAATACATGCCGCCCGAGCAGAGCCGCGATCCCATTGCCCAGGACGTGCATTGCCTCGTTCAATGCAAGACGGCGCCGAACCGGATGTGGGTCCAGCATCACAACGGCATTTTCGTTTCTTCCGACGAAGGCGAGACATTCTCCGAGATCACCGGCGTTGAGCCGTCAACTTTTGGATTCCCGGTGGTCGTGCATCCGGAGGATCCGGACACGGCCTGGTTTGTGCCGGAGATCAAGGATGAGAAACGCGTGCCGCGGGGCGGCAAGTTCGTTGTCACGCGCACGCGCGACGGCGGCAAGTCCTTCGAAGTGCTGAGCAAGGGTCTGCCGCAGTCGCATGCCTACGATGTCGTCTACCGCCACGCGCTGGCGCTTGACGAGACCGGCGAGCGCCTTGCGCTCGGCTCCACGACCGGCGGGCTTTGGGTGAGCGAGGACCAGGGCGACAGCTGGGCTTGCCTCTCGCACACGCTGCCGCCGATCTATGCGGTCCGGTTTGCGTGATCCTTCAGAACCCCGGTCGCCGACCAGCGGACTTTTGACCGGCGAGAAACCTCATTCCGTGGTAAAAGAACCGGCCACACCAACAAGGGAGGAATCCGATGCGAGTTTTCCGTACAAGCAGCCGGCTTGCGGCCTTCGGCTTTGCTGCGGCGATTGCAATCGTGTTGCAGGCCGGCGCCTCGCGAGCCGAGATCAAGAAACAATTCATCGATTACAAGGATGGCGACAAGCAGCTGTCCGGGCTCCTGGTCTATGACGATGCACAATCCGGCAAGCGCCCTGGCGTGTTGCTTGGTCACGACCGCGCCGGCATGGCGGCAAACGCCTTCCGCGACTCCGAACTGATCGCCAAAATGGGATATGTGGTGTTCGTCGCCGACATGTTCGGCAAGGGCTTCGTGCCGAAGGACGTGCCCGAAATGACCAAGACGATCACCATCTACAACAACGATCGCCCGTTGATGCGTTCCCACGCCAGAGCCGGCTTCGATGTGCTCAAATCCAATCCGATGGTGGACGCGTCGAAGATCGCCCTGGTCGGTTACTGCTTCGGCGGAACGGTGGTGGTCGAACTTGCCGAAACCGGCGTGCCGGTCGTCGGCACGATTTCGGTGCACGGCTCGTTCCGCGGCTTCGCCCCTGAGGCCGCAAAGAGCATCAACGGCAAAGTCCTTATTCTGCAAGGAGCCGAGGATCCGGTGTCGCCGATCCCCGAAGTCATGTCGCTGGTCGAGCAGCTGCGCGCCGCCAAGGTCAGCTGGGAGCTCCAATTCTACAGTGGGGCAACCCATGCCTTCACCGATCCAAAGAATGCGGCGGAAGAACGTGCGGACCGCGAGTATAAGGTCGCGATGACGCGCTTCCTCAAAGAGGTGTTCAGCAACGGCGCAACCACGGTGAACAGTTCTAACTGAGCGGCCGTATGGCCGATCAGCACTGCTGAGTCAGAGCTTTGTAGGGTGGGTCTAAAGCGCGTCTTCGACGCGCTACGGGCGCGGTCCACACGCACAAGCCCGCCACGCGTAGAAAAGAGCGCTGTGGCCCACGCGCATGTGGCCGCGTGGGCACGGCGCACGCGCTAAAGCGCGTCGCGCCTTTGCCCACCCTACAAACTTAGTAGGGTGTGCAAAATCGCATCGCGAGACTCGACGGCGTGCGCAACCGCGCGATTAGCGATTTTGCGCACGCGGTCCGCTCGTGCCGCGCGGTTGCACACCCTACGAGCGCCGCTGATGACGGCAAGTCAGCGCGAATTGAAGAACGGAAAGAAGCCGGGCGCTTGGCGATAACCTTGCGGCGGCTCGCCGTATTCCGGCGTATAACGCTGCTGATAGCCTGCCGCCGGAATCGGCGCAGATCTGTGTGCGGTGCTCGGGTTGCTTCCGGATACGACGATTGTGGTCGCTCCCATGCCTTCGCTTTTCACTAGCGCAAACAGCGTTGCGGCATTCTCCGGATGCAGGCGAATGCAGCCATGCGAGGCGGGGCCGCCCAGCCGATTGATCTCGTAGCTGCCGTGAATTGCATAGCCGCCGTGGAAGAATATCGAATGCGGCATCGGCGAATTATAGTATAGCTTGGAAAACCAGGTCGTCTCCAGCCGCTGCGGATGGTAGGTGCCGTTCGGCGTGCCGTAGCCCGCCTTGCCGGTCGACACGGTGAAGTGGTAACGTGGTACGCCGTTTACCGATACCGCCATCTGCTGCGTGTTCTTGTCGACCGAAATCAGCACGTTGGCAAAGGCAGTTGCGACGCCGCCGGGTAACGCGATAATGCCGGCTAATGGGAAGAACAAGGCGGTTGCTATTCGCCTGGGTGCCATCTTCAGACCTTCCGAGCGCCAGTGCTTGATTGTCCATGCCATCGCCAACGTCCTTTCGATTGCATTGAATATCTAAGCACTTTGACGGAGAGCCAGCAATTCTTTCCGTCAAACGAAATCAGCTGGCGGCCAGGAAAGTTAACGCATCGCGACAGCAGCGTTAATAGTCGAGACGATTCGAGCTCGAAAGCACTTACGCTCTCCACCAACGATGGTATCATTGACCGCGGGCTCAGGACGATTATCAGGGAGCCGCAGGACTGAGGGGAACCGAGGAATAGCGATGAAACGGATTAGAACATCAGCTCTCGCGCTCGCACTGGCGATTACAACCACTGTCCTGACCGCGACATGGTTGCCGCAGGATGCATATGCGGCGTCCGCAAAAGCACGGCCTGACCGGGCGAAGGCGCGTGCTGATTGCAACCATCAAGCTGTTGCGCGACACTTCAGCACAAGATCCATTCGGAGAAAGAACTTCCTGCGAGAGTGCATGCGTGAGAAAGGATTTACCGGGCCGCCCTGAGCGACTTTGTAATCCAGGCCTGATAGTGGGGAGGCGCAACCCGGCCTCATGGTGAGGAGGCGCGCGCCGTCTCCAACCATGAGGGCGGCCCGAGCGTGCCAACCTCATTCTTCGAGGCTCGTGCGCGTGAAGAACGCGCGCTCGCGCCCCAGGATGAGGAAGAAAGCTTAACTCCCGAGCTCCAGATCCGTCTTCAGTGCCACCAGGAAGCGCGCTGCCTCGCCCCCGGTAACGACCCGGTGATCGAAAGTAAGCGAGAGCGGCAGCACCCGGCGCACCGCAGGCGCTCCGTCACGCGCCAGCACCCGCTGGTCGACCCGGCCGGCGCCGATGATGGCGACCTGCGGCGGCACCACAATGAGATTGGCGAACCGGCCGCCGATCATGCCGAAATTCGAGAGCGAGATGGTGGCCCCGCGCAGTTCCTCGGGAGGGATCGAGCGCGCGGCGGCGTCTGCCCGCATCCGATCGAGCCCGGCGCGCAGATCCCGCGCCGGCCGCTCGCCGACATTGCGCAGCACCGGCACGATCAGCCCGCCCTCGGTATCGACCGCGGTGCCGAGATCGATGCGCGTGAGCAGGCGGCGCTCGCCGGCTTGAGCATTGTACCAGGCGTTGAGCGAGGGCTCGGCCTTGCAGGCCGACGCGATGGCGCGCACCACCCTTATAGTAATGTCTTCGCCGACCGCCCAATCGCCAATGTCGGCTTCGTCAATCACCGTGGTGCGCACCACTTCGGCATGAGCCGCGGCCATGCGCTGAGCCATGGCGCGGCGCATCCCGCGCAGCGGCTCCGCCGGCCCTGCTTCGACGAGACTCTTGGCGGCGCGCTCCACATCGGCTCGCGTGATTGTCCCTCCGGGACCCGTGCCCTGAAGGAGGTTGAGGTCAACGTCGAGCTTGCGGGCAAGCGCGCGGACCGCCGGCAGGATCTGCAACGGCCGCCCGGCCGGAGCGACGACAGGCGCGCGCGCGTCGGGCGCGCCTGCCTCGCCACGGTCGATCTCACCGACGACCGTGCCCGCGTCGGCGGCAGGGCCTTCGTCGAACTCGACCAGTGGGGCGCCGACCTTGACCAGGTCGCCCTTGGCGCCGAACAGATGCGCGATGCGGCCGCTCTGCGGCGAGGGTACTTCGACAACGGCCTTGTCGGTCTCGACCGACAGGAGCGGCTGATCGGCAACCACATGGTCGCCCTCGGTGACATGCCAGCTGACGATCTCCGCCTCTTCGAGACCTTCGCCGAGGTCGGGCAGGTTGAATTGGCGCATGCGCATTTCCATTCAGCCGGACTGGCAGGCCCT
>DATBHB010000064.1:0-34360 GCA_036557705.1 Xanthobacteraceae bacterium
GGGCGAAGCGGTCGACGAAGCCGGCGACATCCCGCACCAGCAAACCCGCGCCATTCATCAGGAGGCACCCGCCTACACCGACCAGTCCACCGAAGCGGCGATTCTCGTCACCGGCATCAAGGTCGTCGATCTGCTGGCGCCGTATTCGAAGGGCGGCAAGGTCGGCCTGTTCGGCGGCGCCGGCGTCGGCAAGACCGTCATCATCATGGAATTGATCAATAACGTGGCGAAGGCGCACGGCGGCTATTCGGTGTTCGCCGGCGTCGGCGAGCGCACGCGCGAGGGAAACGACCTCTACCACGAGATGATCGAATCCAATGTCAACAAGGACCCGAAGAAGAACAACGGTTCGGCGGTCGGCTCGAAATGTGCGCTGGTATATGGCCAGATGAACGAGCCTCCCGGCGCCCGCGCCCGTGTCGGCCTCTCCGGGCTCACGGTCGCCGAATTTTTCCGCGACCAGGGCCAGGATGTGCTGTTCTTCGTCGACAACATCTTCCGTTTCACCCAGGCAGGGTCGGAAGTCTCAGCGCTGCTCGGACGCATTCCCTCGGCGGTCGGTTACCAGCCGACGCTCGCGACCGACATGGGCGCGCTCCAAGAGCGCATTACGACCACAACCAAGGGCTCGGTTACCTCGGTGCAGGCAATCTATGTCCCGGCCGACGATCTCACCGATCCGGCGCCGGCGACCTCATTCGCGCATCTCGACGCCACCACGGTGCTGTCGCGCTCGATCGCCGAGAAGGGAATCTATCCGGCGGTCGATCCGCTCGATTCGACTTCGCGCATGCTCACGCCGCTGATCGTCGGCGAGGAGCACTATGCGGTCGCGCGCGAGGTGCAGCAGATTCTCCAGCGCTACAAGGCGCTCCAGGACATCATCGCCATTCTCGGCATGGACGAGCTCTCAGAGGAGGACAAGATCACGGTCGCCCGCGCCCGCAAGATCGAGCGCTTCCTCTCGCAGCCCTTTCATGTCGCCGAAGTGTTTACCGGTTCGCCTGGCGTCTTCGTCGAACTCGCCGACACGATCCGCGGCTTCAAGGGCTTGTGCGAGGGCAAATACGACAACCTGCCGGAGGCCGCCTTCTACATGGTCGGCACCATCGAGCAGGCGGTCGAAAAGGGCAAACGGCTGGCCGCGGAAGCGGCGTAAGGAAGCAAATAGTGAGTAGCGAATAGCGAATAGAAAGTAGCAAGCAGTGTGTAGTAAGATTGACCAATTGGGGAGGGTGACGACCTACTACTCACTACTCACTACTCACTACTCACTACTCACTATTTGCTCCTTGACGTAGGAAGACCTATGCCGTCACTTCACTTCGATCTTGTTTCCCCCGAGAGACTGTTGTTCTCCGGCGAGGTCGTTCAGGTCGACGTTCCGGGTCTCGAAGGCGATTTCGGCGTGCTCGCCGGTCACGCACCGATGTTTTCCTCTCTCCGTCCCGGAATCATGACCGTTCATCGGGAGGGGGAAACGCTCCAGGTGGTGGTCAATGGCGGCTTTGCCGAGGTCAACCCCGACGGCTTGACCGTGCTCGCCGACATGGCGGTGGCGCTCGAGGATTTCGACCGCGAAGTCCTTGCCCGGGAAATCAAGGATACCGAGGAAGATGTAGCCGATTCCGAGGACGACTGGCAGCGCGACAAGCTTGCCCGCCGATTGGAGCAGCTCAAGACCCTGCAGGCGGCGATCACCACGTAGGGTAAGGGCAAAATCTTCTGCAAGGCCGCTAATGCTCCACGTGAATTCCGGTCTGTTCGATGATCTTGGCGTAATGGGCGGCATCGAGGCGGATGCGGTCGGCGAACGCAGACCCGCTGATGGCGGCAGCTTCCGTCCCGAGTTCGTTGAGCCGCTTGCGCACGGTCGCATCGTGTAGGAGACGGGCGAGTGCCGCATCGAGGCGCGCCACGATGGCGGGCGGCGTGCGCGCCGGTACAAAGAGGCCCACCCAGAGCGCCGCGTCGACGGGAAAACCCATCTCGGAAAGCGTGGGCCAGTCCGCCGGCGCAAATGACGGACGCTCTCTTGTCATCAGCGCAATCGGCTTGATCTTGCCGGCGTCCATCAAGGACTGTGCCGAGGAAATCGTCACGGCACCTACCGGAACGTCGCCGGCAGCGATTGCTGTCGCGGCCGGTGCGCCGCCGCGATACGGGACGTGAATGAGCTTGAGACCTGCCTCGATTGCAAGCCATTCGACCGCGAGGTGATTGATGGTACCCGTGCCCGGTGACGAGAACGCGATCTGGCCCGGGCGTGCCTTGGCTTGCGCGATCAAATCCATCACCGAACCGATCGGCCCTCCGGCCTGCGCGCCGAGGAGGAGCGGCGCCGACGCAATCATCGCGACCGGCAGGAGGTCCTTGTTCGGATCAAATCCCATCTTCGGCATCAGCGATGGCGTCTCGATAAAGTCGCCGGTCGTAATCAGCAGCGTGTAGCCGTCCGGTACTGCCTTCGTGACCGCCTCGACGCCAAGGAGACCGCTCGCTCCCGACCGGTTCTCGATCACCATCTGCTGGCCGAGCGCCTCCCCAAGCTTCTGCGCGATGAGTCTCGCGGTCACATCGGTGAACCCGCCGGGCGGGAACGGCACGACCACGTGGACGGGGCGCGTCGGATAAGTCTGCGCCTGCGCAGGAAGCGCAATTGGCGCGGCGAGCAGGAACGCCGGAATGAGATACTTGATGAGATTTCGCATCAATCATCCTTTCGGACGGCACAATGAAGCAGGCCATGACAGTGCCGAGTCCCTCCCCGCGGCGCAAGTGCCGGAGACAACAGTCCGCGCCTCCGCCAAACTTGACAGGGATGGACCAAAAATCGCTATTGAGGACAATTCGAGAGCGATATCGAGGATCAGCCAGGGAACAAAGATGATGACTTGCGAGTTTTCGCGTCTACGCCGCCTTCCTGCTTCAGCCATTGCGTTTGCGGCCATCATACTCGGCTGCGCGCCGGCGGCCCTGGCCCAGTCGGCGCAGAATTTCTATGCCGGGAAACAGATAACGCTTCTCTGCGGGGCGGCGGTGGGCGGCGGTTACGACGCGGATGCCCGGCTGCTGGCGCGGCACCTCGGACGCTTCATTCCGGGCAACCCCTCAATCATTGTGCAGAACCAGCCTGCCGCGGGCAGCCTGGTCGCCACCAACCAGATCTACAACACCGCGCCCAAGGACGGCACCGTCGTTTCGCTGATCCAGCGCGGCATGCTGACCGCCAGACTCATCAATCCGGGCCAGGTCCGTTTCGATCTGGCGAAGCTCAACTGGATCGGCAATCTGGCGACCGAAGTCGGGGTGGCGCTTGCCTGGCACACGGCGCCGCACAAGAGCGCAAAGGATCTGTTCGACAAGGAACTGATCGTCGGCGGCCATGCCGGCGTCGATCCCGAATTGACGCCGCGTCTCTATAACGCCGTCCTCGGCACCAAATTCAAGATCATCAACGGTTACAACGGCACGGCCGACATTGCGCTCGCCATGGAGCGTGGCGAAGTGGCCGGCATCGGCGACTGGTCGTGGTCGAGCCTCAAGCAGCAGCGACCGCAGTGGATCAGCGACGGAAGCATCACGCTCCTGCTGCAAAGCGGGCTTGAGAAGGACCCCGAACTGCCGAACCTGCCCAGCGCGCTCGACTTCGCCAAAACCGAATCCGACCGCAAGGTGCTGGAACTGTTCCTCACGCAAAAGACGGTGGCGCGGCCGATCATTGCACCGCCGGGCGTGCCGCCCGAGCGCATCGCTGTCCTGCGCAAAGCATTCGCATCGCTCGCCAATGACGCCGAATTTCTGGCCGATGCGAAGAAGGCCAATCTCGAGGTCAATCTGATGCCGGGCCAAGAAGTCGAGAAAATCGTGTCCCGGATCGCGTCGGCACCCCACGATGTGGTCGAACGCTACACCAAGGCCTTCTCCCAGTCGCATTAGCACTACTGCGTCAGAAGGTAGGTAGGGTGGGCAAAAGGCGCAACGCGCTTTAGCGCGTGCGCCGTGCCCACGCGGACGACGGGCGCGTGGGCACGGCGCTCGTTCCTACGCGTGGCGGGACTCGGGCGTGTGGACCGCGCCCTTGGCCCACCCTACGAGAGCCTCTTCTAACACCGGAGCGCTAGCTGCCATTCAACTGCCATGCGCAAGTGGGGTTCGCCACGCGAAGGTTCTGCTTTCGAGCCGGGCAAAGATGCCGTGTTCAAGGGCAAGCATCAATATTACGAAAATGACGATCCAGGCCAACACTTGCGCCATGTTGAATTGTTCGAACCAAAAAAAGAACATGTAGCCGATTCCGAATTTCAGGCCGAAAGTCTCTGCCAAGGCAACGATCTTCCAGGTGACCGCGAACGCGTAGCGGAACGCGGCAAAGACATAGGGCATCAGTTGCGGCAGGTATACTTTTCGAATGCGCAGATATCCTCCGGCCTGGAACGCGACCGCCATGTCGTTCAGCGACCTGTCCATCGCCTTGGCGCCTTCGAATATATTCACCGCGACGAAGGGCGTAACGACGGCCATGACGGCAACCAATCCGCCGGCCTCGCCGTAGCCGAACCACATCACGGCGAGGAATACCATCAGGATCGTCGGCATCGTCAGCATCAGAGGAATAAACACCAGCATCGAACGTTCGAAGGTGCGGCTCACCCCCATGGCCAGGCCAATCCCGGTCCCTGCGACCATGGACGCGCAGAACGCAACAAGGATTCGAGCGAGAGTGATTCCGATTTGAAAATAGGCCGATGCTCCTTCAGGCCCCGGCGTTGCCAGATCCGCGATAATGGTCCGCCCGATTGTGAGCGGTCCGGGCAGGACTTGTGGATCGTGCATCAGCACGGATGCCAGCCCCCAGAGCAGCAGCAGGAGCAAGATCGAGCCGGCGCGCAGACAGGTAGTGATAAGACTTGGCGGCATACTACGGCTTCGCCTCGACGACGGTGAAAAACTCCCGCATCAGGCTCTTTTCCAGATGGAAAACCGCTGCGTCCTCGGGCGTGCGCGGTCTCGGGAGATCGATTGGAACCCGCTTGAAAATGCGTGCCGGTCTCGTACTCATCATGTAGATGCAGTCCGAAAGGACGACAGCCTCTGCCAGGTCGTGAGTCACGAACAGGATCGTTGGCCTCGCTCTATCCAGGATCTGCATGAGATCGAGCCGCATCTTCCGTGCCGTGATGGCATCGAGATGGCTGAAAGGCTCGTCCATCAAGAGAATGTCGGGTTCAATGACGAGCGCGCGGGCAATGGCCACCCGCTGCTGCATTCCACCCGAGAGCCGAAGCGGATAGTTGCGCTCCTGCCCGGCGAGCCCGACCATTGACAAATATTTTTCAACCAGGCTGCGCCATTTCGACCGAGGTACGTTTTGCGCCTCGAGAACGAAGTGAATGTTGTGTTCCACGGTCAGCCAGTTGAGCAGACGAGGGCCCTGGAACACATAACCGATGCGCGGTCTCGCCCCGGTCCCCCCGGCTTTCGGATGTATCAGCACCGATCCGCTGTCATAGGACTCGATGCCGGCAATTATATTGAGCAACGTCGACTTGCCGCAACCGGACGGGCCGACAATGCTGACGAATTGGCCTTCATTGACGCTCAGACTGATGTCTCGCAGGACGACGAATTTATCTTCAGCGCCCGGAGCCGGAAATCGCTTGATGAGGTTCTCGATCGTAATCGCTGTGAAGCCGGCAATGCGCGGACGTCGCCCCTCCTGCAGATCCGGAACGTCAGGTCGCAACTTCATGCCTCCACGCAAAACTATGTCGTGCCCAAGTGCGAAAGACCAACAGATCGATCAAGACCATTACGATCATGAAGCTCACTCCCCAGGCCAGCATCATGTCCACTCTCGTGTCCTGAAACCAGGAGATCAACTGTTGGCCGACTCCGCTGCCCGCTCCAAAGGCCTCGGCGACGAGCGCGATTTTCCACGACAGCGACAACGCGATCCGCAATGCGGAAAAGATATACGGCATCAGTTGCGGAATCAGGACCTTGCGGAGCATGAGCGAGCGGCTGGCCTTGTAGACAGTCGCCATATCGAGCAGGTTTCTTTCAACGGCTTTGGTGCCTTCCCAGACGTTCACGGCCACAAAGGGGATCACGATGAGGACGATCGGCAGGATCGAAGCTGCCTCCGACAGGCCGAACCACAGGACTGAGAGAAATGCCCAACAAACCGCCGGAACGGTCAACAGAACCATGATCCAGCTGTCAAAGAACGTCTCGATCCCGCGCTTGAGCCCCATCAAGAGGCCGAGCGCCGTGCCGATGACCATCGATATCGCGAAGCCCTCGAAAATCCGGGCAAGCGTTTCCCCGACCACGCGATAGGAACCCGGATTGCTGTAGATTTCGATCATGCGGTCGAGCAAAGCCGCCGGTCCTGGAAGAAAGACCGGCAAGAAGAACAGAGAAATGAGTTCCCAAATCAGCAGGGCGAGTGCGAGGGTTGCGATGCCCGGTAAAGCCCGACGTGCCCACTGCGGCAGGGTGGGAGTGCGGGAGAATCCTGCCGATAATGCGGGCGTTTGTGACGGCATCTATTGCGCTCGGTTTTCCACCAGCAGCGCGTATTTATCTTTGGCTGGCACCCTATCCAATATGCCGTGGGACTTCGCCATATCGAGAAATTTCCACTCCGCATCGACAACGTCGCGATCCCACCTGGCCAGAAACATCCTTTTGGCCGCGAGCTGCTTCTTGTATTCGGCAATTTCTGCGGGCCTCGTCACACCGGCGAGTTCGCCATGTTTCTTGACGGCAGCATCAAGATTGGCGGGCTGCCGAAGCCAACGGAAGGATTCCTCGGTGGCGTCGACGAACGCCTTCGCTCGCCGGCGATCCTCCTCAACCCAGCTTCTCCATGCTACAATCGGCGCCGCCCACACGATCGGAAACCCGGTTCTTTGGATCCAATAATCATTCGGAGAAAAGATCGAACGGAACTGGTCCGGCTGCGACTGTGCTGCAATCGTGAACGAACTGATGTTGATCATCGCATCGACGGCGCCGCTCTCCAAAAGCTTGAACAGCGCCGGCGCGGCCAGTTGCACCAGGTTGGTGTCTTTCGCGATGTCGAGCCCATAGGCGTCGATTATTGCCGCCCTCGTCGCCTTGAAGGCGCCGGCACCGGTCGAGAAGGTACCGAGCCTTTTTCCGCGCAGGTCGGCGATGGTCTTGAACGGCGCGTCCTTGCGAACAAAGACTTCCTGCACGACTGTCAGTCCGCCGCCGATAATGGCCCAGTCCAGCCCCTGGTTTATCTTCTCTATGGCCTCGATGCCCGCGTAGGTTGTGGCCATGCACTGCCGGCTGGGAAGACCGGCAAGGAAGCCGGCAAACGGCCGCGCATCGACATCGAGATCAATCCCGTATTTGCTGAAAACGCCGGCATCCTTCGCCCCCATATAGTTGAGGACGAAAATGCTGTCGCGGGGGATCACGACCTTGATCCTCTGCAAGGAAGCCGGCACATCGGCATCGCTGCTGCGGGTGCCGAGGGCGGCACTGGTCAGCGAACCAAGGCCGGCCAACAGTAATGATCTTCTCGTCGGCATCGGTGCCTCTCCAGACGCAAAGCCGCGTCCGAAAATGCGCAAAGCCTGCGGAAGTTGCGCCACCCGGGCGCGACATCCTCGCGCAGGCCTGAATGCATGGAGCGATTCGCCGCCCATATCGCTCCCGACGCGCAGACGATTGCGCGATTGACCGATGATGTGGCTGCCTTCCTCCACTCCGCCGGCATCGATGCCCGTGCGGTCCACCACGTATCGCTCGTTGTGGAGGAGCTCCTGACCAACATTTTGCTTCACGGCGGGGCGTCCGATCAGCCGGCCAATATCGCGCTCACCGTCGAACCCGACCGGGTTGCCGGGGAAATTCGAGATTGGGGGAAACCCTTCGACCCGCGGGATGCTCCCGCTCCTGACCTGGATGCGTCTCTCGAGAGCCGCAAGGTCGGCGGGCTGGGAGTCCATCTTGTGCGGCAGCTGACGGCCGCACTGGACTACCGCCGGCAGGACGATCAGAATTGGACCACGTTTTATGTCCCGCGGAGCCAGCCGGCAGAAGCGTAAGGTCCAGCCTCGCCGGAGCGATGGCGGGGCGCAGGGCGAGGACATGAGCCCGCCATGATGGACGCTGGGAAGCAACCCGCAGCGTGTCTCACGGCTTCGGGCCGGCGCCTGCGAGCATGAGCGAGATTGAGCTTGTCAGGCCAAGATGAGCCGATCTTGGTGCCGTATGCGCCTTTGAACATTCCAAAGGCGGTCGCACCCGATGTTTGGATCGTTGACGGAGGTGAAATACGATTTAGTTATTTTGGATTTAATCTGCCATTTCCAACACGCATGACGATCGTGCGATTGCCGAGCGGCGGATTGTGGCTGCATTCGCCCACTGTGCCGGATGAGGCATTGTTCGGTAAAATAAATGAAATTGGACCCATCCGATTTCTCATCGCCCCTAATACGCTTCATTATTGGTGGATTGCCGATTGGAAAGAGAAGTTTCCCGCCGCTCTTGTCTATACCGTACCGGGTCTCCAGCGCTCGGCCAGGCGCCGCATTCCGATTGAACGCACCCTGGAGGCCGCACCACCGCCTGAATGGGCCGACGCGATAGATCAAGTAATGATTCGCGGCGACATGTTGACGGAAGTCGAGTTTTTTCATCGCTCCTCGCGAACTCTGATTTTGACTGATCTGATCGAAAACTTCGAACTCTCCCGGATTAGAAAACGATTTTATCGATGGCTCATGCGCATTGGCGGCGTCGCCGATCCGGACGGTAAGGCCCCTTACGATATGCAGCTGAGCTTTTTTCGCCATCGCAATGGGGTCAGAACGGCGGTTCGGCGAATGATCGCTTGGAAACCGGAGAGGATCATCATCGCTCATGGACGCTGGTACGATGTCGATGCAGGATTCGAGCTAAACCGTGCTTTCCGTTGGATCCTTTAGTTAGAGGCGCGCCGAGAAGGATCCTCTTTCGTGGAGGCAGACCAGAGATCGGGGGATTTGATGTTTGTCGCGCCAGGGCGGGTTTGAAACCTGCCCTACATGTAATCCCGGTCTGTGCGCAAACCTGAAGCGCTACCCGAATCGGGCGAGCGAAAATCGCCCGATATCGTGATGCGTCCCGCCCGCCATCGCGAGGTCGGCGACGATTTCGCCGAGCGCCGGCGCAAACTTGAAGCCGTGTCCCGAGCACGGCGACGCAATGATGACCTGCGGCAACCCGGGCACTCGGTCGAGGATGAAATCGCCGTCCGGTGTCACCGTGTAGAGACAGGTCTTCGCATCGAGGAGAGGTCCGTTGGCGGCTGGGATGTGCTCGGCGAGCACGGCCCGGATCAATGCTTCATCCTCGGCTGAAATTATCCGATCATAGCGGTCCGGATTGACGGCCTCATCGCGATGGTGATGTTTGGCAACCTTGATGCCGGTTTCACCGACCGGAGGAAAGCCGTAGTGCATTCCGTAACGGCTTTCGATCAGGAACACGGGAAAGCCTGCCGCGAACCGTTGCGGCTCGGTCGGCGCGAACCAGCCCATGACTTGTCTTGTGATGCGCAATCGGGCCGATAAATCGGGCAGCAGTGATGTGATCCACGGCCCGGCCGCAAGGATAGCGGCTGCGGCATCGATTGCGCCGAGGTCGGTAAGGACCCGCACGCCGCTTGCGCGCGGCTCAATCGCGCGAACGGTTGCGTGCTCGCGCACCTGCGCGCCCGCAGCCTTGGCCTGCCCGATCAAAGCATGGATTGCCGGCTCGGCCAGAAGAAAGCCGCTGTCAGGTTGCACCATCGCGATAAAATCACTCGGCAGCCGGAATGCGGGAAAGCGGCTCATAAACTCCGAGGCCGCGAGCACCTCGTGACGCAGCCCATGCAGCCGCGCCGACGCGAGCGTCCCTTGCATCAGCGTCCCGCCGGGCGGGCCCATCTCGGCGACCCCGGTGATATGGAGCAACTTCTGTCCGCTAGCCTCTTCAAGCTCGCGCCAAAGCGCATATGCGCGTTGCACAAGCGGCACGTAGGACGGATGCTCGAAATAAGCGAGCCGGATGATGCGGGTGGCGCCATGCGAAGAGCCGCGGTCATGACCAACTGCAAACCGCTCGATGCCGAGAACGGAGATCTTTCTGCGGGCAAACTCGTGAAGGGCGGCGCTGCCGATCACCCCAAGCCCGATCACGACAACGTCGAAATGGTTCATATGGCGACTGCTCTCGTGGGGCCGGTCAGCCGTCATCCTGAGGCGCGAGCATGCAATCATTTGATTGCATGCGAGCCTCGAAGGATGGCGGCTGCTGACGCGTGCTTCATGCGATCTGGCGGCCATTCGGGCCGTCGCCCTTCGAGGCTCGACCGGCCGAACAGGCCGGGCGAACGCCTCAGGGTGACGGCGAGAGTTAGTCGTACGCGGCTAATCTTTGGACAGCCTTATCGGGAAAATGCTCTAACCGCGCAATCTACGCGCTGCGAAATCCGGCTCACAGCTTCCGATTATGCGCGTTCCAGTTGCGCTCCAGATTGGCAATGAGCGCAGGGCTGAAGCAGCAATAGGCCTGGTCGCGCGCATAGGCCGATGCATAGCGACGAAACAGGTCGAAGGGCTCCTCGCCGATCCGCAGCGCGCGCCGGTTGCCTACCGCGCTGACCGCTCCGGCATTGGTCAATGCGTCGATCAGACGATCGAGCGCAGCCTCCATGCCATCGCGCGACGCCACCTCATCGCAAACAAGACGGCCTTCCGGACTGTCACACATGAGCTTGCGTTCGTATTGGATCGCCTGGCGGGCAATCCGATCGCCGGTGAAGCGGGGCATGCGCAGATTGGCAAAGCCGGGAATGATTCCTTCCTTCCGGGCCGGCAGGCTCATAAACGAATCGGCCTCGGCGAGGACGTAATCGACCGCGAGCAGAATCTGGCACGCGCCGCCAATTGCAAATTGCTCCACTGCCGCGATCCACGGCTTCTCGACGCCGTGGCCGTGCACATCATCGGGGACCGTGTCGGGCCGCGCTACCCCGCGCAGGAGCTTGTGCACGAACCCGAGATCGCGCACCATGAACCACACGAACGGAATGCGGCCGTGATAGAGGCGAGTGAGATTGATGCCGGCGCCGAAAACCCTGCGCCCGCCATATTTCGGATGATCGATCCGGCCACCGCGCAGCACCGCAATTTCGCTTTGGGAATCGAGGATCGCGAGATCGGCTGCGATTTCCATGACGTCGAGCGTGGTTTCATCCTCGGCATTGAGATAGCGCGGGTTCTTTGCGGTGAGGACGATTGCCTTGCCTCGGCGTTCCAGTACCGCGGCGCCGAGATCGAGCACATCGTCGGTGCCGAGTTTCGCCAACAGTCCCGCAGCCTCCGGCCGCGGCAACAACATGGCGTGACAGAGATGACGACCGGCTCGCTCGCATGCAAGCACATGAGCGAGGAAAATTCCCTGGTCGATCTCAACACCATCCTTGTCGCGCTGCAGCCGGTCCCCTTCGTCGGCAACCCGCTCGGGGGCCGGCGTGAGGCCTGGAACGGCGGCCGCCGCTTCGATCACGAGGTCCTCGATGCGGACAAACTGCGTGCGGTTGCGCGTCAGACGGTTATAGACGGCCTCTGCGTGCGTGCCGAGGAACCGCTCGCGGTGTTCGCGCGCCGCCGCAAAGATTGCCGTCGCAGCGGCGGCCTCAGCGGCGTTTCGCTTGGGCTTCGGCGGCAGCTTTGCCAAGAGATCGCTTGACCGAGTCCAGAATGCCGAATAACGGCGGCAGTCGCCTGCGTAGTCCGCGGTTGCGGATTGCATGGTGGCTCGCCAAGCGGCGATCGCGGAGGGAGCGAGGCTCGCAGCCTCTAGCGCGTCTCCGGCAGGCAGTGTGAGGTCAGGTTCGCTGATGGTCATGGCACGGCTCCGCGCATCGCATCACTTCGGGCGGCGATCGATCACCCGTTTGGCCTTGCCCTGCGAGCGCTCGATAGTCCCCGCTTCGACAACGCGCACGCTGGCAGTCACGCCCACAAAGCTCTTGATCAAATGTTCAGCTTTGCGGGCGATCGCTCTCCTTGCCTCCGCGCTCGCTCCATCTGCGCACTCGGCGCGGGCCTCGACCAGAATGTCGAGCTCGTCAAGCGGGCCGTCGCGCCGCACTTCGAGCACGTAATGTGGAGCAAGATGCTCCTCTTTGACCAGGACCGCCTCGATCTGCGACGGGAAGACGTTGACCCCGCGGATGATCAGCATGTCGTCGCTGCGCCCCTTGATGCGTGCGATGCGGCGCATGGTGCGAGCCGTGCCGGGCAGGAGCCGGGTGAGGTCGCGGGTGCGATAACGAATCACCGGCATGGCTTGCTTGGTGAGCGTGGTCAGCACAAGCTCGCCTTCCTCACCGTCGGGACGCGTGCGGCAGGTCTCCGGATCGATGATTTCCGGATAGAAATGGTCCTCCCAGATGGTCAGGCCGTCCTTGGTGTCCCGGCACTCCTGGGCGACGCCAGGACCGACCGCCTCGGACAAGCCGTAGTGGTCGAACGCATCAAGTTTCATGCGCCGCTCGATTTCGTTGCGCATGCTCTCGCTCCAAGGCTCGGCGCCGAATATGCCGACGCGCAGACTGCAATCCGCCGCATCGAGCCCCTGGCGCTCGAACTCCTCGGCGATCGCCAGCATGTAGGAGGGCGTCACCGCAATGATGTCAGGGCGCAAATCATGGATGAGCTGAACTTGCCGCTCGGTGTAACCGCCGCCCACGGGAATCACCGTCGCGCCCAGGCGTTCGCCCCCGTAATGGAAGCCGAGCCCGCCGGTGAACAGACCATAGCCATAGGCGATATGAATCTTGTCGGTCGAGCGCACGCCGGCAGCGCGCAACGAGCGGGCGATCAGGAGCGCCCAGGTATCGATGTCGCCTTTGGTGTAGCCGACGACGGTCGGCTTTCCGGTGGTGCCGCTTGATGCGTGCAGGCGGACGATTTCCTGCATCGGGACCGCGAACATGCCAAACGGATAATTGAGCCGCAGATCATCCTTCGTCGTAAACGGAAACAGGGCGAGGTCGGACAGGTTCTTCAAATCGTCCGGATTGACACCTGCGAGTTCAAGCTTCCTGCGGTAATGAGGGACGCAGTCATAGGCGAGCCGAACCGTGCGTCGCAGCCGCTCCAGCTGCAATGCCGTGAGCTCGTCGCGGCTGGCAGTCTCGATCGGTTCAATTGCCGTCACGTCCAACGGAGCCGCTCGAGAATGGCACGACCCATGATCCAGTCCTTGTCGTCCTCCGAAAGGAAATCCAGGTCTTGCGTGAAATGGGTGATCCTTTGTTGATAGCTCGCCTTCGCGAACGAGTTCGTCATGTCGGTACCCCAGAAGCACCGCCGCGGCCCATAGGCATCGAACAGCCGCCGAATATGCACGGCCATGTCGCGGTACGGATAAGGCTCGGACGAATAGGCCGGGGCCGATGACAGCTTGACCGATACGTTTGGATACGTTGCCAGCGCAGCCGATGCGGCGATCGCGGCCGGGATCGTTCTGTTCTTTGCTATTTCCGTCGTGAGTCCCATGTGGTCGATGATGAGTTCAAGTCTCGGATGCCGCTCGGCAATGCGGGCGAATTCGGAGGTTTTGCCGTTGGTGAAGAACATCACGGGGATACCGGCGCTCTCGGCCGCCGGCCAGAACCAATCGGCGGTTCCGTCGGTAAGCCACGAAGCGAGCGCCCCATTGAAGGCCGCGCGGATGCCGAGCATGCCGGGCTGGTCGCGCCATTTCGGCAGCAGCGCCGTCGCCTGCGGGTGGTCAAGCGGAATGCGGCCCATGATGCCGAAACGGTCCGGAAATTTTCTGACTGCTTCAAGCGCATAATCGTTGCGGTCGCCTTCCCAGGACGGGGGCACGATCACGACGCGATCGACACCTGCCTCGTCCATCATCGGCACGAGTTTGTCGTAAGTGAATGGTTCCGCAAGCTGTGCCACCGCGCCAGCGCGCCAGGGGCGGTCGGGCGTTTCTGCCTTCCAGAGATGCACTTGTGCATCGACGATCAGGCGCTTGCGCGTGTTTTGCGCGGAACCTGGTTCGGCGGCCGGAGCCGAGAGCGCAAGTCCCGCGCCAAGGCTGGTGTTCAGGAAGTGGCGGCGCGACAGCATCGGATCCTCCCTGCGATGCCGCACCGGAACGAGGCCCACGGAGTTTCCGGGCTGCGGCAGGGTAAGTGTGCCTTTTTCCCTTTCTCGCCACAACCAGCGTGCATGCCGAAGCGTTATGGCTGAAGCGTTATGGCTCTCAGGAAGTCTCAACGAAAGGAGCGCACGATGCAGTTGAATCCGTACCTGATGTTCAAGGGAGATTGTGAGGCCGCGTTCAAGTTTTATGAGAAAGCTCTAGGCGGCAAGGCGGAAATAATGATGCATTATGAAGACAGCCCGGCCGCAGACCATGTTCCGCCGGAATGGCGGAGCAAGATCATGCATGCGCGCCTCACCGTCGGTGATCACGTATTGATGGGCTCCGACCCGCCGCCTGCTCAACAGGATTCCATGAAAGGCTTTTCGGTGACGCTGAGCGTAAGCGAGGCGGCGGAAGCAGACCGCATTTTTAACGCGCTCGCAGAGAACGGCAGCATCAAGATGCCGATCGGGGAAACCTTCTGGGCACTGCGTTTCGGCATGCTTGTCGACCGGTTCGGAACTCCTTGGATGATCAATTGCGAAAAGCCAATGTGAAGCGGTCTTGTGCAACCTCGTAGCGTGGGCAAAGGCGCAAAAGCGCTTCAGCGCGTTGCGCCGTGCCCACGCGGATGGTGCGCGTGGGCACGGCGCTCTTTTGTACGTGTTGCACGGCTCATGCGCGTGGGCCGCGCCCATAGCGCGCCGAAGACGCGCGTGAACGCGCTTATGTCCCACCCTACGGAACTCTTCTGACGCAACTCTAATCCTCGTATTCCTTCGGTTTGGTTTCCGGGAGAAGCAGCCAGACCAGGACCGCTGCGGTCGCGGTGCCGGCGGCCATGGCGAGCAGCCCCGGAACGTCCCCGAATTGCTGTACGATCGCTCCCGTCACGCTGTTGCTCAGTGCCGCTGAAAGTCCGGTCAGCGTTCCCAAGAGCCCCTGAGCCAGATTGAACCGGCCGGTGCCGCTGGTGACATCTGTTATTATCAGAATTGTCGTCACCGTTATGATCGAGCCGGTTATGCCATCGAGCATTTGCACCGGGATCATGAAACGAGGATCGACGACGATGGTGAACAGCAACGCGCGCGTTGCCTCGAAGGCCAATCCTGCCAGGAACAGCGGCTTTCGGCCCCAGAGCTCGGACCAATAGCCGATCCATGGGGCGAGTATTGCGACAATGAGCTGCGGAACGACGATGAGCCCGGCCATGTAAAGCACGCTCAGCGTCTCCCTGCTTTGCCCCAGGTTTTCTCCTAGGATTGGGAGCAGCGATGCGTTGGAGAATTGAAACAGCAGCAGACAGCCTGCAAAGACGAGCAGATTGCGATTTTTGGCGAGGTCGATCACGCGCTGAATATCGAGGGTTTGGTCGCGCTTGCCTGCATTGCGGGCGCGGGCATAGTCGATTTCTTCCGGCCGGATTTGAGCCAGCGCGATCAGCGTAGGAATGCACAAGGCTGCCGTGACAAGAAAGATCGCCTGGTTCGAAAAGTAGACCGCGATCGTTCCCATGCCGGCTGCCGTCAAGGCATTGCCGGCGGCGGCGAAACGAAAATTGCGGCCGACACGAAACGACATTCCGCGCCGGCCGGCCAGACCAAGGCTGATTGCCATGATCGCCGGTCCGACGATCCCTCCGGTGAGGCCGTGAAGGATTTGGGCGGCGAAAACCAACGGGAGATCCGGCCACAATGCCAGGATGACGGCGGATGCCGCGATGATGACGATGCCTATGGCCGCAAGCCCGCGCTTCCAGCGCACCGCGTCGGCGGCAGCTCCGCCCGGAATCTGAGCCGCCACGCCAGCGAGCACGCCCACGGTGAGCGCGAACCCGACGTCCTGTTTCGACCACCCCAAGCTCGCCAGGTAAAAAGCCAGAAAAGCCCCGAAGCTCATCTGCACGTCGCCGAGGAAGAAATTGGTCCAGTCGAGTCCTCGCCGGCTGCGGTCGCACAGCTGTCGATCCAGGCTTTTGCGCCGTTCGCGATGTTCCGCGATCACCCGATGCGAGCGGGAAGAAACGCTGACAATCGTTTCGGCTGCCGCTATTCGCCGAGTGGCGCTGTAGAGCGTCTTCGGGTGCACTTGGGCCTCCGGAAGGATGACCTGCCCAACTCATATAGGGTTCCTCCCGCGCCTCTACCGGCTTGGCGATGACTGGCAGCCTCCGGCGATGCATGCTTTAGTGATGACCGCGATGGTGCTACGCTCGTGGTACATTGGCAAAATCGCGCGGTACAGCCGGACAGTGTGGGCCTAAAGCGCGCTAAGGCGCGCGTCTTCAACGCGCTATGGGCGCTGACGCGATTTTGCCCACGCGGTCGGCGTTGAGGGTGTGCCGTTGCGCGCCCTGGAAGGAATTGCCACCGCCGGAGATGCGCAGAAAGAGGGAGAGAAATTCCATGAAGGAGCTGGTCAAGCGATATCTCGATCATGGGCTTTCGCGCCGGGAGCTTATGTCGGGTCTCAGCGCCGTCGGAATGAGTACGGTCGCCGCCGAGGCGGTGGCGCAATCGCTCGAAAGTTTCGGACAAGGCAGCGTGGCGGCTCCGCCCTCAGCGACGCGCGAGGTCCGCGGAACGGGCGGCGCGCTGTTCGTGGCGCAACTCAAGGCCGCAGGCGTCAAATACGTTTTCTTCAATCCCTCGACCGGCGACTATCCGATTTTCGACGCGCTCGTCGATGAGCCGTCGATCCAGGTCGTCAAGGGCATCCAGGAGGGCGCGGTCGTCGCCATGGCGGACGGCTACGCCCGCGCATCCGGCAACACCGGTGTCGTGATCGTGGCGAACATCGGGCTCCCCAACGCCATGACCCAGATGGTCAACAGCTGGAAGGACCAGATCCCGATCCTGGTCGCCGTCGCCTCGGTCGAGCAGGATGCGCTTGGGCGCGATCTGACGCAGGAGTCCGATCACGTCGAGGAGATGACGCACCCGATCACGAAATGGTACTGGCAAGCGCAAACGACCGAAGGCATCCCCGAGACGACCCGCCGCGCGATCAAGTTTGCCTCGACTGTGCCTTGCGGTCCGGTGTTCCTCGCGTTGCCGACCAACACCCTGCGCAGCGAAGGCAAAAGCACGGTTTGGGATCGGGCCAAGTTCGACGTGTCGATGCACATCCGTCCGGACAAGGGCGACGTCGACAAGGCCGCCCGCATCCTGATCGAGGCGCGCAATCCGCTGCTCAGCGTCGGCGACGAAATCACGTCGTGTCGCGCCGGCAAGGAAGTGCTCGAACTCGCCGAGTTGCTCGGCTTGCCCGTTGCCGGAATGGCGTTGGGGCTCGGGGCCTGGTCGCGGCCGTTCCCCACGCAGCACCCGCTCTATGTGGGGCCGCTTCTTCGCGAGATGCGCTATCCGGGCAAACCCGATGTGCTGCTCAATCTCGGCAATAAATTCGGCGAGCGCGCCGCCCCTGGCGTGACGTTGATCTCGATGCGCAGCGATCCGGCGAGCCTCGCCCGCAACGCTCCCGTCGACCTCGGCATGGTGGCGGACCTGCGGTTGGGAGTTGCGGATCTGATAGCGGCGATCCGCAGCATGGCGACGGAAGCAAAGCTCAAGGAAATCGCGCAAGAACGTTTCGCCCGCACCGCCGCCTACACCAAGGAAATGCACGAGTTCCGCCGCAAGATCATTGAAGAGAATGCGAAGCGCACACCCGTAAGCATGGAACGCATCGGGATCGAGCTCGAAGCCGCGCTCGATCACGATACCTGCTATGTCGCCGATACCGACTCGGGCAGGCAAATAGAAACAGCCATGTCGTTCGGCGGCGGCAAGGAATTTTTCGGCACCGGCCCGAACGTGCTCGGCTGGGGAATGGCGGCCGGATTCGGCGTCAAGCTCGCGCGGCCGGATCAGCCGGTCGTGGCAGCGGTCGGCGACGGCAGCTTCTGCTTCAGCGGGCCGCAGCCGCTCTGGAGCCAGGCGCGCTACAAGGCGCCGGTCATCAACATCGTGCTTAACAACAAAAGCTACAATAATGAGCGCAACCGCATCTGGCATTTCGGCGGACGCCAGTTCAAGTCCGGGCGCGACATGACCTGCTACAACGGCAGCCCGGATATCGATTACGCCAAGGCCGCCGAGGCGTTCGGTGTCGAGGCCGAAACGGTCAAGGAACCGGACAAGCTCAAGGGCGCTCTCGCTCGCGCCAGAGCCGCAGTCGCCGACGGGCGGGCTTACCTGCTCGACATCGATACCTATCGGGACGGCCTCGGCGCGGTCTCGACCTGGTATCCACCCTATTCGATCGCCGATCAGCGCAAGAGGAGAGTATGATCATGCGCCGGTTGTACCATTTCGGTTGCGCGGTTGCGGCCTGGTTACTCTGCGTCGGCTCGCCAGCGCCCTCGCAGACCCCATTGCCGCAAGGCGAAGGTCGGGATCTCGTTGCGGTCGCCTGCACGCAATGTCACGCCTTGACGCCCATCGTATCCCAGCGCAACGGCCCGGCGGGATGGCGGCACTACGTCTACAGCATGGTGCTGCGCGGAGCGCAGTTGCGCCCGTCCGAGGCCGAGACTGTTATCACTTATCTGTCGGCCAATTTCGGGCCCGGGTTGCAGGACGATGGACACGTGGCGCTGCCGAATGGAGCCGGGCGGGAGCTAATCAAGACCCGTTGCACGTCCTGTCATGACCTCGAGCGGGTCGCCGCAGTCAAACGGAAGAAGCAGGATTGGCCGGCGATCGTCGCCAACATGGTCGATCGCGGCGCCGCCGCGACCGGCGACGAGGCTCATGTGATCGCCACCTATCTGGCGGCGAATTTCGGCACCGAGTGAGATGCGGCGAGGTGCCATCATCATCGTTCTTCTTCTGACGGCGGCCGGCAGTGCCGCCGCCGAGACGATTCCACTCCCACGACCCCGACCAGCTCAGGCCGCATCCCCCGCTGCGGCAGAACCTGCGGCGGAAACTCAGCCCTCGGTGTGCCGGCTCCAACTTACAGAGAAGCTTGCGATAGCTCCGTCGCTGCCGCCGATCGACCTTCCGGGCGGCTGCATTGCTCCGGATGTGGTTCGCCTCGAAGCCATTGTCCTCAAGGACGGGAGCCATGTCGCGGTGACCCCGCCGGCGACACTGCGATGCACTATGGCGGAAGCGATCGTGAACTGGGTTCGCGATGACGTGGCCACGAGCGTGCGGCAACTTGGGTCGTCGCTGCGGGTCATAAACAACGCGGCGTCCTTCGACTGCCGCGGCATGAACAACATCCCGGGAGCCAAGCTTTCCGAGCACGGACATGCCAATGCGCTCGATATCGGAGCGCTACGGCTCACGAATGGAGAGACGGTGCGGCTCACTGACCCGCACGTCGCGCGAGATTTCCGCGAGGAAGTAAAGCGTACCGCCTGCGCGCGGTTCTCCACCGTGCTCGGCCCCGGCTCCGACGGCTATCACGAGGAGCATATCCACCTGGACCTGATGGAGCGCGCGCCAGGGCGCTTCCGATTCTGCCATTGGGACGTGCGTGATCCCGAGCCGGACGGAGAGGCTGCGGCCGAGATCGTGCCTTTACCGCGGCCCCGGCCGAACTTCGAGCGCGCCCACGCGGCTGTCCGCGGCCGTTAATGGTACGGCTTTGCACGGGGCGGGTTTCAACCTGCCCTTCAGCTGATGTAGCCACGATTACGCGGCGCGATCAGCTGCCGCGTCCGCGATAAATGAGGTCGCGGATTTTGTCCCAATTGGCGCGCCGCAACGCTGGCCGCATCCCGCGGCCTTTGAAGGTTGCTTTACGCAGACGGAATCCTGAGCTGCGGCTTTTGCCTGTTTTCTTCATGTTGATTTCATGAGATCCTTGTTTCCCCGCAATGCACGTCATTTATGTTTTATCTGGTTGATTTACGTTCCCGTCGGGGCTTGGCGAGAATCATCGTTGGAGGTCCGGCGCGGAGCGCACTTACGCGCCGTGGCTTCCCTACCGATTTCCCCGTGGTAGGCTAACCCAACGCTGCCGCCCATCAGCGCGCCTGCCGTGGCTTCCCTACCGATTTCCCCGTGGTAGGCTCACGGCCACCGGCATGCGCCGCAATGGCCTGCCGTGACTTCCCTACCGATTTCCCCGTGGTAGGCTGTCGAGGCCTTGCGGCCGGCGTCGGCCAGGGCCGTGGCTTCCCTACCGATTTCCCCGTGGTAGGCTCATTCGACTTCTCCAAGGCCTGGACCAAGGGCCGTGGCTTCCCTACCGATTTCCCCGTGGTAGGCTGGGAGCGGCAAAGGACATTGAAAATGCTCTGATTTCCGCCTGAGGGATCAGGTGGAAATCAGAGCAAAACGAGTTGCTGCGGTGCCTTTTTTTCACTGAACGTCATCTCGCCGAGCATCAACCTCATGCGTGCGTACTGCCGGTCCGTGACCTGCAAGCTACGCACGCTACCTTTCGGCGGCAAGTTTTTAGTGACGCGCTGGGTGTGCTTTTCTGCAGCGTCCTCACCACGGCAAACGCGTGCATAGACTGAGAGCTGCAACATCAGAAAGCCGTCGTCCTTCAGAAATTTTCGGAATTTCGTTGCCCACCGCCGGTCAGCCTTCGTGCCTACTGGAAGATCGAATAATACGAATAGCCACACGAAACGAATCTCCTCGGTCTTCACGGCAGCAGCTCAAGTTCGTGCGTCACGATGAGGTCCGGGAGAATAAGTCGGTCTGCTTTCTCCTCCTCAAACGCACGAACGAGACGCTGTGCCGCCGTTTCTGCTGCGACGAGCAATGAAACCGATTCATCGCCGGTGCGGGCGTCGATCAGGAGTGCGCCCGCCATGATCCGGCGGTCTTCAATAGAAAGGTCGCCATCTTTTCCGGTGCCGCTCCCGCTCGTTTTCCAGGTCAGAAAATCCACGAATGGCCGAAACGGCTCGACGACGTCGTCAGCGAGATTGAATGCATTGGCAGCGCTCTGATGCGAAAGACCGAACGCCGGTATCAACCCCGCAGCGACCAACGCGCGGGCGACCCCGGCGCGTACGACCGCGTAGCCATAGTTAAGGAGCTTATTTCGACGGTCGGCCGGATTATCACGCACGAAACTATTAAACAGACGGCCCCAATAAAAGCGAGCAGCGCGGGCCTCTACGTTATCGGGGTCGCCCGGATCGACCTGACGAGCAATTTCTTTAAGGGTCCCAGCCCCACTTTTGCCGAGCGCACCCATAACCGCGGCCTGATTCAGAATTTTCCGACGAACCAGGACCTGCCATAATCGGTTTTTCAAGGATTGCTTCGCCTGTACTTGTAGCTGCGCAATCGCTGCCTGGCGATGATGCTGATGGAAGGGCAGCAGGAGGCCCGACGGCGTGTGACGAGTATCGGTAACGATGATAGCGATGCCGGCTTCCATGCACGCTGCCATAAGCGTGCTCGTCAGTGTTGCCTGCGGGGTATCGATTATGATCCAGGCAATGTCTTCGAGGGCGATGCGAACCTCACCATCGTCCTGTTTGACGCAACATTGCCCGTCGGCAAACGACAGCCGGGTAGCCTTCGTTAAGTGCACACCTTTCCACGCCAGGTACGCAACTCACGATGAACCTCGAATTTGCGACCGAGACGATCGACAGTAAATTTTTTGAATGATGCGAGGGTCTTTATTCCGATACCTTTTCTTATTTCAGTAGCAGTTACGTGAGGTGAAACGGTGATTGCTCCAGTATTTCTATCGAGTTTCCTGAAATACCCTTCAATAATTTCACCGTCTGTTTTTTTGGCCCCGACAAATGAATTTGATCGAAGTGACCATAGAAACTCCGCGTCTTGATCCAGGGTGTACCAACCGACTTCATCGCCTCCCCCGCCTTTGACAGCTTGATTTGGTGGTAGATCCAGGAGGGCAATTTGATGTAGGCCGAGCGTAAACAAGCCGCCCGCTATTGCTAGCAAAGATCGATTTGAAGCGCTCGTGCTTCAGCTCTTCAGCGAGCAACCGGGATGCCCAGCGCGTATCCGTGAGATTACGTTTTTTGAACCTATTCTCGACCTCCGGGGTCGATTCGCCCAGGGTAAAGTTCCGTCTCTTGAAACCCCTTATTTCCTTGAGATTTTCGACCCGAGCAATGAAGGTCTGCCACTGGATTTCTGGCAGCTCTTTGAACCATTCGAAGGGCGTACGGCCCTTTTTGTGTTGATTGCATCGCGTGCAACAGAGGGTCTTGTTCCAATAAGAGTCGTCCCCAAACCGACTCCACGGGAGTATGTGATCGACCTGCCAACGCGTATCGTTAGCGGCAAACCCGTTGGGTGCGACCGCGCTGTCGCAATAAACACACTTGAAATTCTGTTCCTTCGCCAGCTCGTACCGCAGCAGCTCGTCATCGCTGATTTCGCGCTGCAGGAGGGATGCCGCCTCCTGCCTCCGTCGATCCTTTTCGGCGTTGCGCTCCTCGATCCCTTTGCCAATCCGAGCGCGCTCCTGAGCGCTTTTGCCCACATCGCGCGCAAGCTCGACATGAATGGCGTCAAAGGGCCCAAACTCGCGACCGACGGCGCGGACCTGCTTGATCGCTTCGCCGAACGCGCGCCGTGTAACAGGGCTTCCAACGCCGTCAAGTGAAATAGCTGGCCGGGCACTGTGGTCATATCCTGCTTGCGCGCAAGCCTCAGAATAGACGAGGCCAATTCTCAGTCCCGGAATAATATTCCGCGCGGCAAGGGCGGAGATGTGCGCTGCTCCTCTGAATTCCGTGAACATCCCCTCGCGAGTCGCCGTCACCAGTTGGTCCACCACAGTCGGATCGAGTTCAGTTTCCTCCAACGCTCGACGAATCGATTTCACGTCCTCACGGAAGGTCAGGATTTCGGCAAGACGGTCGAGTTTGGCTGGAGTCTGCAGGAGTGATCGCCAGGGCGCCTGTCCCATAACCTCCCGCAACAGGCACGTGCCGTAGGCGGACTGGCCCTTGCGCGCGGCGATGTCTAGCTTTTCATGGTCCTGTGAAATTCCAGAAAACCGGGCGTTCGGATCGAGATCGAGATCTTTGCGCAATGTCTTGTAGCTATAGATCTTGTGAGTACCAAATTTGGCCAATGCGATTCTGATTTCAGCGGGCGTCAAAGCTCGTTCGACGCGCCCAACGGCGATCCGTAAATTGACGAGCCGTTGAAGGAACCGAAATTGTTCGAACGATGGGCTTCGCTTTGCGGTTCGAGTCTGTTCAGGTTCAAACAGGCATTTTCCCACCTTTGATTCGCGGTCCTGCAGAGGCCGCTGTGAGAACGCTTTACCGATGAATTCAAGCTCCAATTCCTTTGTAGCGATTGGATTACCGAACCTCCCCTGGGCCAGAAAAATCGACCGCACCTCGTCCTCAAGATCCGAGCGTTTGGGCGTATGCGAATAATCGTTATCTCGATTTCGCTTGCGGTCCATGAACCTCGGATCAGTGGCAAGCATTTCGCCGAAGGTCCTGTATTTCGTTAACCCCTCCCTCGTTTGCTCCATCGCTTTCTTCATTTTTGAGGTTTCGTCGGCGGCATTGCTGGTCGCATCCCGTTTGGAATTCGAACGGAACCCGCGGTGGCGCGCAATATGGCCGAGTACAGCGGCAAACTCGTCATTGGTCAGTAAACGATCGAGCGCCGCTGTCCGCAATGCCCAGGGCGTCACTGGGCGACCATTGCAGGCAGCCGAAAGACGTCTGAGCGCCAATGCCAGGGCATCCTGGGTCGCGTCTGGTAGAAGGCCGCACCTGCGCAGGAGATCGCGCACGGCGTTCATCCGTTGACGGCGACGACGGATAACTCGGCGTTGTGCGCGGGCCGTGCGGCGTTCCGCGCTTTTGGGCTCGCCAGTCTTATCGACAAGCGGCGCATCAAAGCAACGGACCCCGGCGCCTATAATCACACCGGCGTTTTCATCCGCTTCAATGACCGCCCAGCCGCACGATGCAATACCGAGGTCAATCCCGAGGATGCGCCTAGGCTGTCCCATCAAGCTCCCCAACATTACTGTAGATATCGCCCGAAGGCTTGTTGACGAGATTACGTTGACGTGAATAATGGCGTCCTTGGGGAAATTGGTTGGAAAGCCACGGCAAAGTGGTTTACCACTGAAGGATTACCCTCGTTCGGTTTAACCCGGGCGGGGGGATTTATTTTTGGAATCAAGTAGTTTGCGGATTCCAGTCCGCTTAGAATAGTCCCCCCATGCCCCTCTCCAATCAGGCCGTCCGCGATATCGAAACGCTGGTGCACCCCTACACCAATCTGGCGCGGTTTCGCGAGACGGGGCCGCTTGTCATCGAGCGCGGCAAGGGTGTGTATCTCTACGACGACAAGGGGAAGCCTTATATCGATGGCATGGCCGGGCTATGGTGCACGGCGCTCGGCCACGGCAACGAGGAACTGATCGAAGCCGCGGCGCAGCAGATGCGCAAGCTCTCCTTTGCCCATCTGTTCAACGGCAGGAGTCACGAAGGCGCCATCGAGCTTGCCGAGAAGCTCAAGGAGATCGCGCCGTGTCCGACATCCAAGGTGTTCTTCTGCAACTCGGGCTCGGAGGCGAACGACACTCAGGTCAAGCTGACCTGGTACATGAACAACGCGCTCGGCCGCCCGCGCAAGAAGAAGATCATCAGCCGGCTCAAGGCTTATCACGGCGTGACCATCGCGTCCGCCTCGCTGACCGGCCTGCCTAACAATCAGGCCGATTTCGACGTGCCGATCTCGGGCATCCTGCATACGAGTTGCCCGCATCATTATCGTTTCGCGCAACCGGGCGAGAGCGAGGAGGATTTCGCCACCCGGCTCGCCGGCGATCTCGACACGCTCATCCTGCGCGAAGGGCCTGAAACGGTGGCCGCGTTTATTGCCGAGCCGGTGATGGGCGCGGGCGGCGTACTGGTGCCGCCAAAAAGCTACTTTCGGAAGATCGCCGAAGTCTGCCGCAAATACGATCTTTACATGATCAGCGACGAGGTGATCTGCGGGTTTGGGCGCCTAGGCACTGCGTTCGGCTGTCAACGCGTCGGCTTGGAGCCCCACACGATCTCGGTCGCCAAGGCGCTGACTTCGGCCTATGTGCCAATGGCTGCCGTCACGGTGCCGGAAACGATGTACCAGGCGCTGCTCGACGAGAGCCGCAAGATCGGCACCTTCGGCCATGGCTTTACCTATTCGGGCCATCCGGTCGCCGCCGCTGTCGCGCTCAAGGTGCTCGAAATCTACGCGCGCGAGCGCATGGCCGAAGCCGCCGCGCGCAAGGCACCGCAGTTCCAGGCACGGCTCTTCGCGCTCGGGGAGCACCCACTGGTCGGCGAAGCGCGCGGGCTTGGGCTGGTCGGGGCCATCGAGCTTGTGGCCGACAAGCCGAGCAAGCGGTCCTTTGATCCCAGGGCGGGTGTTGCCGCCCGCGCGATACAATTCGCGGAGGATGAAGGCGCGATCGTGCGCTTCCTCGGCGGCGATGTAATCTCGCTGTGCCCGCCGCTTATCATCACGGCGGCCGAAATGGATGCGCTGTTCGACGCGGTGGCGCGGGCGCTCGACCGCACCCTGGATTGGGCCAAACGCGAGCGGCTTATCGGCGCATGAGCTAAGCGGGCCTCCTCTCTGTGCGGCAGGGATTCCGCCGGAAGTCAACGTCGCCGGGCAAGGTCGAGCGCGATGTATTCTCTTGAAGTAATGGAACTTTCTTTGCCAGTTGAATTACGACGGGTGATGAATCTCGACCGAGAGTCCGGCACAAATCCGAGGACCTCGAGGATCGCGTGCTGCTCGACGCCGTGCAGGCAATTCGCCACCGGGTGCGCGTCGTCAATCGCAATTACGATATTCCTTACATTGCCGGCTACAGCGTCGACGGCGATACGAAGGAAGCAAGGTGAACCAATTCACGCCGCGAGATCGGCCACCACGGCATCGAGTACCGGGAAGCCTGCGCGGGTAACTCGCAGCCGCCCCTCAGCCGTGGTTTCGATCGCGCCCTCCTGGCGCAAGATTGCGATCCGGCGCGGATCGAGGGTGCGGCCCGCAAGCCGCGCGTAACGCTCGGGGTCGATGCCCTCGGCAAGGCGCAGCCCCATCAGCAGGAACTCGTCGGCCATTTCGCCCTGCGAAAGGACCTCGTCGCTGACAATTCCATGTCCCCACGCCTCGACGCGCATCAGCCAGTGCTCGGGCCGCTTCTCGGTGGCGGTCGCGTGGCGCTCGACTCCAATGTCCAAGCGCCCATGAGCTCCGGGGCCGATACCGGCATATTCCTCCGCGCGCCAATAGACGAGATTGTGCCGGCATTCGCCGCCGGGCCTGGCGTGGTTCGACACCTCGTAGGCCGGAAGCCCGGCGGCGGCGCAAATCTCGTGCGTCGTGTCATAGAGCGCCCGGGCAGTGTCCTCGGAGGGGAGCGCAAGCTTGCCGGCTGCATAGAGGGCCGCGAACGGTGTATCGGCCTCGATGGTGAGTTGGTAGAGCGACAGATGCTCGGCGGCTTCCTCGATGGCGCGTTTGAGCTCTGCCGCCCAGGCTGACGGCGTCTGGCCAGGCCGCGCATAGATGAGGTCGAACGAGTAGCGCTCGAAGGCTTGCCGCGCGACCGCGACCGCATCGAGCGCCTCCTGCGCGCTGTGCAGCCGGCCGAGCGCGGTGAGCGCGGCGTCATCGAGCGCCTGCACGCCGAGCGAAACGCGATTGACGCCGGCGGCGCGATAACCGCGGAAGCGCGCAGCCTCTACACTTGTGGGATTGGCCTCCAGCGTCACTTCGATGTCGGCTGCAATGTTCCAGTGCCGCCCGATGGTGTCCAGAATGCCCGCAACGGTTGCCGGCTGCATCAGCGAAGGCGTGCCGCCGCCCATGAAGACGGACGTCACCGTGCGCGCGGGGAGGCGCTCCGCGGTCGATTCGATTTCGGTCATGAACGCGCGCAGGTACCGCGCCTCGTCGATTGCCCCGCGCCGGACGTGGCTGTTGAAGTCACAGTAGGGGCATTTCGAAAGGCAGAACGGCCAGTGAACGTAGACTCCGAAAGCCGGCGCCACCGTCGATTCAGGTTTCATGGGACTGATGTGGCGATCCGAGCAGCGCGCATCACGACCCACCTTCGCAATTCAGCATCCTTAGCCGCGGCTCATTGTGGCGGCCCGTCGAGACAGGCCGCCGCGAGATCGAGAAAGGCTCGGGCGCGATGGGAGAGCCCGAGCCCGCGCGGCGGCAAGCCGTGTTTCTCTTCGCTAGTCATCTCGCCGAAGGTGCGATGAAAGCCGGTCGGAAGGAACATCGGATCGTAACCGAATCCGGCGCCGCCGCGCGGCGGCCACACCAGCGTCCCGTCCACTTGTGCCTCGAATTCCTCGACGTGACCGTCCGGCCAGGCGACGCAGAGCGCACAGACAAACTGCGCGCACCGCTCTTTCGGCGCGTTGGCGCCGCGCGACCGCAATTCGTCCTCGACTCGTTGCATGGCACGGGCAAAATTTCGCTCCGGCCCCGCCCAGCGCGCTGAATGAATCCCGGGAGCGCCGCCCAGCGCCTCGACGGCGAGACCTGAATCGTCGGCGACAGCAGGACGGCCGGACTGCTGCGCGGCCGCGATGGCCTTGATCCGGGCATTTTCGCGGAAGGTCAAGCCGGACTCCTCCGGTTCGGCGAGGCCAAGTTCTCCGGATGATTGCGTTTCCACACCGTAGCGCGCAAGCAGCTCGCGAATTTCTCGTACTTTACCCGCATTATGCGTCGCGATCACGAGGCTATCCGTGATCTTGCGCGTCACATCACCGCCAGCTTCTGCAAATCGACAAGCTTGGTGACACCTTTGCGGGCGAGCGCCAGCAGATTGATGAGCTGCTCTTCGGTGAACGGGACCTTCTCGGCCGTGCCCTGCACCTCGACGATCCGTCCTCCCCCGGTCATCACAAAATTGGCATCGGTTTCGGCCTCGGAATCTTCCGCATAATCGAGGTCGAGCACAGGCGTGCCGTTGCAGATTCCGCAGGAGATTGCCGCCACGTGATCACGCAGCGGGTCTGCCTTGAGCATCTCGCGGGTTCTCATCCATGTCAGACAATCGTGCAGCGCCACCCAGGCGCCGGTAATCGAGGCCGTGCGCGTGCCGCCATCGGCCTGGATAACGTCGCAATCGATCGTGATCTGGCGTTCGGCGAGCAGCGTGAGATCGAGGATCGAGCGCAGGCTGCGGCCGATCAGTCGCTGGATCTCCACGGTACGTCCATTCTGTTTGCCAACCGACGCCTCGCGCCGCGTTCGCTCGATGGTCGCTCGCGGCAGCATGCCGTATTCAGCCGTCACCCAGCCGCGCGCCTGTCCCTTGAGCCATGGCGGCAGGCGGTCTTCGAGAGTCGCCGTCACCAGCACATGCGTATCGCCGAATTTCACGAAGCATGAGCCTTCGGCATATTTGACCACGCCGCGTTCGAGCGACACGGCGCGCAGTTCATCGGGCTGTCGGCGGCTTGGCCGCATGCCGTGTCCTTGGGAATGCCGGCGAGGAGTCGAGCGCGCTGTTGTAAGCAGGGCAGGCGCCCGCATCAAGGGGCGGTACAATGCTGGTAGGAACGCCAACACTGGGAGGGAGCCGGATGCAGGACTTCAAAGAACTCATCGGCGGGGGCGATCTCATCGTTGCTCCCGTCGTATTCAATCCGATCATGGCCAAAATGGCGGAGGAGGCGGGGTTCAAAGCCGCCTACCTGAGCGGTGGAACGCTGGGCTGGGTCAAATGCGTGACGGAAGCCAATCTCACGCTTCCCGAACTCGCGGATGTGGGGCTCGACATACGCGCAGCCTGCAAACTGCCAATCGTGCTCGATGCCGGCGGCGGGTGGGGCGATCCCGTGCACATCCACCGCACTATTGCACTTGCCGAGGCGGCCGGATTCGCGGCGATCGAGATCGAGGATCAATTGCTGCCGCGACGGATCGAGCACCATGCTGGAATCGACCATCTGGTACCGACCGAATTGATGCTGGAGAAGATCAAGGCCGCGCTCGCCGCTCGCAGCAATCGCGATCTCGTCGTCATCGCCCGCACCAACGCCCGGCGGGCCGGAGGGCTCGACGAGGCGCTGCGGCGCGCAGAGGCTTTCCACAAGGCAGGCGCCGATATGCTGTTCTGCTATACGCGCGATCCTGAGGAGTTGCGAATCATGGGCGAGCGCCTGCCGCACCCGCTGATGATGTTTGCCCCGCCCGACGGATTCGGCACGTTCGCTATGTCGCGACACGATTGCGCCTCGCTGGGATATCGGCTGGCCGCCTCGTCCGGCACCGCTTTTGCCGCAATGGTCAAGGCAGTACGGCAATCCTATCTCTGTCTCGCCCAGGACAAGCTGGACCCGTTTCTCGGGCCGGGCGGCGCCGATAAGGAGATGAAAGCTACCCAGGAGACCTGCGGGCTTTCTCGCCTGCTGGAAATCGAGCGCCGAACCATGCCGGCAAGCCGGAAGAGTGGATAAATGTCGACTGACATCCAGATCGGCAAGGGCCAAGTCACCCTTGCCCAGCTAAACGAGCGCTCGCGTGACATCTTCCGCCAAATTGTCGAGAGCTATTTGGCCACCGGGGAACCGGTTGGGTCGCGCAATATCTCGCGCCTGATCGCGACCCCGCTGTCGCCGGCCTCGGTTCGCAATGTGATGTCGGACCTGGAGCAGCTCGGCCTTATTTATGCGCCCCATACCTCGGCAGGGCGTTTGCCAACCGAATTGGGACTTCGCTTCTTCATTGATGCCCTCATGGAGATCGGCGACCTCGCCGAAGATGAGCGCCGCGCAATGGAGGCCAAGGTCGCGGCCGCCGGCAAGTCGATGGAGGCAGTGCTCAACGAAGCCTCGATCATGCTCTCCGATCTCAGCCGCGCGGCCGGGGTGGTCTTGACGGCCAAGTCCAACATCCATCTCAAGCATATCGAGTTCGTACGGCTCGAGCCCGAGCGCGCCCTGGTGGTTCTGGTGGCGGAGGACGGGCAGGTCGAGAATCGGATCATCAGCATTCCGCCTGGGCTGCCGACCTCGGCCCTGACCGAAGCTTCAAATTTTCTCAATGCGCATGTCCGCGGCCGCACGCTGGCCGAGGCCAAGGCCGAGCTGGAACGGGCGCTCGAAGCGCAAAAGGCTCAGCTTGACGCACTCACGCAGAAAATCGTCGCCGACGGCCTTGCCAGCTGGTCGGGCGGCGAGTCCGAGGAGCGCAAGCTCATTGTGCGGGGCGCCGCGCATCTCCTGGAGGACCTCAAGGCCGTCGAGGACCTCGAACGCGTGCGGCTCCTGTTCGACGACCTTGAAGCCAAGCGCGGAGTCGTCGATCTCCTGGGGCGAGCCGAACGAGCCGAAGGCGCGCGCATTTTCATCGGTTCCGAGAACAAATTATTTTCGCTCTCAGGGTCTTCCACGATCGTGGCGCCTTATCGCGACCAGGCCGGCCGGATCATTGGAGTCCTCGGGGTCATCGGGCCCACCCGACTCAATTACGCCCGGATAATCCCGATGGTCGATCACACGGCTAATGTCGTGAGCAGGGTTCTAGGCGGCTGATACCCTTCAGAGCTGGTCGCAGTTCCACTTATCCGCCTCAGCTTGATTTTCGTCCGCCAAGTCCTGATATGCGCAGAGAATCGAGCGTGTTGCAGGATGGACGCAATGACGGAAACGAAGGCGAGGACCGCCCAAGCGGCAGAGGCCGAAGTGCCGCGTCCTGGAGCGGATACCGCCGGGACGCTGGCTTCGGCGGAACCAGCCGGTGACACCAGAGCCGAAACCGCACAGCCGGAGGCGCTGTCCGCGGCGAAAAAGGAGGCTGCCGACTACAAGGACAAGCTTCTGCGCACCTTGGCCGAAATGGAGAACCTGCGCCGACGGACCGAGCGCGAGGTAACGGACGTGCGCCTTTATGGCATTGCATCCTTCGCCCGCGACATTCTGGCCGTCGCCGACAACATGGATCGCGCTCTCCAGGCGCTCGATCATGAAATCCGCGAGAAGGCGGACTCGGGCGTGAAAGCGATGCTCGACGGTGTCGAATTGACGGAGCGCGAGCTGCACAAGGTGCTCGAAAAACACGGCGTGAGGAAGTTCGAACCGAAGGGCGAAAAGTTCGATCCCAACCTGCATCAGGCCATGTATGAAGTTGCGGATCCTGCGGTACCGCCAGGCACGGTCGCGCAGGTTATCCAGGCTGGATACATGATCGGCGAGCGAGTATTGCGGCCCGCGCTTGTGGCTATTGCCAAGGCTCCGCCGCAGCCCGTCGTCTATGAGGCTCCGGCAAACGATAACGCTTAATTCGTTCGTCGTCCCGCTGAGGTGCCGGCGACCCGGCCGAACACCGCGCCGGAGCAGAGCCCGGTGCCGCCCGGATAATTGAAGTAGAACACTCCGCCCACCAGTTCGCCCGCCGCGTAGAGGCCGCGGATCGGCTGGTAATCGGTGTTGAGCACCTCGCAGTCTGTATTGATGCGAAGCCCTCCGAACGTGAAGGTGACGCCGCAGGTGACGGCGTAACCCTCGAAAGGCGGCGTATCGATTGTGTTTGCCCAATTGCTCTTGTTGATGGCGAGCCCCTCGGTGCGCCGTCCGTCCTTGACGTTCGGATTGAACCGGATGTCCTGACGCACCGCTTTGTTCCATTCGGTGATGGTCCGCAGAAATTCCTCGGCGTTGACGCCATCGAGTTTTTTCGCCAGTTCCTCGATGGTATCGGCGGTCACCTTGGTGATCTGGCGGATGCGATATTCGTCGCGCTGGAGATGCTTCACCTTCTGATCGAAAATCTGCCAGGCGAACTGCCCCGGCTGCTCCAGGATGACGCGCCCGTATTTGGCATAAGTGTAGTTGCGGAAGTCGGCACCCTCATCGACGAAGCGCTTTCCGGTCGCGTTGACCATGATGCCGAATGGATACGAATGCTTCTGGAACTGGTCACCGACGGCAAGATCGCCGAATTCGGGTGCGTTCATCTCCCAGCCGACCGCGTGACAGCCCGACCAGTTGCCGCAGGGCGAGGCGCCGATGTCAAGCGCCATGCGGATGCCGTCCCCGGTGTTGTAACGCGAGCCGCGTACCTTCGCGAGATCCCAGCCCGGCCCGAGATAGCGGGTGCGCCATTCCGGATTGGCCTCGAAGCCCCCGGAAGCGAGCACGACGGACCTTCCGCGCAACTCGATCATGTGTCCGTCGTGGCGCGCCCGCACGCCCTCGACCCGGTCGCCGTCGAACAGAAGAGCGAGGGCGCGGGTGCGATAGCGGATGTCGATCCCGCGCTTCCTGGCGGAGTCGGTCAGCATGTTGACGAGGCCAGGGCCGCCGCCGACAGCTTCGACGGTGAGGCCGCCCCAGAATTTGAACCGGCCTTCGATCTTGAAGGCCTGCCGGCCATAGATCGGAATGAAGCGCACGCCCTTTTGGCGCATCCAGTTAAGCGTATCGAAACTCCTGGTGACGAGGATTTCAACCAGATCGGGATCGGCGCGATGCTGGGTCACTCGCGCCATGTCATCGAAGAACTGATCGGCCGTGTAGGTCCCAAAATCCGTGGTATCGATCTCGGCCTGGGTCAGGTCGGGAATGAGCGTCTTGATGTCGTCGACACCGTTGTAAACGACGCGGATCGAGCCCGCCGTAAATCGGCTGTTCCCTCCCGATTCCTCCTCGGGCGCCGCTTCCAGCATCAGCACTTTCGCGCCCTGCTCCTCCGCCGCGAGCGCGGCGCAGAACGCCGCATTCCCGGCACCGACGACGATGACGTCATGTTCTGGCATTGTATCTCCGATGGATAAAGGCGAATAGCGAGTAGCGAATAGTGAATAGTAAGGGAAGCCTTCGACTATTCGCTATTCACTATTCACTATTCGCTATTCGCTTCTTATCATCCGATCGGCGCAGCTGCGGCCGCGAAGGTCTCGGCCGGCTTGCCGAACACCATTGCGCCGGTGAGATCGGCAACCCGGGCAAAGCCGCGCTTGCGGCACCAGTCTTCGAGGCCGTCGATGATCGCGATCATGCCGGAGGGATTGCGGAAAGTGAGGTAGCCGATCATCACGGCGCTGGCGCCGGCCAGCATGTATTCGACCACGTCCTCCACTTTGACGATCCCGCCGCAACCGATGATCGGGATTTTGACCACTTTGGAGCACTGATGGACCATCCGCATGATGATCGGCTTGATGCCGGGTCCGGACATCCCGCCATAGCCGTTACCGATCATCGGCCGGAACGTCTCGGTATTGATCTTGAGCCCAAGCAGCGTGTTGGAGATCGTCAGCGCGTCGGCCCCGGCGCGCTCGGCCGCCGCCGCTACAAGATCGATCTCGCCGGCATTGGGCGAGAGCTTCGCCCAGAGCGGTTTGCTGGTGGCTTCGCGGACCCGGCTCACGATCTCGTAGGTGTGGTTCTCATGCAGCGCGAAATTGCCGCCGCCCGGCTCGCGGGTGGGGCAGGAAATGTTCATCTCGATGGCGTCGACCTCTGGCAGGCTCACGTCGCGCGCCATGGCCGCGAAATCCTCGGCCGTTGTCGCCGTGATATTGGCCACGATGGGCGGTGCAAAGCGCTTGTAATCGGGCAACTGATGTTCGAGAAAATATTGCAGCCCCTTTCCCGGCAGGCCGATTGAATTGATCATGCCGCCTTCGAGTTCGGCGACGCGCGGGGGCGGATTGCCGATGCGATATTCGCGCGACACCGTTTTCGTCACCAGCGCACCGAGCCGATTGATGTCCATGACCTGCGCAAGCTCGGTCGAGAATGCGCCGGAGGCAGGCATGATCGGGTTCTTCAGCGTGAGCGTCCCGATTCTGACCGACATATCTACCATCCGAGCGCCTCCTGAAGATCGAATACCGGCCCGTCGATGCAGACGCGGCGCAATTCTTTGCGGCCATCGACCTCGAACGTGCGCACGCAGACGTAGCAAGGTCCAAGTCCGCAGGCCATGATCTGCTCCATCGCGACCTGGCCCGGAATGTCGTGCTCCTTGCCGAGCCGCTTCATCAGCTGCATCAGCCGATTGGAGCCGCAGGTGTAGAACGCGTCGGCGCGGCCTTGCGCGATCAGCCTTTGCAGGATCGCTTCGACGTTCTCGACCGCGCTGGTGCCGTCGGAGTCGAGGACCGGGATCACCTCGCCAACCTGCTCGAACAGATCGGCCGCGAGCGCAAATTCGGCGCTGCGGGCGGAGAGGATCGCAGTGACGGCAGCGCCGTTTTCGGCGGC
>DATBHB010000065.1:0-3501 GCA_036557705.1 Xanthobacteraceae bacterium
CGCGCGCAATCACGCGCTGCGCGCCGCGCTCGAAACGCTGGCGCGCCGGAAGAACGCGACGCTGGCCCAGCTCGCCATCGCCTGGCCGACGGCGCAGGCCGCGCGCAGCGGCATCTTCATCGTGCCCATCCCCGGCGCCAAGTCGCGCCGGCACCTCGACGAAAACGTGCGTGCCGCCGATGTCGTGCTCGCGGCCGAGGATCTCGCCGAGATCGATCGCCTGGTACCGCCCGGTGCCGCGTCGGGCACGCGCTACCCGGTCGCGCAGATGCACCGGCTGAACGTGTGATGACAAGCGCCGTTCCTTGATCGCCGAACGTCACACCCATCAGGAATTTTTCTTCGCAAGTGGTCTTGCGACTTCGCGCGCGCAATCGATGAAAAGCTGCGCCACCGGACTCGGTCTGCGGTTTTTCAACGTGACAATGCCGATCGGAGCCCCGGTAACCGGCAAGTCCACAGCCAGTTTCCTGATGAACGGATGCGGGCCGGGAAGTTGCAGCCAAAACTCTGGAATGATCGAAAGGTAGCGGCCGGTGCGCAGAAGATTGGCGCGAATTTCGAGGGCCGAGGTGGCGACGGTGGCGCGCGGATAATCAAGCCCGCCAGCGCGAAAGGCCTCCGTGACAAACGATCCGAATGCATCGTCCGGTGCCGGCATCGTCCACTTTTCATCTATCAGCTCGGCAAGCGCGATCTTGCGCCGCTTGGTCCAGGGATTATTGCTGCCGGCAGCCACCACGTAGGGGCTTTTGAACAGAAACTCAAAGCTGGCTTGGTCGTCCACAATGCGGGATTCTTTTCGGAAAATGAGCAGGTCGACGACGCGCTCGTTCAGGTTCTGTCGCTGGGCCGCTTGGTTGGCTCCCTCGGCAACAATACGAAATACGATCCCTGGGTAATGCCGGGACAACCTGTCGATGACGGTAAACACAAAACTGGCGGCAAGCGGTGGGGTGGTTCCGATGCGTACCTCGCCTACCGTCGGATCGGACAGGAACTCGATGTCCCTCACGCCTTGCCGCAATTCATCAAAGGCGGCGTGGCTCCGCGCCAGGATCGCGCGACCGCTGGCGGTGACTTCGACGCCGCGCGGATTGCGTTCCAGCAGCCGCACGCCGAGGGTGTGCTCCAGATCGCTGATCGAGCGCGAGATGACGGGATGGGAAACGGCCAGCTGCGCCGCTGCCTTTGCCATGCTGCCGGTCTGCGCGACGGCAATGAGGACATGCAAATCACTCAGCTTGATGCGACGGCCGATCCGGTCGTTCCAGCGCATGGGAATTGTCCCCTTAGCAAAGCTGCTAACCCGATGCAGGATAATAGTACTTTTCAGCTAAGGCGAGAATGCGCACGTTGCCGTCGCTGAATCGGGGTAGCAACGTGGACCGCGCCAAGGCGCGGACCGCTTCAGACGGAGGCGATCATGATGATTGCGCGACGGTATTTCATCACGACGGGCGCGGCCGCGTGCTGCAGTCTCGTTGCCGCGCGCCCGCTGTCGGCGCAATCTTATCCGCAGCGCCCGATCAAAATCATCGTCGCGGGGTTGCCGGGCGTCCCGTTCGATATCCTCGCGCGCGCCGTCGCCGACAAACTATCGGCGAGCCTCAAGCAGCCGGTCATCGTCGAGGACCGGCCGGGCGCTGCCGGCAATCTGGGCGCCGAAGCCGTCGCCCGATCGGCTGCCGACGGGTACACGCTCCTGATCGCGCTCAGCACGACCTTCACTGTGAACCCGAGTCTCTACAAAAAGCTTCCATTCGATCCAAACGTCGACTTCAAGTTCCTCACGCTCAGTGCGAGCGGCGCCAACATATTGGTCGTGCATCCATCTGTTCCCGTCAATTCGGTGGCGGAGTTCGTCGCCTACGCGAAGAAAGAGCCGATCAGCTATGCCCATGGCGGCCCCGGCACCCCCGGCCATCTCTGCATGGAGTATTTCGCACTCCTGGCGGGTTTTCAGACAGTGCCGGTGGCCTATCGCGGCAACACGCAATTGTCGATCGATCTCGTCGCCGGCCGGATCAATTTCGGTTTCGTGGGCGGCGGTGGCGTGATCCAGCACATTCGCGCGGGTCGATTGAAGGGGCTCGCGACGTCCGCCCCGCAACGCTCGGTGCTAGCCCCCGACCTCCCGACAATTGCAGAACTCGGTTATGCCAATTTCGAATTCGAGGCCAAATTTCCATTGGCGGTGCCGGCCGGCACTCCGGAACCTGTGGCGGCGCTGCTCGAGCGCGAGATCCACAACGCGCTCACGTCTCCGGATATTCAGGAGCGGCTGCTTCCGATGGACATGAGGGTCGTCGCATCGACCGGTGTTGAAGCCAAATCCCGTCTGCAGTCCGAAGCGGCCTTGTGGGCCAAGGTGGTCAAAACAACCGGGATGCACGTCGATTAAGCGCGTTGCATGCACGGCTGCACGTGGACGCCTGAAAACCGGCGGTGACGGAAATGCCAACGCAAATCGTGATGTTGGGGACCGGCAACCCGCGTCCCGAGCCGGATCGGTCGGGGCCGGCAACAGCGATCGTTGTCAACGATACACCCTACCTCGTCGATTTCGGGCCCGGTGTGGTCCGGCGCGTGACCGCCGCCTTCGAGAAAGGCATCACCGCGTTCGGTTATGGCGGCGTCAACATCACGACAGTCTTTCTCACTCATCTCCACTCGGACCACACGGCCGGCTATCCCGATCTCATTTTCACCCCGTGGGTGATGGGGCGGCGAAGCCCGCTCACGGTCTTCGGCCCCTACGGAATTAAGGCGATGACCGATCATGTGTTGAAGGCGTGGCAGGTGGACATCGGCGGACGCACCAGTGGTCTCAACCAGCACAACCCGACCGGATACAAGGTCGAGGCGCGAGAGATCACGCCTGGCGTCGTGCATCGGGACAGCAACGTCACGGTGACAGCATTCCCTGTGCGTCACGAGGAAATGGTCGATTCCTTTGGCTATCGTTTCGACACGCCTGACCGCACTATTGTGATCTCCGGAGACACCGCGCCGACCCAAGCCTTGATCGACCACAGCCGCGATTGTGACGTTCTCATTCACGAGGCTTATTCGATGATGGCCGCTCGCAACGTCGTGCGCCCATCGGCGGAGTTTCGTCGCCGGCATCACACGTCATCGGCTGAGCTGGCGGACATCGCGAACAAAATCAGGCCGCGTCTACTCATCACCTATCACCGCTCGAACGTCGGCGAAGAAGGCGCAAGCTCGGGCCAGGATGTGCTGATCGAGGAGATCAGGAGCGGCTATAAAGGGCGCGTCGTTGCCGCCAACGATTTGGACGTTTTCTGATCAGCGCGCGTTCCTAAGAATTCAAACCGCATTCGCGGTGAGCGCGTCGACGATGCCGTCGACGATCTCCTCGATCATCGCCTTGTCGTCGCCCTCGCCCATGACGCGGATGACCGGCTCGGTGCCGGACGGCCGCACCAAAAGGCGGCCGTGGCCGTTGAGCCGCGCTTCGGCGCTCTTGATCGCCGA
>DATBHB010000066.1:0-127158 GCA_036557705.1 Xanthobacteraceae bacterium
CAGCGAGGTGACGTTGGGGTCGGCATGCGCGTTCTGCTTGAAGCGGCCGCTCTTGCGGAAGGCCTCATAGGCCACCCGGAAGGTGCAGCACACCTTCTTGCCGTCCGGCCACTGCAGCCGCGTCCGCGGCCATTGCGTTCCGTGATGCATCGCTCACTCCTTACCAGTCCAACGCGCCTGCCGGCGATCTTATCAGGGCATGTAGACGCCGCCACTGACGTGCAGCGTCTGTCCGGTGATGAAGCTCGACTGCGGCAGGCAGACGAAGCGGATCATCTCGGCCACATCTTCCGGCACGCCCTCGCGCCCGACCGGCACCGACACCGTGATGCCTTGCCCCGAATGCGCCGAGCGCTGACCGCCGATGCGCCCCGGCACCACGCAGTTGACCGTGATGCCTTGCCCTGCGAACTCCGACGCCAGCGCCTTGCTCAGCCCGACAAGGCCGAGCTTGCCGGCGGCGACATGGGCGCGGCCGGGCGCGCCAAGGTGCGTGCTCACGCCGCCGAGATTGACGATGCGGCCGTATTTTCTTTTCACCATGTGGGGCAGCACCGCGCGCGAGCACAGGAAGGTGCCGTCGAGGACGACGCTGATGACGTCACGCCACTGCTTGAGCGTCATGTCGAGCGTCGCGGCCTCGCCGCGGATGGCGGCATTATTCACGAGGATATCGATGCGCCCGAATCGGCCGATGGTCTCGTCGACCATTCGAACGACGGCGGCCTCGTCGGTGACATCAGCGAGATACACCAGCGCATGTCCGCCCGCGGTCGCGATCTCCTGCGCCACGCGCTCCGCTTCCTCGCGCGAGGTGCGGGCATTGATCACGATCGTCGCGCCCTCACGGGCGAGCGCGAGCGCGGTGGCTCGTCCGATGCGGCGCACACCGCCGGTGACGATGGCAACCTGGTCTTGCAACGGTTTGTCTTGCGCCAACATTCCCTCCGTCATTCCGGGGCGCGCCGACAGGCGCGAGCCCGGAATCCATAATCCCGGTCCTTGAATAATGCACTGCTGGCCCAAGACATAGAGTTTTGTGATTATGGATTCCGGGCTCGCCGCTTCGCGGCGCCCCGGAATGACGTGACTGGTCCGCTCGCATTCCAACAGACGGCCTATGTCAGCGAAACCGCCCCGATCGATCGAGGCTGGCGGATGACGCCGGTCAGCGCATCCTCCGGCAAGGTCAGAATCGCGGGCTCGTCGAAAATATCGCCCATCTGCGACTCGACGCTATTCTTGCGAATGGCTTCCAGCCATTTGCGATGAATGCGCGGATCCTGATCCTCATACTCGATCTGGCGGCCGCCCTCCTGGATCGACGTTGCCCCACCGCCTTCGGAACTCTTGCGCCGGAACGAGATGAAGGGATAACGGCGGCTTCCGAGGCTGCAGGCGAGATAACGCGCAGGCTTACCGCAGGTGTTGAAGTGCTGGTGAAACATCCAGAACGGCGGCGTGTACATGAACCCATGCCGCCAGGGAAATTCCTTGAATTCCGAATCGCCTTCGTACCAGAGCAGAGAATAGCCTTCGCCGTCGACCGCGTGCACGTGGGTGCCGGCAACGTGGCGGTGGGCCTTTTTGTAGCGTCCGGCCGGAATCTGTGACACGTGCGCGTGCATGGTTCCGTCAGCAAGGACGAAGCTCACATTAAGCGACCCCTTGCCCCGCGCTTCCAGCTCATAGAGCTTGAAGCTCGTAAGGTCGTGCACGAAATTCGTTTCCCACACGTTCCGGTTCGCATTCTTTGATTTCACCGTGTAGGTACGAAGATCGCCCTCCCCTTCGAAATGCTTCGACTGGCCGGCACGATCCGGAAAGGCGAATGCATTGTCAAAGACAAAATCGATGTTGTGATAGAGATTAACCGTGATCGGCCCATCATGGGTACAGGACAGCCGCACAGGCTCGACGCCCGAATTGTTGAAAATCTGATATTGGCAGTTGAGTGGGATCGCGAAGAGGGCCTTGGGACCCCATTCGAAGCTGCGCGTTTCCCCGTTCGGCAGCCATACCGTCGTCGAACCGTGACCCACAAGGACGTAGAAGAAAGCCTCGTAAAGATGCCGCAGCGGACGCGTCTTGCGGCCGGGCGCCACTTCGAGCACGTAATTGCTCATGAAATCGCCGGCCCCATGGGTGAAGGCAAAGCAGCCGCGAGCGTCGTAGCGAGCCCACGGGCCCGTCTCCAGCGCGATAAGGTCGTGCCCGAAGTCGAGATGGATCGGTATTCCTTCGCCGTTCGCCCATTCCTTGTACGGGTCGAGGAGAAATGCCTTACCTTCTTCGCTGACTGCGGGCTCTGTCTTGCCGTCCGTTGCCATTGCAGCGATCTCTCCTGCTATCGACGGCGCCTCAAATCGACCCCGCGCATGGGATGATCTCGTACAGGGCAGGCCGAAGCACTGTCAATGACGCGGCCGTAGCCCGGATCGCGCGATCGCGACGGAGCCGCCTGAGTGCAAAGGCCCTCATGGCGCGATCGCGCAATCCGGGGCCGCCCGGCTGACCCGGATTGCGCTTGCGCCTAAAGCGCAAGCGCAATCCGGGCTACGGCCCACCGCTTGGCTATCCAGCACCATCGGCGCAATATCCGGTTCAATGATCGAGACCCTGAGGACCCGATGATTGCTTCCAAACTCTTCTGCGCTCGTTGGGCCGGCCTGCTACTGGCGACCCTCGCGCTTTGCAGTCTCAATGGCGCAGCAGCACTGGCGGAAGGCAAGCTTGCACGCGCCTATCGCGTGATTGCCGGCAAGACCTTCGTCGATCTGACGCACAGCTTCGATGCCAATACGCCCGTATGGTCCGGATTTGGGCAGGCCAAGATGACGCCGGCCCTCAACCCGGAAACGCACGAGCCCTACACAATTCCCAAGGACGGGTTCCGCGCGACCTATTACCAGATGGTCGGGCAATACGGCACTCATGTCGATCCGCCGGCGCACTTTGCCGAGAACGGCCCCACGATGGATCAGATCCCGCTCAAGCAGATGATGCTGCCGCTGATCGTGCTCGACGATACGCCGTATCTCACCGATGACCCGAACCACGCATTTTCCGTCGCGGACCTGCGCAGGTGGGAAGGAAGACATGGACGCGTGCCGCGAGGCTCGTTCGTGGCGCTGCGTACCGATATGTACAAGGATTGGGACAGCAATCCGGAGCGTTTCAAGCGCAGCCCGTTTCCTGCCTGGGCATTCGAGACGATCAGGTTCCTCTACGAGCAGCGCAGCGTAACCGCCACCGGCCATGAATCGCTCGATACCGACACAACGGACAAAATGGATTCGGAGACCTATATTCTGCAGCACGGTCACTATCAGATCGAAGCCATGGCCGATCTCGACAAGGTGCCGCCGAAGGGCGCGATTGTGGTCGTCACCTGGCCGAAGGTCCGCAACGGGCTCGGTTTTCCGGCCCGCGCCTTCGCCATCCTGCCCTAGGACATGAGTTCGATGAAAGAAGTCGGATCGGATCGATACGCCGCAAGGACCGGGCCTCATTCCGCAATACGCAGGATGGTCGTCGTTCCGGCATTGCTGCTCATTTCGGCACTGACTGTGGCCAACGCGCAAAGCCCGGAGCAGTTCTACAAAGGACGCCAGCTCACGATGGTCGTGTTTTCCGGGGCCGGCTCGACCTACGATTTCTACGCACGCTTGCTGGCGCGCCACCTCGGTGATCACATTCCCGGCAATCCCACTTTCGTCGTGCAGAACATGCTGGGCGCCGGCGGGCTCAAGGCGGTCGACTATCTCAACAAGATCGCTCCGAAGGACGGCAGCGTGATGGGGACGATCGGGCGCGGCCTCCCGTTCGAGCCGATACTCGGGAAGAACGAGGCAAGGTTCGATCCGCTGCGTTTCACCTGGCTCGGCAGCATGAATCGCGAGACGACTCTGGCGATGGCCTGGCATACAGCCCAGGTGAAGACGTTCGCGGATCTAAAAGAGCACGAGCTTCTGGTACCGGGTACGGGCGCCGGCGCCGATTCCGAGATCATTCCGCGCGCCTTGAATCATCTCGCCGCTACCAAATTCAAGATCATTGGCGGTTACCGGGATACGCCCGAAGGTGCGCTCGCCATGGAGCGTGGAGAAATCGATGGGCTCGCTTACTGGTCCTGGAGTGCCATCATGGCGGCGCATCCGGACTGGGTGCGCGACAAGAAGGTCAACCTCCTGTTCCATACTGGCGTCAAATCAATAGCGGAAATCCTCGACGTTCCCAGCATCCGATCGCTGGTTGAGAACCCGATTGATAAAAAAGCAGTCGAATTCCTGCTGGCGCGGGAAATTCTCGGGCGGCCGTTCCTGGCGCCGCCCGATCTTCCGCCGGATCGCGCCGCCGTCCTCCAATCCGCCTTCGCCGAGACGCTCCGCGACCCGGCGTTCCGCAGCGACGCCGAGCGCGCCAGGCTCGACACCGATCTGGTGACCGCGGACGAAGTGAGCAGCGTGCTCAAAGATGCAGTCAACGCCCCGATCGAGGTGATCAACCGCGTGAAACAGGCGCTCGACCGGAAATAACGGTACAGATACCGGTACCTTCGTCTAGCCGTGTGCCGGGCTCTCGACGGCCGACCAATACCTCTGTCCGCCTAACCTAGACTCCTGTTGGATAGAAAATGCCGGCCTTCTCTGGAATATTTGCTCCAATGAACGGATCAAGGAAAGCATAACGGAGACCAGCCATGTTGACCAACTCAAGGATCGTGCTCTCGCTTGCGCTCGTCGTGGCTACCTTTTCGGCCGCGGCGGCCGCTCCCAGGCAGGCAGCGCGTCATCAGACGCCGATCTCGCAGGAGGTCCCTGCGGGCTCGCACCTGACCCTCGACTCGACGCGCCCCACCGAACCGGCGCGGTCCAGCCGATCGGCGAATGCGTCGAGCAACCTATCGCCGCTCGAATTTGAGCGCCTCGCGCGTCTGATAGAAGCCATGGATGAAATCGGCACCAAGACAGACCTCGGCAATTGAGCTTACTCTACAGCGGGTACCGGCGCTTTGTGGACAACCTTTTTTATTCTAAGTTCTCGCTGACAGCTCGCCTTACATCCTTAATGAATGATACCACCGCCGTAATCTCTCGATTCACCACCTCGCGTTCAGGCGGCGGCATGACTCTTCCCTCGGCAGTCGGGTAGCGAAGCGAGGTGGCGGCCGGCGAAAGAGAATCGAATCTCCAAATTCGGTCGCGCCACGGATCGCCTTTTGGCAGCATCTCTGCCAGGGAATCGAACCGATGTTCGCGTCCGGGATTTCGGCCATGTCGCTCGAGGAGAGCTTTGACGCCTTTCTCAGCACCTTGTTGCACATGATAGCGCGCAAGCCGGGTCAATATGCCGAGGAGCGCGCTTGCACCAGCGATATCTTCCTCGGCCATCGCCAGGAGTGCTTCGACCCGTCTAGGGTTGACCATAGAGTATAATACCCTGGTCGAATGCGTCTCGAAGCACGCCTCCGGCATCTAAATAAGCGTTCTGCCACGCGCCTAGCGTGCACGGAACAACGTCGCAACGTAGTCCTCGGCCGGCCACCGGCCGGTAGACCTGATCGTAATCGAGCAGTTGCTCGCTGATGACAAGAAGGTCGTAGTCGCTGTCGGATCGATTTGTGCCACGCGCGCGGCTGCCGAACAGGACGATAGCTCGCGGATGCAGCTTCTCGACGAGCCGGTTTACCGCCTCCGCAAGTCTGGCGTCCTGTATGGGTTGCCGCTGCATAGCCGGTATATATCCGCCTGTGAAATCTAATCAATGGGACTGCCACGCTGCCGCACACGGCAAGGCTTCCGCGCAGCGCGAACATGCCGCGATAATTTGCGCGATCAATCACATTGCAAACTGTTCTTTAATCACGCAGCGGCACATTTGTGCGCGAGGGGTTGGGGCTTTTCCGAGCATCGTATCGGGGTATGGGAACGCCACGGCAAGGGCAATGGTGTTGGTGACAAACCATGCTTGCCGGATCACGTACCGCCGCGGCTTTGCTACCGGGCATCCTGCTCCTCACTCGCGAGTCTAACAGCGCCTCAGGCGTGCCGTAATCAACCGGAGTAAACATGATGACGGATCAGATGCATTTCTCGCCAAAACTCGTCTGCCTGCCGATTGCCCTCGTCGCCTTCTCGATGGCGTTCGGCGCTCCTGTCCGCGCTCAATCCGACGCGAACGCTCCATCCTGGCGGGAGATAGCCGTTGATCCGATCATGAATGCCGTTCGCGGCGTCGAGCAACGAATCGCCAGCATCGAAGCGACCGTCGCGCTGTTTGCCGGATCGTTCACAACCCGGCAGCTCAATACCCGACAGCTTTGCGTCTCCGACGAAAGCGGCGCGCAAACCTGCATTACCAAAGCGCAGCTCGATGCGCTCCTCGCGAAAATGGCGCAGACGGCAGCTGCCGAGGCGCCTGCGGCTACAGCCGAGGCACCGACCCCGATTGTCGAAGTTCCCGCCGAGATTACCGAAGCCCCTGCGATCGTTACCGAAACCTATGTTTCGCCGATCACGGAGCCGGCAAGCGTCGATAGCGATGCAAAAGGTGCGGCCTCGCTCGATGGCAGCGCAGACGAAACGGCCGTTGCCAACGCGCGCGCCATCGAGGGTAGCAGCAACAAGCAGGAGTTCTACGCAGAGTTCCAGCCGACCCCTGACCAGACGGTCGCGACGCCTCTTGCGCCTGTTGCCGACGAAGGCGCAAGCAGCGATCAAGAGCCCGCAACCACCGGTTCGGTAACATCAGAACCGTCGCAAGACGCCCTGGTCTCGTATCCGGACGTGGAAACCTCGTATCCGGACGCCGCATCCGCCAACGAGTGATTCGCGCGTCGTCCCAACTCTCACGCTCAACAGCAAGGCCGCAACGAGACAATCGCTGCGGCCTAATTCATGCCTGCAGATTCACCATTCGCTCGACGGAGCGGCGGGCCCTCTCGGCGATTGCAGGCTCGATCACGACCTCTTCCTCGAGCCGGAGGAGACTGTCGAGAATCTTCGGCAACGTGATCCGCTTCATGTGCGGGCACAGATTGCACGGCCGCACGAACTCAACGTCAGGCAATTCGGCCCGGACATTGTCGGCCATCGAACATTCGGTAACCATGACGACACGGCGCGGCCGGTTCCGGCGCACCCAGTCGATCATTCCGGCAGTCGAACCGGTGTAATCGGCTTCCTCGATGACGTCGGGCGGGCATTCCGGGTGAGCGATGATTTGCAGCGACGGGTCGCTCTCGCGATAGCGGCGCAGCTCCTCCGCAGTGAACCGCTCATGGACCTCGCATGCGCCGTTCCAGGCGATGATCTTCACCCGTGTCCGTCCAGCCACGTATTTGGCGAGATACTGATCGGGGAGGAAAATGACGGTCTCCGTGCCGAGGCTCTCGACCACTTCGACGGCATTCGAGGACGTGCAGCAGATATCGACCTCGGCTTTCACTTCGGCCGAGGTATTGACATAGGCGATCGCCGGCACGCCGGGAAATTTGCGGCGCAGCAATCGGACGTCCGCGCCGGTTATCGAACTCGCGAGCGAGCATCCGGCCCGGGAATCGGGAATGAGGACAGTCTTGTCGGGATTGAGGATTTTCGAAGTCTCGGCCATGAAATGGACGCCGCACTGGACGATGATGTCGGCATCGACTTGGCTCGCCTCGCGCGCGAGCGCCAGCGAGTCGCCAACGAAATCGGCGACGCAATGGTAGATTTCCGGCGTCTGATAATTGTGGGCGAGGATAACGGCGTTACGCTCCTTCTTGAGCGCATTGATTGCTCTCACGTAGGGTGCAAAAAACGGCCATTCGACTGGCGGAATGACGTTCGCGACACGCCCGTAGAGCGGTGCGGTTTCCCGTGCGACCCCTTCGTTCCACTCGAGGGAAGGCGCCGGCAATACGCCATAGCGGCTTGCGGCCGCTGAAGGGCCCCCGCCCAAGAGGGGTATTGGCTGACGGTCGCTCGATGTATCCAAGCTCTGCAGCAGCGGCATCGACAAGCCTCCGCGGTTCACAGATATGCTCATATTGAGCATATCTGGCTTAACAAAACATCCGGCTCACGCCGGCAGCATCGACATTTATCCTCATTCCGAGCAAAACCTAGGTAACACGTCACCCGCGAGCTTACCACCCCCGCTCACGAAGACGTGCCATGCACCAACGAACGCGCGATGCGGGGCTACCGCCGCCTTGCTCCGGTTGCAGGGCAACCGCATAGTGCCGGCCATGCACAGCCCCACATCCCCCGACCGATTCGCAAGCTCCCGGACGACGCATGACCTGCGAAACCCAGGCTTGATCGTGGTGTGCGGCTGTCTCATCGCGATGATCAGCTTCGGGCCGCGCTCGGCGCTCGGCAATTTTCTACGCCCCATGTCGGTCGAGAACGGCTGGGACCGTGAAGTCTTCGCGCTCGCGGTCGCTCTGCAAACCCTGCTCTATGGCGCCATGCAGCCCTTTGCCGGCGCGCTCGCCGACCGGTTCGGGACGCTCTACGTCATCCTCGTCAGCGTGCTCGCTTATGCGCTCGGCCTATTTCTGATGGCGTATGCCGACACGCCCGGCATGCTTTATTTTTCGAATGGCGTGCTGATCGGGTTCGGCCTGTCGGGGTGCTCGTTCAATCTCATCATCTCCTCGTTCGCCAAACAATTGCCCGACCGCTGGCGCTCGACCGCCTTCGGTGCGGGCACCGCGGCCGGCTCCTTCGGCCAATTCCTGTTCTCGCCGCTCGGCGTTTCGCTGATCGACCATTTCGGCTGGCGCGCCGCGCTCGAAATCTTCGCTGGGCTTCTGCTGCTGATCCTGCCGCTGGCCTTTGTGGTCGGGACACGAGGAATGGGCGGGCCTTCCACGGCCTCGAGCCTGGCGCAGACGCAGACCTATCGTCAGGCGCTGGCGGAGGCGCTCGCGCACCGCTCCTACATCCTCCTGGTGCTGGGATTCTTCACCTGCGGGTTCCAGCTCGGTTTCGTGACCGTGCACCTTCCGGCCTATCTCGTGGACCGCGGGCTTTCGGCCGAAATCGGGGGCTGGACGCTGGGCGTCATCGGCTTCTTCAACATCGTCGGCGCGATGTTGTCCGGCTGGCTCGGCGGGCGCATGCCCAAGCGCTACATTCTCTCGTCCATTTATTTCATCCGCGCGCTGGCGATCGTCTTCCTTATTACGCTGCCGCCGAGCCCGGTGGTCACGCTGATCTATGGAGCCGTCACCGGCCTCCTGTGGCTCTCCTCCGTGCCGCCGACTTCTGGGCTTGTTGCGCTGATGTTTGGCACACGCTGGCTCGCCATGCTGTTCGGCATCGCGTTCTTCAGCCATCAGGTTGGCGGCTTCCTCGGCGTCTGGCTCGGCGGGCTCCTGTTCGACCGCACCGGCTCCTATGACGCCGTCTGGTGGCTCGGGGTGCTGTTTGGCGTGATCTCCGCGATCATCAATTTGCCGATCGTCGAAAAGCCGGTGCCGCGCCTCGCCACGGCGCCGGCCTAGGCTCCGTAGCCCGGATTGCGGGATCGCGCCCGCTACGTCCGACGGCAAACACGCCTCGCGAGCGCGATCGCGCAATCCGGGTCTCGTGGGGCCTCGATCCCGGATTGGAGCTTGCGCTGAGGCGCAAGCTCCAATCCGGGCTACAGCAACCCAAGGAGAATCGCATGGCCACCTTCAAGGCGATCGTCATCGACAAGAGCGACGGCGGGCAAAATGTCAGGCTTGCCGCTTTCGATGAGAAAAACCTCATGGACGGCGATGTCACCGTCCGTGTCGAGTGGTCGACCCTCAATTACAAGGATGGGCTCGCAATCACCGGAAAGGCGCCGGTGGTGCGGCGCTGGCCGATGATCGCAGGTGTCGACTTTGCCGGTACCATCGAGAATTCAACCAACCCGGAATGGAAGCCTGGCGACAGGGTCATCCTTAACGGCTGGGGCCTCGGCGAAACGCATCTCGGCGCCTATGCCGAGAAGGCGCGGGTCAAAGGCGAATGGCTGGTGCGGCTGCCCGCGAGCATGAGCGCGCGCAACGCCATGGCGATCGGCACTGCTGGCTATACGGCCATGCTCGCCGTCATGGCGATCGAGCGTCACGGGATAGAGCCGGCGAACGCCCCGGTGGTGGTGACCGGCGCCGCAGGCGGCCTCGGCTCGGTTGCAGTGGCAATCCTCGCGCAACTAGGATTTGCGGTCACCGCTTCGACCGGCCGAACGGCCGAGGCCGATTACCTCAAGCGGCTCGGCGCTGTTGAAATAATCGAACGCAAGGAACTTACCGGCCAAGTGCGCCCACTCGCCAAGGAGCGCTGGGCCGCCGGAATCGACAGCGTCGGCTCAACCACGCTCGCCAATGTGCTCTCGATGATCCGCTACCGCGGCGCGGTAGCGGCCTGCGGTCTCGCTGGCGGTATGGATTTGCCGACCACGGTTGCGCCTTTCATTCTGCGCGGCGTGGCGCTGCTCGGCATCGACTCGGTCTACCGACCGCGCAACGACCGCGAAGAGGCGTGGCGCCGGCTCGAATTCGGCCTCGCTCGCGCCAAACTTGCAGAGATGATTACCGAGATCGGCCTTCCTGATGTCATTGAGGCCGGCCGGCAGATCGTCGAAGGCAAGGTCCGCGGCCGCATCGTCGTCCGGATCGCCTGACGACGTTCAGAATTTGGCGACAAAGCTGCGGCATGCTGGGGTTCGGTTAACCTTACAGAGTCATTAATTCGACAATGCGAGCGTGTTCGAGTAAGGGGGTCACATGTCTGTACGCATTGCGTTTGGCGTCGCTCTCCTGTTCACCGCGGGCGCCGCGGCTGCCGAGCCGATGAATGCCGAAACCGCACGGCGTTTCGTGATCGGCAAGATGTTTTCGTATACCTGTTTCGACGGTACCCACGGCAGCGGTCGCATTTTCAGCGACGGCTCGGTCTCCGGCACGGTCCAATTCCGCGGCCGCGGCCCCACCCGCTATGCGACGCTGCCGCCGGGCACGATTCGGGTCAAAGGCGAGTCGATCTGCGCGTCAGTGCGCGGCATCCCGATCGAGCCCTGCTTCGAGCTGAGCAAGACCAGCGCGCAAAGCTTCCGCGGCTCGGTATCGGGCTTGAGCTTTGCCTATTGCGACTTCACGCGGCGGCCGACTCCAAGCGTCGTGCGCACGACCTGGCATCTGCGGGGTTCGCAGCCGCTTTCCCTCGATCCCGCAACGGTCCCAGCACAATCGGCAGAGTGACGCCTCTACAACGCATCGCACTACCGGCGTTTCGTTTGCGTTCGGGCCGTAATCGCCGCACAAAGATCAAATTGGCATCACAAGGCGGACAAATTGCTCGCGGAGCTTAACACTGTGCGGATGCTTATCATTTAGCCGCGTGCTGCACCCTCGGGCGAAGTCCGAGGGGCGGGCTTGTTGGGGGAAAGCACGTCTTTCTTTCGCGGCACAGGGGGGAAGACGTGGATGGCCGGAGCAACATACCCGGATCGAATCCGGGTCGGTCATGACACAGTATGTATTGCGTAGATGAGTCTCATCGAAATCGCAGAAAGAAGGCGCGCTAATCCGCTCGAAGTCATCGAGCATATGGCCGCCACCAATGACTGGTCCTTCGAGCGTCCGAACGACGACGAGATTGCAATTCTTGTCCGCGGCAAGTGGACCGATTACCGCATCTCGTTTACCTGGATGGCCGACATCGAGGCGTTGCACCTCGCCTGCGCCTTCGAATGCAAGGTGCCGGACCATTGCCGCGCCGAGGTGCTCAAGCTCCTCTCGATGATCAACGAGCGCATGTGGGTCGGCCATTTCGATCTTTGGTTCGAGGACGGTCTCGTGATGTATCGTCACGCGCTGGTGCTCACGGGTGGGCTTGCTGCTTCCGCAGGCCAGTGCGAGAGCCTGCTCTCGACCGCGCTCGACGGCTGCGAGTGTTACTATCCGGCGTTCCAGTTTGTGGTCTGGGCCGGCAAAACCGCGCGCGATGCGCTGGACGCCGCGACGTTCGAAACTTCCGGCCACGCGTAAGCTGTAGAGTGGGCAAAGGCGCACGCGCCTTGGCGCGTGCCATAGCCCGTCGACCGACGGGCGTAAACGCCCTTATTGCCCACGGGTCACGCGCCGTGGAAGCGACCGCGTGGGCACGGCATCGCGCGCAAGCGCGCGATGCCGTGCCCACCCTACGATCCCGGCGCGCGCTGCGAGAGGTAAGCGATGAGCTTCGCCTCGCGCCGTCCTCTGGTAACCGTGTCGAGCACAAGCCCGGCGACGACCGAAAGCGAGGCGAGAAGCATGAGCCCGGTCGAAAGGACGGCGGTCGGAAGACGCGGCACGATCCCTTGCTCAAGGTAGGTCACCAGGATCGGGACGGCGAGCACGATCGACACAGCCGCGAAGGCAAGCCCGAGCGCGGAGAAAAAGGCGAGCGGCCGCTCCGAGCGGTAGAGCGAGACGATCGTCATCAGGATGCGCACGCCGTCGCGCCAGGTGCTCAATTTCGAGACTGAGCCCTGCGGCCGCGCGTAGTAACGCGTCGCTATTTCGGCGACCGGCAGTTCAAGTTCCAGCGCGTGCACGGTCAGCTCGGTCTCGATCTCGAAACCGCGCGAGAGCACTGGAAAAGATTTGACGAAGCGCCGCGAGAACACGCGATAGCCGGAAAGAATGTCGGTAAAGCGCGATTTAAACACCGCGCCGAGGAAGGCGGTCAGCAGCCGGTTTCCGATGCGATGGCCTGGGCGATAGGCCTCCTTCACCTCCTCGACGCGCGCCCCGACCACCATGTCCAGGCGGTCGTCGACGATGCGCGCAATCATCGCCCGCGCGCTCGATGCGTCATAGGTAGCATCGCCGTCGACGAGCACGTAGATATCGGCATCGATATCGGCGAACATCCGGCGCACCACATTGCCTTTGCCTTGATGGCGCTCGCGGCGCACGAGCGCGCCGGCAGCTCGCGCCACCTCGATGCTGCCGTCTGTTGAATTGTTGTCGTAGACATAGAGCGTCGCCTCGGGAAGCGCAGCGCGGAAATCGGCAATGGTCTTGCCGATCGCCGCTTCCTCATTGAAGCAGGGAATGAGCACGGCCACGCGGTCCGCGGCGCAACATGTACTAACTCTCTCCTGCTTCATTACGTTGCTCTTGTTGCTCTTTGGCAAAAATTCACATCGGAGGTCCGTGGATCAATGAGTCTTTTCTGTGGGAGTGTTGCACAAAAGGTACAGCCTTCGCCTAACCTCGCTGTTACAAATCCCACTCTTATCCTAATTGGGGGGTTACCAATGCGAAAGCTTTCTCTCGTCGGTCTGGCCGGCCTTGCGCTCCTCGCGGCTGGCTCAGCGAATGCAGCCGATATCGCGGCAAGACCAATCCTAAAGGCCCCGCCGCCGCCTCCGCCGGCATATAACTGGAGCGGCTTCTATGTCGGTGGCCATATTGGCGGCGGTTGGGCACGCCAAGCGTGGGAGGAGGAGACCAAGTTTGGAAATGGCTTCGGGGATGTTTGCCACTTCCTCGAACTGGACGGCGGCGAGCCCGGGCCCTCCACACCAGAAGATCCGGGTGCGATCGCCATCTGCCCGTTCGATGCGTTGGCCAATGCGCCCGGATCGGGATTTGGCCAAAACGGTTCCGTGGGGTCGCACAACGCGATCGGGTTCCTTGGCGGTGTCCAGGCAGGCTTCAACTGGCAGCAGCCGGGCAGTCACTGGGTTCTCGGCGTCGAGGGGCAGTTCAGCTGGTCGGATCTGAAGGGCGACCACCAGAACAGCATATCCGGTGCTTCCGTAGAGGAATTCGGATGCTGCATTGGCCCTATCCCGATCCTTACGATCAATACTCAAGGCACGATCAATGATCGATTCTTCAGCAATGTCAGGGATGTCGCCACCATTGCGGGCCGGATCGGCATCACCTCGGACTTCCTTGATCGGACGCTGTTCTACGTCAAGGGCGGCGGCGCCTACGCCCGAAACAATTACAATGTTACCAGCCAGTTCAGCGCAAGTTCCTGCGGCATCATCCTCGTATTCGCACTGCCATGCGACGCCACGAATGGCAGCGGCTCATGGAGCGGCAACGATAATCGCTGGGGCTGGATGGTGGGCGCCGGTCTCGAATTTGGGCTGTTCGGCAACTGGTCGGCCAAGATCGAGTACGATTACCTCGGCTTAGGTCATCGAGACGTGACGCTCAACGGCGGTCTAACGGCAAACTGCACCGGGCTCATCTGCGGGATTGATCAGACGCAGAAGCTCAACTTTGCTCGAATCTTCAGGATCGACGAGAACATCCAGCTGGTCAAAGTTGGCCTGAACTATCGGTTCGACTGGGGCTCGCCGGTAGGGCCGGTTTCGGCGGGTTACTGAGCCACTCCAACTTACCACTAAGCGATCGTGCGACAGGCCCGGAGACTTGTGCTCCGGGCCTTTTTATTTGCGCCCTGGTAGGGTGGGCAAAATCGCGCCCGGAAAATTCTCCACCCGCAACGGCGGCGGGGCGCGGTTTTGCCCACGCGGTCGACTTCTCCAACTCACGACAGCGTGGGCAAAGGCGCGTGACACTGTGCCAAATCTCACGTTTCGGGGGCGCCTTTGCCCACCCTACAACCGATGCGATGTTGCTCCGGCATTTAACCGCACTGGTCAGCTGGCCCGGCCGAGCGCGCGCATCGTGCGCCGGACGATGTCCGGCGGCGCCGCATACGCCTTGGTTATGATGTTCAAGATTTTTTGTGCGCCGATCGGCACCACATTGAGTTCCAGCCTTTTCGCCTCATCGATAAAGGCCGGGTCGCGCAGCATCGCGGCAAATGCCTGCCGGATTACCGCTAGACGATCGGCCGGCACCCCAGGCGGCGCGACGAAGGGCCGGCCGACCGCAGCACGGGCGAAGAAGAGTTCAAGCGATTGCCTGTCCTCCGCCGAGCGCGCGGCATCGAGCGCGATTGGAGCATGAACGCGCGGATCGGGGGCAAGCGCTGCTTGCAGGAGCACGTTGATCTCGCCGCGGCGTGCCAGATTGCCCCGCATGAGCGAATCGTAGGCGAGACAGATTCCCTGCACTTCGCCCCGCTCGATCGCGAGTTGGATCTCGTTCGAGCCGCGATAACCCTTCACCAGCCTGAATTTCATTCCCAGGAGCGCCGAGAGAAATTCCGGATAAACGGCCGTGTCGGCGCCCGAACCGGTACCGCCGACGGTCAATTCGCGCGTGTAGAGATCATCCATCGACTTTACCGGCGCGTCCTTGTGCGCGGCGCAGACCGTCGTGTCGCGGCCTGGACTGCCGATGTAATTCATCTGGAGGGGATCGAATTGGGTGCCCTGGCCGCCGAGCAGCGGCTCGAACGGTATGCCGCGGTTGATCATCCCGATTGCGGTGCCGTCCTTCGGAGCAGTGTTGTAGATCCGGTTGGCGACGAGAAGCCCGCCGGAGCCGGGGGCATTCTGCGCCACCACGGCGGGATTGCCGGGAAGGTGAGCAGTGAGATGACGCGCAACGAGATGTCCCCAGAGATCGTCCTCGCCGCCCGGTCCGAAGCCGATGAGCAGCGCAATCTGTTTGCCTTTGAAAAATTCCGCTGGAGTTTGGGCAGATGCCGACGCAATGCCGAACAACAGCAGCAGCGCCGAAGCTAGGCTGGGTAATTTGCAGACCGGTATCATTACCGCGAATTCCGCTCCGATCGAATCATCCTCTTGAATGTCATCCCGGCCAAGCGACCTGCGGGCGAGGCCCGCGGGAAGCGCGAGCCGGGACCCATCGTTCAGCGTGCGCGGAAGCATGGGTCCCGGATCGCCCTCGCCACGACCTTCGGTCGGGCTCAGGCGTCCGGGATGACAGGGAGAGTGTGTGGCACAGCATGAGGAAACATCTCTAGTCGCGGATATTCTGCAGGAACCACTCGGTCGGAATCTCGCGCCCCTTCTTCTGTTTCACCGCCTGCTGGTAGACCCAGCCGCCGACCGAGGAGAACTGGAGGCCCTGGTTGCCGACATTGCGGTAGAACGTGACCTGGTCGCGGCTGGTGCGTCCCTTGCATTTCCCGGTAACGAGGTCGGCGAAATCCGGCTTGTCGCCGCCCTTGCCGCGATCGGTGAATTCGGGCGAATCGCCGCCGAAGCCGGGCTGCGGGTTCTTCTCCGGGATGCGTTTCATCTCCTCGGCGGTCCCGCCGATGAACGCCGCCGGAGAAAGGCCCCGCTCGGCCTGAAACCGCTCGCTCTGGCGCATCTGCAGGCCGGCCGTGCCCTGACGCACGATGACGTCGAATTTCCCGGCTGCGGCATCGGGCATTTCGCGGCGCCCGAGATTGGTGACATGCATGCCCTTCTCGATCCACTCGGCGTCATAGACCGCCGCCATGCTGTCGGTGCACGAGGACAGGATATCGGCGCCGCGCACCGCCTCGCGCGGCGTATCGACCGCGCGCACTTCGATATTGAGGCGCCGCGACATGTCTTGCGCAAACGCCTCGCGATGCGCCGCGGTGGGGCTGTAGACTTTGCACAGGCGGATGTCGCGGACGCATTTGAAGGCTTCAAGGAAGGTGCGCGCCATTCCGCCGGAGCCGAGCATGCCCACAACGTGGCTGTCCTCGCGTGAAAGATATTTCACGCCGATGCCGGCGCCGCCGCCGACGCGGAAATGCTGGAGCACGCCGTCATTGATGAAGGCGAGTGGCTCGGCGTTGCGCGTCGAGACGAGGAGAATGAGCCCGCAATAGGTGCCCGGCTCGCGGCAGTATTTCTCTTCGGTCCAGTTGCCGCTCTTGTCCCTCGGCCAGGTAATGATGTCCGACTTCATGCGGATGGCGAAGAAACCGTCGTTGGCGCCTTCCATCGTGCCCCAGCGGAAATAGCCCTCCTCGCGCTCGGCCGGCACGTACATGTCGATGCGCGGCCGGTGAATGGCGCCGCCGCTCGGCAATTTCCGGAATGCCTCTTCCTGGACGCGAATGCAGTCGTCCATGGTGAGCAATTCGGAGACCAGTTCGTTATCGATCAGCAGCATTTCCAGCCATAGCTCCGCCGGCCGTTGGTTTTGTGGCGCCGGCTGCGCCGTCTGCTTCGTTTGTTTCCCCTCTTCTTTTAGACTTTTGGGCGAGCGAGGGGGAGTGGAGCACCGAGAAACCCAGGTGCTGGTGAGGCACCTTGCGTGCTGGTGAGGCACGCGAAGACGCTTGCGAGGCGTCTTGACGTCCCTTGCGATCGGGACGCCTCGCCTCTCGGCGCTCCACCGCGGCACTTATCGCTGCCCCCTCCTCCGCAAGCGGAGGAGGATTTTTAGAAGGGGCGAACGCCCACGGGGCTGGTGACAAGCCAGAGCCGCAGGGAGCCGCTCCCGGCTCCGCCCAACGGGACTGTCTCCGGAAGACGCCCTCGATCGAGCCGGGATCGCTGTGAATATTATCCTCCTTAGGAATGTTGTCAAGAGGGACGATGAAATTATTTCGGAACCCCGCCGGTTACGGCGGACTTCACCCCGGCCCGATGTCCGGGTTCTGGCGCCGCTTCTGCCTCGGCGCGCCATTCCTCAAGCACGGGATTGTCGTTCTTCAGGGCCGACAGCCGATGAAGATATTGCAGCATGCTGTCCCGATCGCCGCGTTGCTTTGCAATGTTGTATGCAGAAAGGGGAGCAGGCCCGGATGATCCCGCCACCGCGCCAGCGCATGTTCCAAGGACAGCCAATGCCTTGGAGAGACCGCGAGCGAGGCGCCGCCGACCTTCGCCAGACGGTAGCCTCCGACGCCGATCTCCAGAAGCCGGATAGGCTTATCACGCAAGGGAGCGAATAGCGCGTGGTAGACGGGGGCATAGAAGTGCACCCCCCATTTGTCGGTACCGTGCTTGATTGCGAGCCGCGTGAGCGGGTCTATTTCGTCGGATGTGGGCATTGCAATTTATAGCACCGCGATGCCCGCCTGCAATGACCGATGGCGGCGTGGCGACTGCTCGCGTTGTTCCCGCTGTGTAGTCCGTTGCTGAGGCGCGAGTATGCAGCCGCCAAAAGCGCGTTCACGCGCGTCTTTGACGCGCTACGGCTGCATGCAAGCCTCGGACGATGCCGGCGGTCGTCCCGGTTTTTGAGCTCAGTCGTCCGATCTGATCAGAAGGCTTTCTTCTACGACCCGCTCACACTCTTCGAGCGGGCTTTTGATCCGATACATGCGATCCCCGTCTCGGTCCGGCATTGCAGCGATGATCTTGTAATTGCCGGGAGCCGCGTAACGAAGAAACCTGTCCGGAATGCACGTCACTGTCTCACCAATGTCGAACTGGCGCATCGATCCCTCCCCCGAAGTTCATGACGCATGGCATCATGCCCTTTTCATTGATGCGGAGCCTCAACGAAGACTGCGACCAAAGAAAGGTAAAAACAGACCATTTTTGGTATTTTGTTGCCATTGGAGGGTTCCCGTTGAGTGCGGAAAAGGCGCTTCGCGGTCTCTGAGTAATGCGCAATCGCTGGTGCGCCTTTGTCCACGCGGTCGCTAATCGCGAAAGCCGACCGCGTGGGCAAAATCGCCCGCCTCGCCATTACCTGGCTTGTAAAGCCCTGCCGCGCGATTTTGCCCACCCTACAAGTTCCGGGTCCGATCCGCACGCTTGACCTGCGCCGGCTGCCCCGCTTAGCTCATCGCAACGGGAGAACACCCATGACGCGGACAACGCTTTTGCGAAACAGGCTTTTGCTCGGGCTCGCGGCCGTGTTCGCGGCGACCGCCGCCGGGGCACAGAGCGTCGAGCAATTCTACAGAGGCCGCACAATCAATTTCATGGTGGCGAGCGCGCCGGGCGGCATCAACGACCTGATGGCGCGGCTCATCTCGCGGCATCTCGGCGCGCACATTCCCGGCAAGCCGACGCTCGTGGTCCAGAACATGGGAACCGCCGGCCTTGCGCTCGCCAACCGGCTCTACGGCAACGCCGATCGCGACGGCACCACGATTGCGATCATCGAGCGCGGGACGCCGCAGCTTGCCGTCCAGGGCGATCCCAATGCCCGATTCGATCCCCTGAAAATGGGCTGGCTCGGCAGCGTCTCGTCATACGCACACGACGCCTACGTGTTCTGGGTCAATTCGGGATTCCATGCGAAGACGGTCGCTGATCTGCGGCAGCCGGGCAGTCCGGTGGCGCGCATCGGAACGACCGGCGCAGGGGCCACCAATCTCGTGTTCACCCAGATTTCGAAGGATGTTCTCGGACTGAACATCCAGAATGTCCGCGGCTATCGCGGGGCAGCCGAGGTGTTCCTCGCCCAGCAGCGGGGCGAAGTGGACGGTCAAGTCGTCGGCCTTTCGGCCATCAAGGTCGGACAGGCGTCGCTCTATCAGGCTGGCGCGTTCCGGGGGCTCATTCAATTCGCGCGCACGGCCCGGCTGCCGGAACTGGCGAATGTGCCAACGGGGCGCGAGCTGACGAAGGACCCCAAGGCGCTCGCGCTCATCGCCTTTGCCGAAACGCCGTTCTTCATGGCCTTGCCGCTGGTGACGCCGCCCGAAATCCCGACCGATCGCCTCAAGGCCCTCCAGACGGCCTTCACGGCGATGACCAGCGATGCCGCCTTCGTCGACGAGATCGGCAAGATGGGCCAGGACTTGAGCCCGATCGATGGCGATGCGGTGCGGGCGTTGATCGCCAGGATGGGCGAGACCCCGAAGGACGTGATCGCGCGCTTCAACGAGATCGTCACGTCGAAATAGGAGTGCGCGCGGTTGCGCGCGCTCGCGCGCTGTAGGGTGTGCAAAGGCGCGTATCGAAGATTTTGCTGACGCGCACAGCCTTGGCGGCGCGCCTTTGCGCACGCGGACCACCTTCGAGGCCGGACAGCGTGGGCAAAATCGCTCAGGCACGTCGCCCAAATCGCGGCGCATGCCAAGCGATTTTGCCCACCCTACGAGCGCTTCCTGCTCGTTGCCCAAAACCCGAACGAGATCGCGAGCACTGCCGCGAGGCCGTACCAGGTGATGGCATATTGCAGATGCTCGTTGCGCAGATTGACCGTCAGCCGCCCCGCCTGCGGCACGGGGCCGGCACTCGATGGGGTTTCCAACTCGACGAAGAACGGCGCCACCTTGCCCCAGCCCTTGGCCTCTGCCATCGCGCGCTGATCGCGCACGAACCAGAGATTATGAGCGGGATCGTCATTGGGAGCGAAGGAGCCGCGCGCCTCCGGCCAGCGCATCGCGCCGACCAGAGCAATGGGGCCGGCAAGCGGACTGCGCGCAGCAGGGTCCTGCAAATCTTGCGGGATGAAGCCGCGATTGAGCACGACGATGGTGCCGTCGGAAAGCTTTGCGGGGGTGAATACCCAGTAGCCGGGCCCGGACACATCGGTGCGGAACGCCGAACCCGGCGTATAGACGAGCGCGTCCGCATCCGGCTCGATCGTGGCAGCGAACTTCACACGGTGGAACTCGTCGCGTTCGGGCGCGAGCGTCGACCATTCCGAGGGCGGCGGGATGGGCCGCGGATCGGCCGAGACGCGCTGCTCAAGCGCATCAATCAAGCCTTCCTTCCAGGCCTTGCGTTCGACCTGCCAGGTGCCGAGCCCGATGAGCGCAGCGAACGCCGCGACTGCGACGAGGCTCGGGAGGAGGAGCCCGGCGCGCCGGCGCGGCGCCGTAATGACAGTTGTGCTCAAGGCGCGTCGCCGCCCGCGAGGCGGCCTTCGGCAGCGCTGTGATGGTATTGCAACGCGATCAATATCCCTTTGATCGGCCGCAACGGCAGCAGCGTAGTGATGACGATCAGCGGCAGCCACAGTGCCGCATGCACCCAGAATGGGGGACTATAAAGGACCTCAACCGCCAGCGCTGCAAATACGACGATGAACCCGGAGATGAACATCGCAAAGAAGGCGGGCCCGTCGGCCGAATCGGCGAAGGAATAATCGAGTCCACACTGTTCGCACCGCGGCGCCAGTGAAAGGAAGCCTTGGAACAGCCGGCCGTGGCCGCAGCGAGGGCATCGCCCGCGAATACCGCGTATCAGCGGAACTTGCCAAGGCGTTTCGTCGGTCTCATCCGGCATGGTGCAGCCTGCGCGCAGGGCTCGACGGCCGAGCTTCATCTATGATGCGGCGGCGCTGAAGAAAGGCCCAAGTCACACCAAAGTCAGGTGAAAGCCGTCATTCTTCGTAGCCCGCATGTGCGTCACCTTCGCTACGCTTGCGATCTCGACGGGCTTCTGCCGCGCCGCGAAATGCGAGTCCCGCATCTCGCTCCAGGTCGCGCCGAGGCGCGCCCCAGAGCTCATGCGGGCTGCAATCCACCCCTCAATGTCCTGCGGCGGCGGCGACGGCTTCGCCGCCGGAGCCCCAAACGTAAATGCAGGAAAACAGGAACAGCCACACGACGTCGACGAAGTGCCAGTACCAGGCAGCAAATTCGAATCCGAGGTGCTGCTTGGGAGTGAAATGACCGAGAAAAGCGCGGATCAGACAGACCGTGAGGAAGATCGTTCCGATAATGACATGGAAGCCGTGAAAGCCAGTGGCCATGAAGAAGGTCGCACCGTAGATGTTGGCGCTGAAATGGAATCCGGCGTGGCTGTATTCATAAGCCTGGACGGCGGTGAACGAGAGGCCGAGCGCAATGGTGAGGATGAGACCCCATTTGAGCCCCTGTCGGTCGTTCTCCAACAGCGCATGGTGAGCCCAGGTCACCGTGGTGCCCGAGGTGAGCAGGATCAGCGTGTTCAACAGCGGCAGGTGCCAGGGATCGAAGGTTGCGATTCCCTTCGGAGGCCACGTTCCCCCGAGCACGTCGAAGCGCTGGACGTTGCCGATCAGGGCGCCCATCTGATGTTGCACATCCGCGGGAAACAGCGCGGTATTGAAATAGGCCCAGAACCAGGCGACGAAGAACATCACCTCGGAGGCGATGAACAGAATCATTCCGTAGCGGTGGGAAATCTGAACGATCGGACTGTGATCGCCCTTGTACGTCGCTTCGATCGCGACGTCGCGCCACCATCCGAACATCGTATAGAGAATGCCGAGCGCGCCGAGCCCGAATACCAGAGGCGCCGCCGCGAACAAGTGCTTCATCCAGGCGATCGCGCCCACCGCCAGGATGAAGGTCGCGGTCGCACCGATGATCGGCCACGGGCTCGGCTCGACCAGGTGATATTGATGGTGCGGCTCGGCGTGGGCATCAGCCATCGTGGGTATCTCCGTTTTCGATTAGCGCCGCGGCGGCGCAGCTTTCCTCTGATTCAGCTTCGGCCGGGCAGCCCGGACGCTTTGCGCTCGACGCGCGGCGGTTCCGGCTGGCGCACGGGATACATGGTGTATGACAATGTGATGGTGGAGAGATCGTCCTGCTCGGAGTCCTTCGCCAGCGCCGGATCGACAAAGAAAACAACCGGCATGGAGCGCTTCTCTCCTGGAGCGAGGCGTTGCTGGGTGAAGCAGAAGCAGTTGATCTTGGTGAAATAGGCACCGACGGTAGGCGGGGAGACGTTATAGGCGGCCTGCCCCACAGTCTCGCGCGCGGACTCATTGACGGCGAGGTAGTTGACAGTGAGAACGTCGCCGATCCTGCCCACCACGGACGTTTGTTCAGGTTCGAATCGCCACGGCAAGCCGCCGCTCACGTTGGCGTCGAAACGGATCTCGATGCGACGGTCGAGCACGTGAGCCGGCGCCACATTCGCCACCTGCGGAGTGCCTCCGAACCCGGTGGTACGACAGAACCAGCTGTAGAGCGGCACCGCCGCATAGGCCATCCCGACCATGACGGCAACGAACGCGCCACAGCCCGCCGCGATCGCAAAATCGCGCCGGCGTTGCCGCGAGAGCGAAACCTTGGGTGTCGTCGGGTCGTTCATGATCTCCGGCTCATGTACATCCGCATGCGGCTAGAACCACGCGGCGAGCATGACGATACGCGTGCCGCGAGCGCGACCTCTCCCCTCCGGGGAGAGGTCGCCCGCGCCTTGGCGCGGGCGGGTGAGGGGGTTCGGATCAGTCGTGAGGCCCGAACCCCCTCACCCCAACCCTCTCCCACCGCAAGTCGGGCTTGCCCGACTTGCGCATGCAAAATGCCCAGCGCGGGACAAGCCCGCGCTGGGTGGGGAGAGGGAGCCCACCGAGTTTGCGGCACTACTGTGCATCCCTCGCAACCACGTGACATCTCTTATTCTCACAATGGGCGGTTGAGCACGCCGGGGCCCTTAATCAGCGTGACGACATAGAACAGGATCACCAGCGCCCCGAGGATGAGGGCAAGCGCGATCGAGCGCGCGCGGCGGCTTTTGCGCTGCGCCTCGGTCAGCACGATCTTCTCCGGCTTTTCGGCCATATCAATCACCGGTTTCATGCCGCACGGCCGATGAGGCTGGCCACGCGGTCATCGACCAGTAAGGCGGCAAACAGGATGACAAGGTAGAGAATGGAAAAACCGAATATCCGTCCTGCGATCCGCGCGGCTCCTGCACGCTCCTGAACCACCCATAGGCGCCAGGCCAACGCTGCCATTGCGCCACCAGCGGCGAGCGCGATGATGCCGTAGAGCAGGCCGGCATAGCCCATCAACCATGGCGCCGCGCCAACCGGAATGAGCAGGCCCGAGTAAAGCAGGATTTGCCGGCGGGTCTCCTGCACGCCGGAAACCACCGGCAGCATCGGCACGCGCGCGCGCGCATAATCCTCCGCGCGCAGAAGCGACAACGCCCAGAAATGCGGCGGGGTCCAGAAGAAGATCATCAGAAACAGCAGGATCGATTCGATCCCGACGGTGCCGGTCGCCGCCGCCCAGCCGATTATCGGCGGGAACGCGCCGGCGGCGCCGCCGATCACGATGTTCTGTGGAGTCCGGCGCTTGAGCCAGATCGTGTAGATCACGACGTAGAAAAAGATCGTGAACGCGAGCAGTGCCGCGGCGACCAAGTTTATCAAGAGCCCGAGCACGACGACCGAGCCGACCGCGAGAGTGATTCCGAACCCGGCCGCCTCGCCCGGTGCAATGCGGCCGCGCGGAATGGGACGCCCGGCGGTGCGGGTCATCACAGCATCGATGTCGGCGTCATACCACATGTTGAGCGCGCCGGCGGCGCCGGCGCCGGCGGCGATGCACAGGATCGCCGTAAAGGCCAGTACCGGATGCATGTGGACGGGCGCGAGCGCAAGTCCGACCGCAGCCGTGAACACGACCAGCGCCATCACCCGCGGCTTCATCAGCGCGAAGTAGTCGCCGACGCCGGCCTCGCTTACGCAGGGAGCCGAGGGGAGCCGAGCGATATCAGCGCGGCGGTCGTTTGCGGTTAGGTGGGTCACGATCGGCCAAACTCACTTGATCAGAGGCAGTTCGTTGAACTGGTGGAACGGCGGCGGCGAAGGGAGCGTCCATTCGAGCGTGGTCGCGCCGGCGCCCCACGGATTGTCCGCGGCCGCTTGCTTGCGAATGAAGGCATGTGCGAGGCCGATATAGAATACGATCAGTCCGGCGAACGAGATATCGGCGCCGATCGAGGAGACCATGTTCCAGCCGGCGAATGCATCCGGGTAGTCGGCAACGCGGCGCGGCATGCCGGCAAGCCCGAGGAAGTGCTGCGGAAAGAACACCATGTTGACGCCGACAAAGGTAAGCCAAAAGTGCAGCTTGCCGATCGTTTCGCTGTACATATAGCCCGACATTTTCGGGAACCAGTAGTACCAGCCGGCAAAGATCGTGAACACCGCGCCAAGCGAGAGCACATAGTGGAAGTGTGCGACGACGTAGTAGGTGTCCTGCAAAGAGCGGTCGACGCCGGCGTTTGCAAGCACCACGCCTGTAACTCCGCCGATCGTAAACAGGAAGATGAAGCCCATCGCCCACAGCATCGGGGTCTTGAACTCGATCGAGCCGCCCCACATCGTGGCGATCCAGGAGAAGATCTTCACGCCAGTCGGTACCGCGATCACCATCGTGGCGGCGACGAAATAGGCCTGCGCCGACGCCGACATGCCGACCGTGTACATGTGGTGCGCCCAGACCACAAAGCCGATGCCGCCGATCGCCACCATCGCATAGGCCATGCCCAGATAGCCGAACACCGGCTTTTTCGAGAAGGTGGCGACGATCTGACTGACCATGCCGAAGCCGGGGACGATCAGAATGTAGACTTCCGGGTGTCCGAAAAACCAGAACAGGTGCTGGAACAGCACCGGATCGCCGCCGCCGTCCGGCGAGAAGAAGGTGGTGCCGAAATTGCGGTCGGTGAGCAGCATCGTGATCCCGCCCGCCAGCACCGGCAACGCCAGCAGCAGCAGGAACACGGTCACGAGCTGCGACCAGACGAAGAGCGGCATTTTGTGCAGCGTCATGCCCGGCGCGCGCATGTTGAATATGGTGGTGATGAAATTGATGGCGCCGAGAATCGAGGAGGCGCCGGCGACATGCAGGGACAGAATCGCGAAATCGACGGCCGGCCCCGGATGGCCGGTTGTCGAAAGCGGCGCGTAGAGCGTCCAGCCGGTGCCCACGCCGGGATCGCCGTGCTCGCCCTCGACGAACATCGACGTCAGCAGCAGGGCGAATGAAGCCGGCAGCAGCCAGAAGGAGATGTTGTTCATGCGCGGGAACGCCATGTCCGGCGCGCCGATCATGAGCGGAACGAACCAATTGCCGAATCCGCCGATCATCGCCGGCATGACCATGAAGAAGATCATGATCAGGCCGTGGGCGGTGGTGAACACGTTGAATATGTGCGGGTCGTGGAAGTACTGCAGACCGGGCTTCATCAGTTCAAGGCGGATGCCCATTGACAACAGCGCGCCGATCGTCCCTCCCATCAGGGCGAAGACAAGGTACATCGTGCCGATGTCCTTGTGGTTCGTCGAATAGACGAAGCGACGCCAGCCGGTGGGGTGCCCGTGACCGTTTTCCAGGTCGTGGGCGTGTACGTCGTGAGCGCCGTGGGATGTGGTCGCCATCTCTTGCTTCCTTCGAAGGCCCTGATCTCTATTCTGCCGTCGCGCGCGCCGCGATTTAACGGCTTGTCACTGGATCGACTGCCGCGACGCTGCTTGGAGCGGATTCGTCGCGAGCCCATTTCTGCTTCGCCTCGTTGAGCCAGTCATTGAACGCCTGCTCGCTGACCACGCGGACGGCGATCGGCATGAATGCGTGATCCCTGCCGCACAGCTCCGAGCACTGGCCGTAATAGAGCCCTTCGCGATCCGCCTTGAACCAGGTCTCGTTGATTCGGCCCGGGATGGCATCGATCTTGATGCCGAAGGAAGGCACCGCGAAGGAATGGATCACGTCGTTGCCCGTCGTCAGAACCCGCACAACCTTGTTGACGGGCACCACCATCTCATTATCGACGCCCAGGAGGCGTGGTTGATCAGGCCTGAGCTTCGCCTCATCTCGCACCAGGAGGGAATCGAATTGGAAGTTGCCGTTATCCGGATAGCTGTAGGTCCAGTACCACTGCTCGCCCGTCGCCTTCACGGTCAGATCGGCCGCCGGCGTGTTGAGCTGGAAAAACAGAAGCCGGAACGAGGGGATCGCGATCGTCACCAGGATCAGGACCGGCACCATGGTCCAGAGCACTTCAAGCAGCGTGTTGTGCGTCGTTCGCGAAGGGGTCGGATTGCTGCGCGCATTGAAGCGTACGATGACGATGAGGAGGAGCAGGAGCACGAAGCCCGCGATCGCGGTGATCAAGTACAGAAGATAAGAGTGGAACAACTCGATCTCGTCCATCACCGACGTCACCGAGGATTGGAAGCCGAGCTGCCAATCCAATGGATGCCCCGCCTCTGCCGCCATGGCGGCGCAGCCGATAACCAGAGATGAGAGGGCGCCAACCAAAGCGATCAAGCGCTTGAACCCGAGCATCGTCGTCGTTGCTCCTTCGGCTTGATCCGTTACGTCTCTCGCGCCACGCCCGCAACGGTTGGATGCGGCTCCGGCCGCATGGTCGGCCCGCACGGGCAATTCCGGCAGCGATGCGCAGCGGAAATGGGGAATCCCGGTTTCTCAAACCATAATTCCGGCTGCGCTGCAATGCGCGCGACGCTACTTTCCGTGCGGCACGGAGTCCGTAGCCCGGATTGCGCGATCGCATATTGCCGTCGCACAATCGATGTTGGTGCGATCGCGCAATCCGGGAAGGCCGCCATTGACACCCTTATCTCGGCCACAATCGCCCTGTTAGGAAGCGCGGCGGCGGCTAACCACCCTATCCCAGCGAGAATTATCCGGGCGGGGCGAGCAGCAGACGCGCGGGGCGGGGCGGCTCTTAGAGACCTTCGAGGGGGACCATGGGTTCGTTCGACTCGACTCCATCGAGCACACGAGGAAGGTTGCGCCAAGCGGCGAGAGCGCTTACGGCCGTTGCGGCCTTGGGACTTGCCGGCCTCATCGGTGCCGCCGGACCGGCTGCGGCGCAAGGCACGGTTCGCTCGGTACATGCGGATTGGCAGGTTCGCTGCGACACGCCGCCGGGTGCTCAAGGCGAGCAGTGTGCGCTGATCCAGAGCGTCACCGCCGAGGACCGAGGCAATATCGGCCTCACGGTGATCGTGCTCAAGACTGCAGATCAGAAGAGCCGGCTCATGCGCGTGGTGGCGCCGATGGGCGTATTGTTGCCCTCGGGGCTCGGGCTCAAGATCGATCAGGTGGATGTCGGGCGCGCCGGCTTTGTCCGCTGCCTGCCGAACGGCTGCGTCGCCGAGGTGATGATGGACGACAATCTGATCAAGCAAATGCGGAACGGCCAGACCGCCACCTTCATCATCTTTCAGACGCCGGAGGAAGGCATCGGCTTCCCGATGAGCCTCAAAGGATTCGGCGAGGGCTTCGACAAGCTCCCTTAACATTACTGCGTCAGAAACGTCGTAGGGTGGGCAACGGCGCCTTCTCCAATGCCGACCGCGTGGGCAAAATCGCGCCGGGCGCCGTTGCCCACGCTGTCAGGCGGTGCCACGCGATTTTGCCCACCCTACGAAGGTTATGACGCGGTAAGATTAAGTCGAGTTGTAGCCCGCTTGAGCGGTGCTTCCGCTTTGTTTGCCATCGCCATAACTTGTGCGCGCCGCGAGATGCGGGCTACGAGTTCCGTAGAGCAGCGGATTTAGCGCCCGGTCGGCGGCTTGTCGCGCTCGCCGATCGCATCGATCATTCTGGCGATGATCTCGGGCGGAAACGCGTAGACACGCCGGATCAACTGGTCCATCTCGGCGCCGGGAACGAAGCTGATCTCGTATTGGATCTTGTCCATCTCGGCGAGAAATTCCGGATCCTTCACCAGGCGCGCAAAAGCGTCCCGCAACGCGGTCACGCGCACGGGCGGCACCTCCGGCGGAAGCACGAACGGGCGCGACATCAGCTTCGGCGTGAAGATCAGATCCCACACTTTACGGACCTCGTCCGACTGCACCAGGTCGTACATGGTGGGGACGTCCTTGAGGTCTGGATGCGGGTGTAGTCCGGTCTGCAGCAGGATGCGCAGCTTGCCGTCGCGCAGCGCATCCGCCCTGTGCGTCTTTACGTAGGACCATGAAATCCCGTGCACGCCCTGCAACTCGCCTCGTTCGAGAGCCAAGAGCGTAGCGGCGGTCCCGGAATAGCCCCGGATCAGCCGGATCGGCGCGCCGAGCAGCCGGATCATCGCATTGGTCTCGATCTCGCTGTCAGTCTCGGGGCCGAGGCTTCCGGCAATGAGCGGCACCGTGAGCAAATCCTGGGCGGTGCGATGCGGCGCTGCCGATCCGACGAGGGTCACGCTCACCTCGGAGGCGAGGCTACCCAACCAATTGAACTTGAACGGATCATAGGTCGCGGCCTTGTTCCCACGGAGCAGTTCGAAGGGGATGTGGCGCTGGACGAGCCCTATCGTGAGGCCATCGCGCGGGGCGACGGAATAAAGCGTATTGGCCGCCGCAAGGCTCGCAGCACCCGGCATGTATTTAATGACGATGCTCGGTTGACCGGGAATTAACCGCCCGAGGTGCCGCGCCACTGGCCGGGCATAGGTATCGTAACCCCCGCCGGGCGGGGAGCCGACGAGAAGCGTGATCGTCTGGCCGGCATAGAAATCGGCTACCGGATCGGCCAGGGCCCAGGGCGTGGTGCTGGCCAGGACCAGTCCGGCGAACGCGAGCGGATGTAACCGCGAGAGCATGGCCATGTTTTACATGCTTTGAGGCTGGACCCGTAGCCCGGATTTCGCGGCGCGTTCGCCTGCCGGCCTGCGGCAAATACGGCCAGGGGCACGCCGATCGGTGTCGCGCAGCCAAGCCTGCGCATGGGCCGGATCGCGGTTGGTAGAACGGGGGTGACTATTCGCGAGACTTGGAGAGTGGGCTTGCCAAGACTTGGCCTGCGCATTAACCTTGCGCATATCGTGAGCCTTTGAGGAATTGCCCCGATGCTGGGTCAACGCTTGGTCAAGAAACGCGCGGTGAACTTGTTCGTCGATGTCGACTTGTTGGACGAAGCCCGCCGGCTGCGCATCAACATTTCGGAGACGCTGGAAAACCGGCTGCGCAGCATCGTGCGGGCCGAGCAGGAAAAGCGCTGGCTGGAGGAGAACCAGGAGGCGATTGCGTCGATCAACGCGTTCCTTGATCGCCACGGATTGCTTGCCAGCAAGCTTCGGTATCGGCCGGACAGTCAATGACAACCCAGTTCGATGTCGTCGCCAATCCAGATGGCGAGGAGGCGGCGCATCGACCCTACCTGCTCGTGCTGCAATCCGATCTGGTCTCGGGCCTGACCTCCACTATTGTTGCACCGCTTGTGCCGCGCGAGCAGATGTCGGGTGCGCAGCGTCTCAATCCAATACTTTCCGTGGACGGCCGCGATTATTGGCTCGCGACGCACGAATTATTTGCGGTCGAGCAGCGCATGCTGCGCAGAAAAGTGGCGAGTCTTGCCGATCACCACGACAAGATAATGGGCGCGCTCGACTTCTTGTTTATTGGTTTCTGAATTGACAACTCCTCACCGCACGACACCGGAAATGCAGCACGGTTTGCGCTGCGGCCGGGTGATACGGCTTTTGAGATAACAGGCGGCGGACAGGCCGCCGTAGCCTGGCCGCACATAGGTCCAGGCGCGGCATTTGTCCTCGCCGTCGCAGGCGTCCTGGCAGCCCTTGCCGGTCGGGTCCGAGGGCAGGTCGAAATGGCGGTAATCGCCGCCGACCCGATCGATCGAAAACTCGTAGGGTCCTATGCCCAGTTCCCGCGTGCTCGCGCCGCGCACACCCGATACGCAGCACGTGGCCGGCACCCGCGCAGTGACCCGCGACTTGAGCCAGCAGACTGCGCCCGAGCTTTCGGTCATCGGATAGGAAAAGCCCCAGGCACGACAACGCGAGTCGCGCTCGCAGCGCGCCGCACACTGGGCGGGGTCGCCGGAACGCAGCGGGAAGCTCGTGTAGTCGCCGCCCGGCCGGTCATAGTCCACCTGCGCGGCCGCCGGAACGCTGGGCAGCACAAGCAGCACGATCGAGACCCATCCGAATACTGCGTTACGTGCGAAGGAGGTGCGAGCGGCAATCATGGCGTCGGCGGCGAGCTTTGGTCATTATATGACGGGTGAGGCACGCCTACTAATCTTACTGCGTCAGAAAACTTTCTGTAGGGTGGGCAAAGGCGCGGTCCACGAGCCCGAGCCGCGCCACACGCATAAACGAGCGCCGTGCCCACCCGCGAACTGATCCGCGTGGGCACGGCGCACGCGCTGAAGCGCGTTGCGCCTTTGCCCACCCTACGCAGCTTATGACGCAGTAAGACTAATTGACATTCGAACCAGCTGACGGACGGGGCCACCCAAAAGCCGATCGAATTTCGTGCTCCAGCGCGTCCTGGCGCGCTGGAGCACCCACCAATCCTATAAGTTGGATGGCGCTTCAATAGGCCAATTCCTCGAAAACCTGCGAGACGGAGCCCCCCCAAGGACCGTAAAATCTTTCCAGCAATTCTTCTGCCGGTGTCGTCCCGCGGGAAACGATCTCCTGAATCAGAGCCAGGTAGCAGGTTTCGTCGCGGCCTTTGCCGTCGAGCCGGTGGCGGCGCTTGAGTCCGCCTTCCGCAAGCGCAAGCGTCGCGCGCGCGAGATCAAGCACGCTCCGCCCGCGCACCACTGCCTTGAATCCGAGCTTCGGCACATCATCGCGCAGCTGCTGGCGCTCCTGCGCGGTCCAATCCTTGACTAGAGCCCAGGCGGCTTCGAGCGCATCCTCATCATAGAGGAGCCCGACCCAGTAGGCGGGAAGCGCCGAGAATCGCCGCCAAGGACCGCTGTCGGCGCCGCGCATTTCGAGGTAGCGCTTGAGCCTCACCTCCGGAAAAACGGTCGAGACGTGATTTGCCCAATCCGAGATGGTGGCGCGCTCGCCAGGGAGCTGTCGCAATCGACCAGCCATCAAATCGCGAAAAGATTCGCCGGCAACATCGATATAACGCTCGCCGCGTTTGACGAAATACATCGGGACGCCGAGCACGTAATCGACCCAACGTTCAAATCCCATCCCACTGTCGAAAGCCCAGGGAAGCATGCCGGTCCGGTCCGGATCGGTGTCACGCCAGATTTCGGAACGGAATGAAAGAAAACTATTCGGCTTGCCTTCCGTGAACGGCGAGTTCGCAAATATTGCGGTGGCGACCGGCTGCAAAGCGAGACTGACGCGCAGCTTCGTCACCATGTCGGCTTCGGAGCAGTAATCGAGATTGGTTTGCACGGTGCAGGTGCGATACATCATGTCGAGGCCGAGACCGCCCACCTTCGGCATGTATTCGGTCATGATGCGATAACGGCCTTTTGGCATCGTGGGGATTTCAGCACGGCTCCAGGTCGGGGTCATGCCGAGACCGAGAAAGCCGATCCCTAACGGGGTTGCGGCTTCCTTGAGCCGCGCGAGGTGCGCGATGAGCTCCGAGCAGGTCTGGTGTACGGTCTCGACCGGCGCTCCCGCCAGTTCGAACTGGCCGCCGGGTTCAAGCGTAATGGCGCTGCCGCCGGAAGAATCGAACAGGCCGATGATATTGCCGGCCTCCATGATTGGCTCCCAGCCAAGGAGATGCTCCATGCGTTCGAGGAGGGAACGGATGCTGCGTATCCCCTCGTAGGGAATCGGCCGGTGATCGCTGAGGCTGAACGGGAATTTCTCATGCTCGGTACCGATGTGAAATTCCGACCTCGGCTTGATGCCGGCCTCGAACCACGCAACGAGTTCGTCGCGTGTTTCGACCGGCGTCATATCGATCTGGTCACGAGCCATAGGAACCTGTTAGGAGCCGGCGAGCGCGCCCTGCTCTCACGTCCAAATCCCGACCAGGAAGAGCAAGCGTTCTCTCGGATCACTTTGCCGCGTTGGCGCCAGCCATTGCGGCAACGCTGTCCTGCTGGCCAGTGCCGCCGCTTGCGCCAATCGCCCCAACGAGCTTGCCGTCGAGGACGATGGGGAGGCCGCCTTCGGAAGCGATCGGCCGCACCTCATCGGGAAAACTCATGAACCCGGTATTGCCGGCGGCGAACTGATCCGAAAACACCTTGGTCGGATGGCGGAACAGGGCCGCAGTTCGGGCCTTCGACTCCGCGAGCCGGACCGAGGCATTCTGCGTCCCGTCCATGCGCTCGAAATAGACAAGATAGCCGCCGGGATCGACGATCGCGATTGCCATATGCCAGCCGTTCTTGGCCGCCTCGGCGATCGCAGCCGCGGCCGCCCCCTTGGCCTGGTCGACCGTAATCGGTGTTCCGTAATCAGGAGGCGGCGTCGCCGACTGCTGCGCCAGCGCGGCCCCGCCGGTCAAGATGGCAGCCCCGATGGCAAAACTCCTCAGGAAAGCTGTCCGCATGGTCAATTCTCCCCCTCCCGGCCGCGGTGCCGGCGCACCGTCATGATCTCGTCGAAAATCCGGTGTCCGTGGTTTGAAACGGGCTGCTGTCGCGAATCAACACCACACCCGCTGGCCTTCGGCCTCACAATAGGCGAGATGCCGCATAGCCAGCAAGGAGGCGCGAGAGAGGCCGCATGACACGGACCACGGCGATGCGACGAACAGAATTGGTTTTCGGGATAGCAATCGTGCTGCTGGCCGCCGCGCCGGCAACGACCTTCGCGCAAGAGAACTGTCGTAATACCGCGAATTTCGAAAGCTGGCTCGCTGACTTCAAGCGCGAGGCGGCCGCGCAAGGGATCCCGCCGGCCGTGATCGCCGCCGCGTCGCCCTACCTGGTCTTCGATCAGCGCATCATCAATATCGATCGCGGGCAGCGGTTCTTCGCGCAGACCTTCCTGGAAATGTCCGACAAGATGCTGCCGGCTTATCGGCTGCAGACCGGTGCCGCGAAGATCAAGCAGCATCAGGCGGTATTTGCGCGCGAGGAGAAGGAATTCGGAGTACCGGCCCCGGTCATCACCGCGTTCTGGGGCCTCGAAAGCGACTTCGGCGCCGGTCAGGGAAAGGACCAGGCGCTCAAATCGCTCACCACGCTGGCCTACGACTGCCGGCGACCGGAAATGTTTCGCGGCCACCTTATGGATGCGCTGCGCCTGATCGGGCGCGGCGATCTTGCCCCGAATGAAATGATCGGGTCGTGGGCAGGAGAGTTGGGACAGACACAGCTCATGCCGTCCGAATACATGGCGCACGCGGTCGACTATGACGGCGACGGCCGCCGCAACCTGATCAGGAGCGTGCCCGACGTCATCGGCTCGACTGGCAAATATCTCCTTTATCTTGGCTGGAAACCCGGCGAACCGTGGCTTCAGGAAGTGCGCGTGCCGGCCAGTCTCAAATGGCAGGAAGCCGACCTTACGATCAAACACCCGCGTGCCCAATGGGCCGGCTGGGGACTCAGCAGGGCAAACGGGCAGCCGCTGCCGAACGACGCTCTGCCCGCCTCGCTGGTTTTGCCGATGGGCCGGTTGGGTCCGGCGTTTCTCGCCTACGACAATTTCGACGCCTATCTCAAGTGGAACCAGTCGCTGATGTATTCGATGACAGCTGCCTATTATGCGACGCGTCTCGACGGGGCGCCGCCGATGTATCGCGGCTCGGCAAACATTCCCAAACTCACCATCGACGAGAACCGCGAGTTGCAGCAGATACTCACCCGGATGGGGAACGACGTCGGACGCATCGACGGTGTGCTCGGCTTGAAGAGCCGTTCCGCCGTGCGGCTGGCGCAGCTCAAGTTCGGCCTGCCGGCGGATTCCTGGCCTACGCCCGAACTGCTCGCGCGCCTTCGCGCCGGGCATTGAGACCGGCCGTCGGGCCGAGCGCTCTGGCGCAGTGCCGCAACGCCGCCGTAGCGCAGTTCACGCATAGACCGCCACCACCGGACACTGGTGGACAGGGCCGCCGGTCGGGCGGTGCCAGAAGCGGGCATTTGTAGGGTGGGCAAAGGCGCGCCCTTGCGCGCCGTGCCCACGCGTTCCGGTTCGATCACTCTGCGAAGTTGCCCGTGATTCGTGAATCCCCAACGCGTGGGCACGGCGCGGCGCGCGAGCGCGCTCGCGCCTTTGCCCACCCTACAGATCACCTCCGCGCGCGCAGTGACGCAAGGCTGCCGCCGCGCATGACCGAGCCGGGAAGCGGATGGCCGACGATATCCTCGGCGCGGCGGGCGCAATCGATAAGGGCCTCGAGATCGACGCCGGTTTCGATGCCCATTTCGTGACACATGAACACGAAATCTTCGGTGCAGACATTGCCGGCGGCACCGCGGTGACCCGCGAACGGGCATCCTCCGAGCCCGCCGACCGAGGCGTCGTAGCGCCTTACGCCCATTTCGAGACCCGCATAGGCATTGGCGATGCCCATGCCGCGGGTATCGTGCAGGTGCAGTGCAAATTCCACGTCGGGGTAGCGTTCGCGCGCGGCGCCCAGCATGCGCTTGATCGACTGCGGCGTCGCCCAGGCCATCGTGTCGGCGAGCAGAACATATTTCAATGGCGCGGCGTTCTCCGCCGCAATGTCAAGCAATTGCGCAATCGATCCAAGGACGCGCGATACGGGAACATCGCCCCCGAAATTGCAGCCAAACGCAGCCATGATGCTGCCCCGCTCCATCTCGATGCCGTGCTGTTTGTACCTGCGCGCCAGCGCCCGCTGTGCCGCCAAATACTCCGGTGCAGTACGGTTCTGATTGCGCTTGAGAAATGCAGGTGAGGCTGAAAGAGTCAGATAACCTTTGACCTCGATTGTTCCTGCATCAAGCGCGCGCCCGAACCCCTTCTCGTTGAGCCAGAGTGCCGTATAGGCGACCCCGGCTCGCGGCGTGATACCGCGCGTCACATCCTCGGCATCCGCCATGCCCGGCACCAGCTTCGGACTGACGAACGACACAACCTGGATGTGACGGAGGCCCGTGTCGGAGAGCCGGTCGATGAGCTCGATCTTGCGCGCGGTCGGAATTTGCGCGGACTCGAACTGAAACCCTTCGCGCGGGCCCTCTTCCTGGATCACCACGCGATTGGGCAAATCGGTCATAGCCCTCCTCGTAGGGTGGGCAAAATCGCGCACGCCAAAACAAGCCCCGCGTCATGACCGCCGACGCGATTTTGCCCACGCGGTCTACTTCTGCGAGGCACGACCGCGTGGGCAAACGCGCGCTGGTGCTGTACCTCACGTTGGAAACTGGACGCGCATTTGCCCACCCTACGGCAGCGATTCCGGTATCGCAATGATCCGGCGCCAGCACAGGTTCTCGATTTCTGCCTTCTTCAGGCCCAGCTCAGTGAGCACCTCGATTGTGTGCTCGCCCACCGCCGGCGCCTGCCGGCGCAGGCGCAGCCGATGCTCGCCGATTTCGAGGGGGAGGCCGGGCATTCTCGCCCGGATTCCATTTGCAAATCCGATGTCGAGCATCCGCCCGTGCGCATTGAGCTGAGGATCGTCGAACAGATCGCCAGGCTTCGCAACCGGCGAAAACGGAATGCCGATGCGGTCAAACAAATCGCCGAGCTGCGCCAGCGTATGGCGGCCTACGAGATCGGCGACCAGCGGAAGGATCGTTTCGCGTTGGCGCACTCGGTCCTGGTTGGTTCGCAGCAGCGGATCGCTCAACAGATCGGCGCGTCCGAAATGCTCGCAAAACCGGCGCCAATGGCCGTCGCTGGTCAAGCCGATGAATATTTGCTTCTGGTCGACGGTCGTGAACAGGTCGTAGATCGCCCATGCCGCTTCGCGGACCGGCATCGGCGGCGGCTCGCGCCCGATCGCGGCCTCCCCCGCCATGTGCTGCGTCATCAACAGTGCAGCCGTCTCGAACAGCGCCGATTTGACGAACTGCCCCTTGCCGGTGCGGACGCGTTCGGCAAGCGCCGCCTGGATCGCGATCACGGCGAACATCCCGCCCATGATGTCGATCACAGAACTTCCGGCGCGGAGCGGCCGCCCCGGCGGACCCGTCATGTAGGCAAGGCCGGCCATGAACTGCACGACTTCGTCGAGCGCGGGCCGATGCTCGTGGGGTCCGCTGAGGAATCCCTTGAGCGCGCAATAGACCAGGTGCGGGTTCCTCGGCGCGAGGTCGGCATAAGCACAGCCGAGCCGTTCCATGGTGCCGGGGGCATAGTTCTCAAGTACCACGTCGGCGGCCCCGGCCAGGCGTTGGACAAGGCCCCTCCCCTCCTCGGTCTTGAGGTCGATCGCGACGCTGCGCTTATTGCGATTGAATGCCGCGAAAAATCCTGAGGCGAAGCCGCGCAACCGGCGCGTGGCGTCGCCTTCCGGCGAGGGTTCGATCTTGATCACGTCGGCACCAAGATCGGCCAGCACCATGCCGGCAGTCGGCCCCATGATGGTGTGGCAGAATTCCAGTGCGCGAATGCCGGACAAGGGCAAGGTGTCGCCCTCGCTGGAGACGGCAGGCTGGACCATGGGCGACCTATGCGGCGTTGCTCATCGCCCGGATGTTACACGACATGCTAGAATGGTACTCCACCGCCGCACCGTTCGACGCAGCGTGACCGGGAGTACGATAGTGACAAGCGAACGCACTGCCAGATTGGCAAAGACGAATTTCTGGGACGAGCTGATGGCGCTGCGCGACCGGCAACGCGAAGCGCGCAAGACCGCCGTTCAGGTGGTTCGGCTGGCGGAGCTTCCGCTGGAAAACAACCAGCAGGGGCTGATGCGCTGGTACCTGCACCCGGCAATCACGGATACGGTGCTTTCGACCCTCTCGATCTACCGGCAGGAAATTCCGCCGGGCAGCCGTTCGGGGCGGCTGAAATTCCAGGGCGGGCAGATCATGTTCATTGTCGAAGGCCGCGGACATACGTTGCTCGACGGCGTGAAACATGCCTGGGAGGCGGGCGATATCCTCAACCTGCCGACCAAGCGGGACGGCATCGTCGTTCAGCATTTCAACGACGATCCGGCAAAGCCGGCGATCTTTCTCGCCGTCGAGCCCAACCTGTTCGCCGCGACCGGCGTCGATCGCGGCTGCGGCTTTCACCAGATCGAGCCGGCACCGGAATATCGGTCGGACGCCAGGCCGAGCGGATGAATCGGTAGGGTGGGCAAAGGCGCAACGCGCAAGGCTCTATTCATGCATCGCTGCGGCGTGCCTTTGCCCACGCGGACTTCCTTGGAGGCGGACCGCGTGGGCAAAATCGCGTTACGGTTGTACACGTAAGACACTTGAGGACGCGATTTTGCCCACCCTACGAAGCCTGTGCGAGCTGGCGCGCCGCAGAACAAAAGGAAAAGTAATAATGGCTGAAATGGAACGAACGCGAGAGCGCGAGCGAGGCGCGATTCCAGAAACGCCCTACGAGATGTTCATCCGCAGCCGCCGGGAATTTCTCGAACGCCAGGAGAAGGGTCAGGTTGTGGTGAAACCCAGCGAACGGGAATTCCATATCACCCGTCAAGGCCGGCTCATGTATCATCTCAATCCGGAAATTTACAAAGATACGCCGTTGCAGGACTGGCGTGTGTTCTCGCACGACCTCAAAACCCACTCTGGCAAGCACCGGCATCAGGGCGGCCTCGTGATCTATGTCATCACCGGGAAGGGCTATTCGGTCGTGGACGGCGAGCGGGTCGATTGGCACGCGGGCGATCTCTTGTTGCTGCCGATAAAACCCGGCGGCGTCGAGCACCAGCATTTCAACCTGCAGCCCGGGCAGGACTGTCGATGGATCGCATTCTCCTATATGCCGTTCTTCGATCATGTGGCATCGGAGTTCACCCAGACAGAGGTCTCGCCGCTGTTCAAGGCTCAGGGCTGACGGGTTTTGGCGCATGGCGAACACGCTCTGCTCCATCCGCGCATCAAGTACTACGATCATTATTGCGTTTATCTCGCTGCTCTGCTCACAGTTCGCGAATGCGCAGACACCGGAACAATTCTATAAAGGCAGGACGCTGTCGCTGATCGTGCCCAACGCGCCGGGCGGATCATTCGACGTCTATGCCCGGCTCGTAGCCGGCCATCTCGGCCGCTTCATTCCTGGGAACCCCTCGATCATTGCCCAGAACATGCCGGGCGCAGCCGGCATGCTGGCGGCGAATTATCTCTATGGAATCGCGCCGAAGGACGGCACCGTGCTCTCGGTGCTGGTCCCCAACATTACGCTCGCGCAAGTCCTTGGCGTACGCGCGATCGCCTATGACACGCGAAAATTCGACTGGATCGGCCGCGTCATCGCGACCACCGCCACTCTGTTCACCTGGCACAGGTCGCAGACCAAGACGATTGCCGATCTCAAGACGCGAGAGACGCTGGTCGCGACGACCGGCGCGATCAGCCAGGCGGAAATCGATTCGACCATGCTCAACGGCGTGGTCGGGACGAAATTCAAATTGATCCGCGGCTATAAGGGCAGCGGCGAGGCGGCGCTGGCAGTCGAACGCGGCGAAGCCGACGGCAGCCTGATGCCTTGGGAATTCATCAAGTCCGCGCATGGCGATTGGCTGCGGGACGACAAGATCAACCTGGTGGTGCGTTACGTCCGCCATCCGATTGCTGAGAGGCCGGAAGTGCCTTCGGTGTGGGACTTGGCGCAAAACCCCGAACAGCGCGACGTCATCGACCTCTTCCTCGGCCCCGATGAGATGGGCCAGCCGATCGCGGCCCCGCCCGGCGTGCCGCGCGAACGGCTCGCAACGCTGCGCAGTTCATTCGATGCCATGGTGAAGGATCCGGACTTCCTGGCCGACGCCGCCAAACGCAATCTCGACCTGCGGCCCGGCCGCTTTGACGAAATCGAGAAGACTGTCGCCGAGGCTTTCGCAGCGCCGCCGGCCGCGGTTGAAACCGCCCGCAAATACTACAAGCAATAGAGTTGATCTTTATCAAAGCCCTCTCGCCACCGCAGGATTAAGGCTCCGATCTCAGCCCAGACCAGCGGCAGGATATCATCGCTTACATTCTCAGCCTGAAGGCGAAAAGATAAAAATTGAGGATTGAAAGCAACCAGCCGTTGAGACTGCCTCATTTTAGCCTTGGCCGGAAATCGCCGAGCCTGATGAGTTGAAGCCTTCTTAAAAGCTGGGCGGCATATCGTTGCCGCCATGAAAATCCTCCACGCTACGGTCCGCTCCCGGGCTATTCTTTTGCTCGCATTCTGCGGCTTCTTGATCGTTGCTGCGATCGCAGCCGCCACCGTGCTGATCATAGCCGATCTGCATCGCCGCGCGCTCGCCGATCGCGAACGCGAGCTCAGCAACATCGCCTTGGTTCTCTCCGACGAGATGGATCGCACATTTCAGGTTGTCGATCTCGTACACACGAGCCTGATCGAGCGAATTGGGACCCTTGGGATCACATCCATCGAACAGTTCGATGAGCACATGGCGAGCCACGAGCTACATCTCGTGCTCAGGGAGAAAATCCAGGATCTGCCCGATGTCGACGGCATAGCGCTGTTCGATGCGAATGGGAAACTGGTGAATTTCGCGCGATCCTGGCCGATTCCGGTATTGAGCATTTCCGAACGCGAACATTTCAAGGAATTGAAGTCCGATGCCGGCCTGGAATCCATCGTGAGTCGGCCGTTCAAGAACCAGATCGTCGGAACCTGGAGCATCATCCTGGCGAGGAAATTTGTCGGCAAAAACGGCGAGTTTCTCGGCCTGCTGGCCACCGAAATGTCCCTCCACTTTTTCGAAAACTTTTTTCGCAGCATCAAGCTCGGCCCGGAAAGCGTTATTTCGCTCCATCGACGAGACGGGGTTCGGCTCGTGCGTTACCCACAGCGGGACGATCCCGGACGCTCCTACGGGCGCGGCGCACTATTCGCGAAGGTGCTGGCGCATGCGGATTCCGGCGTCACGCGGCTGCGCGGCATGGATGACGGCGAGGAGCGGCTGGTCGCCGGCCGCAACGTCGCTCATTACCCGCTGGTAGTCGCCCTCGGTACAACCGTCTCGTCCGCTCTCGCAGAGTGGCGCGTCCAGGCATCGTACCTCACCGGTGCGGCCATTCTGCTGAGCCTGCTGGTCAGCGGAGCCGTCCTCCTCGGCACTCGACAATTGCGGATTTACGAGCTGCGCATGAAGGCGGATGCCGAGCGAGACCAGAAGCTCGTGCTCGACACCGCCCTCAACAATATGTCGCAAGGCCTCTGCATGTTCGATTCCGGTGGGCATCTCGTACTCAGCAATGAACGCTATCTGCAGATGTACGGCCTGAAACAAGAGGCGATCAAGCCCGGCATCCCGCTGCGCGCGCTCATCGATTACCGCAAGAGAACCGGATCCTTCGCCGGCGATCCGGAACAATACTGTTCCGAGCTGTTGACCCGGGTGGCTCTCGAAAAAACGACGAGCCAGGCGGTGGAAACCGCCGACGGACGCACGATCCATGTGGTCACTCGGCCGATGACGAGCGGCGGCTGGGTGGCTACACACGAAGACATCACCGAACGGCGCCGCCTCGAAAAGGAACGTGATCATCTGGCACAGTATGACTCGCTTACCGACCTGAGCAATCGCGCGCTGTTTTGGGAACAGCTCGATGGGGCGCTGGCAAGCGCGCGCCGGGGCGAACGCCTGGCGGTACTGTATATCGATCTCGACCATTTCAAGCGCGTCAACGACACCCTTGGGCATTCGATTGGCGATGCAGTTCTCAAATGCGTAGCCGGCCGGCTGCGCGCCTGCGTGAGAGAAACGGATCTGATCGGCCGCCTCGGAGGGGACGAATTCGCCGTCATTCAGAGATCGATTGAGACCGCCTCCGATGCCGCGGCGCTCGCACGACGAATTCGCGAAAGCATGGATACTCCCCACGAAATCGAAGGGCGCAAGCTTCTCATCGATGCCAGTATCGGGATTTCCATCGCGCCGGACGATTCCATCGACCGCGATCAGCTCCTGAAGAACGCCGATCTGGCTCTCTATGCAGCCAAAGCCGGCGGGCGCGGTACTTACTGCTTCTTCCAGTGGGAAATGGACCAGCGCATGAAGGCGCGGCAGCAGCTGGAAAGCGATCTGAGCGACGCGCTCACGCGCGGCGAATTCGAATTATGCTATCAGCCTATCGTGAACCTGCTCACAAATCGGGTGAGCGGTTGCGAAGCTTTGCTGCGATGGCGTCACCCGGAGCGCGGCATCATTGAGCCCGCCGAATTCTTGCCCGTCGCGGAAGAGAGCGGTCTCATTGTTCCCCTTGGCGACTGGGTGATGAAACAGGCCTGCCGGGACGCCGCCGAATGGCCGTCTGACAAGAAAGTCGCTGTCAATGTGTCGGCGGTTCAATTATCGGGCACCAAGCTCGTTCCGGCGGTCGCCGGCGCGCTGGCGGAATCAGGCCTGGATCCAGGCCGGCTCGAGCTTGAATTCGCCGAAACCGTTCTGATGCAGAACGCCGGCATGATCCTCCCGACGCTAGGCCAACTGCACGATCTTGGCGTCCGCATTGCAATGGATGATTTTGGCATCGGTTATTCTTCGCTGAATTATCTACGGAGCTTTCCATTCGACAACATCAAGATCGACCGATCTTTCATCGAAGGGCTTGCTGCAGATAACGACTGTGTCGCGATCGTGCAGGCGGTCACCAACCTGGCGCAACGGCTCGAAATGACGACGACGGCGGAAGGCATCGAGACCGAACAGCAGCGCCAGAAGGTGCGAGAGTTGGGCTGCACCGAAATGCAGGGCTATCTTTTCAGCCCGCCGCGGCCGGTCGAGGAGATCAATCGGCTGTTCCTGTCCCCCATCGGGCAGACCGCGAGTGCTGCGTAGAGTGGGCAAAGGCGCACGGCAGGGGGTTTATCCGGCTGGATGTTTTGAACCTTTCGTTCGGGCTTTCAGGTCAGCTGCCTGTTTTGCCAGACGCAGCTCTCTTAATCTCTGCATGTTTTCTGTCGTGGCGCGGCGTTTGGCTTCATATTCCGCCCAAGCCTGTGCGCCCTCGACCGATTCCCGTTCTTTCCTTTTGAACAAGGCCTCCGCCCGTGTCCTGGCGGGATCAGAGCTTGTCATGATCAAAGCCCCTTAAGGCGCGCCGTCCCGGATTACGTGTGGCCCGGCCGCAGGGAGGGAAATGCGGCGGGGCGACGGTGTGGCAAAACCGTCAGGAGGTCCATCACAGGACCGCCAAATGGATAACGCCAGGTGAGAAGTCCGGTTGCATCACGTTTGCGATTCGCTGCAAACGCTCGCGAAGGAGAACGCCCCGATTGGCAGGGCGCGAAGCTGCGAACCTTGATCGGGTTCCAACGTTAACGCGGCACAGCCTTGGAAGGAGTACCAGCCATGAGGGCCCTCGTGTGGCACGGCAAGGAGGATATTCGCTGCGACAATGTCACCGATCCCGAAATCCATGACCCGCGCGACGCCATCGTCAAAGTTACCAGCTGCGCAATTTGCGGTTCCGATCTCCACCTGTTCCACAATTTTATTCCCGCCATGCTTCCCGGCGACATCATGGGACATGAAACGATGGGAGAGGTCGTGGAGGTGGGCCATGGCGTGAACGGCAAATTGAAAAAGGGAGATCGGGTGGTCGTGCCGTTCACGATCATATGCGGGGAATGCGAACAGTGCAGGCGCGGTAATTTCTCCTGCTGTGAGAAGACCAACCGGAACAAGAATCTCGCCGAGAAGGTTTTCGGGCACCCAATGGCCGGCCTTTTCGGCTATACGCATCTAACCGGAGGGTATCCGGGCGGCCAAGCGGAATATCTGCGCGTGCCCTACGCAGACGCTACTCACATCAAAGTTCCGCACGGCATTCCCGATGAGCAGGTCCTCTTCCTCAGCGACATATTCCCGACCGGGTGGCAGGCTGCCGCCCAATGCGACATCGAGCCCACAGATACAGTGGCGATTTGGGGCTGCGGTCCGGTCGGGCAGATGGCGATTCGCAGTACCGTTCTTCTCGGGGCAGACCAGGTCATTGCGATAGACCGCCTCCCGGAACGCCTGAGCATGGCCGAAGCGGGGGGCGCTGTTACGATCAATTTTGACGAGGAGAGCGTCCGCGAGCGTCTTAATGAGCTGACGCATGGGAAAGGCCCGGAAAAGTGCATCGATGCCACCGGGATGGAATCCCATGTCAGCTTGGCGCAGCCAGACACGCTGTTGGACAGGGCGAAACAAATGCTCATGCTGGAAAGCGACCGCCCGCACGTGCTGCGCGAGATGATCTACGTCTGCCGCCCCAACGGCATAATATCAATACCCGGCGTCTACAGCGGGTTTGTGGACAAGATGCCGATGGGCCTGCTCATGAACAAGGGTCTGACCATTCGGACCGGGCAGACTCACGTCAATCGCTGGAGCGACGATCTGCTGCGCCGGATCGAAGAGGGACAGATCGATCCCTCCTTCGTAATTACTCATACGGTAGGGCTTGAGGACGGTCCGGAAATGTACAAGGTTTTTCGCGACAAACAGGACAGCTGCATCAAAGTCGTAATGAAGCCTTGAAGTGGCGAGGTGATAAAATGACCTATGTCTCCAATATCGTCAGGTCTCAGGGGGACCCGAAAATCTTGAGTTCAGGAGCGAGTTCGTTGAACGCTTACGACAAGCTCGCCCGAGCGCTTGGCTGGTTCAGCCTCGGATTGGGGCTCGCTGAGCTCTTTGCACCGCGTCGCATCGCCCGCACCCTGGGAATGAAGGGCAAGGAGCCTCTCATCCGCGCCTATGGCGCCCGCGAGATAGCAAGCGGCATGCTGTCGTTGTCGCCGGACAAGCAAGCTGGATTGTGGAGCCGGGTTGCCGGGGACGGATTGGACGTGGCTACGCTTCTGGGCGGCCTGGGCCGCAACAACCGCAAGCGCAACAATGTCGCCTTCGTGCTGCTGATGGTCCTTGGATTAACGGTTCTCGACATCGTCGGAGCCCAGGCCGTAACGGCGCGTCACAGCCGATCGCGGAGCCGGGCGCGCCTTTACCACGATCGGAGCGGATTCCCGAAGGGACTGGAGGCAGCGAGGAAAGCCGCACGGGATTCCCATGCACACCCGGAATTTGCGGAACGGCGGTCGGCCGCACAACCTGCTGCGTCGCACCCGATTGCGTGAATTTACCGCCGGCGCGGCAGCAGCGCGAGCGCGTTGTCGCGCTCGATGCGGCGAAGATCGTCCTCGCTGAAGCCGAATTCGGCGAGCGCTTTCAGGTATTCCCGGCCGGAGCGGAACGGAAAATCGGTGCCCCACAGTATTTGCGAGATCGGCACCATTCTGGTGAGCGCCGCAAGCCCGGGAGGATACGCGATCTGGGCGATGTCGTAGTGGAAGCGAACGAGTTCGGCCATCACTCCGTTCGGCACTTGGGGCTTGTTCTGAGGCAGCAGGCCGAAGCGCACGAACCGCTCGCAAAGCATCGGCAGAACGCCGCCGCCGTGAGAGAAAATCCAGCGGACGTTTGGATAGCGGGCGGCGGTACCGGTGAACAGGATGCGCGCAATCGCGCGCGCCGTATCGGCGCCGTATTCGATCACGGCCTCATGCACATCCGGAATGAGGCCGCGGCAGCACACTGGCGCCTCGGGATGGGTATAAACCACGGCGTTACGCCGATTGAGTTCGGCCATTACCGGCTCGAAGGCCGGATCGCCGAGCCATTTGTCGCGATAGCTCGTGAACAGGCAGACGCCTTCGGCTTTGAGCACATCGAGGCCGTACTCGATCTCGCCGAGGCTTGCTTGAACATCGGGGAGCGGCAGCGCCGCGAACATGCCGAATCGGCCGGGGTAATCGGCAACGAGCCGCGCCGCGTAGTCGTTGCATTCGCGCGCAACGCGCCGCCCCTGCGCATTGTCGCCGATCCAGACGCCCGGCGTGGTGATCGAGGTGACCGACATGGCGACGCCGGCCTGGTCCATGTCCTCGAGCGAGCGCTCGATCGACCAGGCAAGCGTCGGGGCCTGCAGCAGCGCGCGCATCTCCTCGACGAATTTCGGCGGGGCGATGTGATGATGCGTATCGATGCGGTGGGGCGCCATGAATTTCGTAATCTTACTGAGTCAGAAGAGTTTCCGTAGGGTGGGCAAAGGCGCGGCCCACATGCATGAGCCGCGCCACACGTGGAAAAGAGCGCCGTGCCCACGCGGCGCGCGACCGCGTGGGCACGGCGCTCGCGCTGAAGCGCGCTGCGCCTTTGCCCACCCTACGCAGCTTGTGCAATCGGCCCGTCAGTTTGTTTCAAAAATTCACCGCGCGTTTGGGCGTGAGCTGCGGGGCAGAGACGGTAGAGCCCTGGGGCAGGTCGAACATGCCGCTCGGGAGAGTGTCGAGATAAGCGAGGACTTCGCTGGTCTTGAGCACGTCGGCATATTTGGCGTTCATATCGCAGAGATTGATCGCGTGGCTCGCCTGCGAGCGGTCAAAGCAGCCCTCCTCGGCCAGCGAGATGCGATAATTGAGGCTGAAGGCGTCGAGAACGGTCGCGCGCACGCAGCCTGAAGTCGTCGTGCCGGTGACGATCACGCTGTCGCAGCCAAGGAGCGTGAGGTAGCTCGCCATGTTGCTGCCGAAGAAGCCCGAGGGTTTCTGTTTGTATACGACGATGTCCCGCGGCCCGGGCGCGATCGGAGTAACGATCTCGTTGCCGTCGAGATTGCTGGCAGGTATGCGCCGGTCCTCGTTGCCGCGGGCGTTCTTCCACAGCCAGGAGCCGCCGTCCCAATTGTCGTCGCGCCGCACGCCCGTTGTGTAAATTACCGGTACGCCCTTCTCGTGGCACTTGTCGATCAGCGAGCGGATGTAGGGCAGCGCGGTCCAGGCATCCTCGCCGCAGGAATTGCGCCAACGCTTGATCGATTCGAGGATCGGCTCAGGCTTGTCGCCGCAGAAAGCCCAATTGACGTCGATGATCAGCAGGGCGGGGCGCTTGCCGAATTTGCCGCGCGCGCCGTAACCGGAGGCGGCGAATACGGCCTTGTCGCGTTCGGTGAGAAACTGGTTCCAGATCGGTTCTGACATGATTGATCTCGCTGTTCGGGCGGGGGATGTTGTAGCCTATTGCGATTAGACGAAAGTGCCGGGGTTCACAATCTTCGACGCCGTGAAGCTTCGGAAGTCGACCGCGTGGGCAAAATCGCCATACACTGTGCCTCGATGCCGCGTCTCGGAGGCGATTTTGCCCACCCTACGGAACCCTGCCTTGCATCAGATTTTCTTCCGAACTTCATCGACGAAGCGCATGTCGATGATGTCTTCATACTTCACGTCGGCCTTGAGGATGCCGACGCCGCGGACGACGGCGCTGGCGGTCGCCCAGGCAGCGGGGCTGATGAACCCGTCACGGCTCCACATCTCGTCGTGGAAGGAGCGATCGAGCGTTGCCCGCAAGTCTTCGAGCGCCATGGTCGGAAACTGCTTCTTGGCGACCGCAGCGGCTTCGTCCGGTTTCGCGTAGGTGAATTGCAGCCCCTTGATCATACCCCGCACGAAGGCGCGCACGAGGTTCGGATCCTTTTCGATCGTGTCGAGCCGCACATTGAAAGTCGAATAGGCGTACGGGCCGAATTCCTTCGGCACGTTGTAGAACGGCTCGCTCCAGAAGCCCTGGCGGATGCCTTGCGTCACCATGGGCTCGGTGGTCACCCCGACCTGGGCTTGGGTGCTGTGCACCGCGGCCGGCACGGCCGAATTGGGCATTTCCAGGAGCTGCACATCCGACTTCGGGTCAAGTTTCCATTTGGCGAGCAGATAGCGCGTGATCGAGTTCGGCGTGCCGCCCAAAGGGGGGATCGCGACCGACTTGCCCTTGAAATAGCGTGTCCAGTCGGTATCGACCGGATCGTGCCCCTTGGCGGCGCACATATACACGTTGCCGCGATCAACGCAGTGCACGACCGAGCGCAGCTCGGCGCCTCTAAGTTTGGCGAAGGCGCAGTGCTCCGGTCCGCCGATGAAAGCGAAGGCATTGCCCGACAGCACCGCGTTGGTGTGGCCGGAGCCGTTCTCGATGGTAAGTATCGAGACCTTCACATCGACCTCGGCAAAATAGCCGTTCGCGATGCCGACGTAGAGCGGCAGATAACCGGTACTGTGGACAGGCTCGGCGACGACGATTTCGCGCGCGGCAGCGCGCCCGATGTACGGACGCGCCAGTGCGGCGACGCCCAGGGCCGAAGTTGCGGCCAGCAAATTTCGCCTGTTCATGGGACCTCCATGTCTCTATGCCACACCAGGTTGCGCAGGACGAATTCAAGCCAGGACACCGCAAGGTACATCAGGACCGCCAGCACCGAGAGCACGAGCACCGCGACCCAGACCAGAGCGATGTCATAGGTCTGCCCCGCGTAGAGGATTTCGCGCCCGAGGCCGTGCTGCGAGGCAATGAACTCGCCGACAACGGCGCCGGTCAAAGCAAGTCCGATATTGACCCGCAGCACCGAGATAATCCATGGCATGCAGAACGGAATGACGAGCTTGCCGAAGACCTGCATGCGGCTCGCGCCAAGCGAATAGAACAGTCGCTCGCCGTCCGCATCGACCGCCTTGACGCCGGCATAGGTGGTGAGCGTGGACACCACCACAGTGAGCGCGGCCGCGGTCGCGACCTTGGATTCAAGTCCCAATCCGAACACCAACACGATCAGCGGCGCGAGCGCGAGCTTCGGGATCGATTCGAAGCAGATGACGTAAGGCTGCAAAATCGCGGCGTAATTCTTCGACCACCAGAACGAGAGACCCAGTACTGAGCCGGAAACGGTCCCGATCAGAAAGCCGAGAATGGTCGAGCGGAAGGTGAAGCCGATATCGGTCCAGGCATCGCCTTCGGTAAAGAACACCTTGAGCGTAGCGTAGATGGCGCTCGGCTGCGACCAGAAGAAGGCATCGATTGCGCCAGTCCGGGCAGCGATTTCCCACAGCGCTATCGCACAAATGAGTATCGCGGCCTGCACGCCCAGGATGGCCCAGGCCGGCCAGTCCCGCCGCACCGGCAGCCGCCGCAGCGGGCGCGGCCGAGACTCGCGTGCGCTGCCTTGCGCTGCGCGGTCGAGTGCCGGTGCCGCCAGCTTGGATGTGTCCTGCACAGTCATCAAGGATGAGCTCGCTTCGCAGCACAAATGTCCAACCCGTCATCCTGAGGCGCGAGCATGCAGCAACTTGGCTGCATGCGAGCCTCGAAGGATGAACGGCCGAGATCGGGCCCAGGACGATGTTGCAGCGGGGCAGTGCCCGCCAGCAGTTCCAGGCATCGTTGCTTGATGGCGACGAATTCCGGTGACAGCACAGCTGCGCGCAAACGTGGGCGCGCGATCGGAACCGGAATGGATTCGACGATCCGGCCGGGGCGGGTCGCCATTACGTGCACCTCGTCCGAGAGGTAGATCGCCTCCTCGACATCGTGGGTGACGAACACCACGGTCTTCTGGAAATCGCTCCACAGTGCGAGCAGCCATTCCTGCATGGCGGCCTTGGTCTGTGCGTCGAGCGCGCCGAATGGCTCATCGAGCAGAATGATGTCGGTGTCGAAAAGGAGCGTTCGCAACAGCGCTGTGCGCTGGCGCATGCCGCCGGACAGCGCGCTCGGGTTCAGGTACTCGAACCCGGCGAGGCCATAGCGATCCAGGAGCGGCAGCGCCCGTTGCCTCGCCTGCCGCAGCGGCACCCCCTGGATTTCCATACCGAGCACGACGTTGTCGAGCACGGTACGCCACGGCAGGAGCAGGTCCTTCTGCAACATATAACCGACGCGGCCGATGGTCCCGGTGACATCGACGTTGTCGATGAGCACGCGGCCGCCGCTCGGCTGCAGCAGACCGGCAATGATGTTGAAGATCGTGCTCTTGCCGCAGCCCGAAGGGCCGATGAGGCTGACAAAACGCCCCTTCGGAATCGAGAGCGTGACCGGCGCCAGAGCCACGAACGGGCCCTTTCGCGTGTCGAAGGTCCTGGCGATGCGATCGAGCGATAGTCTCGCAGCCGGCGCCATGGGGGGTCCGAAAATTGCGAAGAGCGGATCATAACACCTTGCCCGAAAGCGCAAAATGCCTCTAATTCGGGCCGATGCCAGGGGAGCGAAGGCCACGAGAGCGAGGCCCAAGAGCATGAACGACATCTCCGCGGCCCACGCCCACGTTTTCCTCGGAGAAGGTCACGAGAAGAACGAGCGCCGCACCTGGATGGTGATCGCGCTCTGCTCGGCCATGATGGTGCTTGAAATTGTCGGCGGTCTCCTCTTCGGCTCGATCGCTCTCGTTGCCGATGGACTGCACATGTCCACGCACGCCGGTGCGCTCCTTCTCGCCGCGATCGCCTATGCCTATGCCCGCCGCCATGCGTACGACCAGCGCTTCACCTTCGGCACCGGCAAGTTCGGCGACCTCGCCGGCTTCACCAGCGCGATCGTGCTCGCAATGATTGCGCTTCTCATCGGTTACGAGGCGATCGCGCGTCTCATTGCGCCGGTGTCGATCGGTTTTGGCGAAGCGATCCCTATCGCGGTCCTCGGTCTGATCGTCAACGTGGCGAGCGTGCTGCTGCTCAGCGGCGGCGGCCACGATCACCATCATGGGCATGGGCATGGGCATGGGCACAGCGACGAAGAGGCCAGCATTGGACACCGCATTGAGACTGGACGAGGAATTGCCGTGCTCCAGGTGTTTGAGGACGGCATACCGCCCCGCTTTCGACTCCTTTTCGAAAGCGGATCGCCAAGTCCGCCGCAGGTTGTGATCGAGACGATACGGCCAGGCGGCGAGCGGCAAGTCTTCGGCATGGTCGAACGTTTTGGCTACCTCGAATCGATCGAAGAAATTCCGGAGCCGCATGCCTTCACGGCGTATGTGCGTCTTCCCGGCGAAGAACTCCATTCGGTTGTTTTCGAGGAGCATGAGCATGCCCATGCGTCTGCTCATCGCGACAACAATATCCGCGCCGCTATCATTCACGTGCTCGCGGATGCGGCCGTTTCCGTGCTGGTGATCGTCGGTCTTTTGCTTGCGCGCTACCTCGGCTGGATGTTTATGGACCCGGTTGCCGGAATCTGCGGCGCCGTGGTGATCTCAGCCTGGTCCTACGGCCTGATCCGCGATACCGGCGCTATCCTGCTCGATATGAACCCCGATCGCGCAATGGCCGAACGCCTGCGGGTCGCGATCGAAGGCGACGGCGACCAGATTGAGGATCTGCATTTGTGGCGCCTGGGTCCTGGCCATCTCGGCGCCATTCTATCCGTGGCGACCTCACAACCGCGCAGTCCGGGGCACTATCGGCGGATGCTTGCGCGGTTCCGGAACCTGTCCCACGTCACGGTGGAAGTTAAACAGCTGTAGGGTAGGCAAAAACCGCTTGTGCGTTTCTATTGATCAATCAATGTTACGCAGCCTTCGCCCGCTGCTGATTATCCGGCGCCGGAAGCGCGAGAGCGGCATTCTCGATGAGTGCGTCGAGAGCGCCGGTGCTGCGCGCTGCGCCCGCAAGCGACCAGAGTTCAGACAGTGTTCTTGCCGCTTGCGGAGGAAGAATCCCGCGGCCGGTGAGATCACGAACCTGTTCGCTCGTCGCAATGGCGGCGCCGGCCGCGAGTTCGCCGAGTGCTGCAAGCCTTGCGGCGGCGGCAATCCCAATCGCCTTTGCGGCAAGCGCCAGCGCTTCGTCCGGGAAACCGCCGGACGCGAGAACGCGCGCCATACCCAGCGACCGCTCGGCTTCGGCGGTGAGTTGGGCGGCACGCGCCTGCGGATCGAATTCCGGCGCAGCCGCAGCGGCCAGATCCGGGGACTGATAGAGCATGCAGGATTGCCCCTCGATCGCCGAAATCATGCCGCGGGCAGCCAGGCGCTGCATCGCCAGCCAAGTTTGGCGATCGATCACTTCCACCGCCGGACCGAACTCGTGCTGCGCCTCGTGCCGTTGTGCCTCGGCGGCGAGTGCCTCGGGCTGGAGATCGAGCACGGCGAGAAGCCGGCTTCGGCCATCGCCGGCCGAACGCGATTCGATCAGCAACACGCGCTCGCCGTGGCGGCGGCGCAGATCCTCGACGATCATTTCTTCCGGAGAAAGGATGCGCGGCGTGGCGACCGCCTCGGCGTTCATCATCGCCTGCAACCGCTCGATCATCGCGGCGCGGCCCGACGGCATCTTCAGCGCGCCAAGATCGCCTTGGCCGTCGAGGACGCCGTCGGCAAGGGCCTGCTTATGGCCGAGAAGATGCAGGATCTGATGCTCAATAGAATCCTCGCAGACAAGATGCACTACGGTGACCGAGCGCGTCTGATTCTTGCGCCACGCACGCGCGATGCGCTGTTCGAGCTTTGCCGGATTCCATGGCAAATCAATGTTTACGACCGCGCTCGCAACCTGGAGATTCAATCCGAGGCTGCCGCTGTCGGTGGATAGAAACAGCCGGCAGGTCGGATCCTGCTTGAAACGAATGATTTCAGCGCGCCGGCGCTGCTGCGGCACCGAGCCGGTGTGCCAGGCTGCCTCGATGCCCATCTCAGCGGCAAGCTCGCGCACGAGTTCCAGCATGCGCTCCCATTCGGAGAACACAATGATCTTGCGGTCGGGTTCCTCAAGCAGGTCGCCGAGCACGCCTTCCAGCTCTTCCAGCTTGGGGCTGATCCGGCACTTCGGATCGAGGATCGCGGGCGTGTCGCAGACCATCCGCATGCAGTTGAGAAGCAGCATGAGGCGCTTGAACTCCTCCGGCGTTAGCGGACGCTGTTGCGATTTGGCAACGAGCTGCGCAGTCGGTCTCCTGAAATCCTCATAACGAAACCTCTGCTCCTCGGCCATCGGCACAAAGTAGGTCTTCACCGTGCGGCCGGGCAGCTCGGATTCGACGTCCGCCTTGCGGCGGCGCAGCATCACCGGCTGTACGCGGCGGCGCAGCTCGCTGAGATTCTTGTAATCGATCGGCCGCCCGCGATGGTCGAGCTCGTAGAAATCGCGGTTGAAGCGGAACAGAGGCCCAATCAGTTCCGGGTCGAGGTACTGCACAATCGAATAAAGCTCGTCGATTCGGTTCTCCAGCGGCGTTCCGGTCAGCACGAAAGCATAAGGCGAGCGCAGCGATTTCACACGCCGCGCGGTCTTGGTTTGCCAGTTCTTGATGCGCTGCGCCTCGTCGAGCACGATGACGTCGGGACGCAAAATTTCGTTCAGGTCCTGGGCGTCGATCAGCACCTGCTCGTAATTCACAATCGTGAAGAACGAGGGTTCGCGATAAGCAAGGAGCCGCTGCGGCCGAGTGCCGAAGACGATGCGGGCCGGCCGATCGGTGAAATATGCGATCTGCTCTTCCCATTCGGCTTTCAGCGAAGCCGGACACACGACCAGAACACGCCCAACGCCTTTGCGACGGGCCAGAAGCTCGCAGGCGGCGATCGCCTGGACGGTCTTGCCCAGGCCCATCTCGTCGGCAAGCAGCGCCCGTTCGCCAAAGGCAAGATGCAGCATGCCTTCGCGCTGGTACGGCAGGAGCGGGCGCCGCAGCAGATCGAGGCTTGCGGTTCCGGCGCTGACCTCGGCGAGAAACGCAGTGCGGGCCTCCTCGCGCGATCGCTCGCGCCGCAGCCGCTCAAGCCACGGCGAAAAATGCCGCGACACGCGCATGCGGCGGCGGATATCGGCTCCCGCCCTGTCCCAGGCGGAAAGCAGCGCTTCGATCCTATCGGCACCCGCCGCGAGGGTGCCGTCCTTCATGAGGAATTTTGCCAGCCACTCCTGCGGTGCACTCTTGGTGCGGCCGTTTCTCGCAGGCCAGCTCAAGGTCGGTGCTGCACCGTTGCGGCGATCGAGGAAAATCTCGATGCGTGGAGAGCCGTGCGCAGCCGCTTCCCGGAACGCCTTCGGATCCTGCTGGCGAAGAGCCGCAAGCACGCCCTCGATATGCTTGCAGGTCCCAAGTCCGTTGTTGCGATGATCGATGCAACTGCATGAATTGGCGAAGCCATCCAGATCGCGGATTTCCACGTCGTAGAAGCTGCCGCTCCCAGACCGCACCCGGAACGTGCCGAAAATCGGCTGATTCGATTCCATCGCCTCGATGGCGATGATTTCCGTGCGGCCGCGCCAGCGGCGCAACGCAATTTCGTCCTCGTCGGTGGTTCGCCAGCCTTGCAGCGGCGGCGGCCGGTCGAGGACGGTTGTGGCCTTGCGCGCAGTGCGGGCGTTTTTCATGGCTGTGACCCTGCCGACGGGTCCCGAATCAGACCCCGAATTGCCGTCGACAGTACGAGGAGCGCTTGGACGGTCAATTCAAGCGCCGGGCGCAAACGCAACGGTCCACAGCTGCGCAGCGGCTTGTTTGAGCTGCGATCAGGCGCGCCTCTGCGGGCACGCCGATCGCCATGCAGGCTGCGCGTGCCGTGACCTACGGCGTGTGCGGGGCCGCAGCGGCGCTCAATTCGTCATGGACCAGCGCCCCGGCTTTCATGACGAACTTCACGCGCTCCATTTCGCTCAGATCGGCAATGGGATTTCCGGAGACCGCGATGATATCGGCGAATTTGCCTTTTTCGATGCTGCCGATGTCCTTCTCCCAGTCGTAATTGAGCATCCGTGCTGCATCGAGGTAGGCCGTCTGCAGGGCGCGCACGGGCCCCAGTCCCCATTTGGCGTAGTAAGCGAACTGGTCGCCTTGCTTGCCGTGCGGAATAGTCGCCGAGGTCGCTCCGCTGCCGAAAACAATGGGAACCCCGGCGGCGACGGCCCGGCGGGTTGCCTGCTCGACGAGACGCAGGCGCGAGTTCTTGCCGCCGGTCGCGGCCAGATCTCCTTTGTCGTTGGCGACGAGATCGTCGACCGTCGGAACGAAGGGAAGCTTCTTCGCCAGCAGCACCTTGACACCCGCATCATCGAGCTCAAGCAGATGATTTGGGGCATCGACGCCTGCGGTGAGGCAGCTCATCAGTCCTTCTCCGCCGTAGGTATGGCACGCCACTTTCAGGCCGAGCCGATGCGCCTCCTCGACGATTGCCTCGACTTCTTCAAGCGTCAATGACGGGCTGGCGACCAGCGTCCCATCGGGCTTCCACATGTGCAGCGTGCCGGCGAAATCCTGCGTGGTGTAGATCTTGATGTAATCGACCCCGTGCAATTTCGCCTCGCGCACCGCGGCGCGGGCGAGCCACGGAGAATTGACGTTCTTGTTTTCGGTAAATCCCTCAAAGAAATGCGTCGAGTTGTCCGGATAGTAGTTGGTGGCGCGCTGGTTGAGCGATTCGCCGACGACCTGCATCCGCGGCCCCTGCACGATTCCGGCATTGATCGCGTCGCGAAGGTCGACCGTGTAGAAGGTGCCGCGCGAGTCCATGTCCAGCACGGTGGTGAAGCCGGCGGCGAGATCGATCTGCGCATTGGCCAGCGCCCGCAGTGCCCGCACCGCAAGATTTGGCGCCGTGCCGTTGGTGTTGACGTGGACATGAGTGTCGATCATCCCGGGGAGCACGGTCGCTCCGCTGAGGTCGATCACGCGCGCGCCGGACGGAATCTGCACGTCCGCGCCAACATCGGAAATGCGGTCGCCCCTGATGATCACCACCTGGTTGTTAAGAAGATTCCCCGATTTGGAATCGAAGAGCCGCCCCGCCCGGATGGCGATGACCTGGTCCTTCGGCGCTAAATACTTGCCGACGGCCTGGGCCTTGACCGCGCTGCCTGATGCTCCCGCGATTGCGGCGGCGATGAACAAGGCCGCCAGCCTCTGTAGCCATCCCATCGGATCCTCCCTTTGTTGTGCACTGCGTTCCCCGCAGCGTGCCGGGCCACTCTACACGAATAATTACGGATGCAAGGCGTGCGGCGCGCGGTCAATTTTGCCTTGAAGAGATGTGCGCAGCGATGCAGAGTTGAGTCCGGGGAGGGCCTTTGCGGAGGCCTGCGATGCGCTTGGCCGTCGTGGCGGTTGCGGTAATCATTGCCGCGCTGACCGAGGATATGAATTCGGCCGCAGCCCAGGAGTCGTTCTTCAACGAGCGGTTCTGCACACGCGGCGGCGGCGCCCGCGGCGGCGGCGATCTCGATTGTGCCTACCACACCTGGGCGCAGTGCATCGCGACTGCGCGGGGGCTCGGCCGCTATTGCACTGAGAATCCTTTCTGGCGCCTGCCAGTTCCGGATCGCCGCCAGCAGCCGCGGCGCCATCCGCCTTACGATCGGCCTTAGCGGCAGCGCGGGTAGAGCGCGGCAAGCTCGCGGCCGCGCAGGAAAATGGGTTTTCCCGTCAAGCCGCCGTGCCGGGAGATCCAGGCGCGCACTCCTGGTGGGTAAGTGTCCGCCACCACCCGTGTTGCCTCCGGGGCCGGATAAAGCCGGCCATGTTCATCCATCAGCCGGGCGGCGTGGAAACCGAGGACCGCCTTCGACGTGACGCATATCCGGTTCTGCGGAATTGTGCTCAGAACGAGGGTACAAGCCGAATAGCAGGGACCGTCGATGACGACCCGCTCGCCGGATTGCCGGAAGCTCTCGAAGAGCTTGAGATATTCTCCCACCTCGCCGCCGGGACTCGAAAGAATCCGCACATCGGCAAGCGACGGCGCCACAGCGAAGAGGAAGACGATGAGACTGACCACGAGGCGGCGCACGGGAATACTCCTTCACCTTCGAGATGCTGCGCGCTCCCCGCGCCGATCCGCCAACGTTTCGGAATCCGTCCTGGTTCCTGAGCCGGATGCTGGGAAAGTGGGGCTTTCCTGGCGCTTTGGCAACACCCATCATCGGCATCGAGCTGCCGGGGGTTAACGGATGCCAGTCTCGGCTTACCTCAAGGCAGGCTTGTTCGTGGTCGCCGCGGCCGCCGCGTTGTTCGCAGCGGCCGGTACGCTCGCCATCCTGGGGTTTTGGGCATATCTCGCAATCCTCGCCGTCGTCATGATCGTCTCGTTCGCGACGCTCGATCCGGATCTCCTGCGCGAACGCATGCGGCCGGGCGGCAAGAAGCCGCCGCTCGCGTTGAGTCTCTTCTCGCTGCTTCTCTTCATGCACTGGATCGTTGCCGGGCTCGACCGTGGCCATTTCCATTGGAGCGGCGACGTGCCCGGCTGGCTGCAAGGCATTTGCCAGGTCACGGTCGCGGCCGGTTATGCGCTGGCACTATGGGCCATGCGCGTGAACCGGTTTTTCTCCTCGGTCATTCGCATCCAGACCGACCGCGGCCAGCACGTCGTCACCACCGGACCCTATGCCTTCGTCCGCCATCCCGGATACACGGCCGGGATTATTATCATAGCGGCAAGCGGACCAGCGCTCGGATCGTGGCTCGCGGCCGCGCTCGTTGTGATCTTCAGCCTGCCGTTTTTGCTCCATCGCGCAATCACCGAGGATCGAATTCTTCAGGCCGAGCTTGCGGGCTATTCGGATTACGCCGCGCGGGTGAGGTGGCGGCTCGTCCCGGGCATTTGGTGAGAGCCAAAACTCAGCCAGAGACCCTCTTTCGCGAGGCAGTGTACAAATCTAGAAAATTGTAGGGGCGGGTTTCAAACCCGCCCCTACATGCATCCCGACCAGTGCGCAGGCTGACGAGCCTGTTGCTGCCAGGGCTGCCTGACCCGCGCTGTACTAGCCTGAAGCCGCGTTCAGAGCCTCCACCTGTTCGGCGCTGAGCGCAAGTTCCAGGGCACCGAGCAGTTCCTGCACCTGGGCGACACTGGTTGCACTGGCGATTGGCGCGGTGATCTTGGCTGCAACCCAGGCAAGTGCGACCTGCGCTGGTGTGTGGCCGGTCTCCTGCGCGATCCGATCGAGTGCCGCGAGGACGCGCGGACCGTTACCCGCCATATACTTTCTTACTCTTTCCCCTCGGTGGCTCTTCGACAGATCGGCCGTGCTGCGATATTTTCCGGTCAAATAGCCGTTCGCCAGCGCATAGTAAGCGCACACATCGATATCGCGGCGGCGCGCCGCTGGCAGCAGATCGCCTTCGAGCTCCGCGCGCTCAAGCAGGTTGTAATGAGTTTGCAGCACCGAAAAGCCCGTCAAGCGGCGCTCCTCGGCAATACGCGCCGCCTCCTCGAGGCGGGCCGCGCTATAGTTTGACGCACCGAGCGTGCGGATCTTGCCGGCGCGAAGGAGCCGTTCGAACGCCTCCAGGGTCTCATCGAGCGGCGTATTGGGATCGTCCCTGTGGGCATAGAGAAGATCGATGCTCTCGACCCTTAGCCGCTTGAGGCTGCCATGCACGCGCGTTTCGATGTTACCGGCGGAGAGGCCGCCGTCGGCGCCGACTTTGGTCGCGATCAGCACGCTATCCGGGCGGCGGCGCCGTGCCAGCCAATCGCCGATAATCGCCTCCGACTCGCCGCCTTTGCGTTCCGGCGCCCAACGTGAATAAACGTCGGCCGTGTCGATCATCCTGCCGCCGCCGGCGACAAAGGCGTCCAGTACTGCAAAACTCGTCGTTGCATCTGCCGTCCAGCCGAAGACATTCCCGCCGAGGATCAGGGGCGGTGTCTCAAGGCCCGAATTGCCGATCCGGCGAAGCTCAATCATTGCCCTATCACCGCTTACGCGAGGGGAGGAGTTGCACGACGACGCGGATCAGTTCAGGCAGACTGCGGACGTCGAGCTTGTGCTTGAGCTGGGACGAGACGTTGACCGCCGTCTTGTAGCTGTATTAGTCCGAACTACGAGCCGAATTTATAGTTTACACCGGCCCGGACGATGCTTTCATTGAATTTGACGGCGACATTAGGGATTAAAGGTGGTCCATTCGCGTTCCCGATTGCGCAATCTGCCGTACATGACCCGTTGGCAAGGTCGATGAAGAGGTATTCGGCCTTGGCCGTCCAATTTCGGGCAATGCCGACCTCGACGCCGGCGCCGGCGGTCCAGCCGGCCTTGCTGGCGCTGCTGACAGGGTCGTTGGAGAAGCTCGCTCGGACATCGCCAAACGCGGCGCCGGCGGTACCGTACACAAGAAAGCGGCGGAACGCATAACCGGCACGGCCCCGCACGGTGCCGAGCCAGCTGCTCTTTGTTAAACATCCTCCAGCACAGAGACTTGTGGCTGTGAAGGTACCAAATCCGCTGGCATCCGCCCGATCGGCATCGGCCTCGACGCCGAAGACAAGCGACCCGACCTGGTAGTTGGCGCCCAGAGTCCCGCCAAACGCAAAGCCGGAAGTCCCAAAGCTGCCCGTTGAACCGCCGGTCACGCTATCGGTCCACACGCTACCCCCGAACGTAAAGCCGGCATTGAAGCCGAGATAGACGCCTGTCCAATCGATGACAGGCGAGATTGTCGTCGAACTGCTCGGCGGCGCTTTCGTGTACAGCGGCGGCGCGGCATTGGCGAATGCCGCTCCAGTGGAAGGCAATGTGCCCTTTAGTCCCACATAGACGGCGAACGGTATACCTGGAACGAAGGTTCGCGGATCGGTCAGGTTCAGATAAGGAAAGGAATCGGTCTCGAAAAAAGTGCCGTACACGTAGTAGTGCCGGTCGAACAGATTGCGTACCAGCCCGAAGGCCTCGAGGTTGGCCGATATTTTGTAAGACGAATGCAGGTTCACCACCCAGTAGGTCGGTATTTTCGGATTCTGGTTCGATTCATCGCCGACGATCCACTGGCTGCCGATGACGTTGAGATCGGCGCCGAGTTTCCAGGCATCGGTGATCTGGTACTCGCCGCCCAGTTTGAAGCGGAAGTCCGGGATCCCGGCAAGGTGATCTCCGGGCAGCACAGAAATATTGCCGTTGGCGTCGGCAAAGGGATTGAACGGCGATGACAGAGTCAATGGATTCAAGAACGTGGCATCGACATAAGTGTAATTGGCATAAATGTTCCAGCGATCCCGTTTATAGGTCACGCTGGCTTCAATTCCCTTGCGCAGCGTATTTCCGGCGTTCTGAAAGAATTCGCGCCCGGTGATCGGGCTTGCGACAAAGATGATGTCGTTCATATTGAGAGCGTGAAATCCGCCCACTGTCCAATTCAGTTGCCCTTGGGCAATGTCGAATTGACCTCGGAGGCCGGCCTCATAGGTATGAGTCACGACTTGTTGAAGATTGGGATCCCCGACAAGAGCGTTGTCGATCAGGCAGGGCCGGTTTGCATCGGAGCATTCCAGTTCCAAAGGAGTCGGGGTTCGATTCGCTACCGCAAAATCGCCGTAGAACGTCATATTCGGCGTAAGCTTATAAGTCGCGCCGATCATGGGATTGAAATGGCTGTAATTGTGGTTGCCGGTGAGCAAGGGATCGTCGCCCAGCTGATCCCGCAATGAGATCTGAGCCATGTTGAAACGCGCGCCGCCGGTGATCGACAGCCGCGAACTGAGGTCCAACGTGTCGGTCGCGTAGAGGCCGGTATAGAGTGTCGTCGCGCCCAATCCGACCGGCGCCACATCGCCCGAGGGCTGGTCGATGAAGAGCCCGGAACCCTGTACGGTCGGGAACTGGCTGGCGTTGACGGTCCCCAATTCGCTCGTGGTCGAAAATTGCACCAATCCGCGGTCGACGCTTAGTCCTGCCGTGAAGTTGTTTTCGCGTCCGAAAAGTTTTTCCGACGAGGCTGCCTGGGTGACGCCGCCAAAGCTGTTGGTTGTGGTCCAGGTGCGATCGATTTCGCCAAGGATGTTCGGGAAGCCAAGCGCGCCAGAGTTCGGGACCGTTTGTCCCCTGGTTGTGGTGAGGTTGGACAACGAGCCATCGAGATTCGGGAAGCAAAGGACGGCGGGGTCGGGACATCCCGAATTCTGAGCATCGGTGCCGTTGCCGTCGACGTGGCGTTGATGGAAATTACGATAATAGGCAATTGCCTGATAGGTCCAGGTATCGCTTGGCTTCCAGGCAGCACTCGCCGTCAGGAACGCGAGCTGGTTCTGTGTTGTTTGTGGAATGGTATAGATACTCGACCAGTTCTGGCTGAGCATCTGCACCGGCGTTGCGGCCGCCGCGCCGAAATTGTTGTCGGCAGCCGTGAAGGTTACGTGAAATTCGGTCTGGTCGCCACGAGCGCCAAGATCAGTGTAGAAGCGACGCAATGATGACGGCGAGGCATTACGCCAACCGGCGTCGTCGATCGCGTCAGCCGTTATGTAGCCGGAAAGATTTCCGACCTCGCCGCCGGCCTGCACCGATGTGCCGATGCGTCCATATGAGCCGCCGCTTACTTCGCCTTCGACGCCATGATAGGTGTATCCATTCTTCATTTGGAACGAGAGCGCGCCGCCGATCGCGTTGAGGCCGTAAACCGGATTGCTGGGAACCAGCGTCAGCTGATTGATGGCGTTCTGTGGAATGAAATCCCAATTGACCACATCGCCGAAAACCTCGTTGATGCGAACGCCGTTCTGGTAAACGGCCAGTCCTTGCGGCGTGCCGATGACCGGTGAAGCGATAAAGCCGCGATAGTTGAGATTGGGTTGGAATTCATTCCCGGTCTGATCGCTTAGCGCAACACCCGGCAGCGCTCGAACGATGGATTGCACGAGGTCGGGCGTCTTCGTGAATTCAAAATCCGAAGCACCTACTGCCTGGACGTTGGACGGGATCTTGTCCCGATCGACCACGCCGGGCTCAGAGGGCGGCGGCCTGACTTGCGCAGGTGGCGGGGCGGTGGCCGGGACGGCTGGCGCCGGTCGGCGCTGAGCTGTGGTTGGTGCCGCTCGCCGCCGGCCCGCGGCGGGCGCGGCAGGGGCCCGTCGCGACGGCGGAGCTGCGGGTGTGGTCGAGATGACGCGGATCTCTGGAAGCGTCGTCACACTCGAATTTTCATTCGAGCTTCCAGCCTCCTGCGCCACACCGCTCCCGGGCGCCATCCCAAACGCAATAGGGATCGCCAAGAGCCATCCTGGGAACGTGGCGCACCCCTTACAACGTACGGCGTCCTTCATGTACGAACCTGAACATGGTCGACTCTGAAAATCGGCGCCCGCGAACGTTTCGTTGAGTCTCAAAAAGGAACATGCGCCGCCTCGGCAATTCGCTGCTGCTGGGCATGATCCGCCATGGTAAAAAAATTATTAACTTTGACCCTCCAATTTCGCACGAACCCAAACAACGGCTCCGTCGCTCGAACCAGCTTTCCTTGTGCTGTCGACGCTTGATGGAGGAGATCGCGTTCGGTGAACCGCGCAAGCAGCCCGCGAACGGCCCTAACGGCGCTACGGTTCCGTCGTCAAATCGCATGCCCCACCCCGCTTTGCCCCGAGAGCGATACTGACACGAAGTCCCCGCCAGCGTAAGCAGGATATTGTTCAAAAAAGTTCCGGGAAGTTTTGGCAATCCGGCAGCTGTTACGATCGGGAAAAAGCCCTGCCGCCGCCGATCTTCGCCTCACGGCTCACGGTGAGCGTGGTGCCCAGGGGCGGAATTGAACCACCGACACCTGCATTTTCAGTGCAGTGCTCTACCAACTGAGCTACCTGGGCGCTGCCCCCGCCGGCGCGGACGCGAAGCCCGCGCCTTATAAGGGCGGGTCCGCGAACTGTCCAGGATCGCGGGTCAAGCGGTTGCGCCCGATCCGGCCTATGAAATGAGCTAATGGGGCTCGTCAATGCGCTCGGCGGAGGCGCCGTCTTCGTCCTCGGCCTCGTTCACCGGCACGGCATAGACTCCGGAAAACCAGCGGTTGAGGTCGATATCGGCGCACCGCCGGCTGCAAAACGGCCGATATTTCTCTGCTGCCGGTTTGCCGCAGATCGGACACGGCTTGGCGTTGGACGAGGCGGCAGGTGCGGCCATGCTCGCGATATGGGGACCGGGTGGGGCAAGTCCAACTGGCTGGTTAGCCGGCACTGAGCCAACCCAGGCGGATCGGATAGCCCTCGCCCAGGAGCAGCGTGGTGGTCTCGTAGAGCGGCAGCCCCACCACATTGGAATAAGAGCCGACGATCTTGACGATAAAACTGCCGGCAATCCCCTGCGCCGCATAGCCGCCGGCCTTGCCGCGCCACTCTCCGGAAGCGAGGTAAGCTTCGATGTCCTCTTCGGAGAGCCGCTTGAAACGCACGCGCGTCTCGACGAGACGTTGGCGGAAGGCTTCCTTGGGGGTGATCAGGCAAACCGCGGTATGAACCCGATGGTTGCGGCCGGAGAGGAGCCGCAGGCACTGAGCAGCTTCATCGAGCAGCTCGGCCTTGGGCAGGATACGGCGACCTACGGCCACCACCGTGTCGGCGGCGAGAATGTAGGAGCCCTTGAGTTCGTCATCGACGCGCACCAGGGGAAGCGCAGCCTCAGCCTTCGCCCGAGCCAATCGGTTGGCGCAGGCACGCGGCAACTCTCCGCGCTTGGGCGTTTCGTCGATCTCGGTCGGGCGCAGCGCGTCGGGTTCGATGCCGGCCTGGTTGATGAGCGAAACCCGCCGCGGCGAGCCGGAGGCGAGGACAAGCTTGGGCCGGCCGATCATCATGGCGTCGACGTGACGAGGCGATTGCCTGAACGGATTGACGAATCGGGATTTGATCAAACCAAGCATTATCGGGGAGGTCAAAGCAGCCTATCGGGAGGAGCGGGTCGGGCCGAAATTAGCGAAATCCGCCCAGCACAACAACCCGGTCATGCCTGAGCGGCGGCGGGCGCCGCAAACCTCGCCAGAATGCGATCCGTCAGCTGGTCGCGAACCGAACGATAGGCGCCGAGTCGCTGCTCGCGGTTGCCTTCGATAACGGTCGGGTCCGGCGTCGGCCAATATTCGACGTTCGCGGCAATCCGATGGGTGAGCGCGACCGCCTTGTGATGGGCTTCGGGTGCGAGCGTGATGATGAGATCGAAGCTCAGCCCCTCGATATCCTCCAGATCTTCGAAGGTCATCGGCTCGTGCGCCGAAATATCGATTCCAATCTCCTCCATGGCGGCGACGGCGAATGGGTCGAGCGTCTCCTTGTGGACGCCGGCAGAGGCGACATAGAGGGAAGCCCCGAACAACTGCCGGCAGAGCGCTGCCGCCATCGGCGAGCGCACCGAATTGCGGCCGCAGGCAAACAGCACCGCGTGTGGCCGCGCCGGTCTGGGCTCGCCCACGCGTCATCCTCTCCAGTGCAGGACGCAGACGAGGGTGAACAGGCGCCGCGCCGTTTCGAAATCGACGCGCACTTTGCGCTTGAGCCGCTCCATCAGGAGTTCGGAGCCCTCGTCGTGGAGCGCGCGACGGCCCATGTCGAGCGCCTCGATGCGTTCGGGCGTCGCGGTGCGGATCGCCGCGTAATAGCTGTCGCAGATCATGAAATAGTCCTTCACGATGCGCCGCAGCGGCGAAAGCGACAGCAGATGCACCATTACCCGCGTGCCGTCGGCGCGGCGGATATCGAAGGCAAGGCGGTTCCCGGCGATGCTCAGATGCAGCTTGAACGGTCCCCGCTCGCCGCCCTCGGGCGCAAAACTGTTGGATTCGAGGAGGTCGTAGATGGCGACCGCCCGTTCGTGCTCCACGTCGGGCCCGGAGCGGCCGATGGAGTTTTCATCGAGCGTGATCGCGATCAGGCGGTGGTGTTTTCGAACCGGCGGACATTCGGGCTGAGCGACCAACGGATCACCGCGGATTGAAGCGCATCGCGATGGAGCGCGCATGAGCATCGAGCCCCTCGGCCTCGCCGAGCGCAATCGCGGCGGGACCGAGCGCGCGCAGCTGATCGGGACCGCATTTGAGGATGGAGGTGCGCTTCATGAAGTCGAGCACGCCGAGACCGGACGAAAAACGGGCCGAGCGCGCGGTCGGCAGCACGTGGTTGGAGCCGCCGACATAATCGCCGACCGCCTCGGGCGTGTGCGGCCCCAGAAAGATGGCGCCGGCATTCCGTACCCTGCCGGCGAGATGCTCGGGATCGGACGTCGCGATTTCCAGGTGCTCGGGAGCGATCGCATCAACGAGCGGAACCGCCTCTTCCAGGGCGCCGACCAGGATGATGGCGCCGAAGTCACGCCACGATGCGCCGGCGACGGAAGCGCGCGGCAGCGTCGCAAGCTGGGCGGTCACCGATTTCTCGACCGCGGCGGCTAGATTGCTGTCGTCAGTGATCAGGATGGACTGAGCGCTCGCGTCGTGCTCCGCCTGCGCGAGGAGATCGGCGGCGATCCAGTCCGGATGGCCGCCGGCGTCGGCGAGGATCAACACTTCGGAGGGGCCGGCGATCATGTCGATGCCGACTTTGCCGAACACGAGGCGCTTTGCCGCCGCCACAAACGCGTTGCCCGGACCGACGATCTTGGCGACGGGTTTGATCGTCCGAGTGCCATGGGCGAGCGCCGCAATCGCCTGGGCGCCGCCGACGCGATAGATCTCGTCGATGCCGGCAAGCTTGGCAGCGGCGAGCACCAGTGGCACCAGCAAGCCCTCTGGAGCCGGCACAGTCATGACAACACGCGGCACGCCGGCCACCTTGGCCGGGATCGCATTCATCAGCACCGATGACGGATAGGCTGCGGTGCCGCCGGGCACATAAAGGCCCACCGCTTCGATTGCGGTCCAGCGGTGGCCGAGCTCGACCCCCAAAGCATCGGTGAAACGATCATCTGCGGGAAGCTGGCGCCGGTGATAGGCCTCGATCCGCTCGCACGCCAGCGACAGGGCATCAAGCGCGCGGCGCTCACAGGCCGCGTGGGCGGTCTCGACTTCCTGCGCCGTGACCTTGATACCGATCCGGTCGAGATCGACCCGGTCGAATTTGTGAGTTAGCTCGACAAGCGCGCTGTCGCCGCGAGCGATTACATCGGCGATGATGGCGCGCGCCGATGCCTCGACATCGAGCTGAGCCTCGCGTTTGCTGCCAAGAAAGGTGGAAAACCGCTCGGCAAAATCGGGAGCGCGGCTATCGAGACGGATCGGCATGGCCCAGGGCCGCTACATTGAGCCTGCGAGCGCGGATAGGTGCGCAGCCTGCGTTGCGCCTTACGCTAGAGGCGCCCGGACGATGACTCAAGGCCGCGAGCCCAGTTATCCGTCAAGGCGCACATCGATGATGTCTTCAATATGCGCCGGAGGACCGGCCGCGGTCCAGGTCGGGCCGAGATCGCAGAGCTCCGCCTCCAGGCACTCGACTTCGAGCCGCAGCGTCGCCCCACCGGAGAATGTCAACGTGATCACCCCGGCCGGCGGGTTGGTTTGGGTGAAATCAACAGCGAGGAGATTGAGCACCGCGTCCTTGCCGGCCGGATTGACGTGTTTGCACTTGCAGGCAAGCACGCGGTCGAAGCGCAGCACCGAGCGGCAGCGGCGGAATTCCGGCGCCGGCGAACTCGCTGCCATCCAATCGAAACGGGCGACCCCGAGTACAAGCCTTTTCTCGTTCGGCCGCCAATGCACGTCCGCAACCTTGACTTCGGCATCCTGGAGATGGGTGGAAACAACCTCAAGGTCGTCCCTGTCGAGGGCGACGAATTTGACCGGCTCCATGGGCCCGCTCCCTGCCTGCCGCGGTATCGGTATCGGTATCGGTATCGGGTAATTAGGAAGGGCTTTGCGAACGCGCAAGCGGGTAAGGTTCAAAACGAGACGCAGGCTGGATGGACAATGATCCCGACTGAGCGCTGGCGAAACAGCGACTTGTAAGCATCGGCGATCGCATCGAGGCGCTGGCTGTCATCGGGCCTGCCGGGCATGGCGATGATCACGACGGTCGCGGGCTCGCGGACAATCCGACCGTTGCCGGGATTGCGCCATTGGCCGCCGGCCGCGATGAGAGTGATGCCCTCCGGAAAACGCGGCGTGATCTCGCGCGCCACGAACCGCTGCCACGCGGCCTCTCCGACTTCGCCTTGCGTGCCGATCCGGCGGCCGAAAACAAGTTCAGCAATTTCGCGCGGCTGCTCCGCGCCATGACAGGTGAGCGGTTGAGCAATGGCAGCGGTTCCGGAAGATGCGGCCAGCAATGCCGCCGCTAGTGTCGCTGGAACCGGGACACCAGCCGCCGCGCGAATCCGCACCAGCCCGCCCCGTCAGGCGCTGATGCGCTCGATCGCGGCGCCGCAGGCTGCGAGCTTGTCCTCGAGCCGCTCGAAACCACGGTCGAGATGATAGACCCGGTTGACCATGGTCTCACCTTCGGCCGCGAGCGCGGCAATCACCAGCGAGACCGAGGCGCGCAGGTCGGTCGCCATTACCGGTGCGCCTTTGAGCCGGTCGACGCCCTCGATGGTCGCGCGCTCGCCTGCAAGGTGAATCCGGGCCCCAAGTCGCGCCAGCTCCTGGACATGCATGAAGCGGTTCTCGAAAATCGTCTCGGTGATGTGAGAGGTGCCTTGCGCGCGTGTCATCAGAGCCATTAACTGCGCCTGGAGGTCAGTCGGGAAGCCCGGAAATGGTGCGGTGGTTACATCGACGGGGGCGAGCCCCGAGCCGTTGCGCGCCACCCGTACCCCCGCATTTGTCGGCGTGATGTCGACGCCGGCCTGGACGAGCACATCCAAGGCAGCCTGCAGCAGTTCGGGCCGTGCGTTCTCCAGCACAACATCGCCGCCGGTCATTGCGACGGCCATGGCATAGGTGCCGGTCTCGATGCGATCCGGGATGACGCGGTGGCGTGCGCCGCCGAGGCGCGCCACGCCCTCGACGACGATGCGCTCCGTGCCGGCGCCGCTGATCATCGCCCCCATTTTATTGAGGCACTCGGCGACGTCCTTGACTTCCGGCTCGCGCGCGGCGTTCTCGATCACGGTGGTGCCGTTCGCGAGCGAAGCAGCCATCATCGCCGTATGGGTGCCGCCAACCGTTACCTTGGGAAATTTGATCTCGCCGCCTTTGAGGCCGTGCGCGGCGCGGGCAACCACATAGCCGCCGTCGATCTCGATTGCGGCGCCGAGACGCTCAAGAGCCATGATCAGGAGATCGACCGGCCGCGTCCCGATGGCGCAGCCGCCCGGCATCGAGATCCGCGCCTCGCCCATGCGCGCGATGAGCGGCGCAATAACCCAGAAGCTCGCGCGCATCCGCGAGACAAGCTCGTACGGCGCGGTCGTGTCGATGATGTTCGCGGCGCAGATGTGCAGGGTCTGTCCGTCGTAAGCGGTTTCGCCCAGCCGCTTGCCCCCGATCATCACATCGACTCCGTGATTGCCGAGGATGCGCTGCAGCAGGATCACGTCGGCGAGCCGCGGCACGTTTTCGAGGATCAAGGTTTCCTCGGTGAGAAGACTTGCGATCATCAGGGGAAGCGTCGCGTTCTTGGCGCCCGAGATCGGAATGGCGCCGTTGAGCTTGCGGCCGCCGGCGATGCGAATGCGATCCATGCCCCCGCTCCATTGGTTGGAAAACCCGCGCAGCGTCTAGTGTGGCGGATACAAGCGTCGGAACCGGGACACTAGCGCGACCCGGTGTGGTTGTCCGCCGGGATTCCGGCGGAATCGTGAGGCTTGGTGCGTTCGCCGGGCTCGCCAGCGGCAGCCGTGCGCGCCTTGGCTTGCCCCTTGCGGCGCTTAAGATTTTCCCGCAGTGCCGCCGCCAGCCGGTCGCGGCGGGAAGATTTTGCAGCGGAAGGAATGCTCATCCTGCTCATGCGCTCACGACCGCCCCGAGAGTTAAAGTAAGCCTCCAGCACGCACGTAAACGCAGCCGCAAAACGAGCAGTTCCCGCATTCGTGGGTGCTGAGTCGAGCTTGAGAGGATCCCTGTTCCAAGAAATCCAGTGCGGACGACACGCGTTTGACAATGCCGATTCGTGGCGGGGACCCGTTCTTGCGCCGACAGCATGCCTATGGCAAGGATCGCAGCCGCGGCGCGCCCGTTATTTTCGTCGCGATCCGCTGCCGTAGCTCAGTGGTAGAGCACCCCCTTGGTAAGGGGGAGGTCGTAAGTTCAATCCTTACCGGCAGCACCAGAAAAGCCTTTATTTATCAGCATTTTCTCGAATTTGGTCTGTAACACAAATTGCAGAAACATGCGAACAGATGCAGAAAATTGCAGGTCGACCCGTGTAAAATCCGTGTAGGTTCCGTTAGTCCCGTTCATGACGCGTTGCCGGTCTGTTTTGAGGACGGAACGGGCAGCAAATCGGCCTTCCTGGCTTCCTCGGTAACCTCGACATGCTCATATCGATCTACCGACTTTCGGTCCTTCCACGTTCCGGTCCCGACCAGACCTTTCGTGTCGAGCTTTCCGAATCTTCGCATCCACGTCGCGTAGGTGTGCCTGAAAAGATGAAAGGCTTGCCGCTCGGGCAAGGTGACCTCGGCCTTCGCGGCTGCAGCGGTCAAAAGCGAATAAATGTGTCCGCCCTTGGCGAAGCGGAACACCCTCACCCTCGCGCGCTCCTTTTTGATGCGTGCGAGCCATTCCACCACGTTACCGGTCAGGTGCACCCCTCTCGGTTCCCCATTCTTTGTCGTCGGAACGTAGGCAAAGGCTTCATCAAGCAGAACCTTGTCCCACTGCACCCGCAGGGCCTCGCTTAACCGACATCCGGTGTAACACAGAAACACCAGCAGCGCGGCAAACTCGAGGTTGAGCTTTTCCGCTTCCGCGAACAGCCGAAACGCCTGTTCGGGCCGCAGCCATTCTGTGGCCTTGTTGCCACCGCTCCCCTTCGGTCGCCGCAGGTTGATGGCCACGCCAGCATGGCGCAACGCGGCCGAGATCGGCGTATAGACTTGGCGGTTGCGTGTGGCCGGGCTGGCGTTGGGGGTAGATCGTCTCCGCAGCCCGGTCGATCGCTTCCTGATCGATGCGCCCGATCGGGGTCTCACCGAAATGCAGCAATAGCTGGCGGAAATACATGCACTCGCCGCCTGCCTTCATGTAGTTGGCCGCAACACTGGCAAATGTAGGTCCGTTGCTCTTGGAGAACTCGCCGATCTCAATCTGGTGCTCGATATCCTTTAGGACCTTGCGCGCCGTCCCCCGGTCGCTAGTGCCAGTGCTTCGGTCAACGTACTGTTTGAGATACGTGCCGCGGATGCGCCAGTTCGACGAGAGCCCTTCACGCGGCGGGATGAGCTCGATGGGCATGGCAACTCCTGCACCAACCTGAAAAAATCCGCCTCGGTAAACAGGCGGGTCCGGCCCGCCGACCGACCAATTGGCCGGCCAAGCAGAAAATCATGCAACCATCGGCGGCTTTTGTGAAGACGTTTCGCAACATCTTCCATTGTTAGTAAAGGCTCAGTCATAGAAACGACTCCAACGGCGTGTCGCTGCGCAGGTACAGCGGATGACGTGGGTGACCGGTCGCGGTCTTGCCGAGGCAGAGCAGTGGAATTGTGTTACTGCGCAGCGCCTCGACCACGGCGCGCGGGTATTTCTGCAACACCTTCGACACCACCCCGTAGCAAAGGATCACCTTCTCAGCTTCCAGTGCGGCGTGTATGATCGTTCCAAGATTCTCGTCGCTGCATGGAACCACACCTGGCTGGCAGAGGTCGGATGGATGCGTGGCGCGATAGTCCATCACATTGCATATCGTGCATGCGCGGAAGCCGAAGTCGTCCGTGAACCGAATGATCCGTGAAATCGTCGGGTCATTGACGTTGGAATCAGCTGTTGACGGGTTCATCCCGATCCACAACACGAATGGAACCAACGTGTTCTGCAGCGGCCGCAACGCCGGTTCTGTCCACGCACGGTACAGCCATAGGCGATATTCATTGCGCTCGCCGTGAAAGCGCGCGTCACCGATCATGCCAGCTGGCAGACTGGTCCTGACCTTGCCGCCAGGATCGTGCTCTGTCTCAAAGTCGAATAGCGTCATCGTGGCTTACTTCTGCTTCTGCGTCGTTCGAGCCTTTTTGTGGCCGCACATACCGGACCGCAATAAGCCTGCCAGGTGCTCCGTGGGAAGAATTGGGCCTTGCACGCCACGCACGTTTTGAGAATTTGGTAGCATTTACGTTTGATAGTCATATGGCACCAGTCCTCACCCACTTGCCCGAAAATCTCTTACCTCGGCGTACAGCCGCGGTCCTGCGATTATCGCGCCACACAGCACGATAGAGTCGGTTCCCGACGATCTTGTAGCGATACAGGTGCACAAGTCCGCAATCGCAGCATGCTATGGCCATGCATTTGTGCGTCAGAATCCATTTTCCTTCCGGTGCCTGCCTGTAGCTGCTCACCACACCTTCCTCAGTTGTTCTGGCGAGTAGATGTGGAGCGCGCCCGCAACGCCAGGAACGGTGCACTCGACAACGATCCGTGCGCGGCCAGCCAGCGTCGTGAATATGCTACGGACCTCTCCTGGCCACTTGTAGCCAGCGATCTTCTCAACCTTATCGCCAACTGCAAACGTCGTTGGCTCGAATGGCGCAAAGCTGCCAGCACCGAAAATCATCACTTGGCCCCAAGAGCGCGCGAATCTCGGCCGAGCGCGCTTCCATGCCAGCGTGATGCACGCGGATCAGATTCCGCTCGAGATCTGGGCTTTACAGGTCTGCGTGGATCGACCCATGGACCGCGCAGCGATCGCGCTCGCCGCAGGGCACAAGAATCCAGTCACTACAAGAGAACAGCGGAGGTTCAGCGCCATCGCTGAACGAGAGGCGCCGCGGCGGCAAGGCTCGATACTTGCCAGCCTGCCGCTGGGCGGCACGAGGCTTTCATTCGGCGACTTCGCGGTCCTCGCGCGCCCGATCTTGGGGCCTCGTACGTGCCGTCGCGTATCACGTGCTCTAGCCTGATGCCCGTTCCAAGAGCACACAAATCGCTAACGGGGGCTGCGACTTGACTGTAATACCTCGGCTCCGGCCGCGAACTCGATGATTTCGGTCGTGATCTCTTCCTGCCGAAGCTGCCGCTCGCGTTGCAAAAGTGCGGCGAGCTTCTTTTCCGTATTGTTCTTGGCGGCCATCATTGTGCTCACTCTCGCGTCGTTCTCGGCGACGAATGCATGCGTGGCCGCTTCGCACAATTGCGCATAGACATATTCGGCCGCGAGCTGTTCAACGAGCCGCTCCGGTGCAAGCTCGATCAAAGGTGGCTCTTTCTCCACAGGCCGCGCAAAGCGTCCGAGGTCGATCGGCAGCAGCGAATGCCGATCCACTTGCAGCCCCCCAGGAACAGAACGTGAGAAAACAATCTCGGCCACCGCAATGGCACCCTGCGCTACGTAACCATACAGGGCTTCGGCAAGCCCGTTCGCGAAAGCAGCTATTCCCTCGACGCGTGTCGTCATCGCGGTCGACCAGGCCGGCTGGATGCCTTGCTCGCTTGCCACCGCAGCCCCGCGCGTGCCCACAAGCAGGATGGCGGCTGATTCGAGATCGCCCCCTGCGGCCTCAAATACGCGCTCGCTGAACGCGCCGGCAAAGCCCTGTTCGGCACAAAACAGAATCAGCGCGCGTTTGGACTGCGCGGGCGCGGGCGCGGGACTCGCTGTCGGCAAAACGTTCAATGCTTCCCCGATGGCCTGCGAAACCACAGCCGTATACGCGTCGATCCCCGCGAGCAGCGCGCGGCCCTTCTGCGCCCGCGAAGCCGCGATACCGCGCATCGCGGTGACAACGGTTGCAAGCTGACGGACATTATGGATCTGTGCAGCAATCTCGGACAGTCGCTCCGGCATCAGTTGCTCCCCGACCCTGCGGCGGCCGGCTCGGCGAACTGCGTCGCCAGTGCAGCAAGGGCAGCTCTGAGATTGGGCTCGCTCGCATCTCCAAGTAGGCCGGATGCCTCGATCTCATGGACGATCGGCTTGACCGATCGATCAAGCCAGGCGGGCAGCGCGGAGCGGAACCTGGCAATGTCTTCCACCGCGACTTGATCGAGAAGCCCGCGCTGCAACGCCAGTACAAGAGCAACCTCATCGCTGAGCCGTAGCGGCGTACGCTGGGGCTGGCAGAGAACGGCACGGATGCGCCGGCCGCGCGCGAGCTTGTTCTTGACCTGCACATCGGTCACGCCGCCGAACCGAGTGAAGATTTCAAGCTCAAGGAACTGGGCATAGTCGAGCCGCAATGTCTCGGCGGTTTCGCGTAGGGCGGGTGCCTGGGTTTTTCCGCCTACTCGGCTGACGCTTGCACCCACATCCACTGCGGGTTTGTGGCCCTCATAGAAGAGTCGCGCATCTAGAACGATCTGACCGTCCGTAATCGAGATCAGATTGGTTGGAATGTAACCGCTGAGATTGCCGGCCTCCAATTCCGCGATCGGCAGCGCCGTCAACGATCCCCCGCCGGCCGTGGGTGAGAGCTTCGCAGCACGTTCAAGCAGGCGCGCATGCACGTAGAATACGTCGCCGGGATACGCTTCGCGTCCTGGCGGCTGGCGCGTCAGCAGCGCGATTTCACGATGGGTCGCCGCATGTTTGGTCAAGTCGTCGATGACGACGAGCGCGTGGCGGCCGCGGTCGCGGAAATATTCTGCCATGGTGAAGCCTGCAAAGGGCGCGATCCATTGCAGGCCTGAAGCATCCGATGGGCTGGCGACGACAAAGATGCAGCGTTCCGGCGCGCCGGAGGTTTTGATTGCTTCGATCACCCGCTTAACGGTCGAGGACTTTTGACCGATCGCTACATAGATGCAAACAATTTCACTCGACTTCTGACTGATAATGCAATCGACGGCAAGCGCAGTCTTGCCGATCGCGCGATCGCCAATGATCAGCTCCCGCTGCCCGCGTCCTATCGGAAACATGGAATCAAGCACGAGCAGACCGGTCTGCACCGGTTCGCTGACAAAATCGCGATCGAGGATGGCAGGCGCCGGGCGTTCGATGGCGTCGTAAGCTTCGGCCTGTATCGTATCGCCTCGGTCAAGCGGACGGCCAAGCGGATCGACGGTGCGGCCGAGGAACGCCGGCCCCACGGGCACGCGAACAACCTCGCCGGTGCCGCGCACGAGGTCGCCGGCCTCAACCGCTTCGGGATTGTCCAGCAGAACGCATCCCAGAGTATCCTGATCGAGAGTGACCGCGTAGGCGACCTGACCGCGCTCGAAGCGGACAAGTTCATCGAGCCGCACGCCGGGGAGACCCGAAACGACCGCAATGCCGTCACCAACCCGCTCGACGCGGCCCACCTGTTCGGCCGCCGGCGCAAGCGATACGGCCTTGACGCGCTCCTTTGCGTCGCTGAGCCAGGCATCAAGGCGTGACGTGTCGATCACGGGTCAATTCCTCACGAATTCGCTCCAGATTTGCGCGCCAGCTGTTGCGGATAGCGACGTTTTGACCGTAGAGTTCGATCCCTGCGATGATTGCCGGATCGCATCGAAATGTGAACGCCAATTCGTAGCCGAAGGCATCTTTAAGAGCCGCGCCTACCTGCTTCATCTCCTCGTCAGGCAGCAGCGCCGCTGTGAGGACCTCTATGGCATGACCGGCGGCGGTGGCAGTTATCAGGCTTTCTCGCGCTTCGGACGATAACGCGCTCAGCTCTCGGCAAATCTCCTCAACGAAGACACGCAGGATGTCCCGATTGGGAAAGCGCGCAAGCAGGCGCCGCGCGATTTCGATCGAGACCTCGCTTGCATCATCAATGATCGCCTGTTCTGCCGCCGCGCGGTCACCGGCAATGGCAGCCTTCGCTTCGCTGCTGAACTTGGCGATGTCCTTCGAGGATTGTGCAAACAGATTCTGCCTCTCGATCTGCGCCGCACTGCGCGCCTCGGCAATCAGCTTTTCCTGTCCTGCCGCAATTTCTGCGCGCGCCTTCTCGGCTTCTCTACGCACGTCAGCCGCCTCTTGGCGGGCCTGCCCGGCGTCGGCGAGCAGCTTGTTGGTCGCCTCCTGCCGCTTGGCAACGATATCCATTATGGGCCGGAAGAAGAAACGGGCGAGTAACCAGATGAGAATGAGGACATTGACGGTCTGCAGCGCCAGCGTCCACCAATCGATGCGCATGAGTTCAACGAATAAACGGGTTTGCGAACAATACCAGGAGCGCGATCACCAGACAGTAGATCGCCATGGTCTCGATCATCGCCAGCCCGACGAACAGGGTCCGCGATATCGTGCCCGCAGCGTCCGGTTGGCGAGCGATGGCCTCCATCGCTGCGGCAACCGCACGCCCTTCCGCAAGCGCCGGACCGATCGCGCCAAATGAAACTGCTACTGCGGCAGCCAGGATGCTGACGATCTCGGTCCAATTCATCGATTTTCCCCTCGGTTGTGCCCCGCCGGTCCGTTCTGCCCCCACGGCAGCGCCAATGAACACCATGGCGAGCACCGTAAAGATGTAGGCCTGGATCGCTCCGATAAGCAGCTCCAGCGCCATCAATGGGATCGGAACGAGCAGGCCTGCAAGCGAAAGCACGATGCCGATGATGAAAACGCCACTCATCACGTTCCCGAACAGCCGCACGATCAGCGAGAACGTCCGGGTGAAGGTTTCGACCACATTGAGCGGGATCATAACGATGCTCGGCTCGGCAAACGTTTTCAAATAGCCGCCGACCCCGCGCGCGCGAATCCCGAAATAGATGATCGCGCAGAAGACGATCAGCCCGAGGGCCGCGTCAGTTTCGATGTGCGCCGTCGGCGGCTCGATGCCTGGAAGGAGCGAGGACCAGTTCGCTGCCAGAATAAAAACGAATAGCGTGCCAATAATCGGAACATAGGACTTCGGCGTCACGCGCATCGTGTTTTGAATCTGGTCCTCGATAGCTCCCACGATCAGCTCGATGACGGCCTGAAAACGCGTCGCGGAAATCGCAAGGGAACGCGTGGTCAACAGGCTCGCTATCGTCAGGACCGCCATAAGACCCCACGTGACGACGATCGGCTCCGTGATGCGAACCGGGCCGACGGTGAACAGCGTTTTGGCCACAAGGGGCGATTCGATCATTGCCGGCCCTGCCATCGAAGGGACGCCGTGCGTGCAGCCAGGATACCTCCGGTCGCCAGAAGGAGCGGCCACGCACCGCAACGGATTGCGATTCCGGCGAGCAGGCCGCCGAGAACTATGGCTCTTGCGAGTTGAAGGCCGACTACGATCAACCAGCGTCGGCCGAGGACGAGCAGTCGCACATTGCACAGCAGCGTCAAAAAATGGAGCGCTCCAATCAGCAGCCCCGCGGCTATCCATGATGCCGCCACGAGGACGAGCCACCCAGGCTGCGCAAGATGGAAGCTCGTCATTGTCTGTGCATCCATTTCCAGGCAGACCAGAAACCCATTGCGACGCCTAGCATCAGCAACCCCGCGCTCCAGAAGATACCGGTGCCAAAGGCCCGATCGAGCCATCGTCCGACGAAGAGCCCGAGCAAAGTCGGCGCGACAATCATCCAGCCGAGAACGCCGATCTGTCCGACGAAACGGACCATCGACGGTTCCCCTTCCGTCCGCCAGCGCGTTCGCCGTTCCTGCCGCTTGCGAACGGCTTCGGCCATTCCGTCAGGCGAATTGGGATCGCGATCGAGCGTCGTGCGGTTCATCATTCACTGCCGCCGCCAAGAACGCCGGGCCGCTTGGGTCGCAGGTAACGAACAATCTGCCTGATCGCCCTCAATTCTAGACGCAAGCACTCCGTCCGCGCCGCTCGTTCGGCGTCGGCCGTCTCACGGAATTGTGCCACGACGACGTTTTCAAGACGACCGAGATCGTCGCCGACAACTGCTTCACGCGTCGCGATAGCGACCTGACTGCCGCTGGTGACGGAGAGAACGCCGTGGCGCACGGCACAAAACCGCTGCCGGCCATCGGAACACCGCCAACTCACCACCGAGACCGTCAAGGCGGTGAGAAAATCAGCGTGTCTGTCGAGAATGCCGAAGCTGCCGCTCTCGTCCTCGGCACGCAATGCAAAGACATCCTGCTCGTCGATAACGACAGCTATGGGGGTCGTAATCAGGAGTCTCATGGAACGGTCATTTCGCGATCTAAGGAATTTTCTTTCTCTCGCGCTTCGTCGATGGTGCCAACCATGTAGAACGAGCTCTCCGCCCATTGGTCGCAAGTGCCGTCGAGGATGGCACGGCAGCCCTTGAGCGCCTCGAAGAGCGGTACGGAACGCCCGCGCGCGCCGGTGAAGGCTTGGGTCACCGCGAAGGGCTGGGTGAGGAACCGCTGCAAGCGACGAGCCCTGCCGACGATGAGCCGATCGCGCGTGCTCAGCTCCTCGATGCCGAGAAGTGAAATGATGTCCTGCAATTCCTTATAATGGGCGATCGTCTCGCGAACCTGCTCGGCGATGCGGTAATGTTCGTCGCCGACCACGATCGGATCAAGCATGATTGATGACGAGGTCAGAGGATCGATTGCCGGATACATTCCCTCGGCTGCCATCGATCGGGACAGGACAATCATACTGTCCAGATGGCTCGAAATGGCGGTCACGGCTGGATCCGTGAAATCATCGGCCGGCACGTAAACGGCTTCGATCGCGGTTACCGAGACACCCGCGACCGAGGTGATGCGCTCATGAAGGGCTGCGACCTCGGTCGCAAGCGTCGGCTGGTATCCTACGCGCGAGGGGAGGCGCCCTAGAAGGCCAGAGACCTCACTGCCGGCCTGGACAAAACGAAAGACATTGTCCATCAGGAGGAGAACGTTTCGACGCTTTTGATCACGAAAATACTCGGCGATCGTCAATGCGGTAAGCCCCACCCTCCAGCGTGCGCCCGGCGGTTCGTTCATCTGCCCATAGACGAGAACGCTGCGATCGAGCACGCCGGACCTCCGCATCTCGGTCAGTAGCTCGTGGCCTTCCCGCGAGCGCTCTCCAACTCCAGCGAAAACCGAAATCCCTTGATAGCTTTTGACCATTGCGTGGATGAGTTCCATCACCACGACGGTCTTGCCGACACCCGCGCCGCCGAACATCGCGGCCTTGCCTCCTTGCGGAAGCGGAGCGAGCAAGTCGATCACCTTGATACCTGTTTCAAATATGGTCGTAGCCGGACTGCGGTCCCCAAGCGGCGGCGCGGCTTGATGGATCGGCGCACGCGGGGTGTCGGACGGCAACGGCGGACCGCCGTCGCGAACATTTCCGGTCACATCGAGGAGCCGGCCGAGCACGGCGTCTCCGACCGGCACCGTGATCGGACTTCCGCTCCTGCGCACCGGCATGCCGCGCCGAAGCCCCGCGGTTGATTGAAGCGCCACACCGCGGATCATGCGTTCGTCGAGGTGGGCTTGCACTTCGACAACCAGGCTTGCTGGCCGGTCCCATTCGACGTGGAGGGCTTCGTCGAGTGGCGGGAGTTCAGCAGGGTCGAAAGCAACATCGACGACCGCGCCGCGGACCGCGATGACCTTTCCCTTTGGTTGTGACTGGGCCATTGAAATCGGACTTGATAATTCCAATTCGCAGCCTGCGTCGGCCATGAGCCCTGGCTATCGGGCGCCTTCACTGACGATGCCGACGACCTTACCCTTTTCGTCCACCACGGGTACGGCACTGATCCGCCGCTCCAACAGCAGTTTCGCAACTTCTTTGACCGTTGAAGACGGCTTCACGGTAATCACTGGAGAAACCACCACATCACGTGCTTTCATTGTGCACCTTTCCCCAGTGCAGTGCGGTTCGGCTCCAGGCTCAGGGAACACGTCAGCGGATCGAGACGCCGCCGCTCGACGCGACGACGGGCGCGCCCGCGCTGATCACGATTACCTCAAGTCGCCGAGTCGAGGCTATTCCGTCTGTCACGCGGGCGGCAATACCGATTGACGCTACTAGAGTAGCACAGACCAGAGAGACCACGACGATTTTAACATGGGTGATGCGATCCGCAGTAAGCATGAATGCATTGCTCATGACGCTTTCCAGGAAGGGGTTTGCCTGAGAACGGCTCAAATCTCAGCCCGAAAGATATGACGAGTCCGACGGGATGAATTTGATGCATGTCAATAGCGTCCGAAGCCGGCGTCGACCTCGGCTGTGGGTTTCACGGGGCATTGATCTGCGTCAATGCCATGCTTCTATGGATGCGTTCCCTGCATTAACCGAGCTCAGACGAAGGGACAGGCGCGTTTTTCTTCGGGCATTGCCGCGTTGATCCTTCAAAGACGGCATTTGCGGCTGCGAAAGAAAGGAAGGGGGCCTAACATGACATCGTTCATGATCGTCTGCACAGTGACCGGCCAGAAAGTCTCAACCGGTATTCGCATCAACGGCATGGCTTGGAACAAAGATGCGGAATTCTATTCCTTTTCCCGCTGCCCGGCTTGTGGCCGCGACCATGAATGGTCTGCCCGAGATGTGACCCTGGAGGCTGAGCCCGCGGCACGTTTGACCGCCGTTCTACTGCAGACCGTTGCCGATGGCGCAGCGAGCTACGCGGAATTCAGTCGATGACCGCCTTGGCCAAGGCGCGGTCCAACCGAACCAGTCTTGAGACTGCGATCGAAAAGTAAACGCCCGATTGCGGTCGTGGCATTGTCCGGTATTCGATTAATGGGCGAAGCCGCGGGCAGCAGGGAAGTACCTATGTGCCCCGCTATCGTGCGCCTCGTGAAGGGGACTCGGCAGTCAAAAGCCGGTTGAATCTATCAGGCGTCGAAGCACATCATCGCGCAGACTACCGTGACAAGGCGCAAACATGGGCCTACGCCAGAGCAATCATTTCGCCAGTGAACCGATATAGGCGGCGAGATCAGCCGCATCGGTTCGCGAGAGCCCCATATCAGGCATCTTGGGATGCGGATCCAGGAGGAAGAACGCGAGCCGATTGACATCGAAATCGGGCCTGTGCGCGATGGTCGCAAACGGGGGCGCCTCGCCCGTGATCTGCCGTTGGTTGGCTGCCACCACGTGGCAGCTCGAGCACCAGCGCCGCGCGAGGACCGCACCGTGCTCGGCGTCGGCGGCAAGGGTCGGCGAAAGGCCGATGACCGAGGTTGTGATCAGGAATGCTAGTAAGGCGTTTTTTGTCATTTTCATTTCTTCCCGTGGTTGGATACTGCTAGTTCCGGAGCTTTGCTTTGAAACTGGTGATCCCGTTGAATGCGAGTGGATGTTCTACACGTCAGCATCTGCGGCAATAGCACACTGAGACGCCAATAGGGCGGCAAGCAGCATTTGTTGCGAGTTGGTTGTTTCACGTGGTAACCCCTACTCCCTGTGCCGCCCGCAATGCTAATACCTCATCGATTGGCGACCTTCAGGCTGAGGACGTAGGCGATAACATCCTGCCTCTGTTCCTGGCTTAACATGAACATTGGCATGCCTGCATGGGGTGTCGTAAGCGCGACGGTCAGGGCCGCAACCGTCATTCCCGGAGTATTCGCAAGCTCCACAAACGTCGGCGCTCTCGAGTTCGGAGAACGAGGCTGCCCTTGACGCGTCGCGTGACATTCGGAGCAGACATTATTTGCCAATTCAAATCCTTTTTCGTGACCGCCGGTCTCCTGTGCTTGGCCCGTGGCCGCCGAAAGCATGAAGAAGAATAAGAAACAGCAGATATGTTTCATGACCAGATCTCCATTGTTCGCGCTCTCGAACTCGTTAAAGGCAGATCACGGTGCGGCGGAATTGCCGAGACGACATTGATCTAGCTCAATGTCGGAAATCCCAACCAAAAGTCGTCAGCTAGTCCAATTGTGCAAGACCCGAAGCATGCGATATGCCGATCAGCGTCGTTTGTTTTGGTGGGCCAATCTGCTGATCGGAAAAGGAATCTTGATCTGTCCTGCAGGACAGTCGTTAAGCGGATTTGGAGTTATCCGAAGTATCGGCGACCCCGCCCACAATCCGGGCGACTAGCGCCATACGCACCAGATTGGACAGGCTGGCGGCCTGCATCTTGGTCATGAGATTGGCCCGGTAGATTTCGACGGTGCGCGGGCTAATGCCAAGATCGAATGCAATCTGCTTGTTGGCGCGGCCGGCGACCAGGCCCCGGAGAACATCCCGCTCGCGGTTCGACAGCGTGGCGAGCCGGCTCTCGACCTCCGCACGTTCCGCTTGATACCTGCTTTCATTCTCCTGTCGATTGAGTGCAGATCGGATCGCCGCAAGCATCACCTGTTCGGCGAAGGGCTTTTCAAGAAAATCAATGGCCCCGATTTTCATCGCTTCCACCGCCAGCGGCACGTCTCCATGCCCGGTAACAACTATCACAGGTACAGCGACCTTGAGTGCCTTCAGCCGTCGCAGCAGCTCGATCCCGTCGATATCCGGCATCCGAACATCGGTGATGATGCAGCCAGATTTGACGTCGGCCGCGACATCCAGAAAGTCCTTGGCCGAAGCGTAGGTTTTCACCGCGAGATTCGATGTTTGCAGCAGGAACGCGAGCGAATGGCGGATAGCTTCGTCATCGTCGATCACGTGAACAGTCGTGAGATCAGAGGCCATGGTCAACCTCCCCGTGGTCACGATGTAAGGGCGAGCCGAACCTGGTGCCGGGCAGGCGCCGCGGCTCCAGGGGGATTCGTCGGTTGAGGGCGTATGTCAAATTTTGCGCTTTGGATGCGAGCCATTGAAATCGAACTACCCCGGCGCCCAAACCAGCAAGACTACGAAGAGAAGTGCCCTAGAGGCATTGTACTTCCCAGTTTTCGCCGGGGTCGACAAGGGCCGTCTGGGAGGCGCTTGACCCAGCGAGGGGATACGGGGAGCGCGTCGACGACGCGCACCGCGCGGCGAAAACAGCTGCCTTCGGCGCTCGATGGACATCGGTGACCCCGCGCGTGGTATCGGCAATGGCACCGCCAACGATGGGTCATTCCCGCTCGCATGGACGCGTCCGAAAATTGAACCTATAATTTGGACAGAGCCGACGTGCCTACCGGGGGGCTGCATGGACTCGGGATCACCTGACAAGCTGCACATTGAAAGTGAGCGCTCCAATACCACAATTGGACCGCTAGACAGCAGTCGTCCTTTTCGTTCCGAGGACCTTGCTAAACAAGCGCTTGATACTGTCCGTAGTCTAATTGAAGAGTTGAACGGCCGCGAAGCCCATTTGCAGGCGATTCTCGCTACCGTGCCGGATGCGATGGTCATAATCGACGAGCGCGGCATTATTCAGTCCTTTAGCGCGACTGCGGAGCGCCTCTTCGATTTCTCTGCCAATGAAGTGCAGGGTCGCAACGTCAGCATGTTGATGCCTCCTCCCTATCGTCAGGAGCATGACGGTTATCTGGCTCGATATCTGACAACCGGCGAGCGCCGGATCATAGGTACCGGACGTGTCGTCGTCGGGCAGCGCAAGGATGGGAGCACATTTCCGATGGAGCTCTCGGTCGGCGAGGTCCTGCTCGAGGGACGGCGTCAGTTTACCGGCTTCGTGCGAGACCTAACCGAACGGCAAACGCATGAGCAGCGATTGCACGAAGTGCAGGCAGAGTTGCTCCATATTTCCCGCCTTAGCACCATGGGCGAAATGGCATCGACCCTTGCGCATGAGCTCAATCAGCCGCTCGCGGCCATCAGCAATTACCTACAGGGGTCAAGACGCCTCTTACAGGATAGCTCGGATAAGAAGGCCGCGCTGATCCTGGAAACATTGGAAAAGGCCGCCGAGCAAGCCCTTCGTGCCGGACAGGTGATTCAGCGGCTGCGTGACTTCGTTGCCCGCGGCGAGACCGAGCACCGCATCGAAAGCATCAAAAAACTTGTAGAGGAGGCTAGTGCGCTCGCACTCGTTGGGGCGAAAGAGAAATCGGTCAGGGTGAACTTTCAATTTGATCCCTCCGTCGATCTCGTCCTTGTGGACAAGGTCCAAGTGCAACAGGTCCTCCTCAATCTTCTGCGCAATGCAGTTGAAGCAATGGAGAACTCGGATCGTCGCGACCTGCTCATCACGACTGCGCCCGCGGTGGACGGAATGATCGCCATCACTGTCGTCGACACAGGATGTGGAATCGCCCCGGACATAGCTTCGCAGCTCTTCCAACCCTTTGTCAGCAGCAAGCGGCAGGGAATGGGCGTCGGGCTGTCGATCTCGCGCACCATCGTCGAATCACACGGTGGGGTGATCACGACGGAGCCAAACCCAGGTGGGGGAACCATATTCCGTTTCACCTTGCAAGCCGTAACCGGCAAGGAGCTCAGCCATGCAGGCTGAACAGGTCGTGCACGTGATCGACGACGACGATGCGGCGCGCGATTCCCTCGCCTTCCTGCTCCGGACGGCAGAATATCCTGTGCGCGCCTATGGGTCCGCTGCTGCCTTTCTTGATGATTTCAAAAGCACAGAACTCGGCTGCATAATCACGGATATGAGAATGCCCGGGATCGATGGTCTTGAACTCCTGCGTCGCCTTAAGGACCGGCAGATAAGCACGCCGGTGATCGTTGTGACCGGCCACGCCGATGTTCCACTTGCCTTGGAGCCGATCAAAGCCGGGGCGGCGGACTTCATCGAGAAGCCGTATGACCACGAGACATTGCTCGGGGCAGTAAACTCAGCCCTCGGCGGCAAATCCCGAGCTATGGAAAGGTCCGAAATTCAGGGGCGGGTGGCAACCCTGTCTCCTTCGGAGCGCCAAGTCCTCAATGGTCTGGTGGCCGGACAATCGAACAAGGCGATCGCATCCCGGCTTCAGGTCAATCTGCACACCATTGAAGTGCAAAGAGCCAGCATCATGGAGAAGATGCAGGCAACAAGCCTTTCCCGCCTCGTGAGGATGATGTTCCTGATAGCTTCCTGAGCAGCGGGAACTCACAAACCCCTTCTTCAGTTGAGGTTGTTGGCTCCGGTTTGCGCCAAATCAAAGCGCGGCAGGTATTTTGATGGCGTGTTGACCTTTACCGCCAGAGCTCAAGGCGACCAAAGAATGGACCCAGCCGTTCCCGAGACGAAGCGAAGGCCTCTTGTCATCGTCGTTGACGATGATTCGGCCGTGAGAAATTCGCATCAATTCTGGCTTGAGCTAGAAGGATTCGACGTGCGCGCCTATCCCGGGCCCAACGAGTTGCTGAGTGAGCGCGATTTGCGTGACTCCGGCTGTCTGATTGTCAACTATCAGATGCCAGCCATGAATGGGCTGGAGCTGGTTGCCAGGTTGCGGGATCGCGGCTTTAAGATGCCGGCCATCCTTGTCACCGGTCATTCTAACGCAAACCTGCGGAAGCGAGCCGCTGCTGCTGGAGTTTCGATTGTCGAGAAGCCATTCCTTAGCGGTCAGTTAACTGATTGTATTCGACGCACGTTCGATAAACATTACGGACAGAGCCCTGATAGCTATATCGGCGCATAGCCATCTCGAGTCGATTTCTGGTTTCCCCCTTGCGCTCGGGTGACCAGGGGCGGCTCCCGCCCCAGTCCCCTCGGGTATTTCTATCCCACGCTGACGGGTGCTTGAGTGTTGCGAATTCGGCGAGTTCCGGGTTCCGGCGCGAGACCGAAGTGAATGTCCTTCAATCCCCAGCCAATCCTCTCTCGGTTTCGGGGTGCTGTACGAGAAAGTGCTGCAGTGCTCCAAATAGCTCGGCAGCGTGCTTAATTCGACCATCATCAAGCGCTTTTTGGATGTCCTCAATGATCATGGTGCGAATGGCTTGGCCACCGTGCGGCTGTTGGAGCAAATAGCTGGCCAAAGCGCTCGCGGCAATCTCGGGGAGATGCTCGTGCTCGCTGATGGCGGCGACCTGATCTTCATCAAGGCCGCAAAGGGCGATGCAATCTTGTAGGGTGATCATGGTTATGCTCCGGTCGAGGTTCTCGGGAACGTATTTTACCCATGCTCAAAGAGCCTTGATCGAAATCAAATGCGCGAGCCAGGACATCCAGGGCTCAGGTTACGAAAGCGCTCTCGTATTGCCAGCTCAGATGATCTTCGACTCTCTTGACCCCTGGAGTACTCTCTACCAAAACGTTCAGCGCCTTCCGTTGTGCCCCATCAGTTATTGTACCCCACAGGTCAACGATACCGTTGCGAACGATGACGTCCACGAATGTGCCGGTAGTCCAGCTTTGTTCGCGGATGGAAGCCATAATCGCTTGACGGATCACCTCGTCATTGTCGGCATGCCTTTGGGCTGATCTAAGAATACTTGCGAGCGCAAGCATCAAGTCGGCGCGACTGACTATGCCCACGACCTTGCTACGCCGCATGACAGGCAAGCGTTTGATCTTATGGGTTTCCATGATCTGGACGACCTGATCGAGCGGGGCAACCTCCGTCACGGTCACGGGGTCGCGGGTCATCACCTCTTGTACTTTGAGCCCGTGCTGACGGACGTAGTCTTTCGCGGCCTCTGCAGGACCGAATAGGGCATCGAGCCAGCGCGAGCGCTTGCGTTCCGTGCCGGTCTCCGGGCGGTGCAGAAAATCACTCTCGGTCACGATCCCAACAAGCTTATCTTCGTGAGCAACCACCGGCAGGCCGCTAATATGGTTTTTCAGCATCAGCTTGATGGCTTCGCGGATCGTCGCCTCCGGCGAAACTGAAATGACGCGCCGTGTCATTACGTCCGATACTTTCATCGTGATCGCCCGCTTGTCTCCAAATGGAAGCATCATCGCCTGAGGTAAAGGGGCTGCGCTTGCTCGCGCAAACCCCCCACGGCTGTCGCAGGACATTGGTGCAGCGATCGGAATTGTTACGCAGCAGCCTTTACTTCGATCTTCTTTGCCGGCGTCTGCGCTTCCGCTTTCTTCGGAAGCGTCACAGTGAGCACGCCCTTCTTGAAGTGTGCCTCGATCTTGCTTTCATCGACGTTCTCAGGCACGCCGAAGGAGCGTTCGAATGATCCGAAGCGGCGCTCGTTGAGATAGTAGTCCTTCTTCTTCTCCTCTTTTTGTTCCTGCTTCTCGCCCTTGATGGTCAGAGCACCGTTCGCGACCTTCACTTCAATATTCTTCTCGTCCATCCCCGGCAGCTCAGCCGTGATCTCATAGGCCTTCTGGCTCTCAGCGACGTCGACGGCCGGTGCACTGCTCCAGGTCACTTCGCGGCGCCAGAACGGCTCGATGTCGAACGCGGAGCGACGGAACGGGCTCGGCCAGAATCCTCCTCCGAAAGTATCGAAAATCCGGTCGACCTCCCGGCGTAAGGCTTCGAACGGCCGCCACTCCGGCACGGGAGCAAGCTGCCCCTTCTTTTCCTCGGTGGTTACCTGCAGTTTGGTTGGTTCGGCCATGGCTAGGGTTCTCCTTTCAGGTTGGATAGAAGCTACCTAAAGCCGCGGACGAATGACCGTCTTGATCTGTGTCAAACCTATTTGGTCTAGCACCTGCCCGGCTCTGTAACACCAGAAGAAATCTCCACGAACCCGCACCAGGGCCTATCGCCTCCAGGAAGACATGGAATGCTTGGGCTATGACCAGGGATTTTGACGCAAATCAAGGCGGATGAAATCACGGCAGCGTTGCTGGGGCACATAGGCAGATGGAAAGCCAATGCACGTTTTGAACCAAACAGGAGAACGACCATGAATAGGCTCATCCTGGCGACCTGGACGGCTATTGCACTCGGCGGTGCCACCACTTGGGCCCAAACCCCGTCCGCTGATTTCCACCATTCACCTGCGGCCGGATCACACTCATCTGAGCGAGCGGAATCGACACCAGCAGTAGGGCAGTCCGGCACGGGCGAACAGCAGGGCACGGGTGGTGTGCCAATGATGAGCATGATGGGCAACATGCCTATGATGCCTATGGAAATGATGCGCATGGCAGCGGCGGCCATGGGAGGCATGGCAACCGTTGATCACATCGAGGGCCGCATTGCCTTTCTGCGCGCGGAGCTCAGGATCACCGAGGCACAGACGACTGTTTGGAACGCCTTCGCTGATGCGCTGCGCGCGAATTCGAAAACCTTGGGCGACGCGCGTGCTGCCCCGATGCCGCAGCCAGATGCCGGCCTACAGCAAGCGCCAACGATTACGGACCGCCTCGACGTGCAAGAGCGGTGGTTGACCGCGCAGCTTGAAGCTACCAAATCGATCAAATCTGCCCTGACCAACCTCTACAGTGCACTGTCAGACGATCAAAAGAAAATAGCGGACGAGATCGTACCCGCGGGCCTGGGAATGGGAATGATGGCGATGATGGGCAGGCAGATGCCACCTGGACAGATGATGCAGACTGGCCAACCGCGGCTGATGCAGCCAGGCGGCCGGTGATCAGGAGAGACTAAACAATTGAAACCAGGGCCTTGGGCATGAGGCAGCTGAATCAACAGTGGCCCAGTGATCGGAGGCGGCGAGTTTACGAGATCCTCGAACATGGGTCGGCCGGCGACCGGGCGAGCTTGCTGTTCGATCGCGGGATCGTCGTTTTGATCATTATCAATTTAAGCGCCGTGACTCTCGAATCGATGCCACCGCTGGCAATCCGGTATCGCCCTTGGTTCAATCTGATCGAATATGGATCGCTGGTCGCGTTCACGCTGGAATATGTGTTACGGCTGTGGGCCGCGGTGGAGCACGCGCCCTATCGGCACCTGCCGGCCCGCGCTGCGCGATTTAAATACATCCTCAGTGGTTCCGGCATCGTCGACCTTTGCGCGGTGCTGCCGTTCTGGTTTGCGTTCCTGCTGCCAGCCGATCTGCGAGTCGTGCTGGTGCTGCGCATGATCCGATTCCTCAAGATCACCCGTTATTCACCGGCTATGCGGTCTCTGCTCGACGTTCTCTACAGCGAGCGACGCGCCTTATTCGGATGCCTCGTAATCCTCCTCGGCTCGACGTTGATCGCGGCCGCCGCGATGCACATCGTCGAAGGACGCGTGCAGCCCGACAAGCTCGGCACCATTCCGGATGCGCTATGGTGGGCGATTACGACACTGAGCACTGTCGGCTACGGCGACATCGTGCCGGTCACGCCCTTGGGCAGGCTGATTGCGGCCGCGACCATGGTTATCGGTCTGATCATGGTGGCGCTACCGGTTGGCATCGTTGCCAATGCGTTCTCGGAGGAAAACCACCGCCGTGATTTTGTCATCACCTGGGGCATGGTGGCGCGGGTCCCGTTGTTCTCGGGTCTTACCGCCAATGAAATTGCCGATATTATGCGACTGCTGCGAGCGCGGCAGGTCGAAGCCGGGGCCATGATCGTCCGCCGCGGCGAGCCCGGTCATTCAATGTATTTTATCGCAGCAGGTGAGGTGGAGATCGAATTGCCGCACGACCGGCGGCGGCTCGGAGCCGGCCATTTCTTCGGTGAGGTCGCGATCTTGCGACGGGCGCGCCGTTCGGGCCAACGTGACGGCGCTGACCCGCACAAGCCTGCTGGTCCTCGACGCACAGGACCTGCACACGCTCATGAAGCGCGATCCGCGCATTACCGAGCGCATTCGCGAGGTCGCTCGCAGCCGCATCAAACGCGAACTGGTGACCCCGAAAGGCGACCTCCTCACCGAGGAGATCGAGGAAGAGCAACGGCCGGAGGAGGTTTAGCGGTCTCCTACGCTGGCCGCACCCCGGGGGCGACGCTGGGACGGCCCTGATTCCTCCAGCGCGTTGAGTGCCGCAACCTCAATTCAATTGGTCTTGATGTAGGTCAAGGCCGCTTAAGCCCGCCGCTGCCAATCTGCCGAGCGAAGGCTTGCGAGTGCAGCTCAGACTCCTGAGCATCCAAGCCGCATGAGATTGGTCATGCTAGACACCGCGCCGAACCTGTCGATCTCGCCTGAGAAGCTCAGCTTCATCATCGCCAAGGCACGTGAATTCGACGTGAAGGATGTCGTCACTGATCCCGACGACTCGTCCAACCCCACTGATGATGCGATGCTGGCGGTTCTCGAGGATCATCCCGACGATGCTGTGCTCCAGGAGCTCACCAGCTTCATCGGATGCCTGACCGAAGACGAGCAGATCGATCTGGTCGCGCTAACGTGGCTCGGTCGCAGCGACGCTACAATCGATGAGTGGGATGAAATCCGAGGAGAAGCCTCGCGGGCTCACAACAAGCGCACCGCCTCGTATCTTCTCGGAATGCCGCTGCTTTCGAACCATCTTGAGGACGGACTCTCGCAATTCGGCATTTCATGCGACGATGACGCATGAAACTCTGTTGGACAGAAAATCGTAAGCCGTGGGTTTAAATTGCTCTATCGTTTCTCTCAACCTGGGAGTCGAGAATGCTCGCAATTCCTCATGATGCCTTTGTACTCATCGGTGATGGGCGAAAGGCGCTGTTCCTGCGCAATGCGGGCGATGAGAAATTTCTTAACCTGAAGACCGAACGAATCTTCATCGATGAAAACCCGCCCGCCCATGAGCAGGGCACAGACCGCCCAGGCCGCGCGTTCAAGCGTGCATCAACGAATCTCCGGAGTAGCGTGGAGACCACCGATTGGCATGAGCTCGAGGAGCATCGTTTCGCTCACCGCGTTGCCGCCGCTTTGGAACAGCTCGTGCGTACACACAACGTGAAGGCACTTGTCGTCGCCGCGCCGCCGCGCACGCTGGCGGACTTGCGACGGGCGTTCCATGCAGATGTGAGTGCTCGGATCATCGCCGAAATTGGCAAGGACCTGACTAAGCATCCGGTTGCCGAGATCGAGAAGCATCTTGCCGGATAACCCGGCGCTGTTTGTTCCGAGCCGCAACCTTCGACCTGATCTCATGAGGCATCAAAGGCCAGCTTCGCGAGGCAGATCTCGGGGTCGTTGGGGTCGGGCGAGACTGCAAAGCCGAGTTCACGACACATCGTGAGCATGGTCGAGTTTTCGCGCAATATCTGGCCCTCGATGATCTTCAGGCCTTCCGAGCGCGCATAGTCGATGACCTGATGCATCAGCAGCCATCCAAGGCCGCGACCCTTGAAATCGGAGCGGAGCAAGATGGCAAATTCGCCGGTCTCGTAATTGGCGTCTGAATGCAGGCGGACGACCCCGAGCATGCTGTTCGTGGCCGTCTCGATGGCAATGAACGCCATGGCGCGGGCGTAATCGATCTGGGTGAATCGCGCCACGTAGGCATGGCCGAAGTCTTTTACCGGCGCAAAAAACCGCAGCCGCAAATCTTGCTTAGTAACGTGCTCGAAAAATGCGCCGTAAAGGCGCTCGTCTTCCGGCCGAATCGGGCGCACGAAAACGCGCGTGCTGTCCCGCAGCTCAAGATGGCGTTCCCACTCCTGAGGATAAGGCCGGATCGCAAACCGCGGGTGGCCACGGCCCCGCCGCCTATCGGGTGCAAGTGCCGCTACCGAAATCCGCGCATCGACCGCAACGACGCCGCTCCGATCGGCGAGGAGCGGGTTGAGGTCGAGTTCGCGAAGCTCCGGCACGTCGGCGGCGAGTTGCGCCAGCTTGACGAGGACCAGCGCCACTGCGTTCTCATCGGCAGCTGGGACATCGCGATAAGATTTGAGAATACGGGAGACGCGCGTACGGGCAATCAATTGACGCGCGAGGCCGAGATCGAGCGGCGGCAGGGCAAGCGCTTTGTCATTGATCACCTCAACCGCGGTTCCGCCCTGACCGAACACCACGATCGGACCGAAGGTCGGATCGTCGGCAATGCCGGCGATCAGCTCACGCGCCTTGGGACGCACGATCATCGGATGGATGGTGACCCCCGTAATCCGCGCCTGCGGCTTCGAGCTGCGCGCCCGCGCCAGGACGTCGGCAGCCGCCTCGCGCACCGCCGCCTCGCTGGTCAGGTTGAGCCGAACCCCTCCGACCTCGGATTTGTGCCCGATGTCGGGCGACACGATTTTGACCACGACGGCGTCGCCCCGGGCGAGCAGGGGAGCAGCTACTTGTGCAGCCTCTTCGGGATCGCGCGCCAGAAGGACGGGCGTAAGAGGGATCGAATAAGCCTTCAGCAGTTCGGCAACCTCCAGCGGGTCGAGCCATGTCCGTTCCTGTTCAATGACGCGCTGCGCAATACGGCGTGCGGCTTCGACATCCGGTGAAAAATCCGCGGGCAGGCTGGGGGGCGTTTCCATTAATAGCTCGATCGCCTCGCGATAGCGGACGAGGTGCATGAAGCCGCCAACCGCATCGGACTCGTTCTCGAAATGCGGAATACCCGCCGACTCGAAGGCGCAACCCGCCCCGCCGTCCTTTCCGATCCAAACCGCGAATGCGGGTTTCGGCCGCAACACAGTGCTCGCGTGCTTGCGTGCTGCGGCCACAATGCCCTGGGCAGCATCGGTCGCCGATGCGAGTGCGGTCGGCACATTCATCACCAGGATGGCGTCGCTTCCAGCGTCTTCGAGCAGGATTTCGAAAGCCGCCGCGTAGCGGGCCGCGTCGGCGTCGCCGACGATGTCAACGGGGTTCGAGCGCGACCAGTTCGGCGGCAGCGCAGCGTCGAGCCGGCGCATGGTCTCCGGCTTTAGCGAGGCCAGCGTGCCGTTGAGATCTGAAAGCCGATCCACGGCCAACACGCCGATCCCGCCGCCGTTGGTCAGAATCGCGAGCCGCCTGCCGGAAAACGGCTTCAAGCGTCCGAGCGTTTCGGCGGCGGCGAACAGCTCCTCAAGATCAAGCACGCGCAGGAGGCCTGCCCTGCGGAACGCCGCATCGTAGACCGCATCCGCTCCGGCAAGCGCACCGGTGTGGGTTTGCGCGGCTTTTGCGCCCTGAGCGTGGCGACCAGATTTGACGACTACGACCGGTTTCGTCCGCGCCGCGGCGCGTGCAGCCGACATGAACTTGCGGGCATCACTGATGGACTCGACGTAGAGCAGAATCGCGCGGGTTGCGCGATCGAGTGCAAAAAAATCCAGAAGATCGCCGACGTCCACATCGACCATGTCACCGAGCGAGGCGATCGCCGAAAATCCGACATCCCGGACTTTCGCCCATTCGACCATTCCAGCGACAATGGCGCCCGATTGCGAGATGAGCGCGAGGTCGCCGGCTTGCGGCATGCTGGCGGTAAAGCTCGCATTGAGCCTGGCGCGAGGCGCGAGCACGCCGATGCAATTCGGGCCGATGAGCCTCAATCCCTTCGGACGTGCAGCCTTTGCGCAGGCATCCGCCAGTGAGCCCGGTCCGTGGCCCAATCCGGCGCTAATGATAATAGCTGCTGGGGTGCCCTTTTCGGCCGAAGCCGCCACGATGTTTGGGGCCTCCTGCGGAGGAACCGCAATAACGACCAGATCGGGTGCTTCAGGGAGGTCCAGAACCGAATTGACCGAGCGAACGCCATCGATCTCCGCATAATACGGATTGACGAGGTGGAGCTTGCCCTCAAAGCCGGCGCTGCGGAGATTTGTCAGAACCGCGTGGCCCGCCGAGGTGACGCGGGGGCTCGCGCCAACGACCGCAAGCGAGCGCGGGGAAAACAGCTGGTCGAGCCTATAGGTGGACATCGCCTTTACGCAGCTTTGTGGGACGTAGCGCTCTGTCAAATGCCGCGCGAGTAAACACCCTCCGCAGCCTTTCGGATCCAGCTGTCACCGACTTTCATATAGCTACGCTTGACCGCAGCCCACGCAATGCGATGCGCGGCCTCCTCCTGACGCGGATCGCCGCAATGCGAGGCGAAGGCGTGATTGAAGGCATCACGATAGATATTCTGGGCGTGCGAGGGCAGGTGACGCTGCAAGGCGGGCGGAAGATCAGCGTTTATTCGATAAGGCATGAATTTCCTGTCATGAATTAGTGGAAGTACTAGCGCAACGATTGTCGCAGGCTGGTGTTCGTTTCATTGAGCTATGTCAATGATAATTCTGTACTTGGGTGCTTTCGGTAGCCACTGCTGACCAAGGCTGGAATGCAAACCGAGGGATAAATGTCCTACGCAGCTCTATTGGTGTACGTTGAGGCTTATGCAAGACCCGAGGAGCGCGTACGGCTCGCTGCGGAGCTTGCCGACCGATTCAAGGCGCAGCTTATCGGATTATCGGCGCTGGCGATCCCGCCGCCTATTGTCGCCGATGGAATGATCTTGTCGGGTCCAACAGAAACCGACATCAAGCTCATGCAGGCCAAGTTGGCCGAGAAGGGGGCATGGTTTTGTGGTCTCGCGGGTGGCGAGTCGCGAAAGTCAGAATGGCGCTCAGCGCTGGATTTTCCGTCTAAAGTGCTCGCGCGGGAGGCTCGGAGTAGCGATCTCGTCGTTATTGGTCAGAAGCCAGAATGGCGAAGCGGGTATCAATCGGTCGATCCCGGTGGGGCGATCCTCAAAATGGGTCGGCCAACCCTCGTCGTACCGGAACGAACCGGCACGTTGCGCGCAGATCGCATCGTGCTCGGGTGGAAGGATACGCGCGAAGCGCGCCGAGCAGCGCGGGACGCGCTCCCATTCCTTCAGAAGGCGACGCGCGTCACGATCGTCGAGGTATGTGAGGAAGGCGAGGAGAAGACCGCATTGGGGCGGCTCGATGACGTGGCTCGTTATCTCTCACGCCATCAGGTTGAGGGCGGACTTAAGGTTACGGTTCGGCAGAGCGGCTCAGGCGCAGCCCAGTTGAGTGAGATCGCGCAGGAGGAGCACGCTGACTTACTTGTCACAGGCGCTTACGGACATAGCCGCCTCGATGAGGGGGTATTCGGCGGCGTAACGCGCGAACTGCTTTCGGATTCTCCGATCTGCTGCTTGATGTCGCACTGACTTGGCACGGGAGAGGGATCGTTAGGGCTATTCTCCAACGCGATGCCGGCACCGGGGTGCGACGATGGGGCAAGCCTCCCGGGGGTACATTGGCGCGGGACGCGCTGCTTTGACCACAGCGAAGCGCCTGACTTCAACCTTTTGTTTGGATCGACGTCGCTGGCGTTGTCACGTACGCACCTGAATTGATCTAGATCATTCCGAACGCCATCGCCACGGCGTATCAAGCCTCATCCGAGTCAACCTTGTGATGTCCGCCATGACCAGACCTATCCCAGACAAGGCCGAAGTTGCACTCGAATTTCCAGACAAGCTCTACATAGGCACATTCGAGCGGTCGGCGCGCTTCGATGCGCATCTCGATCAGACCGGGGTGTCACTGACCCTACACCGCACTGGCGAAGCCGACGTCCGCAAATCAGTTCACATGCACTTTCATTATGGTTTATTCGCGGACATCCTGAGCGACCTGGCCAACACCGTGGCTTCGATGCCGCCGGATGACGCGGATCACCGGGAGGCGCTCCGAGCGGCGGCCAAGGCTCTCTATCGCGCGCTTGAGCCCAAGGGCCACGCTAGCGGAAGCCACCCCGCTAGGCTCGACAAAAAGGATTCCAAGAGAACCCCTCTAGGGGCCTAACTCCTGACGAGAGGTTCTGCTGCGGCACTTGGAATGTGGGGCTGCGAATAAACCGCACCACGGGGCGCGTCGCGCCTCTCGGTCTTAAGCCACCGTCGCCACGTCCCGATGATGCCCGATTGGGGACCTTGAAGTCGGTTCGGATCGAAGCGAGCGGCCGTCGAACGGCTTTCAACTCTGATTTCCGCATATTCCTGCTGCGCGGAATCTCCCACGCGATCCCGACGATTCGCCCTCCGGGCAACCCCTTAGGCACTTTATCTGAATTTTCCCCGTTTGGCTTCGGGGTTACGAGTGACGATCAGATCGCTGGAGGAAATGGGCCATGTTGACGCAAACCGCAGTCCGCAACTCATCCTGGAACAAGACGACCATGGGGACCGTGCCACCGGCTGTCCCAGCGCCTCATGGCGGTCCGCTTGAAATGATGGGAGCCCAAATGTCTTTTTCTCGCAACGCCGAGATTTATGGGGAAGACGAGCCAGCCGACTACATCTATCGGGTCGTCAGGGGGGCGGTGCGCACGTACAAGGTGCTCGCGGACGGCCGGCGCCAGGTCGGAGGCTTTTATCTGCCCGGCGATATGTTCGGCCTCGAACCCGGAGACCAGCACGCGTTCTCGGCCGAGGCTATTACCGAATCCAGAGTGCTCGTTATCAAGCGAAGCTCCATAGAGGCGCTGGCCGAGCGCGATAGGGAAGTTGCTCGCCAACTCTGGGGCCTAACAGGCCGCGAGTTGCGCCGAGTTCAAGATCACATTCTGCTGCTCATCAAGAGCGCGCATGAACGCGTCGCGGCCTTTCTTCTGGAGATGGCAGCGCGAGTGTCTGGCGGCAATGCGATCGAGCTGCCTATGTCGCGCCAGGATATCGCCGACTACCTTGGCATAACGATCGAAACGGTATCGCGCACGCTGACGCACATGGAAAGCCTCGCGACTATCGAGGTCCCGTCGTCGCGGCGGATCGTTCTTCGTAACCGGGCTGCCTTAAGCCGGCTCAACGCCTGACCGACACGCCCGAACAGAGCAACCCCCTGATGTAGGAGTTCATCATGAAAGCGCGCGATGTCATGACCTGGGGTATCATATCGGTCGAAGAGGACGCATCGGTAGAGCGAGCGGCCCACTTGATGCTCCAGAACAAGATCAGTGGATTGCCCGTGGTGAATGCAAAAGGCGCCTTGGTCGGGATCGTGAGCGAAGGCGATTTCCTGCGCCGTACCGAGATCGGAACCAAACGGCGGCGACCGCGGTGGCTCGAATTCCTGATTGGTCCGGGGAGGCTCGCAATCGAATATGTCCACGCCGCGGGACGAACGGTGAGCGAAATTATGACACCGGATCCCTACACCGTTACTCCCGAGACCTCTCTCGAAGAGATCGTCGATGTGATGGAGCGGCGGCGCATCAAGCGCTTGCCGGTCCTTGAAAACAGTAAGCTTGTCGGAATCGTGAGCCGCGCAAATCTCATGCATGCCCTGGCAAGCTTGGCGCGAGAAGCTAAGCCCTCAGCCGACACTGATGCTGCCATTCGTGATCGCATTCTGGCCGAGGTGGCTAAACAACCATGGGCCCCGCAAATCAATGTCGTGGTGCGAGATGGAGTCGTTGATCTCTCAGGCGTCCTCACCGATGAGCGTGAAGGGCAGGCATTCGTTGTCGCCGCCGAAAACGTACCGGGCGTAAAAGTCGTGCACGACCATCTGGTCTGGATCGAACCTTTCTCGGGGATGGTGCTGGAATCCGAACAGGATGCAGTCCGCGCAGACGTGCCAGATCTCGGATCGTGGACAGCCACGCCCATCGGGTGAACGCCTTGGTACGCCGCCTCGGCCGCGACCGATGCCCGATCGGGTGCGTTGCTAAGGCCTGTCGCACACGTTACGAATCTGTCGCATTTACGGAGGGCCGCTCCCGAGCTTCGATACTCCATTAGAATCGCTACCTCCAGCTTGGCGCCGAACGCGCGACGAGGTTCCAATAGACCGCACTGATCGCCCCTCTGCCCCCGCCGATGTGCTCGATTACATCGCGCATCGATGAGCGAAAATACAAGCGCCGGCGGTTCGAGGCGGCAAGGGAAAGTCGCCGGTTCATGACGTATGATCGGCAACGTCACCGGCGGCAGCGTCACGGCTGGGTTGATTGAAGCTGATGATTTTTTGGGATGAGGTGTACCCGTGCTCGCCATAGCATCGACTCCCGCCCCAAGCCGCGCGGATGCTCCCTCGCCCGAGGAATTGGCGCTGATCGACGCATGGTGGCGCGCCGCAAACTACCTTTCGGTGGGCAGATCTATCTGCTCGACAATCCGCTAATCAAGGAGCCGCTGTCGCTCGCGCACATCAAGCCGCGCCTACTCGGACACTGGGGCACCACACCGGGGCTCAATTTCATCTATGTTCATCTGAATCGCGTAATCCGCAGGCGCGATCTCGACATGATCTTTATCGCAGGGCCGGGGCATGGCGGGCCCGGCATTGTCGCCAACACGTGGCTCGAAGGCACTTACAGCGAGATTTACCCGCACGTTCCGCAGGATACGCGAGGCATGCAGCGCCTGTTTCGGCAATTCAGCTTTCCGGGCGGTATTCCGAGCCATGCGGCGCCCGAGACGCCCGGGTCGATTCATGAAGGCGGCGAGCTGGGCTATGCCTTGTCGCACGCCTTCGGAGCGGTCTTCGACAATCCCGGCCTGATTGCAGCCTGCGTCGTCGGCGATGGCGAAGCGGAGACCGGACCGATGGCGACGTCCTGGCATTCGAACAAATTCCTCAACCCCATGACCGATGGCGCGGTGCTGCCGATCCTGCATCTCAACGGCTACAAGATTGCGAACCCAACCATCTTGGCGCGCATCGGCCGTGAGGAGCTCGCGAATCTCTTTTCCGGTTATGGCTACAGGCCCGTCCTGGTTGAAGGCGACGATCCTCCCACGATGCACCGCCTTATGGCAGCGGCGCTGGATGACTGTCTCGATCAAATCCACGATATCCAGACACAGGCGCGCGAAGGACGATCCAAGTCACGGCCCGCCTGGCCGATGATCATCCTCAAGACGCCCAAAGGCTGGACCGGCCCCAAGGAAGTGGACGGGCTCAAAACGGAAGGGTTCTGGCGCTCGCACCAGGTGCCGTTCGCCGAGATGGCGACCAAGCCTGAGCATGTGCGGCTTCTCGAGAGCTGGATGAAGAGCTACCGCCCCACAGAACTGTTCGATGAGGGGGGCGCGCTTCGGGGAGAGATCGCGGCCCTTGCACCACGCGGGGAGCGCCGCATGAGCGCCAATCCGCACGCCAACGGCGGAATCCGCGAATTGGACCTCCCGGACATTGGCGATTATGCGGTTTCCGTGAGCAGGCCCGGCGGCGACGTTGCGGAGGCCACTGCCGTCATCGCGCAATATCTACGCGACGTGATCAAGGCGAGCGCAGCGCAACGCAATTTCCGCGTCTTCGGTCCCGACGAGACCGCGTCAAACCGGCTTTCACACGTGTTCGAAGCAACGAACCGCGCCTGGAACGCGGACATCCTGCCCTACGACGATCATCTTTCGCCTGACGGCCGGGTGATGGAGATTCTTTCCGAGCACACCTGCCAGGGCTGGCTCGAAGGCTACCTGCTGACCGGGCGGCATGGTCTCTTCAACTGCTACGAGGCTTTCGTCCACATCGTCGATTCCATGTTCAACCAGCATGCCAAATGGCTCAAAGTATGCCGCGAGATTTCCTGGCGGCGTCCCATTCCGTCGCTCAATTATCTGCTGACCTCGCATGTCTGGCGCCAGGACCATAACGGCTTCAGCCATCAGGACCCCGGCTTCATCGACTACGTCTGCAACAAAAAGGCGGACATCGTGCGAGTCTATCTGCCGCCGGATGCAAATTGCCTGCTGTTCGTCACCGATCATTGCCTCCGCAGCTGGAATCGCATCAACGTGATCGTCGCAGGAAAGCAGCCGCAGCCGCAAAGCACTGCACTGCCGGGATCGGTATTTGGGAATGGGCGAGCAACGACCGCAGCTCGGAACCGGACGTGGTGATGGCTTGCGCAGGCGACGTGCCGAGCCTGGAGACGCTTGCAGCCGTCGACCTCCTGCGTCGCCATCTCCCGGACCTCAAGATCCGACTCGTAAATGTGGTGGACATCATGACCTTGCAGCCGCACGATGAGCATCCGCACGGGCTGACAGATCATGATTTTCGACGCGCTCTTCACCACGGACAAGCCGGTGGTGTTCGCGCAACATGGCTACCCTTGGCTCATCCACCGGCTGACCTACCGCCGGACCAACCACCACAATATTCACGTGCGCGGGTACCGCGAGGAAGGCACCACCACAACGCCCTTCGACATGGTGGTCCGCAACGGCCTCGACCGGTTTCATCTCGCATGCGATGTGATCGATCGGCTGCCGCAGCTTGGCTATCTGGCGGCCTACGCCAAACAGGCAATGCGGGATAAGTTAATCGAACATCAGGCATATATTCGCAAGCACGGCGAAGACATGCCCGAAATACGGGATTGGCAGTGGTCACCGGCTAACAACAGATAATTACCGCACCGGCGGAAATCGTATTCAAGTCGAGCCGACGAGCCTAGCCGGGCGAACCAAGCGGCGCCGACCATGCGATGCCAGCGCCTGTGCATAACTGTCCCGTTCGCGCGGTTTCGCGGGGTCGGATTTGTCGGAAGCCGAGACTGGAACGATTTTACGCACCACCAAGATTGCCCCGCGCCACCCTCGGTACGTCCCTTTAGCCGGGTTGAGCAAATGGTTGTCGGCGAGCCTCTTGGTCATGCTGTTGACCTAGATCAATGAGGCAATATTAGCGATTTTATATGCTTCGGTCGTAACCTCAGCTCAAAAAGGAGAGCCTCAATGTACAAATCGTTTGCATTGATTGCCACTACCACGATCTTGGCGTGGTCAACGGTTGCGAGTGCGCACACGTTGCTGCTCCAATGCAAAAAGACCACGAGCTAGGATGTCGTGTGCCGGGTGATGACCAGTGATGGAGAAATGGCTCGTGACGTCGAGATTCAACTGCTGGCAACCAGCGACTACAAAGTTTTGGCAACTGGAAAGACCGACGCCGGAGGTTCATACACTTTCAAGGTACCCGATGCGGGCTATCACATCGTCGCAAGGGGCGACAAGGCGCACGTCACCAATCTGGCGAGCGTTGACATCTGGTAAACATCTTCAGGGTGCCGAGCCTCTCGGTTCTGGCCGCCGGATGACTAAAACTGGGCCGAGGGTTGACGTCGAACCACTCGGCCCGATCTGGCCGGTGCCTCCAATATGTTCTACGCGCGCGTTGACCCGAAACTCCCAGTAGTTACCGAGTCGCTCAGACAGCACGTCTCGCGCGGTGGCGACACTTTGATCTAAATCATTTTCGTGGATTGGCGCCTGCGGTAATCGCGCTTAAGGTGCTGGAGTGGCTACCCCCGATCCCCCCACGCCGCCCAGCGCCGGCCCCGGTAAGCGCATCCTCACGACTTACCCGGGCTTCGATCTAATTCTACCTTTTTACGGCGTTCTTGCGGCGCCCCAACCCTCGGCGGTGGACGCGCCCTACACATCCCTACGGGGGCGCGCAGTGCTTTTTCGGGCGGGGATCGGCGCGCCCCGGCCTGCGGCGTTCGATCCAGCCCGTCTTTAATCTAGATCAAGGCGCTGTCGATTAAGGCTGCGTAGTGGAGAGGCATGAACGAAAAGCTGATCGAGAACTCCCCGCTTTGTCCTTGCTGCCGCGAGCCGATGAAGCTCCTTCGCGCCTTTCCCCCCTTCGCCGGGACCCCCGAGATTCGTGTTTTCTATTGCGAGGCTTTTAAACACTCGGAGACCGCCGTTTTGGAGGAAGCCGCGTAACCAGGCGGCAGGTGACTAATTGCCAGCGCCGATCGAAATACGCGGTCGGCGGTTTAGGCAGCATCTCTCGTCCGCTTAACCTCAGAAAGCAACCAATAGACGGCGACCCAACCGACTCCGGGTAGGGCCAGGAACGGACATTCCGACGCTCACTCGTCTGACACTCGGTGCCACCCGGGAGGGGCGCTCCTTATTCCGCGCTGGCGTGCTCGTAGATGTCCTCTTCCTGTGCGTTGTGTATACGCACAAGCGCCTCGATCGCTTCAATGATGCGCTGCCCATCTCTGATGAGATATCTGTCGACATCTGAAGGCGAGAGCCCATCGGCCAGCCGGTGCAGCAGCCGGGCCAGATGAATGATTTCCCGATGTGCTCTGCTCATTGCACCCAATCCGTGACGGTCTGCCAAGAATTTGGCGACCTGGGGATAAACGGCGCTTTCGTCCTTGCGTTCGTGTGCGACGATCTCGTGCTCGATGATTCTATCGGCTTCCAGTATCAGCCTGAAGGCATGATCGGTGTCGGAACGATCGAGCGCATCCGCGATCTCTCGCAGATGGTCGAGCGAGGCTTCTACACGCCCGTGATCCGACCGTAAGGCATTGATGGCCGCTGCCGGCATCCTCTGCCCGCCTGGTTTATTTCCCGAGGTCAATGCACGCAACGCATTCAGGATAACGGCGACGTCAATGACTTCCTGCGTTAACGCTCCGGCGATCGGAGGCAAAAAGCCCGCTGCAGCAACAGCCATTGCCAGAGCCGATAGCCCCATTCCGGCGATGATGCTTTGCAGCGCGATCGCGTGCGTACGCTTCGCAATGACAACCGCACCTGCGACAAGATCGAGCCGGTCCACGAGGATTACTACGTCCGCCGCTTCGGACGACGCACTCGCGCCGCGTGCCCCCATAGCCACACCAACATCCGCAGCGGCCAACGCGGGAGCATCGTTGATGCCATCACCGACCATGACCGTGTGGGCTCGGCGTCGTTCCGAAGCCACGGCATCGACTTTGTCTGCTGGCTCGCGGTCGGCAAGAACGACATCAATATCGAGCGCCGCCCCGATCGTCTCGGCGGCATCGGCCCGATCCCCCGTGACCATGACAATGCGCGAGACGCCAGCTGACCGGAGGGCCTGCACGGCGCGTGGGGTCTCGCGTCGGAGCTCATCGGCGAGCAGTAACGCCCCGATCGTCCGTCCGTCCACCGTAACAAACACGCTTAGGGCAGCGCGCCAGGACGCGCGCCGCAAGGCGCGCACGGCCCATTTTTCCGGTTTGGTAGCTCCGTACACCAGCTGATGCGATCCGACCCGAACGTTCTGTCCGTCAACAATGCCTTCCAAGCCGGAACCCATGGTCTCGTGTACTTGCGACGGAATGGAAAGCTTGAGGCCCCTCGCTACGGCAGCCTGTACCACTGTCCCAGCGAGGACGTGATGGGAAGCCTGTTCAAGCGATCCAGCTACCCTCAGTACCTCGTCCCTGCTTTGGCCGAGCGGCACTTCGATCGCTACGAGTCGAGCGCCGCCGACTGTCAGCGTGCCTGTCTTGTCAAAGATCACGGTACGCGCCCGCGCCAGCGCCTCCATCGGCCCGCTGCCTTTGACCAGAATGCCGCGTTTGGCGGCATGAGCTACCCCGCAGATGAAGGCGACTGGCGCGGCCAAGATGAGAGGGCACGGCGTTGACGCGACCAACACGGCGAGCGCGCGGATCGGATCTCCAGAGAAATACCATGCCGCCGCGCCAGTAATGAGTGTGAGTGGCAACAAGAGCAGGGCATAGCGGTCCGCCATGCGCACGAACGGTGCCTTTGCAGTCTGCGCGGCGATCACCATCCGGACAATTCCCGCATAGGTGCTCTCATGCGCCGTGATCGATGCCCGAAGCTCGAACGTCTCTCCCGCATTCACCGAGCCGCTTCTGGCCAGCTCACCGACCTGACGATTGGCCGCAATGGGCTCGCCAGTAACCGCGGCCTCATCGAGTATGGCCATGCGGCTCACGATGATGCCATCAACAGGGATGACCTCCCCAGCCTGCACCAAAATATCGTCCCCAACAGCCACTCGCTCGATGGGTACATCCTCAACAGCGGAGCCGTTCCTCCGATGAGCAATTTTCGGCGCGCGGTCGATGAGTGATTTCAGATCACGCTCGGCACGACCCACGGCGAAATCCTCAAGGATGTTGCCGCCGGCATACATCAGGGCAATGACCATGCCTGCCAAGTTTTGGCCGAGGGCGAGCGCACCGGACATCGAAACAAAAGCAACGGCGTCAACTCCCAGGCGACCCGCCGCAAAATCGCGGATCATCGAGACAAACAGGCCGATAACCACCGGAATTGTGCCGCCCGCCCAGCACCAGTTTGCAAGATCGCTTCGGCCCAGAATCCAAGCGACAAGCCCGAGACCAAGGCCAGCGCCGGCGAGCCAAAAAAGCGCCAGACGAAGAACTTTTCCGCTCAGTGCTGTCGCCATTGAATGCGGGGCTAACGGAGCTCGCATCGCCTGCAACGTCCGTTACTCGTCACGACGGATTGACGATCGCGATTTCTCGTAATGGCGGCGGCACTCGCCAGCGGCCAAGCTTATCCGATGCTCTCATGCCCGTTCGAGGCACCAAAACTGATTCACTGGGCCGTGAATTTTGGGCTTTTAGGTGGTGGAGAAAACCCCGCCGGGAGGGAGACTGGCGGGGTCTTCTTCAATCCTGGACGGGCAACAAAGGCCCGTGTTATCCCTCACAAGGAGGCCCTCAAATCGGAGGTCGCGCGATGCGAATGGCCGCCAACACACATAGCACCGGGCTTAATCATCTGTTGGTCGGCACCCTTCCGTTCCGGTTGGGGTCGGTGCAAGAGGAGTACCCCGGCGCTGTAACGCAATCCTGAGAACGACCGACGGTAGGTGATGTACGACCGGCCGTCTGCGACGAACGCCGAGCGCGAAAGCAATATGATTGAAGCGGCCGACTCGCCTTGCATTGCGCCAAAGTATTATAGCTGCAATCGGTCATCCCGTCTGGGCTCTGGTAGCACCAGTGCTCTCGCGCTTGCGCGGGCGCACGTTGCGCTTGCGCCAGCTCGGTTGCGCCGACGAGCGCAAGCGCGCCGCCAACCACTGCACTTATCCATAATTTAGTCACATGGCGTCTCCTTCTTTGTCCATCCTCTATCTTCCGCGCCTCAAGACGGTCGCGGACGTTAAACGGATACATCAACGATCCAGTGTGCTTCTTGATATGGATCAAAGGGCAGCATTGTTTAGAGAGGCTATGGTGCCCCGGTCAGAGGGAGGCTACGTATGCGTGCTTTCATATTTGTCGTGGTAGGAATGCTTTTCGCCATGCTCGGCGACGCGCCTGCCAATGCCCAGGCGAAGAAGGGCGCGCCGGCGCCGAGCGAAACGGTGCACTATTTCCAGTTGGAGGATTTCCTGGGCGATCTGCCGGCGGAAGGTTTGCTGAAGGAAACGCGGCAGGGCGCCAGGATCACCTCTGCGGTGCTCGATGTCTGCCACGACGTGTCGGCGACTTCGGCCCGCCGGGACCGCTTCGTGGTAACGCTCAAGGTCGAGGGGACGAGGCTCACAGGTTCGGGGCAGACTCAGGAAACAAAGCAGCACGTGGCCGTGGATATTCTGCGCAAGCCGGCAGGCAAGACGTCAAGCTTTGAGGGCTCGATCATACTCGGTACAGAGAAGTTGAACGTGTCCTCGAGCGGCAACACCGACATGAGCGAAAAGGAGTTCCTGGACAACCAGGCGAACGACGTTTTCGCGGCGCGGTTGCTTCGTAAGCGAAAATTGTCCGCAGACCCCGACGATTTTACCGAGTTCTCGCCCGGGGCGGTCGGCGCACGGTTCAACCGCGAGGCCTTCGCCGCCGTGGTGAAGGAGGTCAGGAAAGAGAACGTCGAGATCGACATCGATAGCTTGGCGATCGATTGCGCCGCTTTACGGACCGGCGAGCAGGAGCTGCAGGTGCTTGTCGATCCTGAGCGCGCTCCCGCGCTGATCGGAAAGCTCAAAGAATTGCCGGGCGTGTTGGATGCGGGCTGGATTGCCGGTGCATTTTCGATCGGGCGGGCGGTGCGCCTTGCGGCCGGCGGGTGGAAGAGCGGCAGCGGCGGCTACGACAGGCAGCGCCTCGCTTCGGCTGTGGCCGATTCGCTCGCCAAGAATTTTGCCGCCTCGGTCGAGGCCAGCAGCTGGAAGGCCACGAACGGCGAGTTGAAAGTAACCCTCACCCGCCCGAGCCAGTTGCTACCCGGGCTCGAACTTTCCGATCGCATCGAAACTCTTCTGCTGATCGGACCCGAGCGACCGCGATCCAATGATGGGCTGATCGTCTGGGTCGGAAACACGGCGATCGAGATCGTGGACAATGGCTCCGAGCCTCGACTTAAGTTCATAGACGCGGCAAGCGAGGAGACCGATCGGGTCGACACGGAAGCGGTGGTCGATCGGCTTGCCAAGGACCTGAAGGGCAAACGCTGGGATGCCGAAAAGAATGCCTGGCAAAAGGAATGAACTGAGGGAGGCGCCAGGAGGCTGGCGCGAATCCGCGGGTCGGGACGGCTTGACCTACCTGACGGTGAACTCAAGCCATAACGGTCAATCCGCACTGCGGAAATGCTGTCCGTGAATGTCCGAGTCGGGTCATCAACAAAAGTACTCGCCCGGAGCATCCTCGTCCGCAATTCGCGAAAGCGGACTTATAGCTCCCCTCAATGTCGAGCACCACGAACGGCTGCTCGCCACCGTCCACGCTCCATTTGATCTTCTCCACAACCAGCGGCTTCGCGCGCGCGTGGCTGAAACCAAGGCGCGGCTCGATGCTTCCCTTTTCCTGGGCAAGTAAAGTCCCTGTTAACCAACGTCGCGCATCGTTGCAGCCATCCATCAATGCAACGGAGCGCAACGCATGCCTTACAGCTTGCAACATGCCGCCGCCGCGGCCGGCGTGAACAAGTCCACCATCCTCCGAGCGATCAAGGCGGGCAAGGTTTCTGCAACCCGCGACGAGCACAAACAATGGGTCATTGACCCAGCCGAACTCCACCGGGTCTATGCACCGGCCGTTGCAAGCAACGGAAAAGACAGCGGTGCGGGCAACGATACGCATCAGGCCGATCTCGCCGAGGCCAACCAGCGCGCGGCCATGGCCGAGGCTGAGGTCACCCTTTTGCGCGCGACGATCGAGGAGCTGCGGCACGACCGCAATTCTTGGCGCGAGCAGGCACAGCGACTGGCGCTCCCGGCACCAGCTCCCGCCGCCCGGACGTGGTGGTGGTGGTGGCGATCACGCCTGAACGCCGAGCCAAATCTGGCCTGACTGTTCGCTGGCAAATTCGGAGGTGCGCCGACGATGACTACTCCGCTCTATGACGGGATAATCGAAGCAAGGCCACACAGCTTCGGCTGGCTGCGACGCAGCGAGTTCGACGAGGCATCTAGCCCGCCGGATCAACGGCAGGAATATTACGAGGCATGGGAGCGACCGGACGGGAAAATCGTGAAACTGCCGCGAGCGGTCCTTGATGAGCCGCTCTCGCTATTTCTATTCGTCCGTCGCCAACGTGAGCCGGCGGTGATGGTGTGCCCGCAGGGAGCGAGGCAGATATGAGTACGTCGCAACGGCCCCGCGCTGACTCAACCGTGGCCGTACATGGATCAAAACCGCCCCTCCTGAGTCTTCGCCTGACCCCCTCTCCGCTTGTCAGTGCCGAGTTGGCAAGTCGCTCTCAATAAATCGCCTGAGGTCTTCCTCATCCTCAACGTTTTCAAACTCAGCGACGAGCTTGGCTGCTTCTTTCTCGGCGGTTGTCTGATCTTCGTATGGGCCGCGCAGTAACGCCTCCTCGTTATCTACCGAGGCGACGACCCACCACCGGCCCTCATCATCACGTCTGATGTGGACCTCTAGCCTGACCTTGCGCTCTCGCATATCCGGTCATCTCCTGTTCAGGGGCGGGCGCCCATCAAAAACCGGTTTTCAGGCGCGCTTTGCCTCAACCCGTCCGGCGCCGCCTGGTCGCGGTCAGCCCACGACTGGAACGAATCACCGGCAGGCGCGCTTGCCCTGGACGAGGCCGAGCGCAGAGCTGCCGCCATGGCGGATAACACGGATTTCCACACCCATCTGGCGGCCATGCAGCGCGAGCAGGCCCACGTGGTGGAACAGATACGCCTCAGCGTCGAGTCGATCGAACAGTCGAGGGAACTGCTCAGGCAAATGGACGAACAGGCTGGCCAAATCGCCGCTGCAGCCTGTCGCCCGATCCAGAAGATTACTGGCTCGACACCGAGTGGGAGCGGCGTCGATTTCGGCCACCGCTGTTCAGGACACCGCGTGGGTCACCGGCGTATCGCAGCAAAGACATGCACGGCCTCCCTATGAGTGGCTCGGCCATGCGGACGAAACCTGTGCGGGGGGTCTATCCAGGGAATGGCCGGGCCATCCTGACGCCGACGCCGATCGACATGCCATCAGGGCGCAGCTTGATCGCCTGCATCAACAGAGAGCCGGGGCGCGAGGGCTTCGCCGCCTCGAACGCGCCATCGCCATGCAAGGTGCCGACGTCGATGAAGCGCGACCCTGGTCGGGGTCTGCCGATCGTGGAATACTCCTGGTGCTTGTGGAGCCACGCCATCTGTGCGGGTGTGAGATTGCTCACGGTGTAAGATCCGTGTAGTGGCGAAAATTCCGTAACGAAAACAGTGTAGAGAATGCCCTTGGTAAGGGGGAGGTCGTAAGTTCAATCCTTACCGGCAGCACCAGACACCGTCAGTTTCCCGCATCGACCACGATGTCGTGTTGCCGTCACACGCCGTAGAATTCCGCGGGGTCAACCAGTTTGTTTTCCGTGAGGCCGCGTATCGCCGCATGAACCAGGATCAGCCGCGTCTCCTCCGTGGAAGCTCCGATATGCGGCGTAGCCAGCATATTTGGGTGACGCAGGAGTCGGTCGTTCTGTGCCGGTTCAACGGCAAAGACATCGAAGCACGCCGCCTTCAACGCGTCGCCGTCGAGTCGCTCCAGCAGCGCATCCTCGTCGACGATCCCGCCACGACACGTGTTTATTAAAAGTGCGTCGGGCCGCATCTTGGCGAGAGTCTCGCGTGAGTAAAGGCCAAGGGTCTGTCTGGTTTTCGGAAGATGAAGCGTGAGGATTTCCGAGCGGGCCAAGAGCTCGTCGTGTGAGACCGGCGTGACGTTCCACTGCTTGTAGAAATCTGGGTAATCCTTGATGTCGCACCCGAGAATCGTGCAATTGAAGGGCGCAAGCAGCCGCGTGACTTCCTTTCCGATGTTGCCGCACCCGTGGATGCCCACGACGCGTCCGGTGAGAAACCGACCATTGCGCAACGCCGGCCGTTCGCCGGCGCGCATCGCCACGTTGAGCGGCATGACCCAGCGCAGTCCCATCAGCATGAATCCGAGCGTGAGTTCCGCGACGGCCAATCGGTTGACACCCCAGGTATAGCCAAAGCGCACACCGTGTCGCTTCATCGCCTCGAAGTCGAAGCTCTCGCAGCCGTTGCCGTATTTACTGATGATCTTGAGTTTGGGCAGCGCACTCAGGACGCGCTCGGTCACCGGCTCGAATCCGATGATGGCGGCGTCGCAGTCCGCGAGGAAGGCGATCAGTTCATCCTCTTTGAGACGATGGCCGCTGTCGTGAAACTTGGCCGACGGATAGACGTCCAGCACTTCCTGTCGCATGGCAGGATGGCGGTTGACATGGTCTGCAACAATTCCAAGTTTCTCGAATGCGGGCATGTCCGTGATCAGATCCGTCTTTGCCGCAGGGCTGTGGGAGCGCGCGGTAGGCCATACTTTGGGCATTGCGGCCGCCGCTTTATTCCATTTTGGCGACCTCTTTGGCGCGCCGGCGTACGCTCTCCGGGAAAACGGTGGTGTTTTCGATCATGCTCTGCAGGTCGCTTCCCGTCATCGGCTCAAGATCGATGCCAAATTGTTCGCTGTCCCCCTTGAAAGCAGGATCCAGTGTCATCTCGGTAAAGGCTGCGCGCAGGGCTTCGACTCTGTCCGCCGGCACGCCCGGCGTCGTAAAGATCGCGTAGCCCACATCGGCGCCGCTGACGAAGAGGGATAGAAGACGCTTGTCGTCGGGCGAGATGGCCGCCTCGGTAGCGGCAGGAACACCCTTGAGCTCTCGCGCGCGCTGGAGCGCATATTGGACGAGGATGTTGACCTCACCGGTCTTGATCCACTGTGACCGCGTGGCCTTCAGAGTCGCCCAGGACACCGTCGTGCCGTCGGCTTCGCCACGCTCCATGGCGAGAAGGGCCGCCGCGGAGTCGGCATAACCTCGGACCAGCTTGAACCGCGTGCCGGTAGTGGCATTCATGACTTGCGGCAGCAGCGTCAAGGGCGAGGTCGCCGCTATGGCGGAAATCAGGGTCTCCCGTTTCCGCGCGTCGTCGATGGTTTTGACCGGCGATCCATGCGGGGTCACTGTCACATTGATGTTTGGTGAAACCCGCCCGATCCAGGTGAGCTTCTCGGTCTTGAAGCGAACGCCCGGCGTTTGCAATGCATCGATCAAGGCAAGTGATGGGCTCGCGATGGCCAGCGACAGGCCATCTTTGGGCGCGAGATTATACATATAGTTGGTGACGACGATGCTCCCGGCGCCCGGCATGTTCTGCGGCGTCACTGCGGGATTCCCGGCCAGGTGCTCGCCGATATGGCGGGCGACGAGCCGGCCGAACAGATCGTAGCCGCCACCGGGACCAGAGCCGATGTAGAGCTTGATCGTCTTGCCCTTGTAGAAATCGTCTGCGTAGGCCTGCGAGATATCAAGCGCAACCAGCGCCGCCCAGCCGGCGAGGAACGACGCCGTCGTTCGATCTGCCGACAAGACTTTCGCGTCCTTCGTTCCAACCTTAGGGCGGGTCAAACCCATGAAGACGTGCCGGGTTGTCGACCAGAACCTTTTGCAAAATCTCCGCGTCGTTGTCGGCATAGCGGTAAAGAAGCTCCACTTCTTCGGCGTCGTTCATCATCCGTTTCTTGCGCCAGCGGACATGGGGCCAATCAGTCGCCCAAATGGTCCGGTCGGGAGCGGCTTCGAGGTAGGCGCGGCCGAAGGGCACCGCATCGTCCCACCCGCTCTCGAGGGCGGAGGTGCGATTACCGTTCGACACCATCATCCACCAGTTGTCGCGCCTGAGCATCTTTAGAATCCAGCGAACGGCGGGCTGGTCGAGGCCGAGCGAGAAATCGACGCGGCCCATATGGTCGATGGAGATCGGAATTTTCTCAAGCTTTTCGAGTACATCCGCATATTCGAGCAGATCGGGCCCATCCATATGCAGCCGCACATGCCAGCCGCGCGCCTTGGCGCGATCGACTTGGCGCAGAAAGGCCTCCTTGGGATATGCAGCGTAGCGTTTGGCGATGTGGAAGCGGATGCCGCATACGCCCAACGCGGCCAAGTCGTCGAGTTCCTTGTCCTGCACTGAGTCATTGATCACGACCACGCCGCGAAACTTGTTGCGATCCGGCTCGCTGCGAAGGATATCGGCGATCATCGAATAATCAATGTCATAGACGCTGGCATGCACCACGATGGCGCGATCGAACCCGAGCACCTGCAGCACGCGTTTGGCGTCGGCAAAGGTGGCGTCGGGGATTTCATGCGCAATGTTCCAGCGCACCGGGTATTTATCCTGACTTTCGTAGATGTGAATTTGACAGTCGCAGCTTCCGCGCGGCGGCAGCGGCACGGGGGAACGGGGGTTGCGGTCCCAATCCGGAAACCGCTCTTTGGTGCCGTCGATCGACGCGTACATATCCTCTCCTGGTCCTCTCTCCTGGCTCAGCCACCCTTTACATGCCGATGAAGTCGGTCATCACATGCCGACGAACTCGGTCATCACATGCCGATGAACTCGGTCATCGGACGGGCCTCTCCCTCCTTGGGAGTGACATAGAGCCAATCTTCCATGCGCGATACCGCTCCCTCGCGCCGCTGAGTCTCTTCGAACTCCTTGCGGATGAGAGGGTCTTCTTCATCGTACGGGATCGCGTTGCCGCCATCGCGGATATCGATCGCGCCGAGATCTTTTTCCTTCTCCCCCGGCCGGCCGGGCCGGCGACCGCGGGCGTTGTTGGGTCCAAACCACGCCGACATACGCAACGGTTGTCTTCCAATCCCAAAATGCTGATGAAACCAGTCACCGCTCATCGGCGCGGCGCTCACCATGCCGACCGGCTCGTAATCGACGCGGTAGACCTGGTCGGCTTTGCCATCGGAGAATGGATGGGTCCCCAGCTCCGAGGGCCACGTGTAGGTGTAGCCCTTGCCTTTCAGGCAAATCAGAACCGCCGCAGAGCCATGCTTGTGGGCTTTCGCATATCGCCCGGTCTCGTGTTCCCCGATCCACATGTAGAAGCGATTGTTGGCCATATGCGGCTCAATGCGTCGGTATCCGGGCGACCGCCGATTGTCGAGCGGCAGATCACAGCCGAGGACGTCCGGTAGAAGGTTCGTGCGCCGCATTGCCAAGCCGCGCACCGGGTCGGAAGCGATCTCATCGGTAGGCTTGAAATAATTGTCCCTGCCATCGAAGCGGTCCGTGAACACAAAATCGTTGTTGAAGATGAAGCGCTCGTTACCGTAAAGATTCATTGCATTGGGCGCCGAGGTTCCCCCGAGCAGCAGCGCAGGTGACGAGGAGGCGTTCACAATTCGGTGGTGGGCGTTAAGCGGTATCGCGAACAGCGAACCCTTCTGCCACTCGAACATGTGGACCTTGCCACCTTCCGTCCACACCTCCGTGGACCCGCGCCCTTCAACGACGAGGTATTGCTCCTCGTAGAGGTGCTTCTCGACGTTGAGGGCACCGCCGCCTGGCACCTCGACGACGTGCATTCCCCAAAGGCCTTCCGTCCCCCAGAGCTGGATAAACGTCCCTTTTCCACCCATGCGTTTCCACGGCTTGAGCGGAAGGTCCTGGACCCGGCTCACGCCGACCGCGCGAACGATCGGAATATCCTGTTCCTCCATGAAGACGTCGTAGGGCATTGGCGGTTTCTTGAAGGTGCCGAATCCCGCCTTGCTGGTGATGCCAGTCGGCTCGTGCCAGTGGTCCTCAGACGTCAGGTCATGCATGTCCAAACCCTTAGTTGTGATCTAGGCCCACGGGGGGCCCTGGAGCGCTCAAGAGATATGCACCAACAGTAATGGCTGCACGAAGAGATCTCTCCAGCATCTCCGACGCGCCTGTTCATCGCAGGCTATGTCCGGCGGCGCGCGCCAAGAGCATCTTCGCGCGCTCAATCGTTTCCGGCGGCGCCGATACGCGCGATCGAGCAACGCGTTGAATCGTTGGGCATTGAGAGGATCGATCATCAGGCGCATTTTATGCGCATCGGCGAGAAAGTCCGGGCCCACCATCATCGCCTCGAAAGCCGCCCGGAGCACCGCAAGGCGAGCCGGCGGAACGTTTGGTGGTGCCACATAGGGCCGACCCGTAATCTGCTGCGATAGAATGAGCTCCATGGCCGCGCGGTCGGCCGCTGCTGGCGCGCGAGATTCCCGGCGCGCGTTTTGTCCTCATACCGGGGCAAGGCCATTACTATCCCTTTGTGGACCCGCAGACGACACATCGGGTTATCCGGGAGTTCCTCGCCACAGCTTGACGGCCGGAGGTTCATCGCGCTGCGCAAGCGCGTGAGACGGGCGGCATCATGTCCTGCCCTATCGACACAATCTGGCCAATTACCGGCAGCACCAGCTCCTGCGAATTCATCGATAATGTATCGCCAGCCAAACCGTTGGCTTGGACCGATCGGTCCAAGCCACGCGATGACGTGTGTGGGCGGGAATCTGTATATAGCTGCCAGGCTCAAGCAAAATCGGCGCAGCGCCCTCTGCAAAAATCAGTTCGGCCGACCCGGCAAGCAGGAGCACCCACTCGGCCTGATCCTGATCATACCAGGTATCGGGAGAAGTCGCGTGACCGGTCGAGACAATTCGTTCAATGCGAAGATTTGGAGCAGAGAGTAATTCCACAACCTGTTCGTCAACAAGCTGAGAGGCGATATTGGCGAACAGATTTCCGGCAATCATAATCAAGCACTCCAGGCACAGTGCGCCATTGGACCGGCGGCGCCGCTGGGTTATTCGTTCCGAATGAAATACATACGTCCTTCCATAGGCATGAACTGGATATTGCATTTCGCCTTCGCCGCAAACTCAGCGAGGCGATGGCTCCCCTCCTCATCCATTTCGCCGAACGCGTATTCTGGATGTTTACCAGAGAAAAGGTGCGCAGCCTCCTGGAGTCCGATCCACCCGCGCTCGCCGGGCGACAGTCTTTGCAAGGATGATGAAAGGTCGCTCTGGCTTGACGACGAGAGCATAAGAACATCCGCCGGCATCGCGCCCGGAGGGGAAAGGATACTCCTTAGCCAAGTGCCAAAACCCAACGTGGTTCTCCCGTGCTGACGCGGCGGTCAATTGCGGCCGACCCGATGTGGTGACCTGGGCTTATGGATAAAAAGCGCGGGGGATCTGGCTCGGTTTCGGCTCTCTATGGCTCGGATGTGCGAGTTCGTCTCAGGCGCCGAACCAGGATCTCAAGACCTGCAAGCCACATGAACTCGCAGTTGTTGACGAGATAGCGCTTCCACAACCTGCGCGGCTCCATCAAGAGCCGCCAGAGCCACTCAAGCCCGCCGGACTGGAGCCAGCGAGGCGCGCGCGGGACAAAGCCGGCGAGCACGTCGAAGCTGCCGCCCACCCCCAGGATCACGGGGACTTGGAGCCGCTCGCGGTGGCGTTCGCACCATGTCTCCTTGAACGGAGACGGCATTCCGACGAACAGCATATCCGCCCGGCTCGCCTGGATCTCCTTGACGATTTCCATGTGATCCTCGGTTCCGAAATAGCCGTCACGGAAACCAGCGATCTCCAGTGCCGGATACAGGGCACGGCAGCGATCGACGAGCCTCGATACGACCTCGCGCTTTGCTCCGAGGAAATAGACGCGCAGCCGGTGTTCCGCCGCTGTTGCCAGAAGGCGCTCCATAAGGTCCACACCGGGCACCCGCTCCGGTGCCGGCTGCCCCGAGGCCCGCAGAGCCCAGACCACCGACATCCCGTCGGCCACGATGAGATCGCCCGCTCGGCAAGCCTGTGCCAGCTGTGGATCATGGCGCATCAGACAGAGGTGTGAGGCATTCGCCGTGATGACCAAGTGGGACTGGCGCGGTCCGCGGCACAATTCGAGACAGCGCGCCACCGCAGTCTCCATGGTCACCGTATCGAAGCCGAGGCCCAGCAGCCGCGCCCTTTCGGTATGGGCGGCCGATGCTACGGGAGTTGAATGGTTGGCATGCCACAGGGGGGCCCGCTCCGCCTGCGCCCGCGCCGTTGCAGCCCGCTTGCCCATCCGCAGGCACGCGTGCTGGTAGGAACGCAGGAACCGCCTGAACTCGATGTCCTCATAGCGCGGCAGAGCCTCGAGCCAGCTCCGGAAATAGCCCCACACCAGTCCCGCGCTGCCGATCAGCATCGGGTGCGCCGGCAGGCGGTGAATGGCCGCTGCCAGCAAATAAACAGGCGAGGTGCCCATGAAATACTGGCCGAAACCTGCCCGAACTCGCCCGGTCCAGATGCCTTTATGGCTGGCGCCCTGCGGGCGCAGATGAACGAAGCGGAGGGGCTCGCTATCCACGCTCTCGGCAATCCAGCCGAGCATTCGGGCACGGTGACAGTCGATCCCGTCCCACATGACCTGGCGCACGAAACCGCCGATCTCTTTGAAGCACGCAACCCGGTAAAACTTGGTCATGCCCACCGACATCTCGTCGCCGCAGACCTCCGGCGCCGGCGCGCCAGTTTTCGGATGGGCGAACCAGGGCTTCCCCGAAGTCGTGCCGAGGCGCGGCGTACTCGCCATCCGCTGCATCAACTGCTCGAAATATCGGGGCGGCAAGTCGAGATCCATGTCGAGCTTGCACAGGTAATCGAAATCCTCCAGGCGCACCCGATCGAGGCCGGCATAGAACGCCTCGACGACGCCGGGGCCGACCTGGCGGCGGCCGCGATCGGTCCGCCGCACCACGCGCAGGTAGGGCAGCCGCCGAGCATATTCGTCCAGGATCGCGGGGGTCTCGTCGGTCGATCCATCGTCAACGGCCACCCATAATGCGGGCGGCACCGACTGCGCGGCCACGCTCTCGATCGTGCGCCGGAGGTAGCGAGCCTCATCCCGGCAAGGCGATATCAGCAGATAGCGTTGCGAAGAACTCACGGGTAGCGGCTCTTTGAAGGTGTCTTTTCGGTTCACGTCGAGGAATCTGCCGGCCGCGTCGGTTACCGCGTCCGGGTCACTCCTGATAGTACTCGCGCGACCTCGCGCCCTTATAGGACTCGATGCTGCGGAAAGTGATGGGATCGATCTTGTTGAGGACAACCGCCAGCGAGCGATCGCGAATGACCTGCGCAGACGACAGCGCATCCAAGACAAGCGTACGCTTGGTTTGTCCGCATTCCACGACGAGAATGAACCGGTCGATGAAACGTTCGACCGTTTTCACGTCGACAACCGACATGATCGGAGCGATTTCGACAATGATGTAATCATATGATTGGCGCGCCGCAGCCAGCAGACGTTCCATGTTCGGTGAGCCCAGCAGTTCGGCTGCGTTGGGAATGCGCGAGTCGGAAGGGCACGGCAGCACGTCGAGTCCGGAACGGTCCCGTTTGACAACAAGCGCGGCAAGCCGAGAGGGATCGTCGAGGGCTTCGATCAGTCCTTCGCGCGAACCGGGCGCCAGCGCATGGGTCAATTTCCGCCGATGAAGGTCGCTGTCGATGAGCAGCGCCCGCGCCCCGGACGCCGCCATCATCAAGGCCGCCAGATTGGCCGCGACCACCGTCTTGCCTTCGGCCGGGACCGACGACACGACGCCGATGACTTTTGTGGCGCCCTCGGGGCCGGGGACGAAATCGATCAATGCCTTGATATTCCGAAGCGCTTCAGCGAAGCGTGAGTAAGGCGCAGCGAGAACGTGCTCCTCGATGAGCCTTCCCCTGCTTTCGACCATCGGCAAGGCCACACAATGCATTTCTGTGACTTGCTCGACCGCCGCCGGCGTCCAAAATACATCGGCCAGCCATTCCCTTCCCATTGCGGCTCCCGCTCCCAAAAACAACCCAAACATCAGGCTTCCGGCAAAGACCACCAGGCCCTTCTTCATATTCCTTTGCAACGGCGGAGCGGCTCTCGTTATGATACGCGCATTCTGGACCGGCAGACTTTCCGTCTGCGTCGCATCGACCTCTTTGTATTTCTGGAGAAATCCATTGTACAAATTACGCAGCGTGTCCGCAGCACTTTCGAGTTCGCGCAATTGGCCGCTTGTGTCTGTCTCGCCCGACAAGCGGGCAACACTGGCAGCCAGCTCGGTCTCTTTTGCCTTGGCTATTTGATACTCGTTGACATAGCCGTCGGAAATTCGCTGTTCCTCGACCCGAATTTCCCCGCGCAATGCATCCAATCGGTCGCGAAGCTTGATGTAGGCCGAATGCTGGGGGCCAACGCGAGATTCCACGTCGGCGGCTTTCGTCTGCAGGTCCCGGTACTGGGCGCGAAGCTGCACCAGATCGGTATTAGTCAGGGCAAAGTTGATCATGCCGGTTCGCGCCGGGTTGACCGCCGCCTCCGCGGCCATTCCTGCTGTCATCTGCTCGCCGGTTTCCCGACGAATTCGATCAAGCCGTTCTTTGGTCTCGGTCACCGTCGTGCGCGCATTGGCCAGCTGAATCTTGAGATTTGACAAAAGTTCGGGGCCGGGCGTACCGATGCCGTCGTCGAGTAGATTGTGAGCGCTCTTGTAGTCCTTGATTGCCCGATCGGCATCGGCGATCTGCCGCTTCAGTTCGACCAGACGGTCCTGCAGCCACTGGCTGATGACCTTGGTTGAGGTAAATTTCCCCTCGATGGTGATGGCGACGTATTTGTCTGCAATGGCATTGGCGATGGCCGCCGCCTTGTTGGCGTCTACTGATTCGAACGTCACATTGATGACGTTGGCCACATCCTCTCTGACAACGGTCAGGCGTCTCAGCACGGCCTCGACAGCGGCCCGCTCCCGCTTTGAACCAGATTCAGCCCCGACAGCTGTCCCCGCGCTCTGATCGTCGTTGCTACCTTGTGCAACGAATTCACCGTCGTTGACCAATTTCATCGCGCGAACGACAGGAACAACAACGCTGTCCGATGTCAGCATATAGATTTGGCTGCCGACCTCCTGCTCGTCGAGCGTAGGCTCGTCAGCGATTTTATTGCTCTGCAGATAGCGGTTGACGCTCCGGTCGATCAAAATACGAGCGCTGCTCTTGTAGGGCGGCGGTACCAAAGTGATGTACCCGATCCCCACGATCAGGCCGATGAGGCAGCCGCCGAATGGGAAGAGCCAGCTCCTGCGCAAAGTCCGCAGAATGTCCCAGATGTCGATCGCGGGACGTTGGCCGCGACCATGGGCGTATCCCGTCTGACCAGAGGTTGTATATTCCGATGCAAGCAGAACGTCGCTGTTCTTCGGGTCCATTACCTTCATCCGTTGGCGGCGGCGGTCGAAATGGCATCGCTCTCCATTTCGATGGGGCTGCGTTCGGGCAAACCGACAAAATCGACCATTGCGGTCTCCGCGATACGACATGCAGCCGATTTGCGGGTGGGGTGTGGGGCCGCCCGGCCGAAGGCCACCAGGTCGGTGACGATGCGTTTGCTGGCCTCGCCATCGCCAAACGGATTGGCTCCCGTCGCCATCGCTTCATACGTCCCGCGTGAATTGAGCAGCTCGTTGACTGCCGCAACGATGAGACCGGGGTCGGTGGTGACCAGGCGCGCCAGACCGGCCTCGACCGCCTCGATTCTCTCGCTGGTATCGCGCATCACCAGCACCGGCTTGTGCAGCGACGGCGCCTCCTCCTGAATTCCGCCAGAGTCGGTCAGGATTAAATAGGATTTCGTCATCAAATAAACGAATTCAGGATAACTCAGCGGCTCGACAAGCGAGACGTTGGGCTCTGCGGCCAATCGCTCAAATACGGGGCCGCGCACATTCGGATTGAGGTGGACCGGATAAATAATCTGCAGATCGCCGCGCTTGGCGATCGACTTGAGAGCACTGCAGATCTGAACGAACCCGCTGCCGAAGCTCTCTCGGCGGTGGCCGGTCACCAGGATCATGCGTTTGGAAGCGTCGATCCATGAGAATTTCTTGTCGAGCAGTCGCTTCAACGGTCCGGGCTCGGTGACGTCGCGAGCGACGTGCAAAAGACCGTCGATCACGGTGTTGCCGGAGACGATGATCGCGTCAGCCGCATGTCCTTCCTGCAAAAGCGCGGCGCGAGCACGCGGCGTCGGCGCGTAGTGGCGCGTGGTGACGATGGCTGTAAGGCGCCGGTTTGCTTCCTCGGGCCACGGGCTGTTCAGGTCGCCCGTGCGCAGCCCCGCTTCCACGTGGCCGATCTTGATCGATCGGAAGAACGCTGCGAGTGCGGCCGCAGTGCTGGTCGCAGTGTCACCCTGGACGAGGACAAAATCGGGCCGGAACTCGGTCAGGATCGGATCCAGTCCCCGCATGACGGCCGAGAAGACCTCACTCAGAGACTGGTTCGGCTGCATGATGTCGAGGTCGTAGTCGGGATTAAGCGAAAACGCGGAAATGACATCGTCCAGCATTCGACGATGCTGACCGGTGAGACACACGCGCGATTCGACGATCTCGATTTCCCGGAGTGCGAGCACCACCGGCGCCATTTTTATGGCCTCGGGCCGGGTGCCAAACACGGACAGTACACGCATGGGCTTGAATGCAGAATTGCTCAGAAAGGTATCGCGCAACCTAGTCGATTTTTATGATATAGCTACCCACAGCGTCGAACGGCTCGGACTAACATCAACTTAAAGTTAATTGTTATGTTTAAGAGCTGGTCCGCACGCTAGGCTGCTCTGTCTCGCCAACCAGATTCGCGTCAAAATAGAGACTCGCAGCCGACCTCGCACTATCGTCGTCGTAAAGCGCAATCACCTCGTCTGGGAGATGCGTGAAATCGCTGGCCTTGACGTAATCGCGCATGGTTGTGCCCGAACAACGAGAGTCCACATTGGGTGCGCCGCGGCGCTCCACCACATCATCATAGTAAACGGTGCGAAAATCGATGCTGTAGCGTGCGATTCCGGCAGTATTTGGCACCGTCTCGTGCAGCTGGGCGCCGGAGAAGACGATGATCCCGCCGGGCGGCGGCAGATAGCGAACAGTGATGGGCTGAAGCTCCTCCTGCGGCTTCGGCTGCGCGCGCGTATCAGTCTTGATGTATTTGGAGGCAGCAGCCCGGTTCTTTGCATTCCATTCGTAGTAGTTGTAGATGTACGAACTATTCTTGACCGGTTCGCTGAAGTAGCGAGGGTAGAAGCCCATCGAATTATCGAAAGCCAGCGGATAGATCGGGATCCACCAGTTGAGCTGGCACATCGGGGCTGAATACCAGGTATCTCGATGAGGATGAAATGCATAGGCGATGCCCGACGAAAGGAAATTCGTGGGATAGGCCGTCCTCAGGCGGGGAACATCAAAATAAAGTTTTTCCAGATCGATGCCATGCTCGCGCATGATTTGAGGAATGATCTTCTTGCATTCAGGATGGTGGATGAACTGCGGTTTCAATTTGGCAAGGATGCCGGCAACCGCCTCGGCCGTCATATTCTCATGTATCTTGCGAGGGTCATGTGGAAGAAAGGCTTGCTCGAGCTTACGACGGGCGAGATTTACCAGTGCGCGCGTACCGGCCGTTGGCGAGAAAATGAAAATATCGCCGTCATAGAGTCGAACGCGTCGCTCGTCATCGGACATACTTGGATCAATGAACACACTCGTCATGACCATACTCATTGCGGCAGACGCATTACCCCTCGGCCACAGCAGTTCGTAGCTGGTGCATGCGACTGCGCCTTGGCAGCCGACGCGGTCAGGGTTGGCGGAGCTGTGGGGTCACTGCGCGCTCGTGTTGATGAAGCTTTCAATCCAGCGTCCACCTTCTCCGGTCCAGCGATACCGCCCTTTAGCACGAAGGGCTATTACTAAACATTTTGTTAGTAAATGGCAGGAGTGTAATGGTCGAAGGGCGGACCATCCCGAGAGTGTTTACGCCGGAAAATAGTTAAGGTTACAGATCGATGGGCGTCGCAGCATGCACGACGTTTTGATAGTAAACCGAGGTTGCCGCGGGAGCTGGTGATGTCGGAGATGGGAACGCAGCGTGCACATTCCAGCGACAATACCGACTGGAATCGGGGCATGGCCGAGATCGAGCAAGCTGCCGCTGCGCTCAGGCGTGAGGAGCCGGGACTCGAGCCGGAATCTCCCGGCTACGAGCCGAAAGCCGAGCTGCACACCGCACGGTCTGTGTGGATTTTGATTGCGGTGATCTGGGTTTCGGTCGCCTCCGCGGTCTCGTGCGCCATCGGGGCCGCGCTGTTGGTGTTTGGTTAGAGGGCCGGTGGATAGAGGCGCAACCCGTTCCGATAGAATTAATGGATCGAGTGAAGAGCTGTCGTTGCGGCAGCCAAACAAACCAGGATCAGCGGGCTGACGGTGCAGACGACCGAAACGGAAAGGGCCAGCTGGGCCGGCCAACGGATGCAGTCAATTGGAGCAACTGCATCCGACCGCACGTGCAGGTCCAGACCGAAGGGTTCGGAAGGCAAGGTATTATTGCTGTCGCAACGCCGGATATCCGACCTTGTCGCGTTTTGCCTCGCTTATGAGTTCGAAGACGTCCTGGCGACGGTCACCGGTGCCGAACGAATCGATGCAACCGAGCGGACGGCTTTGGAGTTTTCCCGCCGCGCCTACAAGCTCGCGCGCTTGACTCTAGGCTCGCCCAGCTTGGCGCGTCGGCTTGCGCCCTACCCGCGCAACAGCATCCTGTTGGAGAGCGATTTTCAGCTCTTTTTTCCCGTGTTCAGTCACGTCTTTGAATTGTATTCGCTTGCGATGATTCGCAACTGGCGGCAACGGTGCCGAAAGGCGGCCTGCTTCATTACCGAAATCTGGTCGGGCAACCTGCCGGGGTACCTGGTCGAACTGCTTGCCGGATTCGACCACATCTTTCTCGGCGGCGATTGCATTGAAGACATTGCCCGAATCACCGGCCGGCCTTGCACTTACCTGCCGCCGGCCACGGACGTGCTCCGCTTCGCGCCTTCGTCGGTCAATCAGCCGCGCCCGATTGAGGTCTGCAATATCGGGCGGCGCTCGCAGATCACGCACAGGGCATTATTGGAATATGCCGAGCAGCAGAAAACATTCTACTACTACGATACGGTCGCTGCGAGCGGGTCGGACCTGAAGGAGCGCACATTTCGGGTCGACAACCCGAGCGAACATCGCGTCATGCTCGCGAGCATTCTCAGACACAGCCGCTATTTCATCGCCAATCGCAGCCGAGTTAACGATCCGGAATTCACTGGCGGCCGCGAAGAAATCTCGGCGCGGTTCTACGAAGGGGCCGCGGCGGGCGCGGTCATGATCGGCGAAGCCCCCCGCAGCCAGGAATTCAGGCGGCAATTTGATTGGCCGGATGCAGTGATTCACGTCCCGTTCGATTCTCCTGATATCGGCCGTATCCTCACAGACTTGAGCGGCGACCCCAGGCGGCTGCGCGACATCCGCCGCAACAACGCGCGGGAGTCTGCGCTCAGGCACGATTGGTTGCATCGCATTCGCGTGATCTTCGATGCGCTCGGCCTCGCGCCCACCGAGGGAATGCAAGATCGAGCGCATGAGCTCGACCGGATCGCCTCACGGGCATAGCCGTATTGCCAAAAACTTATGGTTAACGCGCTGTTAAGCCTCAGTAATTAGACAGTGCCTGCGGGGGCGGCCGAGCGTGGGCGATTCCCCGGACAATATCGCAGTCAAAGCGCTTCCTAGCGGCCGAGCACTGCCTGCTGCGCCTGGCATGAGACCCAATTACCAGCCCTTTCTCACCGAAGCAGGCCGCGATGCCGACGGGCAGATTTATCTGCCGGATTTGTCGTGGCCGGAGCTGACGCAGAGCGGCCGGCACCGGCAGGGCGGTCGCTTGCGGCACGAAAGCTCCGTTGCTGGCGCTGAAGACGGTAAGGTCCACTCGCTTCTGGTCCAGGCATTTCACGCTGCGGACCAGCGGCTTGATTTTCAACGTGACGGGGTGCGAATTGTCGTACTCGTGCTGCCCGGGGATTTTGACGAATCAGTCAGCCATCGCGCTCTTCCCGACCCAGCGCAGAAGAGAACGGTCATCGCCATTCCCTCGGACTGCCAGCGCGATGTCTCGCCCAGGATCCGCAAGCGCTGGCCCAGATGGGCCGGCCTGTTGATCATCGCCGGCGCTTTCGCGGCGGGGTTTTATGCAGGTGACACCGTTTTGATCCCTGCGCTCGACTACTTGTCGCCTGGTATTCGGTCGACGCTCTCTCGATTGCCTTTTGCTTCTCTGGCGTACTCCAAATCACGGTCAGAGATGGACAGATTGGCGGAAGCCGCGGCTGCTGCTGGGCCAACCGAAAGCAGCCGGGCCGCATCCACACTCACCCTTCCCGATTCCTACGGTCTTTATGTCGTCAGTGGCGGGCGATTGACGCGCCTTGAATCGATGCACATCCGCATCCCTGATGCCCGGATCGCCATTGCGGGCTTGATTACAAAGCCTGGCCCTGTGAAACTGCCGGACGGGCACCTGTCCTTCCTTGCATACCAACGCGACCTCGCCACCAACGCTCCGGATACGGCGTCTGTCCGCATCATTGCCGAGGTTACGAGGGTCTTGACGTTTGGGACAGCGGGCGCTCCCAAAATAACGCCGCTCGAAGATACCTGGGCGATGCGCGCCGTCTCGTTCGACCTTGAGGTCGCTCCGGTCCCGGAGAGCCAAGAAATGATGCAGCTGCGGTTCGCGGACCCCAAGCTGTCCCTTTCACCCGGGCGGTACATGCTCGTATTCAACAATCAAGCCTACGATTTCATCGTCGAGGGCGCTGTCACCAATTTGGCCCACTGCCTGGAGCGGACCGAGACCCAGAACGGAAGCGTGTACACCCAGTGCCGTGAACTCCCCAAGCCGCCTGAACTCAACCTCCCATTGCGCCTGTCGCACAGTGTGCCGTGAACGGGCTCGAAGTGGCGAACAGGTATTGTCAACGCGTCCATTGAACTGAAATATCTGGAGGCGCTTCACGATTGGCGGAGGTTTTCTTGACCGTCGGCCCCCTTACCGGATTGCCCGGGGTCCGCAGGCACCGTAATATTTCGTATGATTCTCAGCCGAGCAGGGTGGCATTCGCCGGCCGGCAATTACACATTGGCCGCGGCTGACGTTCACATCTGGCGGACAACGTTCGACTGGCCGGTCACGGCACTCGATCGGATTCTTTCGCCGGACGAACGCGAGCGAGCGCGCCGGTTTCGTTTCGAGATCCACCGCAGATGTTTCCTAATCGGGCGCGGATTGCTCCGAACGTTGCTTGGCCGCTATCTCGATGTCCCGCCCGGTACGTTGTTGTTCCACTATACTGCGTTCGGGAAGCCGACCCTGGCCGAAGGTTCGCTACGGTTCAACGTATCGCATTCGGGAGAGCTCCTGCTGATGGCGGTGACGCTTAACCGTGCCATCGGCGTCGACATCGAGCAAATCCGCCGAGACCGGGCTGTGGGAGAAATCGCCGGGCATTTCTTTTCACCCAACGAGCGGACCATTCTGGCCGGGCTACCCGATCACGTCCAGCACGACGCTTTCTTCAACTGCTGGACCCGCAAGGAGGCCTATGTCAAGGCGAAGGGCGATGGGTTATCGCTGCCGCTTCATCAGTTCGACGTAGCGTTTCTACCCGGTGATCCCGCGCAGCTTCTCGCGACTCGCCCCGACGGTGCCGAGGCGGACCGCTGGTCTCTCAGAGAACTGGATGTCGCCGAGGGTTACAAGGCTGCCATCGCGGTCGAGGGTTCGGAATGGACGCCGGTCTGCTGGCATTGGCCGGTCGAGCCGCTAGAACGGAGCTCGCTCATGCAATCGCAACCATCCGATCCCTTTAGATTGACCGAAGCGAGCGGCTAGGCTTGATTGCCCTCTTCCGGAATGTCCGGCGATCAGACATTCAGGTGTGCTGTCGGCCATGAAGGCGGAACTCGCTCCGCCGGTGTCCGCACTGCTGTAGAAACTCCAGAGCGTTGTGATAAGCTGGGCCGGCTGCGATATCGATCCATGGCCATGCGGCCACCCAAGCCGGATCCGCGATCAGGCTCGGTAGGAGTAGCAGCAAAGCCTCGCCCGGGCGGGATCGGATGATCGCCAGGATTGCACGACGACAATTCGTAACCGCGCTCGCCGGCACGGCGGCCGCTTGGCCGTTGGGGTCGCGCGCACAGGCACCCGAGCTGCCGGTGATCGCGTTGATCAATGGCGGGTCGGCCGCTGCCTCGTCCACCTACGCGGCAGCCTTCCGCAAAGGCCTTGGCGAAACGGATTATGTCGAAGGCCGAAACGTGACCATCGAGTACCACTGGCTGGAGGGTCAATTCGACCGCCTGCGGGCGCTGATGGCCGATCTCGTTCGCCGTCGCGTCGCCGTGATCGCAACGCCCGTAAGCATGGCGGCCGCGCTTGCGGCCAAAGCCGCAACCTCGACGACGCCGATCGTGTTCGGCATCAGTCAAGATCCGGTCAAGTTTGGTCTCGCCATCAGCTTTCCCCGGCCGGGCGGCAATGCGACGGGCATCAATTTCCTGAACCGGGAAGTGGACGCGAAGCGATTGCAACTCCTGCATGAACTGGTGCCCAGGGCCGTTCATATCGCGCTGCTTGTCAATTCGGCCAATGCCCGCGCGAATGCCGAGACAACCGTGGAGAACTTGCAGGAACCCTCCCGGGCCATGGGACTTCAACTCGAAGTGGTCCGTGCCGGCACCGGCCAGGAAATCGATGCGGCCTTTGCGGGTTTTGCACACGAGCGGCCCGACGCGCTGGTCGTTACCGGCGACGCTTTCTTCACCAGCCGCCGTAAGCAGCTTGCCGAATTGGCCGCGCGGGAGCGGATCCCCGCCGTCTATTCGACGCGTGAGATTGTCGAAGCGGGCGGGTTGATAAGCTACGGAAGCGACCTCGCGGACACGTTTTATCTAGTCGGCCTCTATGCCGGCAGAATCCTCAAAGGCGCGAAGCCCGCCGACCTGCCGGTGATCCAGTCGGCCAAGTTCGTGCTCGCCATCAATCTCAAGACGGCCAGACTGCTGGGCGTCGACGTGCCGCGGACGCTGCTCGCCCTCGCGGACGATGTGATAGAATAAATGTTCTCTTCTGCCATCAGGGGCGGGGTTGTCGAACATAATCGAGCGCCTGGGACAAAGGCCCGCAGCCGAAAAGCGCGCAAGTCGCCGCTTTTCGAGCATCGCGGAGATCATTCGCTTTTACGCGCGTACGGCACCTGGCCGTCACGCCCTCCTCGGGCCAGGGATTGCGCCGCTCACCTATGGGGCGCTCTGGACGCAGGCGAAGGATGTGATTCGCGGCTTGCGCAGGCTCGGCATTCGCCGAACTGACCGAGTGGCAGTTGTGTTGCCAGATGGGCCGGACGCGGCGGTCGCCACCGTCGCGATCGCGGCCGGTGCGGTCTGCGTCCCGCTCAACCCCCGCTTCACTGTTGGTGAATGTCAAGCGTGTCTGGCCGATTTGCGACTGTCGACGCTCTTGACCGAACCCGCCATGGATTCGGCTTGGCCGGGCGTCGCGGACAGGCTCGGTATTGCGGTCATCAATGCATCGCGAGGATCGAACCAGACACTCGGCGCGTGGAAAATCGCTCGCGGCTCGGGCGCGCAGCCCAAGCGCAATGGCGAATTTGCGTCGAGCGCCGACGACGCGTTTATCCTCATGACCTCGGGCAGCACGTCACGGCCGAAGACAGTGCCGCTGACCCAGGCGGCCGTCTGCCTGTCGGCCTCCAATGTGGGCGTGGTTTTGGAGTTGGGACCGGCGGATCGGTTGCTCAGCGTGTTGCCGCTGTTTCATGGGCATGGCCTGATTTCCGGGGTGCTCGCCGCCTTGGCGGCCGGCTCGAGCGTGGTCTGCACGCCTCAATTCGACCCCGCCGCCTTCTTCGGCTGGCTGTCCGAGTATCGGCCCACCTGGTACACGGCAGTTCCGTCGATCCACCGCGCCATCTTGGCGGCGGCCGACAGCCACCAGGCCAGCGCGATGCCCTGCTCGCTGCGGCTCGTCCGTTCGGCTTCCGCTTCGCTGCCGCCCGGCCTGCTGCACGAATTGGAAACACTGTTCGGCGTCCCGGTCATTGATACTTTCGGAATGACGGAAGCCGCCACCCAGATCGCTGCGAATCCGTTGAGCCGGCGAAAGCCCGGGTCCGTCGGCAAGCCGGCCGGGGCCGAGATCGTGATTCTCGACGGCGAAGGTCGGCGGCTGTTATGCGGCGAAACTGGTGAGATCGCGCTGCGCGGCCCCACTATCACACGAGGCTACGACAACGATCCCGCAGCCACGCAGGCCGCGTTTCGAGACGGCTGGTTTCGAACCGGCGACCTCGGCTATCTCGACCAAGACGGGTACCTGTTCATCGTTGGACGTATCAAGGACATCATTAATCGGGGAGGGCAGAAGGTCGCCCCCGCTGAGGTCGAACAGGTGTTGCTGAGCCATCCCGACGTGATCGAGGCGCTTGCTTGCGCCATCCCTCATAAGCGCCTCGGTGAAGCGGTTGCAGCCGCCGTGGTGTTGCGGGCCGACGCGCAGGTGAGCGCGCAGAGCCTCCGCAGTTTCGCCCGCGAGCGCCTGGCCGAGTTCAAAGTGCCCAGCCTGATCCGGATCGTGCCGGAAATACCGAAAGGGCCTGCGGGAAAGATCAAACGCGACGGTCTTGCGGCCGCGCTGTCGCTGACGTCGCCACGAGTGCGCGCGGAAACTCGCGACAGGAGGGCTTCGCCGGCTTCGCAATTGGAGCAAGAGTTAGCCAAGCTGTGGGCCGAATTGTTGGAATTGAAAGAGATCCGCATTGACGAGGACGTCTTCGAGCTTGGCGCGGATTCCATTACAGTGACACAGATGCTTTCGCGTCTGCGGGCGCGTCATGGGGTAGATTTGTCGCTCAAGGATATCTTCGATGCGCCGTCGGCAGCGGCGCTGGCGGCTCGGATCGAGGGATCCGACTCCCGTTGCGCCAATCTACGGTCGCGCTCGGATCATCGGCCTAAGGGCATTCTTCGCAAAGGTGGACATGGCCCTCAGCCGGTGTCGCTTGCTCAAGAGCAAATGCTAAAGTTCGAGCGTGTCCTCCCTGGATTGCCTCAATTCAACCGGCCGCTGGCCTATCACCTGAAAGGGCCGCTGAACGTTTCTGCCCTGCAGCGTAGCGTGGCCGAGGTTGTACGCCGGCACGGCTCGCTGCGCACCGCATTTGGCTGGAAGGACGAACGGCCCGTCGCCCTCGTCGCACGGCCTGGTGACGGAGCGCCGTCCTTGGTCGTCGAAAATGTTGTGGGGCCGGCGCTCACGAGTGATGCCGCCAAGGCACTCCTGCTCAAAAAGGTTGAGCTTGAAGCCGAGCGACAAGCGTTGGCGCCCGTTGACACGAGTCGTGCGCCATTATTGCGGGCACGGCTGTTCCGGATCAGCCCTGATGACCACGTTCTGCTGCTGATCCTCCACGATCTCATCGTCGACGCATGGTCGATCGGGATTCTGATGGAGGACGTCTCCAAATTCTATGCCGCATTTGCGGCTCGTCGACGGGCGCCTTTGGCCGAACCAGCGCTCCACTTCTCCGACTTCGCGCGCTGGCAGCGCCGCTGGGCGAGCAGCGAACCAGCAAACGTGCAGCTCGCGTTTTGGAAGAAAAGCCTACGCGACTTCGCGCCTCTGTTCCCCGTCCGCTACCATCTCCAACCCGCATTGCTGGATGCACGCAGCGCCCAGGAATCTGTTCATCTGTCGAACGATCTGGTCGCGCGCCTGAGCGCGCTCGCCCATAGCCGCAGCGCGACGCTGTTCATGATGCTGCTGGCCGGATTAAAGACACTGCTGCTCGCTCGCAGCGGCCGCAGCGATATTTGTGTTGGAACCTCGATGGCTAACCGACCTCAACTGAGCATGGAGCGCGTAGTCGGTCCGGTAGCGAACACAGTGATCATCCGGACTCGGCTCGATCCTGATCTGTCGTTTCAGGATGCGCTCGGTCGCGTGCGTAATTCTGTCATAGATGCCTATACGGGGCAGGAGTTCTCGTTCGAGGTGCTGGCATCCCGCTTGTCGCGAGAAGAAGATGGTGTCGAACCGGCATCGCTTGTTCAAGTATATTTCGTCCTCCAGAATGCGTTTCGCCGTGCGCTCGATCTGGTCGATGTGTCTGTCCGACCGTTTGCTTGTTGGAATGGACGGCCGGTCATGTCGGTCGATCCCACCTGGCTCTCGCTGACGCTCAATGAGACAGAGTCGGGAATGATCGGTTCATGCCGCTGCAAGACCGACCTGTTCCACTCCGGTACTGGCCGGCACTGGATGGCGGATTACAAGAGGATTTTGAGGAAAGCGGTTGCAAATCCCGAGACGTCGCTCGGCCGGTTGGCTGATTGCTGAGCGAGAAAACAAATCCGATCAACTTCCGTTTCCGACTCGAAGCGCCCGATTGGAAATCAAGCTGCATTGGCGGTTCATCTTCTACTTGATTATCTTGTAAATCTGAACCATACTTTTGTTGCCCAGCTGCGCGTCGGCGCGATCTGACAAGCTTGGATAGGAGGAGCCCATGTGCGGGTTGAAAATGCTTGATGTCGTCGATTTCAAAAACTTGGATAAACCCAAATGGGAGAAGTTGAAGAAAAAATTAGAGAAACGCAGGGATGCCCTTGAAAAGAGGACAAAGGAAGTGAGCAATAAAATCCAAGAGATAGACCGGAAATTCGGCTGACGTCCTAACAGGAGCGGGATGCCGGCGCCTCCATTCGCGCATCCAGCCGATATGACATCCCGCCGACCAGGATGCCGCCGGCGTAGATTTCCACGTGA
>DATBHB010000067.1:0-10443 GCA_036557705.1 Xanthobacteraceae bacterium
CAGGAGCTTAAAGAGCGCATCATGGCCGGCATCGATTACCTCAATCGCTACCCCGTAGTTCACACATGGTCCTACAGGCTCGCCGAGGCCCCCTGATATGATTCAAACCAAGGAAACGCTCGTCTAGTTTCACCAGGGAAAACTCAGACGATTGGTCGGACCTCGCCCGAGCGTGGCCACCTCCGCTTCACGGCTTCGGCGGCAGTGGCGGCAGCGACATCGGCCGGAACTCAACGTGCGGAATCTGTTCCAACGGCCCCTCGAGCTGGACTTGGCCGCCGGTCGAGGTGGTACCGCCGTCTGGCTGCAATTCAGCACGTTGCTGCTGCGCGGTCGCCGGCTGATCGCCCTCGGGAAGGTCGTCTGCCGTGCCCTCCTGCGGATTTCCGGACATGATTTCGTCGCGCGCCTTGAGCGCACGATCCGCGAGCTTGACCGAATAGGGCAGCCGATAGGCGCGCGGGACCCCGCTCGGCACGTTGTTCTCGTCGACCTCTTCGACCCACAGATAGATCGCGCCGTGACTGGCGAGCTTCGCATCCGGCTCGACGACGCGCGTCCACAGCAATTGAAATTTCGGCGGCAGCGCGCCGGTGCCTGGCCAGCCGAGCAGACCTTTCGAGGCGTAGAACACCTCGACGAAAAAGACCGAGCTGACCACGATGGCAGAGGCCTTGATCCACCATGCGAACCGCGAGGTGAGGCCCATCGACAGGACAACCACCGCCAGAACCACGTAAGCGGCGGAAACCGCCAGCAGCGTCGCTGTCATTTGCTGATGCCTCTGCGCACGCTACTTGACCGGGCGCCGAACGTTACGCGTGAGCTGGATCAGCGACTTGTCGCGGTGATTGACATCCGTCACCGTGCCGTCAGCCGCAATCCGGAAGCGCACCGCGGTCTTCTCCTCGCCCATTCGGTTGAGCGCGATGGTGTCATAGGAGACGACCTCGACCGTCGGATTGACCTTTTCGACCTTGACCACGACCGGCACCGGGCCGCCTTTGGTGGCGAGGAAATAGTGCACGTTGACGGTGTATTCGCCGGCAACGATGCCGCGGATGCTGACCGTCTCCTGCCGGATCGGGCTCGAAATTTTCCGGCCGTCTACTGTCACCGAGTTATTGGCGCTGCCGCGGTCGTCGCGGTCGAGCACCATGAAACCGGCTTCGCGCTGGTGATACCATACGATGTTGCCGAGCGGGTCTTCGGTATAGAGATCGATATCGTCGGGATGGTCGTCCGGCCAGGTCATCGTGATGATGAACTCGGCCTTGGATTCGATCTTGCCTTCCTTCGCCTCCGGGTTGATCGCGAGCAGCGCGATGAAGAACAGGAAGGCGACCACCTGCAAGGCCTTGAACAGCATGACGCTGAACGGATCGAATTTCTCGCGTGGATAGTTGCCGAAACTATCCATTCTGTTCTCGCTCGAGAATGGATACCACGAACACCTCGGTGGTGTCGGTCGCAAGCGCAAAAACCTTTGCGGTCGCTTCGTCGAGCAGGAAATATTGCGCCTGGAGGAGCACCGAGCCGATCAGGCCGGTGAGCGTCGTGTACATCGCGACCGCCATGCCGTCGCTCATGAGCCCCATCGAGCTCTTCACGGAAGCGTGGTCCGCCGAGTCAAGCCCGGCGATTGGCGCGAGCATCAAGATGAACCCGATGATGGTGCCGAGAAGGCCGAGCTTCATCAGCGAGTCGCTTGCGAATTGCCCGAGCTGGTTGGGACCCCGCAGGGCATCGGCAAGCCCGCGCAGGAGCAGCGTCTGATCGAGGCGATGGTGCCCTTGCATCCTTGCCTTGAGGAGGAGGTTGCGGATGTGAGTGGTCAGCAGGCCCGGCGGCAGGCGTCGGCCGTCCGAGGTGACGACGTTTTCGCCGGCGACACTGAACCCGTCTACCCCCTGCCGGACCACGGCTGCGACCCGATGCGCGCTGTCCATCTCGCGCGAAATCGTCAGCGTGCGCACGAGGCAATGGACTGAGGTGGCGACATAGAGGATGAGAATGACCAACGAGATATAGGTCTTGTCGCTCGCCAGCATGAGATGAAAAAGGCCGTAATGCCAGGCGAGCACGAACCCGAACGCACAAACGCCGGTGAACATCAGCCAGCGCAAGAGCGGCAGCCGATCGCTCGGGAAATCGGCTTCAAGAAGCTGAACTGCCATCGAAAACACGTTCTCAGGTTTGGGCCACTTCTGCAGCTGCCCGGACGACGGCTTCAGTGTGACCTAGGCAGGGTGACGGTGCAAGATTGATGCCGGGCGATAGCAACAAGCAAAATTCCGCAAGCCAGGCAACATTATTCGCAAGCCTTCCGGCGCGCCGGAAAGGACGCTACACTTCTCGAAAACGAATGGGGTTTACCTATGACCAAGCTGATCCTCGCGATTTTCGTCCTCGGCGCCAGTGCGGCGGCAGCGCTCGCCGCAGAACGGCCGATACGGTTCTGGAACCTGACCCTTCACACCATTACGGCGTTCTATCTGGCTCCGGCCGGGACCACGAACTGGGGCCCGGACCAGTGCAAGAACGACCGCGACGGCAGCGTCGATTCCGACGAGCGGCTGCGCATCACCGATACGGCGCCCGGCCTCTACGACGCAAAGCTCGTGGACACGACCAAGCGAACCTGCATCGTTCGCAATCTCAAGCTCGACCCCGGCGAGGTCTTCTCGATCGAGGAGAAGGAGCTGACGTCCTGCACCACTCCGTAAGCTGTAGGGTGGGCAAAGGCGCGGTCAACAGGCACGGGCCCCGCCACACGTACAGTGGAGCGCCGTGCCCACGCGTGGCGCTACTCGTCCGCGTGGGCACGGCGCGCGCGCACGGGCGCGCTGCGCCTTTGCCCACCCTACGACCTCAATGAACGGTATTGCTCGCAGACAGGCCCGAGTCTACCTTTGCGTCCAACCAGAACGCCGCGATCTGCGACGGCCGCTCAAGGGAGGACTCCGGATGAACATCAAGATCATTACAACTTTATCGTTTGCCGGCGCCGCGCTCGCTTCGCTGCTGGTCACGACTGCGCTCACTCCGGTCCGTGCCGCCGACATGACGTTCGAGCGCGCGCTCAATGCGGGTAAAGAGCCGCAGAACTGGATTCTGCATCACGGCAATTACCAGGGACACCGATTCTCGCAGCTCAAGGAGATCAACGCCGATACGGTGAAAAACCTCAAGGTCGCCTTCACGGTCGCGCTCGGCGGATTCGAGGGCGCCGGCACGCGCTACAAATTCGGCAATCTCGAAGCGACGCCGATCGTTGAGGACGGCGTCATGTACGTGCCCGACGGCTGGGGCACGGTCTATGCGATCGACCTTTCGAGCGGCAAGAAAGGCATGTTCAAATGGCGCTTCGACCCACAGACCAATAAGGCCTGGGCCGGCGACGTCGCCTGCTGCGGCGTCAACAACCGCGGCGTCGCACTCTGGAAGGACAAGGTGATCTCGGTATCGCTCGACGGGCGATTGTTCGCCATCAACAAGGCAACAGGCGAGAAGGTCTGGGAGCGCAAGGTCGCAAATCCCGATCTCGGCGAAACGCTCACGCTGGCGCCGCTGATCGTGCGCGACGTGGCGATCGTGGGCGCTGCCGGCGGCGAATTCGGCATTCGCGGCTTCATCGACGGCACCGACCTCAATTCCGGCCAGCAGCTGTGGCGCACCTACACCATACCCGGCAAAGGCGAGCCGGGTAATGAAACCTGGAAGGACGGGAAGGACCGCTGGGAGCATGGCGGCGGCTCGATCTGGGAGACCGCAACCTATGACCCGGATACCGACACGATTTACCAGGGCGTCGGCAATGCGGGACCCGATTGGGATCCCGAATATCGGCCGGGCGACAACAGATGGGCGGCGAGCGTGCTGGCGCTCAATCCGGCAACGGGCGCGATCAAATGGGGTTACCAGTACACCCCAAACGATCCGTACGATTATGATGAAATTTCCGAGCACCCGATCATCAACGCCAAGGTCAATGGCGAGGACCGCAAGCTCGTCGTTCATGCGGCGCGCAACGGCTTTTACTACGCGCTCGATCGGGTGAACGGCTCGTTCGTCGCCGGCAAGCAATATGTCAACGAACTCAACTGGACGCCGGGACTCGATCCCAAGACCGGACGGCCGCTCAATTACAATCCGAATTCCGATGTGCAGACCTACCGGCCGGGCAGTCATGGCTCTCGCGCCAATGTCAATGGCGACCGGCTGTGCCCGTCGCATTTCGGCGGCAAGAACTGGGAGCCGAGCGCATACAATCCGCAGTTGGGGCTGCTATTTATTACGGCCAAGGAAGGCTGCAACTTCATCGTCACCAAGCAGCAGGACGATTTCGTCGACCAGGGCGGCCCCGTAAAGCCGCGTGAACGCTTCGCCGGCGGCCAACCCAAGACACCCGATCGCCTGTTCGGCAGCCTCAAGGCGATCGATCCGGCAACGGGCGAAACCAAGATGGCAGCAAATCTCGATTATCCGAATTACAGCGGCGTTTTGGCGACGGCCGGCAACCTGGTCTTCATCGGCCAGCCGGACGGGACGTTTGCGGCGTATGACGCCAAGACCCTCAAGGAGGCCTGGAGCATCAATCTCGGCACCGGCATCAACGCGCCTGCGGTCACCTATTCGGTGAACGGCAAGCAGTATATCGCGGTGCTGGTGGGCTCGAAGCAGAACGCCGCCGTGATGACGAACTCGCCCGAGCTCAAGAACACGTCGACCGCCTCGATGGTATTCGTGTTCAGCTTGTGACGATGCGTGCCAAACTGTGTAGGGTGGGCAAAGGCGCAACGCGCTTTCGCGCGTGCGCCGTGCCCACGCGGACGCGCGTGGGTGGGCACGGCGCTCTTTTCTACGTGTGGCGGGACTCGTGCATGTGGACCGCGCCTTTGCCCACCCTACGAAATCAACGGGAACTTCGGCTCAAGGGAGGAACCAACATGACGATCAGGAAAACGACATCGCTGGCCGGCGCCGCCGTCGCTGCGCTGCTCCTTGGGACGGCGCTCACGCCGGTCCGCGCCGCCGACATGAGCTTCGAGCGCGCCCTCAATGCCGGCAAAGAGCCGCAGAACTGGATTCTGCATCACGGCAATTACCAGGGCCACCGCTTCTCGCAGCTCAAGAACATCACCACCGACAACGTCAAGAACCTCAAGGTAGCGTTCAGCGTCGCGCTCGGCGGGGTCGAGGGCGCCGGCACCCGGCACAAGAGCGGCAATCTTGAAGCCACCCCGCTGGTCGAGGACGGGATCATGTATGTCCCCGACGGCTGGGGCACGGTTTATGCGATCGATCTCACCAGCGGCCACAAGGGCGTGATGCGTTGGATTTTCGATCCGGGCACCAACAAGGCCTGGGCGGGCGATGTTGCCTGCTGTGGAGTGAACAATCGCGGCGTGGCGCTGTGGAAGGACAAGGTCATTTCGGTTTCGCTCGATGGGCGCCTGTTCGCGATCAACAAGGCGTCCGGCGAAAAGGTGTGGGAGCGCAAGATTGCCGACCCTGCGATCGGCGAGACGCTCACGCTCGCTCCGCTGGTCGTGCGTGACGTCGCGATCGTCGGCACTGCCGGCGGCGAGTTCGGCATCCGCGGCTTCATCGAGGGCACCGACCTCAACACCGGAAAACAGCTCTGGCGCACCTATACGATCCCAGGCGAAGGCGAGCCGGGTCACGAGACCTGGAAGGACGGCCAGGACCGCTGGCGCCATGGCGGCGGCTCGATCTGGGAAACGGCGACCTACGATGCCGATACCGATACGATCTATCAGGGCATCGGCAATGCCGGGCCCGATTACGATCCCGAATACCGGCCAGGCGACAACAAATGGGCGGCGAGCGTGCTCGCGCTCAATCCTGCGACCGGCAACATCAAATGGGGCTTCCAGTACACGCCCAACGATCCGTTCGATTTCGATGAAATCTCCGAGCACCCGATCATCAACGCCAAGGTCAACGGCGAGGATCGCAAGCTCGTGGTGCATGCGGCGCGCAACGGCTTTTATTACGCGCTCGATCGGGTCAACGGCTCATTCGTGGCCGGCAAGCAATATGTCGATCACATGACCTGGGCGCCGGGCCTCGATCCCAAGACCGGCAAGCCGCTCAATTACGATCCGACGAAGGACGTGCAGCCCTATGCCGAGGGCACTCATGGCACCCGCGCCAAGCCCGTGGCCAAGGTCTGCCCCTCACATAACGGCGGCAAGAACTGGCCTCCGAGCGCCTATAATCCAAGCCTCGGCACGTTGTTCCTCGTTGCCACCGAAGGCTGCGACCAGATTGGGACCGTTCCCCAGAAGGACTTCGTCGATCAGGGCGGCACGGTGAAGCCGCGCGAGCGGTTCGCCGGCGGTGACACCACCAATTCGCCCGGAGACCGCCGCTACGGCAGCCTCAAGGCGATCGATCCGACGACCGGCGAGGTGAAATACCGCGCGCAGCTCCCCTACCCGCCCTACGGCGGCGTGCTGACGACTGCGGGCAACCTGGTGTTCATCGGCCGAGTGGATGGCGAGTTCACCGCGTATGATGCGCGCAACCTCCAGGAACTCTGGAGCTTCAATGTCGGGTCCGGGATCAACGCCCCGCCGATCACCTACTCGATCAACGGCAAGCAATATGTTGCCGTGCTGGTCGGCTCGCGCGAACGGGCGCCGCTTCTCAAGGACGCGCCCGAACTCAAGAACGTGCTGGTGACGTCGATGCTGTTCGTGTTCAGTTTGTGATCGTAAGGTCACGAGTGACAATCGCTGCGGCATTCTTCGGGGGCGTCGTGAGCACGGCGCTGCTCGCGAGCGCGCCAGCGCTCGGGCAGCCGAAAGACCCCGGCGAACTGCGCGGGCTCAAGCTCGGCCAGAATGCGCATACGATGTCCACCGACGGCTTCGGCGAATTCGCCTGCGGCAGCAACGGCGGTCCGCCGCGCCAGCCGCTCGATGATTGGACCGGCTTCGCCAAATGCCGTCCCGAGCCAAACGGCCTGCACGAAGTCTATGTGCGTTTCGACGACGAAGATGAATATATCGGGCTTGCGATCGACGACCCGCTCTACGCCGCGCAGCGCACCGGGACGCGCGTCGCCGGCCATCCGGTGATCCTCTCGGTTCTGTTCGACGACGCCGGCGTGCTGCGCGGGCTTCGCTTCGTCACCGATCCGCGCACCGACCCGGTGGCGCGCCGCATGGCGCATCTCCTTCGGCTTGCGGTGATGAACCGCTACGGGACGGCGGATTGGACTTGCACCGATCTCCCGCCGGAGCCCGGCGAGACGCCGGTCGGCGGCATCTTCCTCAAGCAGACCTGCGAGAAAATCACGCCAGAACGCCACCTCAGCGTAACAGCGCATTTCCTGCGCAAGCCCGGCCAGCGCGACATCGACCCCGTCACCGGCGAATACACGGAAGGCCAGTTCGAAAGCTGGACGCGCTTTGAACTGATGGATCCGGCCTACGTACCGGCGAAGAAGTAATCACTGACGGCGAGCCCATTGGCCGCAACGTACGGAGAAGTCGAGTAAACGCGCCGCGCGTGCCACAGGCTCCACCTCTCCCCGCTTGCGGGGAGAGGTCGGATCGCGTCAGCGATCCGGGTGAGGGGCTGCCGCCGCACTCAATGCGTCTGCGATTGTCTCCAATACTCCGTCAATGTTTTTGAGCACGTCGTTATTCCAGAAACGAAGAACTCGATAGCCATGGCCGGTCAGCCATTGATCGCGCTCGATGTCACTTGGATTATCGGCATGTTGGCTGCCATCGACCTCGACGACGAGCCATCGATCTCTGCAAACGAAATCTACAATAAACGGCCCGATGGGTGTTTGCCGAACAAATTTATGGCCATTGAGCAAACGCGATCGTATTCGATTCCAGAGCTTCAATTCCGCATCCGTGGAATCTCGTCGTAAGCGACGGGCCTGCTGAGTCTTGATTGTATTCGGTCCGCGCATTCCGGCAGCCCCTCACCCGACGCGCTTCGCGCGTCGACCTCTCCCCGCAAACGGGGAGAGGTGGGAGCGCGCGGCACGAGCGTCGCGCCATATCCCCGTTATGCAGCTCCGATCTGTCTACAGGCCATTCAATTACTCATTGATACCGATATCGCGGGAATGGGATGAACCCATCCCGATTGGGCATGCTCACCTTCGGCAGCGACTGGGCATCCATCACGTCGTTGGCGCCGATGATGCCGTTGAGGTTGAGGATATAGGCGGAGACCGCATAAACCTCGTCGTCGGTGAGCGACTTCGGCGCATTCCACGGCATGGCGCGGCGGACGTAATCGAAGAGCGTCGTCGCATAGGGCCAGTAGCTGCCGACCGTCCGCACCGGTGTCTGGCCCGGCCCAAGGGTGCCGATGCCGCCGACGAGGCGATCGTTGGGACGCCCAGCGCCCTTCTCGCCATGACACGCCTGGCACTTGGCCGCATAGACCGCCTCGCCCTGAGCGACGGTGCCGCGGCCTCCCGGCAGGCCGGCGCCGTCCGGCCCAATGCTGATGTCCCAAGGTGCGGCATCGGCCGGCGCAATCGGCTGGCCGAATTGCGGCGTCTGCGCCAGCGCGGCCGCAGGCGCGGCCAAAACGGCGGCGCAGAGAAGCAACCGTTCAAGCATACACATTGGCCAGCTCCCCTTTGTCGTCGACGCGCCAACTGGCGATTGCGTTGTAGTGATAATTGCCCCGGAACCCGCGTGCCTCGCCGAAGGCCGCGCGCGTGGGCTGCACCATCCCGGTGTCGTCGGTGGCGCGGCTCTGCAGCACGGCCGGGCTGCCGTCCCATTGCCAAGGTATGCGAAATCGCGTGAGCGCCTTGGGCAAAACCGGACCATTGAGCGCCGCCTTGGCCCAGCTTTTGCCGCCGTCGGCGGAGACCTCGACTTCCCTGATGCTGCCGTTCCCTGACCAGGCGAGCCCGGAAATCTCGTAGAAGCCCGGACCCTTCAGGGTGAGGCCCGGCGACGGATGAGTGATGATCGATTTCACCTCGAGCGGGAACACGAACTGCCAGGCTTTGTCGTCCTTGAGCAGGATTGTGTATTTCGAGGTTTCGTCCTTGGCCATGACCGGCGCCTCGACGAGCTTGAGCCGGCGCAGCCATTTCACGTTCATGTTGCCCTCGAAGCCGGGCAGCAGCAGCCGCACCGGATAGCCGTTCGAGGGCCGCACGCGCTCGCCGTTCTGGTAAAGGCAGATGAGCGCGTCATCCATCGCCTTGGCGAGCGGGAAGCTGCGGCTCATCGAGGCGGAATCGGCGCCTTCGGCGATGACCCATTTTGCGCGCGGATCGATGCCGGCCTCGTCAAGCAAAGTCGACAGCGGCACCCCGGTCCAGTCCGAGCATGAGAGGAGCCCATGGATGCCCTGCACGTCGGCACGCGCCGGCTGCGGCGCGTTGAGCGCGCCGCTGTTGCCGGCGCATTCGACGAAGGCGATGCGCGACGTGCGCGGATAACGCGAGAGCGCGTCGAGGGTGAACACGAGCGGGCGGCGCACCAGGCCGTGGATCAACAGCCGGTGCTGCTCAGGATCGATGTCCGGCGTGCCTGAATGACTGCGCTCGTAATGCAGCCCGCTCGGCGTGATCGTGCCGTCGAGGAACTGGTGCGGCGTGCGCGCTGAGCCGATGCCGTGCGTGGCCGGATTGGCAGGCGGCGCCCAGTTGCGCACCACCTTGCTCTCGAACCGCGACGGCGTTCCATAGGCGAGGAACTGCCCGCCCGGTTCCTTCATCCACGGCGCGACTGGAAGCGGCTCGGCGCCGGCGCTGGTAATCCCTGCGCCCGCCCCTGCCGCGCCGGCACCGGCCATCAATGCGCGTTCGAGCAAACTGCGCCGGCTCAAGAGACCGTTGCCGGCCGCTGGATCGCCGGCACCTGTGCCTTGCATTCGTCTTCTGCCCATGGGGATCCTCCTGTGTGGCTTTCGAAGTTCAGCTATTCCACGCGATGGCCGTCCGGCATGATCGCGGCGTCGAATTTCGCGCCGTCGGTGCGCGCGTCGGTCAGAATGGCATTAGTCAGGTTGGCGCCTTCGAAATTGGCGCCGCGCAAATCGGCCGAATTGAGATTGGCGCCGTAGAGATTGACGCCGGCGAGCTGCGCGCCGCGCAGGTCGGCGTTGCGCAGGTCGGCCTCGATCATGTCGGAGAGAGTAAAGTCGACGTCGCGCAGATCAAGCTCCCGCAACAAAAGGCCATCGAGCACGGCGCCACGCAGATCGGCGTCCTTGAGCCGCGCGCCGGCGAGCCGCGCCTCGCGCAAGTCGGACCGCGCAAGCTTGGCGCCTTCGAGGTTCGCCTGGTTAAGCTTGGCGCGGCCGAGCTTGGCGCCTTCGAGCTGCGCGCCCGAAAGGTCGGCGCTGCCGAGGTCGGCCCCGTAGAGCAGCGCGTCGGTGAGATCGGCGCCGCGGAAATCCGCCCACTTGCCGTCGATC
>DATBHB010000068.1:0-6070 GCA_036557705.1 Xanthobacteraceae bacterium
GGCCTCAGCCAAGTGTACGGCTTCGTCAAACAGACCGGCGGCCATGTGAAGCTCTACAGCGAGCCGTCGTTAGGAACGACGGTCAAGATTTACTTCCCGAAGGCGCAGGAGACACAGCCGACTGTACGCCATCACATCGCCGAGCCCAAAATTCCAGGTTAGGCCCGCCAGCACGCGGGCACGAAACAATCCTGGTCGTTGAAGATGACGCAGATGTTCGCAAGTTCGTGGTCAACAGCCTGCGCCAGCTTGGATATGCCGTCTACGAAGCGGGGGAAGCGTCTTCCGCACTTGAGATAATCGAGCGTGACTCCTCAATTGACCTTCTCTTTACCGATTTGGGTCTCCCGGGCCCGCTCGATGGAAAGGCCCTGGCGGATCGCGCCTGTTCCATCCGGGGAGCTTTGAAAGTCCTGATCACGACGGCATACGCGGGCAGCGCCCTTATCCACGAAGGCCGGCTCGACGCCGGTGTAGAGTTGCTCAGCAAACCATTCACGTTTTCGGCGCTTGCCTCGCGTATCCGGGAATTGCTGGATCGCCCCGCGGACAGGCGGGAGCATGCACGCATCCTTGTCGTCGATGACGAGGCCTTGCTTCGCCTGCTGATCGTGGACGCCCTTAAGGAGGCGGGCCTCCAAGCTGAGGAAGCCGGCAATTTCCAGGAAGCTTCCGGGAAAGTTCGAAGCGGAGCAGAAACCTTGCCGCTGCCATCATCGATCTTGGCCTGCCGGACAGGCCAGGCGACGAACTGGTCCCTGACATCAGAGCACTGTGCCCCAATATCCCGATAATTCTGGCGACCGGCTATGCCCACGAGGATGTTCGCCGCCGCTTTTCGCAGGACTGTTTTCTGCAGATCATAGCGAAGCCTTTCGACCCGGCGGTGCTCCTTGCCATGCTGTCGGCTTTCGGCCTCCGATCACCTGACATGAACTCCAAGTGACCAGCTTACTGCCGCACCTTAATGTGCTATCTTCGATGGAGCACGGGAGCGCGGGTGCCGCGCTTCTGCGTCCTGCGGACGGCCCCTGAAGGGAGACAGGCAATGATTATCGAACGGAGGAAATTTGTTTCATTGACGGCTTTGGCAGCAGTGGCTGGGGCCGCGCTGCTTTACCAGTCGGCCGGGTTTGCCGAGGCGCCCGACGCGAAAGCCGCCGCCATGCCGGACCTGTCCGGCATCTGGTGGCACCCCTCGCTTCCGGGACCGGAGCCGCTGGCGTCAGGTCCCACCGGCCTCAAGAACCTGTCGAGGGATAAAACCGGCGTCAGCGATTACGACCAGCTCGTGGGCGATTACCACAACCCGATCCTCAAGGCGCAGACCGCCGCGGTTGTGAAGAAGTTCGGCGAGCTTTCGCGCGCCGGCATCACTTTTCCGAGCCCGGCGAATCAGTGCTGGCCGGAGCCGGTGCCGTATATCTACAAGAGCTTCGCCATCCAGATCTTCCAGCAGCCGGACATGACCACGATCATCCACGATCAAGATCACGAGGTGCGGCGCATCCGCATGAATGTGCCGCATCCCGCCAAAGTGGTCCCGTCCTGGTACGGGGATTCGGTTGGCCATTACGAAGGCGACACCCTGGTGATCGACACCATAGGAACCCGGACCGACCGGCCCTATGCCATGATCGACCTCTACGGCACGCCTTACAGCGACAAGCTGCATGTGGTCGAACGCTATCGGCTTGTCCCCTACGAGGAAGCCAAGGAGGGAATCGAGCGGGACGCCAAGGAGAATCGGCGCCCGCCGGTCGGCATCGACCGCAGCTATCGCGGCAAGTACCTCCAGCTTTTCTACACGGTCGAGGATCCGGAGGAGTTCACCAGGCCCTGGAGCGCAACCGTCACCTATGGGCGCGGCTCCGATGACTGGCCGGAAACGGTCTGCGCCGAAAACAGGCACGAATACTACAACAACAAGAACTCGGACGTTCCGCAGGCGGACAAGCCGGATTTCTAACGCGTGCGTGTTTCCGGCATTTCTGCCTTGCGGGCCGCCGCGTGATGCAAACTGACCGGAACAACTAAGCGCCGTCATCCGACGAGCGTCGCGTAGGAGAGAAACCCGACGGTGCTGCCGGGCTCGACAATGGTCGTTTCCTCCGGCAGTTCGACAAGACCGTCAGTCTCCGTCAGCGATGTCAACACGCCGGCGCCGTCCTGCGGGTGCTTGACGGCATCGATGGCGCCATCCGCGGCGCGAACGAGCTTGACCCGTATATATTCGCGCCGGCCCCTTCGCTTGCGATAGCCAAACGCGGCGCGCACCGCCAAGGGCAGGAAGGGCGGGATTTTGGCGCCGGAGAGCCGCAGCAGCAGCGGCCGCACGATGCGCACGAAAGTGATAAAGACCGCAACCGGATTGCCCGGAAGGCCGACAAACGCAGCGTTGCCTTCTCCAGACGGAATGACGCCCATTGCCACCGGCCGCCCTGGCTTTATGCCTACGCGCCAAAACACCAGCCGGCCGATGTTTTCGATGATGGCGCGCACGTGATCGGCTTCGCCGGTCGAAACGCCGCCGGACGTGAGGACAAGATCGTGATTTGCTGCAGCGGCGGTGAGGGCGGCGGCGAGGCGCTCGCGTTGGTCAGGCAGAATGCCGAGATCCGCAACGACAGCGCCCGTGCGCTCGATCAGGCCGGCTAACAGGAAACGGTTGGCGTCGAACAAGGCAGCACGTGGCCGAGTTGTCCCCGGCTCGACGATCTCATCGCCGGTCGAGAACAGCGCCACACGCAGGCGCCTTCGCACGGGCAGCTCTGTGAGACCCACCGCTGCCGCTAACGCGACCTGCGGGGCGTCAAGCCGCCGGCCTGCCGGCAGCACGACCGATCCGGCGCGCACATCCTCGCCCGCAAGCCGGCGATTGGAGCCGGCTTTGAGCCCCGAGGGTACGATCACTGCTGCGCCGTTCGGGCGCACATCCTCCTGCATGAACACGGTATCGGCGCCATCCGGCATCGGCGCGCCGGTAAAGATACGGGCCGCGGCACCGGGCGGCAGCGGCCCGGCTGGGGCGCGTCCGGCGGTGACGCGGTCGACGACCGCAAGCGTCGTCTCGGTCGTCGCAGAGACGTCCGCGTGACGCACGGCGTAACCGTCAACGGCGGAATTGTCGAAGGGCGGAAGATCGATCGGGGCGACAACGTCACGCGCCAGGATCCGACCTGGCGCAGCCTTGAGCGTGACCGTTTCAATTCCCTCGACCGGGGTTATGCGTTCCTGGATCAGCCGTTCGGCATCTGCGATCGGCAACAGCGGCCCGGAAAACGCAAAGCAATCATCGGTAAGTTGCGCCATCAGGACGTCCCCAGCCGCCCCAATATCGAATCGACCGGCGCCGCAGAACGGATCAGCACCTCAATGAGGCGGGTCACGTCATCGAGATCGATAACCGGCACCCTGGCGGCAGGCAGCTCCACATCCGAAGCGATAGCCACGATGGCGGGGTCCCCCGCGGCAAGCAAGGGCAAGCCGAGCGCCGCGCGGTGCACTTCAAGCTTGGGATGCGGCTCGCGTTTATAACCCTCGATCAGCACCAGATCGACGGGAGAAAGTTTCCGCAGCAGCATGGCGAGGGGCGGCTCAGTTTCGATGCGGATCTCGTGCACCAGCGCCCAGCGTCGGCTGGAGGCGATCAAAACCTCGGTCGCTCCGGCGGCACGATGGGCATGAGAATCCTTGCCCGGCTGATCGATGTCGAAATCATGATGCGCGTGTTTGACGGTCGATACCGCAAGCCCGCGGGCGACAATGCGCGGAATGACCTTGGTAAGAAGCGTCGTTTTGCCGGAGCCGCTCCAGCCGGCGAGGCCGATGATGCGCATGGCCGCAATATAGCAGGCGATTCACTCCGCGCCCTGCACCCTGCGCTGCCTTGACGGCGGACGGCGCGTCCTTCGCGGCTTTCTCTCCGAGCCCAGCGGTCGTGGTGTTCCTTTGCCCAATTGTGGTCTCCTGCCGCCGGCCGGAAATCCAGAGAGATTTTGCGGCGACGAACAATCTTATATAACACTGCCGCCTCTATGGCAGCCCGCTGGAATTCGTCATGGCAGCATCCATCGCTCGGCCCCGATGCCTTTTCTGCACGATAGGTCTGTTACCTCTTGTTCTCTACGCCGCCGCGGCCGCCAATACGGCGCAGGCGCAAACCTATCCGACCAAGCCCGTTCGGCTGGTCGTCCCCTTTGCGGCCGGCGGGATCACGGACGTGATCGCCCGCGCGCTGGCGCAGCGGCTCACGGAAGCCTGGAAACAGCAGGTTTTCGTCGATAACAGGCCGAGCGGCGGTTCCGGGCAGGTGGGCACCGAATACGCCGCCCGATCGGCGCCCGACGGCTACACTTTGCTGCTCACTGCGGATGCGACCTTTGTCACCAACCCGCATGTCTACAGCAATCTTTCCTACGACCCCATCAAGGACTTTGTGCCGATCACGGGTCTCGGCATCAGCCCGCAGGCGCTCGTAGTACATCCTTCCGTCCCGGCGCATAGCGTCCGCGAACTCATCGAGCTTGGGCGCGCAAAGCGCGGCGATATTAATTACGGGACCTTCGGCATCGGCACCAGCGGACATCTCAACATCGTGCTGATCGAGCAGTTGACCGGGGCGAAGTTCACCGCGGTTCATTACCGCGGCGCGGCCCCGGCGCTCACCGATCTGTTGGGCGGCCACATCCAGATGATGATCGTCAGCATCGGGCTCGTCGCGCAGCCTTGGCAGGCCGGCCAGCTGCGCGTACTCGGCTTCGGCAGCGCTAAGCGCATCCCGCAATTCCCGGACGTGCCGACGCTCGCCGAGAGCGGCCTGCCGGGCTACGAGGCCGGCTCCTGGTACGGATTGGTAGCGCCGAAGGGCACGCCCCGCGAGATCGTGGACAAGATCAATGCCGAAACCAGACGCATCTTCAACGATCCCCAATTCGTCGAGAAGATGCTGGCGCCGAGCTTCATCTATTCGATTGTCAGCTCCCCCGAGGAATTTGCCGAACGCATTCGCCGCGACAGCGACAAATGGGGCAAGGTCATCCAAGAGGCCAAGATCAAGGTTGAGTAAAGGCGTGGCTCCGCCGGTCGGTTGCTTTACGGCGCCGGCCGCGCCGTAGTCGTTTGTTCACTTCCCCTGCTCCTTTCGAGTTCCGGGCGAGCGAGGGGGAGTGGAGCACCGAGAGACGCCGGTGCAGGCGAGGCATCATGACGTGCCTGCGAGGAACGTCGAGGCGCTGGAGCGGCGCCTCGCGTCCGTTGCGATCGGGACGTGCTTCCGCTCGCACTGTAAAGTTTGTCACTTTTTCACGAACTTCCGCACCATGTGCTGGGCCTGATAGGCCCCATAGATATTGCCGTCGTCGTCGGCCCCGAGGCCTTCCGGCGCGCCGACGGCGGGGTCCGTCGGAATGAAGGCCGTGACCTTTCCGTCCTTGACACTGCCGATCCGGATGCCCTGCTGGAACCCCGGATTGGTCTTATCGGTCGATTGCGCGTCGTTCACGTAGATCACGTCGTTCTTGTCGATGACGACGTCGCTGGGCCGTCCGAACTGCTTCCATTCGGCGACGACCTTGCCGTCCGGCGAGAAAATCTGGATGCGGTTGTTGACGCGGTCGGCCACGTAGACTCGCCCCGCCGAATCGAGAGCGATGCCATGGGGTGTGTCGATCTGGCCCTCCGCCTTGCCATGCTTGCCCCAGGCCGAGACGAATGTCCCGTCCTTTGCGAATTTCACGATGCGGTCGTTGCTCCCGGTGCCGTGCCCGTCGCCGACATAGATCTCGCCGTTAGGTGCGACAACGACGGAACTCACGCCGGTCAAATAGCCCGGAGCGTTGCCCGGCATCCCGGGCTTCCCGATCGTCATCAGCACCTTGCCGTCCGGGCTGAACTTGATCAGGTCGGCGCCCTTGCCGTTCCTGGCAATCTGATCGCCGGCCCAGACATTCCCCTCGCGGTCGACGTAGAGCCCATGCGGAACGGCGAAGAGGCCGCCGCCGATGCCGCGCTCGAATTTGCCGGTCGCATCGAACTTCAAGAGCGGCGGCAGCATCGAATTGGTGCATTC
>DATBHB010000069.1:0-3425 GCA_036557705.1 Xanthobacteraceae bacterium
ATCGTGAAAAAGAACAGTCCGCCTTCGATGCTGGCACGTCGATAGTGGGACATCAGCGCCTCGGACGCGTGGGCACGGCGCGCAAGCGCGCCTTTGCCCACCCTACAGAATCCGTCGTCGCGCGCATGTCAGCACCGGGTCATAAGGGGCGCACCCGACCGCGACCGGGAGCGGCTTATGTTCGCTTCTACCCCGAAGCTACCGATTGCGACGATAGCACCGCGGGTGAAAGCGCTTTTTCTTGCGAGGTCCGCGTGGGCGGCTTGGGGCTGATCCATAGGATCGCTTTCAAACCGAACCGCCCATGCGCATCCTCTCTATCCGTTTACGGCCCCAGCAGATCGCGGCTGATGATCAGCCGCATGATCTCGTTGGTGCCTTCGAGGATCTGGTGTACGCGCAAGTCGCGGAGCACGCGCTCAATTGGATAGTCGCGCAAATAGCCGTAACCGCCGTGGAGCTGCAGGCAGCCGTTGACGATTTCGAAGCCGGTATCGGTGGCAAGCCGTTTGGCCGCAGCGGCAAGCCGCGTCGCCTCCACCTCCCGTCTGTCGAGGGCGATGGCAGCGCGGCGGAGAAGAAGGCGCGCCGCCTCAAGCTCTGTAGCATAATCCGCGACCCGGAAGGCGAGCGCCTGGAAATCGGCGAGCCGCGAACCGAACTGCTTGCGCTCGCGCATATAGCCGATGGTGCGGTCGAGGCAGAATTGCGCGCCGCCGAGCGAGCACGCTGCGATATTGAGCCGCCCGCCATCGAGCGCTGCCAAGGCGATCTTGAAACCTTGCCCTTCCATTCCAACGCGGTTCTCAGCCGGTATCCGGCAATTCTCGAACGTCACCATGGCAGTCGGCTGTGAGTGCCACCCGAGTTTTTTTTCCTGAGCGCCGAAGGAAAGTCCGGGCGTGCCTTTCTCGACGACGAAGCAGGAAATCCCGTGCGGCCCGTCCTCGCCGGTGCGCGCCATGACCAGATGGACATCGGATGCGCCGCCGCCGGAAATGAATGCCTTGGTCCCGTCGAGAATATATTCGTCGCCGTGGCGGACCGCCCTTGTCCGCAGGCTTGCGGCATCGGAACCGGATTCCGGCTCGGTCAGGCAGTAACTCGAAAATTTCTCCATGGTGCAAAGACTTGGCAGCAGCCATTCGCGCTGGGCGTCGCTGCCGAATGTGTCGATCATCCAGCCCACCATGTTGTGAATAGACAGATAGGCAGCGGTCGAGGTGCAGCCCTGGGCCAGTTCCTCGAAGACGATGGTTGCATCGAGCCGGCTCAGGCCCGAGCCTCCGACATCGTTGCGCACGTAAATGGCGCCAAAGCCAATGGCTGCGGCTCTTCGAAGCGTATCGACGGGAAATATCTCTTTCTCGTCCCATCCGCGGGCGAACGGCATCATTTCGACACGGGCAAAGTCGCGCGCCATCGCCTGGAAGGCGCGCTGCTCCTCGGAAAGCTCGAAGTCCATGCATCGCCTCGTGGGCTTGACCCGAAGGCAGGTCGGAACCAAGACTTGAAGCCGCAGGATATGCTTGAGCCGGACGAGCGCGGCAAACGACGCAGGTAAAACGTTATGGCAATCAAATACGGTCGGCCAATTGAGCCGCGCATTACTCCCGTCGAGACGAAATTTCCCGCCAGCGCCAAGAGCGGCCTCGAACTCACGGTGCGGCCGCGCCGCAATCGCAAGGCGGAGTGGGCGCGCCGGCTGGTACGCGAGCACGTCCTTACTACGGATGATCTGATATGGCCGTTGTTCCTGGTAGACGGCAGCAGGATCCGCGCTCCGGTCCCCTCGATGCCGGGCGTGGAGCGGCTTTCGGCGGACGAGGCAGTGCGCGAGGCCGAACGTGCTGCAGCCCTTTCGATCCCTTGCCTTGCCGTCTTCCCCTACACCGATCCTGGCCTGCGAAACGAAGAAGGCAGCGAGGCCTGCAATCCGGACAATCTCATTTGCCGCGCCATTGGGGCGATCAAGAGAGAGGTCCCGGAGATCGGCGTGCTTTGCGACGTGGCGCTCGACCCGTACACCAGCCATGGCCATGACGGTCTCCTGCGCGATGGCGTCATCCTCAACGACGAGACCGTCGAAGTATTGGTGCGTCAGGCATTGGTGGAGGCGCAAGCCGGCGCCGATATCGTCGCACCGTCCGACATGATGGACGGGCGCGTGGGCGCGATCCGCGCAGCGCTCGATCGAGCCGAATTCACGGATGTCTCGATCATGGCTTACGCCGCGAAATACGCCTCGGCCTTCTACGGCCCATTCCGAGATGCGGTCGGCTCGTCAAAGACCCTCACCGGGGACAAGCGCACCTATCAGATGGACCCGGCGAATACCGATGAAGCACTGCGCGAGGTCGAGCTCGACATCATCGAGGGGGCGGACATGGTGATGGTGAAGCCGGGGATGCCCTATCTCGATGTGCTCAGCCGGGTGAAACAGACATTCGGCATGCCGACCTTCGCCTATCAGGTGTCCGGTGAATTCGCGATGATCATGGCGGCGGCGCAGAACGGCTGGCTCGACGGCGAGCGGGCGATGATGGAGAGCCTGATCGCCTTCAAGCGCGCGGGCGCCTGCGGCGTGCTCAGCTATTTCGCGCCGCGCGTGGCGGAGAAATTGCAGGGCAGCAAGCGTGCATGATCATCGACGCGCAGGTGCACGTCTGGCCGCCGGATCGGCCGGATCGGCGGCTCGGCCCCGGCGTCGGCGAGCGCAAACCCTACGGTTACGAGCAGCTTGTGCGCGACATGGATCGCGCCGGCGTCGACCGCGCGATCCTGGTGCCGCCCTCCTTCGACGCCGACCGCAACGACTACGCGCTCGAGGCCGTGCGCGCCCATCCCGACCGCTTCGCGATCATGGGCCGCGTGGCGCTCAAGCGCGCCGGCGAGGATGCCCTCGAGCGCTGGCGGGAGCAGCCCGGCATGCTGGGCGTGCGGCTGACATTCCATCGCGACGCCGACCGGCCCTGGCTCACCGACGGCACCGCCGACTGGTTCTGGCCGCAGGCGGAGCGCTACGGCATTCCCGTGATGGTGCACGCGCCGGAGCGGCTCCCCGAGATCGACGCGATCGCCGCGCGCCATCCCAGGCTCAGGATCATCGTCGATCACATGGGATTTGCGCGCGCGACCATGGACGACAAGGCGTTGCCCGCAGTCGGGCGCATGAGCGCGCTCGCGCGCCACCCCAATGTCTTCGTCAAGGTCTCCGCCCTGCCCTGCTTCTCGAGCGAACCCTATCCGTTCGAGAATCTGCGCGAGCCGCTGCGCCGCGTCATCGCCGCGTTCGGGCCGCGGCGCGCGTTCTGGGGCAGCGACATCACCCGCGTGCCCACAACCTGCTCCTACCGGGAGGTCGTGACCCATTTCACCGAGGAGCTCGATTTCCTCTCCGCCGGCGATCTCGAATGGATCATGGG
>DATBHB010000070.1:0-2021 GCA_036557705.1 Xanthobacteraceae bacterium
AGTCGGTCAGGGCATCGAGCAGGAGTTCAAGCCGACGGGCGTCGGGCAACTCCTGGATGGAACCGGAAAAGCGGAGTTCCATAAACGTCCTTAATAGCCCTTCACGCAACTCAATGGCTTCATACTAGGGGTCGGGTCTGATAAAGGGAAGCGGTGTAGGGCACTTCGAAGCAGGCCGGCCCGGAGCGGCTGCGCCTATCGGGGGATGAGAACCGGTACCATGATGCCCCTGTCGCGGGTCCGCAGTTCTGCGGCTTTCATCACATCGTTGCCGAACAGCAATTTTCTTCGTCTTGTCGCGTCCGACGATCCCGACGACGGCAGCCAGCCAAAGGACAGTCCTTCGGATCGCCACGCCATGGCCCGTGACGATCTGCCGTACAAGATCGAACTGTGGAATGAACCCGGTTCGGCCGTCGAACAACTCATTGCCGTCACCGCAAACGCCAGCATCGGCTATGCGGCCTATTACGCGGCCACCCGCGAATATCCGGACCGGCACATCACGTTGCGCCATAAAAACAGTGTCGTGGCGCGCTGGCGCGGCCCCCGGCACTGACTGTCGTCCCCGACGCGGTGAGGACCGCGATGAACGAGCGAACCACCAAGATCGCGCGGCTCAACACCGCCGCACCGAACGACAAGCTGCCCTATCGGATCGAGCTCGCCGCCGACGGCGAGCGTGCGCCCGAGCGCGTGCTGGCGATGGCGCTCGACGCCAATCTGGCGCGCGCGATTTTTCAGGCGGCGCAAAAGGAATACCCGCAGCGGCGCATCGTGCTGCGCCGCGGCAGCCGCACGCTCGCCGATACGGCGGCGGAGTAGCTCACAGCGAGTGCCGCTTATTTGTTTTCCTCATCCTTCTAGGCTCGGCGCTTTGCGCCGAGCACCTCAGGGTGGGGACCATAGGATGATTACTGCACCGGGCCGCCGAGCGAGGCCCGCTCCAGCGCCGATTGCAGATCGCGCTTGGCCGGACGGCGCGAAGCGAGCAGCCGGCGAATGCGGTCGTGAACGTTTTGCGGATCGTAGGGCTTCGGAACGTTATTCTGTTGGTCGCAGAGATCGGACGCCGCCTGCACGGCGCGGCCGACGCTGCCGGCGAGAATCACGTCCGTGCCGGGCCGGTTCGATCGCACCCACTGCGACAGCGCAAAGCCGTCCATGCTGCCGGGCATCTCGACATCCGTGAACACCACGTCGATCTCGATTTCCGACTTGCGTAAGACCAGCAGGGCCTCATCGGCGTGCGCGGCCTCGATGACCCGATAGCCGCAATCGCGCAGATATTGCGCGATCACCAGCCGGATCAGCACTTCGTCTTCGACGACCAGAACGGTGCCTGCGAGTTCGGCGAGTTCAGCGTCATTGTCCACCATGCTGCGCCTCCTTGAGCAATGATTTGACGCGCTCGACGAGCGCACTGAGAGGGTATGGCTTGGTGAAAAACGCATCGGCGAGGTTCGTGGCCTCGTCACCGGCCTGCTGGCTCGAAGCCACGATCAGTTTCAGGCCGGGGCGTGCCACGCGCGCCGCGCGCGCCAACTCCAAGCCGTCCAGCTCGCTCGCCATGCGGATGTCGGTGACCAGGAGCTGAATCGGCAGCGCGCTTTGCAGCACGCTCAACGCCTCGTCGCCGCTCGATGCTTCGATGACGGTGAGGCCCTCGGACCGCAACGCATCGGCGATCATCAGACGAATCAACACTTCGTCTTCGGCCACCAACACGGTTGCCTGATCCTGCTGGAGGTCCACCTTACACGCCACGTCGAAGTTCACCATGCACCGCCTTCCATCCGGGCCGCTGCCACCATGCGCAACACTGATGCGGGGATGGCCGCCAGCGCCCCATCAGCTCTGGCGATAGTCCCGCGTAAGCCGCGGGACTAGTCGATAACAGCGCCCCTCAGTCAAGGTTCCGCGCCGGGGCGGCACAAATCCTGCAAGCGCTGCCGTATGTTAGCGACCGGACTGAAATGCTTTATCGTGGCGCTGCATGTACCGGAAATGCGTTGCCGGCG
>DATBHB010000071.1:0-1503 GCA_036557705.1 Xanthobacteraceae bacterium
AGTCGGTCAGGGCATCGAGCAGGAGTTCAAGCCGACGGGCGTCGGGCAACTCCTGGATGGAACCGGAAAAGCGGAGTTCCATAAACGTCCTTAATAGCCCTTCACGCAACTCAATGGCTTCATACTAGGGGTCGGGTCTGAATAAAGGGAAGCGGTGTAGGGCACTTCGAAGCAGGCCGGCCCCTAGCAGCTGCGCTTATCGGGGGGTGAGAACCGGTACCATGATGCCCCTGTCGCGGGTCCGCAGTTCTGCGGCTTTCATCACATAGTTGCCGAACAGCAATCTTCTGCGCGGCGGAATAGTTCACGTCATTGCGAGCGAAGCAATCCAGGACGGCACTCCAGTCCTGGATTGCTTCGTCGCTTCGCTCCTCGCAATGACAAAATAACCAGCCCTTACTGCACCGTGCCGCCCAGAATGGCCGACTTCAGCCGCGATTGCAGATCGCGCTTGGCGGGTCGGCGCGAGGCGAGCAGCCGGCGAATGCGGTCGTGAACGTTTTGCGCATCGTACGGCTTCGGCACGTTGTTCCCATCGTCGCAGAGATCGGACGCCGCCTGCACGGCGCGGCCGACGCTGCCGGCGAGAATCACGTCCATGCCGGGCCGGTTCGATCGCACCCACTGCGACAGGGCAAAGCCGTCCATGCTGCCGGGCATCTCGACATCCGTGAACACCACGTCGATCTCGATTTCCGACTTGCGCAGCACCAGCAGCGCCTCATCGGCGTGCGCGGCCTCGATGACGCGATAGCCGCAATCGCGCAGATATTGCGCGATCACCAGCCGGATCAGCACTTCGTCTTCGACGACCAGAACGGTACCTGCGAGTTCGGCGAGTTCAGCGTCATTGTCCACCATGCTGCGCCTCCTTGAGCAATGATTTGATGCGCTCGACGAGCGCACTGAGAGCGTATGGCTTGGTGAAAAACGCATCGGCGAGGTTCGTGGCCTCGTCACCGGCCTGCTGGCTCGAAGCCACGATCAGCTTCAGGCCGGGACGCGCCACGCGCGCCGCGCGCGCCAGCGCCAGGCCGTCCAGTTCGCTCGCCATGCGGATGTCGGTGACCAGGAGCTGAATCGGCAGCGCGCTTTGCAGCACGCTCAGCGCCTCGTCGCCGCTCGATGCTTCGATGACGGTGAGGCCCTCGGACCGCAACGCATCGGCGATCATCAGACGAATCAACACTTCGTCTTCGGCCACCAACACGGTTGCCTGATCCTGCTCGAGGTCCACCTTGCACGCCACGTCGAAGTTCACCATGCACCGCCTTCCATCCGGGCCGCTGCCACCATGCGCAACACTGATGCGGGGATGGCCGCCAGCGCCCCATCAGCTCTGGCGATAGTCCCGCGTAAGCTGCGGGACTAGTCGATAACAGCGCCCCTCAGTCAAGGTTCCGCGCCGGGGCGGCACAAATCCTGCAAGCGCTGCCGTATGTTAGCGACCGGACTGAAATGCTTTATCGTGGCGCTGCATGTACCGGAAATGCGTTGCCGGCG
>DATBHB010000072.1:0-44707 GCA_036557705.1 Xanthobacteraceae bacterium
GTGCCTTGACCCCGCCATCGCGACACCGTATCTGACGGTCGAGCGCATCCGCCTGCTGTGCTGGCGGCGGTATCTCAAGACATCGTACGCTCTCTGCCGTTGGGTCTTCGATCCGTGCGGCGGGGGCTTATTGCCGTTTGACGGGCGAACACAATGGCGAAGTTCCATCTATTCAAGTTCCTGCAGGAAGTCCGCGCCGAGGCGCAGAAGGTGACCTGGCCGACACGCAAGGAGACCACGGTCACCACGGCCATGGTGTTCGTGATGGTGACCATTGCTGCGATCTTCTTCCTGGTGGCGGATCAGGTGATGCGCCTTTTAGTCACGACTGTGCTCGGGCTCGTTGGATGATGCGGCAAACGGATTCTGGGGCCATGGCCAAGCGCTGGTATATCGTGCAGGCTTATTCCAACTTCGAGAACAAAGTAGCCGAATCGATTCGCGAGCAGGCCAAGCAGCGGCACCTCGATCACCTCTTTGAGGAGATCATGGTGCCGAAGGAAAAGGTCGTCGAGGTCCGGCGCGGCCGCAAGGTCGATGCCGAACGAAAGTTCTTTCCGGGCTACGTCCTGGTGAAGATGGAGCTTTCCGACGAGGCCTACCACCTGATCAAAAATACCCCGAAGGTGACCGGCTTTCTCGGCGCCGACAACAAGCCGTTTCCGATCAGCGATGCAGAGGCCGAGAACATCCTCAAGCAGGTGCAGGAAGGCGTGGAGCGGCCGAAGCCGTCGGTCACGTTCGAAGTCGGCGAACAGGTGCGCGTGTCTGACGGCCCGTTCGCCTCCTTTAACGGCACGGTCGAGGAAGTCGACGAGGCCCGTTCCCGGGTCAAGGTAGCAGTCTCGATCTTCGGCCGGCCGACACCGGTCGAGCTGGAATTCGGACAGGTGGAGAAGCTTTAACAGAAATCAGAAATCAGTAGTCAGGGATCAGAGCTCTGATACCTGATATCTGACCCCTGATACCTGAGTGTGGGAGGTGAGGCGGCCGTGCCAAGCCGTCCGATATCCGGACCACGAATGGAGTGAAGAAGCATGGCAAAGAAAATCACGGGTTATCTCAAATTGCAGGTGCCGGCTGGATCGGCCAATCCCTCGCCGCCGATCGGGCCGGCATTGGGCCAGCGCGGCCTCAACATCATGGAGTTCTGCAAGGCGTTCAACGCCCAGACCCAGAAGCTGGAGAAAGGCACACCTATCCCGGTCGTGATTACGACCTATCAGGACCGTTCCTTCACCTTCGAAATGAAGACGCCTCCGGTATCCTATTTCATCAAGAAAGCGGCAAAGCTCGAGAGCGGCGCCAAATCGCCGGGCCGGGAAAAGGCCGGCAGCGTCAGCAAGGCGCAGGTGCGCGAGATCGCCGAGCAGAAAATGAAGGACCTCAACTGCGACAGCATCGAAGCTGCAATGCTCATGGTTGAAGGCTCAGCCCGTTCGATGGGTATCGAGGTCACGGGGTAACGCCATGGCACAGCTGGGAAAAAAATCGATAAAGCTGCGCGAAGGGATCGATCGGACGAAGCTTTATTCGATCGATCAGGCAGTGAAAATGATCAAGGACCGCGCCAAGGCCAAATTCGACGAGACGATCGAGGTCGCCATGAACCTCGGCGTCGATCCGCGCCACGCCGATCAGATGGTGCGCGGCGTCGTCAATTTGCCGAACGGTTCCGGGCGAACCGCGCGCGTTGCAGTCTTCGCCCGCGGCGCGAAGGCCGATGAAGCGCGCGCCGCAGGCGCCGACGTGGTGGGCGCCGAGGATCTCGTGGAGAGGATCACCGGCGGCACGATTGATTTCGACCGATGCATCGCCACGCCCGACCTGATGCCGCTTGTCGGGCGCCTGGGCAAGGTGCTCGGGCCGCGGGGGCTTATGCCCAATCCGAAGGTAGGCACCGTCACCATGGATGTGACAGGCGCCGTCAAGGGCGCCAAGGGCGGCTCGGTGGAGTTCCGCGTCGAGAAGGCGGGTATCGTTCAGGCCGGCGTCGGCAAGGCCTCGTTCTCGGCCGATCAGCTGGTGCAGAACATCAAGGCCTTCGCGGACGCGGTGCAGAAGGCCAAGCCGGCGGGCGCCAAGGGGACCTTCATCCAGCGGGTCGCGGTATCCTCAACGATGGGGCCGGGCGTGAAGGTCGAGCCTGCCTCGCTGTTTGCGGCGAGTTGACGCTTCGCGTTCATCGTGGAGAAACGGCCGCCGAAAACCGGCTCCGGTTGGACAACTCGCGGATGGGCACGACTGTGTTGCGGGCTGGCGCTTGCCCCGACAGTCTTAGCCGTCCTCGAATCAATGTAAAATTTATGGCGAGCATCGCCCGGATGCATGAACCGCCGGGGGGCTGCGCGAGACTATGCTATTGTGGACTCTGCATGTTAAGCCTGTTGAGAGTTCCATCGATCTGGAGACGTGGGATGGCCCCGAGAATGATCGTGGCGGCTGGCGCGGCTGCTGTCCTTGCAATTACAAGTCAGGTTTTGGCGCGCGCTCCCGCACCGCTGGTTCCGGCTGCGCTGGTGGAGGATGTCAAAAGCGTAACTGCCGACGTCGAATTCATGGACTATGTCGGCCGCGGCCAAGTGATTAAGCTCGGACCCAGGGATCTCCTCGTGCTGAGTTATCTCAAGTCCTGTGAACACGAGACCATTACCGGCGGCACGGTGACGGTTGGCGCAGAGCGCAGCGAAATCAAAGACGGTCAAGTCGTCCGCAACAAGGTCCCCTGCAATGGGGGCAAGATGCAGCTGACCTCCAAGCAGGCCAGCCAGAGTGCGGCCACTGCGTTCCGGCTTCAGAGCGCCGAGGGGCTATCGGTGCTTTATTCGCGCACACCGATGGTGCAGCTCCCGAAGGTGCTGGCAAGGGAAGATCGCAATCTGCTGATCGAGCGAACGGATCGCCGGAGCGAACGCCACGATTTCAAAGTCGATGACGCCAGCGCCGCAGCCGGGTTTTTCGATCTGGCCAAGGTCAGGGTAAGTCTTTCCCGCGGCGCAACTTATGTCGCAAGAATAGGTGACCGCGAAGTGAACTTCCGGATCGATGCCAAGGCCAGGTCCGGCCCGACATCGGTTGTCAGCCGCTTGCTCCGCTTCCAGTAAACTGTCCAGGAGACCGGGGCCATGGAGCCCGCTCGCCTGCGCGCGCTGGCGGCAGGCGCCCTGATCGCGTTGTGCGCAGGTCTCATTGCCGCCTCCCCGGCGTTGGACCGGGTGCGGGGGTTCTCGATCGACGTGCTGACAATGCTGCGCTGGCGCGCCTTCGGCAACCCGCACGCGCCCGGCTCCTCGCCGGCGGTCGTCATCGCGCTGGATGAGGAGACCTTCAGAACTCAGCCGTTTGAAGGCACACCCAGTGTCACCTGGACGCCGGAGATCGGCCGGGTACTCACCGCGGTCGTTGATGCGGGCGCCAAGGTTGTGGGTTTTGACCTCATATTCCCAACCTCCATCGAGCAATCGGAAATCCGGTTCGGCGACGAAACGCTCGGCGCCCGCCTGCGCGGTTTCGATCGCGACTATCTCCGTGCGCTCGCCCTTGGCGCTCGCGCCGGCAAGGTCGTGCTTGGGGAGGTCCAGCATCAGGACAGTCCGGTCCTGCCGTCGCCCGGCCAGCGCGCGGCGGTCGGGTTCGGCCGCAACATCCGCGCACTCAACGTATACGATGATCCCGATGGCGTGATCCGGCGCATGCCCCTCACATTCCAGGTCGATGGCGCGTCGGTGCCTTCGATGGCAGCGGAGCTTGCCGCGCGCGCAACCAGTGCACCGCTCTCAGGGAAGGTCGGCTCCGCCGGCAGCGTGGCTGACACGATGACGCTTAATTTCGCAGCCGGCGCCGGCGACATTCCGACCTATTCGCTCGCGGATCTGAGCGCCTGTGTCGAGAACAGCGACCAGGACTTCTTCCGCCGTAATTTTGAGGGCAAGGTCGTACTGATCGGTTCGGTGCTCGACCTCGAGGATCGCAAGATAACATCGGCGCGTTTTGCGAATGCGCGGGAAGGAGCGCCTGCGGAGCGCTGCGCGCTGAAAACGCCGGCAGCCGGGCAGGTGTTCACGCGTGATTCCCTCGCCGGCGTGTACGTTCAGGCAACCGCCGTGAACAATCTGCTGCGGGGCGATGCGCTCGTCGAACTCAGCCGCATCAGCACTGGGATCGCCGCTTTCGCCCTCGCGGCGCTTGCAGTCGCAGCGGCGCTGGTATTCGGGCCTACCGGAGCTGTGCTTGCCTTCGTCGGAATTTCGGCAGGGTGGACGCTGGGGTCGATGTTTGCGTTTCGAGAGGCTCTGGCGCTGCCGCTCATCGAGCCGCTGTCCACCGCGCTCGCCGCGCTTGGGACGACTGTCGGCTATCGCCTCGTAGTTGCCGAGCGCATCATGGCCGCGCAGCTGGCACAGAAACGGGCGCGCGAGGCCGAGATGGCGAGCGCCGCAGCCATTCAGCGGGCCATGCTGCCGGACGTGCAGCCGTTCGCGGAAGGCCAGTTCGATATTTTCGCGCAGATGAAACCGGCACGGGAAGTCGGCGGCGATCTCTACGATATCGTCAAGCTGGACCAGAACCGGGTTGTGATTACGGTCGGGGACGTTTGCGGCAAGGGGGTTCCAGCCTCGCTGTTCATGGCGATCACACAAACCGTCATGCGGCTGGTCGTGCGTGCTGGCGAAGACCTGCAGGCCGAGGTTGACGCGGCCAACAGGCTTTTGGTCGCCAACAATCGAGAGAACATGTTCACGACGCTGTTCTGCGGGGTTGTTGACGTGCCCTCCGGGACGCTGACCTACTGCAACTGTGGTCATAATCCGCCCCTGGTCCTGCGCCGAGGCGAGAATACATTTGAGCAATTGCGGAACTGCGGTCCTCCCTTGGGGATTTTGGACACTGTTTGCTACGTGCCACGATCAATTGAGTTGGCGCTTGGCGACACGCTGTTGCTCTACACCGATGGTGTGAACGAGGCCGAGAATCCTCAATCCGCTCAATTTGGCATGAAACGTCTCGAGGAGGCGCTCCTTGAGATTCGAGGTCAGCCCGCGCGCACTGTAGTAGAACACGTCATGAAACGCGTAGCTGAGTTCGCGAAGGGCGAGCCCCGGTCCGACGACATCACGTGTCTCGCGGTGGTTCGAAGCGGCTAATGTAAGAGCAGCTTCATAACAGCGCCGTTCAGCCGCGCTCGGCTGATTGAAATAAGGGCAGCGTCGGCGCGTGCGCCTCTTCGATGGCGAGGAGCCGACGCTTTGTTGCGGTTCCGCCCCGGGCAGAGAAACCGCCGAGTTTGCCGCCGGTCGCTACCACGCGATGACACGGCACGATAATGGGGAAGGGGTTGCGTCCGAGGGCTTGCCCGACCTCCCGTGCCGCGTTCGGCTCGCCGACCCGCCTCGCCACCTCGCCATAGGAGAGTGTCTCGCCTGGCGCGATTGTGCGCGCCACTTCATAGACCCGCCGGTCGAAATCGCGCACCCCAGCCATGTCGAGCGAAATGATCGAAAAATCGCGCGCTTCGCCTCGCAGCAGCGCCACAATCGTGTCGATCGCCGCTTTGACGGCTGCTGGCGGCACCGCCTCTTCGGCACCGGGGCAGCGTCGAACGAGCCGGGCACGCGTCCTGGATTCGGTGCCTTCCGGCAACTGCACGCCGCTGATGCCGCGATCGCTCCAGGCGATGCCGCAACACCCGAGGGCGGCCTCGAACAGGGCAAAACCCGAAGAAACCGGCGAACCCGTAATCATTGCCGTCTACACCCGAACCGATTTGCGTCTTGCATGAGCACCATATAAGGCTCGTCCGAGCGGTTGGCTCACCGGCCACATGGGCCTGCCGGCTCTCAACCCAAGAATCGCCGCCCAGGGACTTGGCAAAGCCGCTCCGATCCCCTAAATACCGGTTCCGGGCGTGCCGGCCCAATTTGTCGGCGCGCCTTTGTGCGTCCTTCAAAACAACCAGGTGCTCCGATCGCGCTTAGAATACACCCTTTGGGATTTTCTAAGAGTGCCTGGAGGGCCACGGATTGATTTTGAAGGCATTGTTGGCCGGCTCAAACCGGCCGGCAGGTCCTGTCCGAGACTGCAGGTGCCAAGTGGTAATTGGCTTAATCTCCTGCATAGACGGGTTTACGACCGTTGGAACGCCCCGTGAGGGTGTGTTCGCGACCGGTTTGAACCTCGGATTCCCGGGCGGCTTTGCTGCTCGCGGGGGCAGGGCAGGTTAAAGCGTCGCCTTGCCGTCATCATCTTTTCGTCCCGCGGGACGGAGGGAAGGGGAAAGGCCGGGCGGCAGGTCGCAACCCGGGCGGTCTCGCAAGATGCGGATCGCCAAACCGGAAAGAGCTTGCAGTGGACCGAGCGGCGAAGAAAGAGCTCGTGACCACGCTCAACGGTGTGTTCAAGAGCACCGCAGTCGTGGTCGTGGCTCACTATTCGGGCCTCACCGTTCCCCAGATGCAGAATCTGCGCAAGCAGATGAAGCAGGCCGGGGCGCAGGTGCGGGTCGCCAAGAACCGTCTCGCCAAAATCGCTCTCGAAGGCACCGGCGCAGCTGTGATTGTGCCCCTGCTCAGGGGGCCCACCCTGATCGCCTATTCGGGCGATCCGGTAGCTGCACCCAAAGTGGCAGCCGACTTCGCCAAGACCAACGACAAGCTCGTGATCCTCGGCGGAGCCATGGGCGCAACCGCGCTCGATGCGAACGGGGTGCGGGCGCTCGCTGCCCTGCCGTCGCTCGACGAGTTGCGGGCCAAGCTCATCGGACTCATTCAGGCGCCGGCGGCCAAGATCGCGCAGGTGGTGAATGCGCCGGCGGCCAAGCTCGCTCGCGTGCTTAATGCCTACGCCAAGAAGGACGAGGCGGCGTAAAGGCTTGCAGGCAATCTGGTTCGAACCAAAGGACTTGGAAAGAGAATGGCTGATCTGCAGAAAATCGTTGACGACCTCTCCAGCCTCACGGTGCTTGAGGCCGCCGAGCTGGCGAAGCTTCTTGAGGAAAAATGGGGCGTATCGGCCGCCGCCGCGGTTGCGGTCGCGGCGGGTCCGGCATCAGGTGCGGCTGCCGCTCCGGTAGAGGAGAAGACCGAGTTCACGGTCGTCTTGGCGGCCATAGGCGATAAGAAGATTGAGGTGATCAAGGAAGTGCGTGCGGTGACCGGACTTGGGCTCAAGGAGGCCAAGGATCTGGTCGAAGCCGCGCCGAAGCCGGTGAAGGAAAGCATTCCCAAGGACGAGGCCGAAAAGATCAAGGCTCAGCTTGAGAAGGCCGGGGCAAAGGTCGAGCTCAAATAGGCGTTCTCCGCTTCCTGCCCCTCCCCCGTTGGCGGGGGAGGGAATTGGTGATGGCGGGGCGCGACGTCGCAATCGCCTCCACATCGCCCACGGCGAGAAACATAGAGCGGGCTCGGCTTCGGCCGAGTCGGGTGAAATAGACGGAGTTTCGACGCCTGTCCTGACGGTCGCGATGGATTGCGGCCTTCCGGAGAGTCGTCCCGGCTCCGCCGGAAACGACAAAGAGAGAACGAGATGGCGCAGACGTTTACGGGTCGTAAGCGCGTTCGCAGGTTTTTTGGGAAAATTCACGAAGTCGCAGAGATGCCGAACCTCATCGAGGTTCAGAAGGCATCCTACGATCAGTTTTTGCTGGTGCAGGAGCCCCTCGGCGGCAGGCCCGATGAGGGCCTTCAGGCCGTCTTCAAATCGGTTTTCCCGATCTCCGATTTTTCCAATACGTCGCAACTCGAATTCGTTAAATACGAGTTCGAGCCGCCCAAATACGACGTCGATGAGTGCCGCCAGCGCGGCATGACCTACGCGGCCCCGCTCAAGGTCACGTTGCGGCTCATCGTGTTCGATATCGACGAGGAGACCGGCGCCAAATCGGTCAAGGATATCAAGGAGCAGGATGTCTACATGGGCGACATCCCGCTGATGACCAATAATGGTACCTTCATCGTCAACGGCACCGAGCGCGTGATCGTATCGCAAATGCACCGCTCCCCAGGCGTGTTCTTCGATCACGACAAGGGCAAGACTCATTCCTCGGGCAAGCTGCTGTTTGCGGCGCGCATCATTCCATATCGCGGCTCCTGGCTCGACATCGAGTTCGACGCCAAGGACATCGTCTATGCGCGTATCGATCGGCGCCGGAAAATTCCGGTGACGTCGCTGCTCTATGCACTCGGCATGGACGCCGAGACCATCCTCGATACCTTCTACAAGAAGATTCCCTATAAGCGGCAGAAGGACGGCTGGCGCGTTCCCTTCGATGCCAACCGCTTCCGCGGCTACAAAGCCGTCAACGATCTGGTCGATGCCGATTCCGGGCGTGTCATCATAGACGCCGGCAAGAAGATCACGGTGCGGCAGGCGCGCCAGCTTGCCGAGAGAGGCATCAAGGCGCTGCGCATGACCGATCAGGAGCTGATCGGCCATTATCTCGCCGAGGACATGGTCAACCCGAAGACCGGCGAAATCTACGCGGAAGCCGGCGAGGAGATCACCGAGAAAAATCTCAAAGTCCTCTCGGAGGCGGGCTACAAGGAACTTCTCATCCTCGACATCGACCACGTCAATGTAGGCGCCTACATCCGCAATACGCTCGCGGTCGACAAGAACATGACGCGCGAGGACGCGCTGTTCGATATCTATCGGGTCATGCGTCCGGGCGAGCCGCCGACGCTCGACACCGCGCAGGCCATGTTCCAGTCGTTGTTCTTCGATCCGGAGCGTTACGATCTCTCCGCCGTCGGCCGCGTCAAGATGAATATGCGGCTCGATCTCGATGCTCCCGATACAATGCGCGTGCTGCGCAAGGAGGATATCCTCTCGGTGGTGCGCACACTCGTCGATCTGCGGGACGGGAAGGGCGAGATCGACGACATCGACCACCTCGGCAACCGCCGGGTGCGCTCGGTCGGCGAGTTGATGGAGAATCAGTATCGCATCGGGCTCCTGCGCATGGAGCGTGCAATCAAGGAACGCATGTCCTCGGTCGATATCGACACGGTCATGCCCCAGGACCTCATCAACGCCAAGCCGGCGGCGGCCGCGGTGCGGGAATTCTTCGGCTCCTCGCAGCTGTCGCAATTCATGGATCAGACGAATCCTCTTTCCGAGATCACCCACAAGCGGCGACTCTCCGCTCTCGGGCCCGGAGGGCTCACTCGCGAGCGAGCGGGATTCGAGGTTCGCGACGTACATCCGACCCATTACGGCCGCATCTGCCCGATCGAGACGCCGGAGGGCCCAAACATCGGTCTTATCAATTCGCTTGCGACCTACGCTCGGGTCAACAAATACGGCTTCGTCGAGACGCCGTACCGCAAAGTGAAAGACGGCCGCGTCACCGACGAGGTTATCTATCTCTCGGCAATGGAGGAGTCGCGCTACACGGTCGCCCAGGCGAACTCGCCGGTCGATAGCCGCGGCCGCTTCACCGATGACCTCATCGTGTGCCGGCATGCCGGCGACGTGCAGATGATTTCGCCCGACAAGGTCGATTTCATGGACGTGTCGCCGAAACAGCTCGTCTCGGTTGCCGCCGCGCTCATCCCGTTCCTCGAAAACGACGACGCGAACCGCGCCTTGATGGGCTCCAACATGCAGCGCCAGGCGGTGCCGCTCCTGCGCAACGAGGCGCCGTTCGTCGGCACCGGCATGGAGGGCGTTGTGGCCCGCGATTCCGGCGCTTCGATTGCGGCGCGCCGCACCGGTATCGTCGATCAGGTCGATGCCACCCGTATCGTGGTTCGGGCGACTGAGGATAACGATCCTTCGAAGTCGGGCGTCGATATCTACCGGCTGATGAAATTCCAGCGCTCCAATCAGAGCACATGCATCAATCAGCGTCCGCTGGTGAGGGTCGGCGATCAGGTGAAGAAGGGCGACATCATCGCCGACGGGCCTTCAACGGATCTCGGCGAGCTTGCGCTCGGGCGCAACGTGCTCGTCGCCTTCATGCCGTGGAACGGCTACAATTTCGAAGATTCGATCCTGCTCTCGGAACGCATGGTCAAAGACGATGTGTTCAGCTCGATCCATATCGAGGAATTCGAGGTGATGGCCCGCGATACGAAGCTCGGGCCGGAAGAAATCACCCGCGACATCCCTAACGTCTCGGAAGAGGCGCTCAAGAACCTCGACGAGGCCGGCATCGTCTACATCGGCGCCGAGGTGCGTGCGGGCGACATCCTCTGCGGCAAGATCACGCCCAAGGGCGAAAGCCCGATGACGCCGGAGGAGAAGCTGCTGCGCGCGATTTTCGGCGAGAAGGCCTCCGATGTTCGCGATACCTCGCTGCGTGTCCCGCCGGGCGTGCAGGGTACCGTGGTGGAAGTGCGGGTCTTCAATCGGCACGGCGTTGAGAAGGACGAGCGCGCGCTCGCGATCGAGCGCGAGGAAATCGAGCGCCTCGCCAAGGACCGCGACGACGAACAGGCGATCCTGGACCGCAACGTTTACGGCCGTCTCGCCGAGATGCTGGAGGGCCGCCAGGGCATTGCGGGTCCCAAGGGATTCAAGAAGGATTCGAAAATCACGCGCGCGGTGCTTGAAGAATATCCGCGGGCGCAATGGTGGCAGTTCGCCTCGCCAAACGACAAGATCATGGCCGAGGTCGAGGCCATTCGTAAGCAGTACGACGAATCGAAGAAGCGCCTCGAGCAGCGCTTCCTCGACAAGGTCGAGAAACTGCAGCGTGGCGACGAGCTTCCGCCCGGCGTGATGAAGATGGTCAAGGTCTTCGTCGCGGTGAAGCGCAAGATTCAGCCCGGCGACAAGATGGCCGGCCGCCACGGCAACAAAGGCGTGGTTTCCAAGATCGTGCCGAGCGAGGACATGCCGTTCCTCGCCGACGGCACTCCGGTGGATATCGTGCTCAACCCGCTTGGCGTTCCGAGCCGCATGAATGTCGGTCAGATCCTGGAGACGCATCTGGGATGGGCCTGTGCAGGCCTCGGTCTCAAGATCGGCCAGGCGGTCGATACCTATGGTCCCAGGCACGACACCAAGCCGCTCAAGGACATTCTCAAGAAGGTCTATGGAGACGACGAAACAATCAAATCGCTGGGCGAAAAAGACCTGGTCGAACTCGGCAGCAATCTGCGCCATGGCGTGGCGATTGCAACGCCGGTGTTTGACGGAGCGAAGGAAGCCGATATCGAGCACATGCTCGATCTCGCCGGCCTCGATCACAGCGGGCAGGTGACCCTCTACGACGGTCGCACCGGCGAGCCGTTCGATCGCAAGGTGACGGTCGGCTACATCTATATGATGAAGCTGCACCACCTGGTCGACGATAAGATCCATGCCCGTTCGATCGGACCCTATTCGCTCGTGACCCAGCAGCCGCTGGGCGGCAAGGCGCAGTTCGGCGGTCAACGCTTCGGAGAAATGGAGGTGTGGGCCCTCGAAGCCTATGGCGCCGCCTATACGCTTCAGGAAATGCTCACCGTGAAGTCGGACGACGTCGCCGGCCGTACCAAGGTGTACGAGGCCATCGTGCGCGGCGACGACACCTTCGAGGCGGGCATTCCCGAAAGCTTCAACGTGCTGGTCAAGGAGATGCGTTCGCTCGGGCTCAATGTCGACCTGCACAATTCCAAGCAGCAGCGCGGCGGCGAGATCGCCGAGGCGGCCGAATAACAGAGGACAGACAGCAGACGACAGAGGACAGATAAAAGACCCGCGGATCGATCCGTCGTCTGTCCTCCGTTCTCTGTCGTCCGATACGAGATAACTCCACACGGAGAAAATTATGAATCAAGAACTGATGAATCTTTTCAGCCCGCAGGTGCCGGCTCAGGTTTTCGACCAGATCCGGATTTCGATCGCGAGCCCGGAAAAGATCCTGTCCTGGTCCTACGGCGAGATCAAGAAGCCGGAGACCATCAATTACCGCACCTTCAAGCCCGAGCGCGACGGCCTGTTCTGCGCGCGCATCTTCGGGCCGATCAAGGATTACGAATGCCTGTGCGGCAAGTACAAGCGCATGAAATACAAGGGCATCATCTGCGAGAAATGCTCGGTCGAGGTGACGCTCTCGCGGGTGCGGCGCGAGCGAATGGGCCACATCGAGCTGGCGGCGCCGGTTGCCCACATCTGGTTTCTCAAATCGCTGCCTTCTCGCATCGGGCTGATGCTCGACATGACGCTCAAGGACCTCGAGCGCATCCTCTATTTCGAGTACTACGTCGTGCTCGAGCCGGGTCTCACGCCGCTGCAGGACCGCCAACTCCTCGCCGAGGAGGAGTATCTCAAGGCGCAGGAGGAATATGGAGCGGACAGCTTCACGGCGCTGATCGGCGCCGAAGCGATCCGTGAAATGCTCAAGGCGCTTGACCTTGACAAGATGCAGGGCGATCTGCGCGCGGAGATCGCCGGCTCCGATTCCGAGGCCAAGAAGAAGAAGCTGGCCAAGCGGCTCAAGATCGTCGAGGCGTTCAAGCAGTCCGGCAACCGGCCGGAATGGATGATTCTCAAGCAGATTCCGGTAATCCCGCCGGACCTGCGGCCGCTCGTTCCGCTCGACGGCGGGCGCTTCGCCACGTCCGATCTCAACGATCTCTATCGGCGGGTCATCAACCGAAATAATCGTCTCAAACGGCTCATCGAGCTGCGCGCTCCCGACATCATCATCCGCAACGAGAAGCGGATGCTCCAGGAGGCCGTGGACGCGCTGTTCGACAACGGTCGCCGCGGCCGCGTGATCACCGGCGCCAACAAGCGGCCTCTGAAATCGCTCGCCGACATGCTCAAAGGCAAGCAGGGCCGGTTCCGCCAGAATCTGCTCGGCAAGCGCGTCGATTATTCAGGCCGCTCGGTCATTGTCGTCGGTCCCGAACTGAAGCTCCATCAGTGCGGCCTGCCGAAGAAGATGGCCCTCGAACTGTTCAAGCCGTTCATCTATTCGCGGCTCGACGCCAAGGGCCTGTCGACGACGGTCAAGCAGGCGAAAAAGCTCGTCGAGAAGGAGAAGCCCGAAGTCTGGGACATCCTCGACGAGGTCATCCGCGAACATCCCGTGCTGCTCAACCGCGCGCCGACGCTGCACCGGCTGGGGATCCAGGCCTTCGAGCCGGTGCTGATCGAAGGCAAGGCGATCCAGCTGCATCCGCTGGTCTGCGCCGCCTTCAACGCCGATTTCGACGGCGATCAGATGGCCGTGCACGTGCCGCTGTCGCTCGAAGCCCAGCTCGAAGCGCGCGTGCTGATGATGTCGACCAACAACATCCTGCATCCCGCGAACGGCTCGCCGATCATCGTGCCGTCGCAGGATATCGTGCTCGGCCTTTATTACCTCACGATCATGCAGGACGGCGAGCCAGGCGAGTTCAAATACTTTACTCAGGAAGAGTTGAAGAAAATCTTCGGGTCGGAGGCTGCCAAATACAAGAATGCAAAGATCCCGAAGCAGGGCTTCTATAGCAATTTCGCAGCACTCGAGCATGCTCTCAATGCCAAGGCTGTGACGCTGCACGCCCGGATCAAGTACTATCACTGGGACATCGGCGAAGACGGCAAGCCGGTCCGCAACGAATATGAAACCACGCCCGGCCGGGTCATTCTCGGCAGCGTCCTGCCGAGGAGCCCCAAGATATCCTTCAATGTCGTCAACAAACTGATGACGAAGCGGGAAATCTCGAACATGATCGATCAGGTCTACCGCCATTGCGGGCAGAAGGAGACGGTGATCTTCTGCGATCGGATCATGGCGCTCGGCTTCCACAACGCGTTCAAGGCCGGCATCTCGTTCGGCAAGGACGACATGGTGGTCCCGCAGAAGAAGTGGGACATTGTGGCGAAAACCCGCGAGGAGGCGAAGGACTTCGAGCAGCAGTACAACGACGGCCTGATCACCCAGGGCGAGAAGTACAACAAGGTCGTCGATGCGTGGTCGAGGGCCACCGATCACATCGCCGAAGCGATGATGAAGGAGATTTCGGCGGTCAGGAAGACCGGTGACGGCCGCGAAGCTCAGGTCAACTCGATCTATATGATGGCGCATTCCGGCGCCCGCGGCTCGCCCGCGCAGATGCGTCAGCTTGCCGGCATGCGCGGCCTGATGGCCAAGCCGTCCGGCGAAATCATCGAAAGCCCGATCATCTCCAACTTCAAGGAGGGGCTCTCGGTGCTCGAATATTTCAACTCGACGCACGGCGCCCGAAAAGGGCTGGCCGATACCGCGCTCAAGACCGCGAACTCCGGCTATCTCACCCGGCGCCTGGTCGACGTCGCGCAGGACTGCATCATCACTTCACACAATTGCGGCACCTCGGCCGGCATCAACGTGCGGGCGATCATCGACGCCGGCCAGGTCGTGGCTTCGCTGGAAAGCCGGATCCTCGGCCGCACCACGGCCGAGGACGTGAAGGATCCATCCTCGCATGAGGTGATCGTGCCGAAGGATACGCTGCTCGAAGAGCCCCATGTCGACGCCATCAAGAGGGCCGGCGTGCAGGAGCTGCGCATTCGCTCGGTGCTGACCTGCGAGACGACCTCGGGCGTCTGCGCCAAGTGCTATGGCCGCGATCTTGCCCGCGGCACGCCGGTGAACATGGGCGAAGCGGTCGGGGTCATCGCCGCGCAGTCGATCGGCGAGCCCGGCACCCAGCTCACCATGCGGACCTTCCACATCGGCGGGGCAGCGCAGATTTCGGAGCAGTCCTTCATCGAGTCGAATTTCGAGGGCAGAATCAAGATCAAGAACAAGAACCTGGTCAGGAACTCCGAAGGCCAGAACGTCGCGATGGTCCGCAACATGGTGGTTGCGGTGCTCGATCCTGACGGTAGCGAGCGCGCGACCCATCGCATCCCCTACGGCGCCCGGCTTCTGGTGGATGACGGCGGCGAGATCAAGCGCGGTCAGCGAATCGCCGAGTGGGACCCCTATACGCGCCCGATCCTCACCGAAGTCGAGGGCATCATCGGCTTCGAGGATCTGGTCGAGGGCCAGTCGATGTCGGAGACGCTCGATGAATCGACCGGCATCGCCAAGCGAGTCGTTATTGACTGGCGTACCGGCTCCGGCCGCAACCAGCAGGATCTGCGCCCGGCGATTGTCATCAAGGACAAGCACGACAAGGTGGTGAAACTCGCCCGCGGCGCCGAAGCGCGTTACCAGCTTGCCGTGGACGCCATCATCCAGGTCGAGCCGGGGTCTCATGTCCAGGCTGGCGACGTGATCGCGCGCATCCCGACCGAAAGCGCCAAGACCCGCGACATCACCGGCGGTCTGCCGCGCGTGGCGGAGCTGTTCGAAGCGCGCCGGCCGAAGGAGGCGGCAATCATCGCTGAGACTTCCGGTACGATCCGCTTTGGCCGCGATTACAAGAACAAGCAGCGGATCATCATCGAGCCTGCCGACAGCGAGGAGGAGCCGAAGGAATATCTCATTCCCAAGGGCAAACACATCCACCTGCAGGACGGCGACCTCGTCGAGAAGGGCGATTTCATTGTCGAGGGCAACCCGGCGCCGCACGACATCCTGGCGATCAAGGGCGTTGAGGAACTCGCCGGCTATCTCGTCAACGAAATCCAGGAGGTCTATCGGCTCCAGGGAGTCGCGATCAACGACAAGCATATCGAGGTGATCGTGCGTCAGATGCTCCAGAAGGTGGAGATCGACGAGCCGGGCGAGACCGACCTCATTCAGGGCGAACAGATCGACAAGATCGAGCTTGACGAGATCAATGCCCGGATGGCGGAGGAAGGAAAAAAGCCGGCCGCGGCGCATCCGGTGCTGCTCGGTATCACCAAGGCCTCGCTGCAGACGCGCTCATTCATCTCGGCGGCGTCCTTCCAGGAGACGACACGTGTCCTCACTGAGGCTGCCGTCAACGGCAAGGTCGATACGCTCGAAGGCCTCAAGGAGAACGTCATCGTCGGTCGTCTGATCCCGGCCGGCACCGGCGCGGTTATGAACAGCCTGCGTGAGGTCGCCGGCAAGCGCGACGCGCTCATCCTCGAGGAGCGCGAGAAGGAAGCTGCGGCCAAGGCGGCAGCCGCAGCAGCCGAGCAGGCGGCTCTGCCCGCAGCGGAGTAAGGCGCGGCGGCTGGCGCCGCACTCGCCTACACCACACAGAAAAGGGCCGCCCCGAAAGGGCGGTCCTTTTTACAGGTGCAATAGCCGTGTCTTGAACGTCACGGAATCATAATCAATGCCCTTCCCGGACTTGAGGCGAGATTCTGCCCGTTTGAGCGATGCCGTGAGCTCAGCCGCCTCTTTTTCCGAGAGGACGGGGATTTCCTCCATGGTCGTTACCGGCACCATGGTCGTGTTAGGGCGCTTGTGTTTGGCTACGGGTTTGCTTGCCATGCGCGCAATATAGCGCAGCATCTGGAATTTGGTAGTCCTTGGAACGGCCCCGTTAAGTCGCAACAACCATCTGGACTTCGCCTCGGCGCTGGGCGACACTTCGGTCAATAGTCAAGCCAGGGAGGTGTTCATGACAATGCTGCGTGTGGTTCCGGCCGCTTTGGCCGCCGTGATCGCGTTTGCCGCTGGGCCGGCGGCAGCCGAGATGAAGACCGAGTGGGTGGACTACAGTCAGGGCAACACCAAGCTCAAAGCCTATATGGCCCATGACGACAAGGTGACCGGCAAGCGCCCCGCGATCTTCGTGATTCATGATCGGGAGGGCATGACGGATCACACGAAACATCTCGTCGAGATGTGGTCCAATCTCGGTTATGTCGCATTTGCCGCCGACATTTTCGGGGTGGTTCCAAAGAACCTCGACGAAGTGTTGGCCCAGACCAAGATGTTCAGAGCGGATCGTGCGCTGCTCAGGGCTCGCACGCAGGCCGGATTCGATACGTTGCTCAAGAATCCGATGGTCGACGCCTCCAAGATCGCGCTTATCGGCTACTGCTTCGGGGGCGCGGTCGGAGCCGAATTTGGTTCAATGGGCGCGCCGCTTGCGGCCAATGTGGCGATTCACGGCTCCTTCGGGAGTTATGAGCCCGGATGGGCGAAGAACATCAAAGGCATGTATCTGATCCTGCATGGCGCCGATGATAAGAATTATCCCCTCACCACGGTGAGCAAGGTGATCGACGGACTGCGCGATGCGAAGGTGCCCTTCGAGCTGGAAGTCTACAGCGGTACGGGGCATGGCTTCTCCCAGCCCAAGAACAAGGACGAGGAGCGGGCAAACCGGGAATCGATCGCGACCACCACGCGAACGCTCAAAGAGCTGTTCGGCACCTGAACGCAATGGCTTCGAGCGCGTCGTTGTAGGGGCGGGTCTCAAACTCCGCCCCCTGCGCCGTCTGGGGGGCAGCCCCGGATTTGCGCCTGCTCCTGCGGGCACGGCCTATTCCTCTATCAAATTTCCCATCGTTCGGACGTATAAATTCGGAACAATCCGGTATCGGTTCCGTTGCCTGCCGGAGACACCGAGCCTGGGATTGGGCATGCCCTCCGCAACCTACTCTTCAGCGGCGCGCGGGTTCGACGCCGGCAACATCACCGCGTCTCGCGTCGCTGCGCCCATCGATGGGCGACGCAGTGCGCTTGACGCGTTCCGCACGGTGCGCACGGAGACGGAGCGCCGCGCCGCACGTCTCGGTCCCGAAGACCAGATGGTCCAATCGATGCCTGATGCCAGTCCGACAAAATGGCATCGCGCGCACACCACCTGGTTTTTCGAGCAGTTTCTGCTTCCTTCGCGGCTTGCCTCATATAAGATTTTCGACCCTGATTTCGCTTACCTGTTCAATTCCTATTACGTTGCCGCCGGGCCGCGTCATGCTCGCCCGCAGCGTGGCCTGATCACCCGTCCCGACCTGGCGCGCATTGCTGAGTATCGCGCCTATGTCGATGCCGCTGTCGAGCGCCTGATATCGACCGCAGCAGACCCGCAGCTTTGTGAAATGCTGCGAATTGTCGAAATCGGCTTGCACCACGAGCAGCAGCACCAGGAGCTTCTGCTCACCGACATCCTGCATGCCTTTGCGCAGAACCCGACCGCGCCAACCTACGATGCGGATTGGCGGCTGCCCGCTTGCGGAAAGCCATCGCGTGGCTTTGCAGAATTGTCGGGGGGAATTCACACGATCGGCTATTCCGGAGACGGGTTTTGCTTCGACAACGAAGGGCCGCCGCATCGGATTTTTCTTGAACCGGTGCGGATCGCGCGCTCGCTCGTGACCAATGCGCAGTGGATCGACTTTATAAGCGACGGCGGTTATGCGACCCCTTCGCTCTGGCTGTCCGATGGCTGGGCGGCGGTCGCGGCGGAAGGCTGGTCTGCGCCGCTCTATTGGCGCAAGCGCGACGGCATCTGGCGTTCGCTCACTCTTGCCGGGCTCAAGCAGGTTGAGCCTTCCGCTCCCGTTGCACATGTGAGTTATTACGAGGCGGATGCGTTTGCGCGCTGGGCCGGCAAGGACCTGCCGACCGAGGCCGAGTGGGAAGTCGCCGCCCGTGCTAATTTGCTCGATGACGCCTTTGGCGTCGTCTGGCAATGGACGCGCAGCGCCTATGCGGCTTACCCAGGTTATCGCGTGCCATCGGGCGCGCTTGGCGAGTACAACGGCAAGTTCATGGTCAACCAGATGGTGCTTCGCGGCAGTTCTCACGCCACCCCTGCCGGCCATGCCCGCCCAAGCTACCGTAACTTCTTTTATCCGACCGCCCGTTGGCAGTTCAGCGGAGTGCGGCTCGCCGACCATTCAGCCTGAAACATGGAGACCAGGAGCCGGCCATGAGCGCCCCGGCGCGAGTTGCTTGCCGAGAGAAGGATTGCGCCGAGCAGGCCTTCGCGCGCGACGTGATCGCCGGCTTGACGGCGCAATCGAAGCGGCTTGCGCCGAAATATTTCTACGATGAGGCCGGCTCGGCGCTGTTCGAGCGGATCACCGAATTGCCCGAATATTACCCGACGCGCTGCGAACTGGCGATTCTCGATCGGCATGCCGCCGAGATGGCCGGCCTCATCGACGGCAGGACCGCACTGATCGAATTCGGCAGCGGCTCTGCCCGCAAGGCGCGTATCCTGCTGGCGGCAAGTACAGCGATTGCCGCTTACGTCCCGGTCGACATTTCCTCGGAGATGCTGGTGCGGGAAGCGGCGCAGCTCCAGCACGATTTCCCGCGCCTCAACGTCATTGCGGTTGCTGCCGATTTCACCAGGCCGTTCCATCTGCCCAACGCGATTTCCGGTCTTGCCCGCACCGGGTTTTTTCCGGGATCGACCATCGGTAATTTCGATCCGCAGGAGGCGGCTGCGTTTTTGCAGCACGCGGCCAGCATGCTGGGGCCGCGCGCAACGCTTATTATCGGGGTCGATCTGATCAAGGACAGCGCCATCCTGGATGCAGCCTATGACGACGCGGCCGGCGTCACCGCAGAATTCAACCTGAACCTGCTGGCGCGGATCAATCGCGAGCTTGGCGCCGATTTCGATCTTGAAGCCTTCCGTCACCAGGCCTTCTACAATGCCGAGCGTCGGCGCATCGAAATGCATCTGATCAGCCGCAACCGCCAGACCGTGAACGTCTGCGGTCATGCGATCCGGTTTCGCGCCGGAGAAAGCATCCACACCGAGAACAGCTATAAATACACGATTCAGTCGTTTCACGAGCTGGCCCGCCGTGCCGGCTGGAACCCGGTTGCAGTGTGGACCGATCCGAAAGGCTGGTTCTCCGTCCACGCGCTGAGCGCTCAGCAGTCACAAGCTGCGTAGGGTGGGCAAAGGCGCACGCGCTTTGGCGCGTGCGCCGTGCCCACGCGAACCCGCGCGCGTGGGCACGGCGCTCCTTCACTACGCGCGGCGCGGCTCGTGCGTGTGGATCGCGCCTTTGCCCACCCTACAGACCAACCACCAAGCCACCTATTGCGACAACCCAATTGCGCGCGAGAGAAAGCGGGCTGCCTGCTCGGGCGATTTTTTATCGGTGTCGCGGTCGACCATCAGGTTGGCCTGCCGCATCTCCTCGACGGAGATCCTCCCGATCAGCGGAGAGAGCGCATCAATCAGGACTGCGTCATCTCTTCTTTGCGGAGCTATCAGGATCACAGCGTCATAGGACGGAATGGCGTGCTTGGGATCCTCCAGCACTGCGAGGTCGTAGGCGGCGATCCGTCCGTCGCTGGAAAAGGCCGAAATGACGTCCACACTGCCGTCCTCGAGAGCCCGGTACATGAATGTCGGATCGTAAGAGCGCTGGGCCGCGAATTGCAGATGATAGGTTTTCTCAAGCGAGGCCCATTCCGCGCGGCTTAAGAATTCGAGATCGGTGCCGAAGGTGAGCCGCGGCGCCTCCCTGGCGAGGTCCTCGATTGTGCTTATGCCCAGTGCCTGAGCGCGATCGCGGCGCATGGCGAGCGCATAGGCGTTCTCGAATCCAAGGGAGCCGAGAACGCGCGCGTGATAGCGCTCGTCGACCCAGCGCGTCAGCTCCTCGAGCATGGCCTCGCGTCCCGGCACGTCGCGCCGTTCCATGACGTTCGTCCAAAGCGTGCCGGAATAATCGACGTACACGTCAATATCGTTGTTGACGAGGGCCCGAAACGCGATCGCCGAGCCCAGGCCGTTGCGGTGCTGGGTTGACGCGCCCTGCGCCTCGATCTGCCGGGCAATCAGATCGGCGAGGATGAACTGCTCGCTGAAGTTCTTGGCGCCGATGAAGTAAGCCGTCGCTCCTCCGGCCAGGAGCGGTGTCAGCGCTGCGCCTGTCCCGGTTAGAAGGGCGAGCAGGCCGAAATAAATGCGGCGCGGATCGCGTCTCCTTGCTCCGATCTCGATGAGGCCGAGCAGCCAATCGACGAGGAGCGCAAGCGCTGCCGCGGCGACGCAGCCGAAGAGTACAAATATCCAGTTCTCGGTTTGCAGCCCGGAGAAGATGTAGTTGCCGAGGCTGGTCTGGCCCACGGAGGTGGAGAGCGTCGCGGCGCCGATGGTCCACACGGCAGCCGTGCGAATGCCTCCCATGATGACGGGCGCCGCCAGCGGCGCCTCAACCTTGAGCAAACGTTGCCGCGAGGTCATTCCCACCGCATCCGCCGCCTCGATGACCGCCGGATCGATGCCGGTGAGCCCAGTCAGCCCATTGCGGAAGATCGGCAGCATCGAATAGAGCGTGAGCGCGAGCAGCGAGGGCAGGAAACCGAGCGCCGGAACGCCGCCACCGAACAGCATCTTGGTCAGCGACGAGAGGCCGAGCAGCAGCGGGTAGAACAGGGCGAGCAAAGCCAGGCCGGGGATCGTCTGGACAAGGCTCACGATGGTCAGACTGGGCAGGCGAAAGGGCGGGCGCCGGTAGGCCAGGATGGCGAGCGGAAGCGCGAGGCTCACTCCGAGCGCGAGCGCCGAGGCGCACAGCAGCACGTGCTTGGCAAGATAATCCGGAAGCAGATCGAGCGCTCGGGCAATTCGCTCATCCATCAGACTGGCCCGCGGCAGTTCGGTCGCTCAGCGCCCGAATGCGCTCGACCCGCCGCCTCGGCAGGTCCATGAGCGTTGCGACGTCTGGATGCGGGGGGTCGGACATCAGAGCCCGTGGCGTGTCATGTGCCAGTACGTGGCCGGCCTTCATGACGGCGATCCGGTCGGAAAGGAGAATGGCTTCCTCCATGTCGTGGGTCACCATGATCGTGGTCAGGCCCAACCGATCGTGCAGCGCCCGGTATGCGGAGCCCACGACATCGCGGGTCAGCGGATCGAGCGCGCCGAACGGCTCGTCCATCAGAACGATTCGCGGTCGCGCCGCAATGGCGCGCGCGACGCCGGCGCGCTGCTGTTGGCCACCCGAGAGCGTCCGCGGATACCGCGATGAGTAGCTTCGCGGCAGCTCGACGAGGTCGAGCAGCTCTTCAACGCGGGCGGCGATTTCGGCGGGCGGCCATCCCAGAAGCTGCGGGGTGATGCCGATGTTCTCGCCGATGGTCATATGAGGAAAGAGCCCGATACCTTGGAAGACATAGCCGATGCGCCGGCGCAGCGCCGCGGGATCACCGGATCCCACTACCTCCCCCGCGATCCTGACCTCGCCCGTGTCAGGATGGATCAATCGGTTGAGGCATTTGAGCGTCGTTGTCTTGCCGGACCCGGACGTGCCGACCAAGGCCAAAAAAGTCCCCTCCTCAACAAGGAGGGTGGCTTCCCGAACGGCGTATGTGCGCCCGCCATCGAAGCTCTTGCTGATGGCGTCGATCTCAATAAGTGACGGCATGGTCGCAGACTGTAGCCCGGATAGAGCTTGCCCATAAGCACGTCTTCGACGCGCTTTTGGGCCAGCGCAAATCCGGGATCGCGCGGGGATCCTGGATTGCGCGATCGCTTGGCGACGTGCACAGCCCGCCGACTACTTCGGATCACGCAATCCAGGCTACAGCTGGCCGTAGACGTGCGCGCTAGCATCCAATATGAACCCTGCCGGCTAATCGGCAACGGATGGGGAGGTCGAGACGATGAAGATTTTAGGGTTCAAAGCAAATGCAAATGGAGCGTTGCGCCTCGGCGTCGTTGAGGGGGAGGAGGTAATCGATCTGCAGGCGGTCGATGTGAGCGCGCCGAACGATCTCGGCGAATGGCTTCGACGCGGCAACGGCGATCTCGGGCCCCTCAAGAGCCTTGCGGCGCGCGCGCCGGCTGGCGCGCGGCGGCCGCTCGAGGGCCTCAAATACGCGCTGCCGGTGGCGCGGCCCGGCAAGATCATCTGTCTCGGGCAGAATTATCTGGAGCACGTCAAGGAACAGGAAACAAACGTTCAGAAATTTCCCACGATCTTCATGCGCTGCGCGACCTCGCTCCTGGCGCACGGCGAGCCGATGATCCGCCCGCTGGTGACCGAGACGCTCGATTACGAGGCCGAGATGGTGGTGGTCGTGGGCAAGCGCGCCAAGCACCTCGATGTCGGCAACGCCACCTCCTGCATCGCCGGCTATTCCTGCTTCAACGAAGGCTCGGTGCGCGAGTTTCAGCGCAAGACCACGCAATGGGACATGGGCAAGAATTTCGATTCGACCGGCGCCTTCGGTCCATGGATGGTGACGGCCGACGAATTGCCGCCCGCCGGCAAGGGGCTGAAGATCCAGACCCGCCTCAACGGGCAGGTCATGCAGTCGGACAATACCGACAACATGATGTTCCCGGTGCCGGAGATGATCGCCTACATCACCCAGGGCATCACGCTTGAGCCCGGCGACATCATCGTGACCGGCACGCCTTCCGGGGTCGGCTGTTGGCGCAAGCCGCCGATCTGGATGAAGCAGGGCGACAGCTGCGAGGTCGAGATCGAGCGGATCGGCGTGCTGTCGAACCCGATCCAGGACGAGAAGAAGTAATTGCCAAACTGGGCAATGTTTGACTGGATGAAATAGGCATGCCGCCCGCCTTTGAGCGTCCCCGCGAAAGCGGGGACGCTCAAACAACCTGCGCCACGATCGCGCGGAATTCCTGGTCCGTCACCAGCCGCTTTTCCGCCGTTCCCTTCGATTTGACCTTTTCGAGAATGGCGGCGTGCTTTTGGGCAGGCGCATCGAGACCGAGTTCATCGAGCTTGATCTTGATGTTGGCAAGTCCGCTCTTCTTGCCAAGTGCGATCTTGCGGTCCGCGCCAACGACAGTGGCCGAATAAGGTTCGATCGCCGAGGGCATATGGAACTGGCTGGCGACACCTCCGCTTTCGCGCGTGAAGATGAACTCGCCGACGACGGGTTTCCAGCTGTCGACCGTGTAGTTCCCGCACTTCTGCACCACCTGGGAAACCTCGCGCGCCTTTCTCAAATCCAATTCCACCGGAACGTGGTAGAGGTACTGCAAGGCGAGGGCGACTTCACAAATGTCGGCGTTGCCGGCGCGCTCGCCCATGCCGTTGATGGTTCCTTGGATCCAGTCGGCGCCGCCCCGGACTGCGCCGATGGCCGCGGCCGTAGCCAAACCCATGTCATTGTGGCCGTGCCAGTGTATGGGCACGGACTGTCCCACCCATGACCTGACCTGACGCATCAGATATTCAGCAGTTTCCGGCGCGCACACGCCGATCGTATCGACCATGGAGACTTCATCGGCGCCGGCTTCCAGGGCCTTGCCGTAGACATCGCGCAAAAATCCCAAATCGCTGCGCGTGCTGTCCACGGCAAAGAAGTTGACGCGTTCGATCCCTTTGTCTTTTGCGTATTTCACGGAATCGATGACGCTGTTCATGACCTTTTCGCGGGTAAAGCCAAAGGCCTTCATCTTCATGTCGCTGGTCGTTATTTCGAGCAGGGTATAGCGTGTACCCAGCTCGACATGAGCGTCGATGTCGCCCCGAACGCAGCGCGCAAAGCCCCAGATTTCAGAGCTCAGATTTGCCGCGAGGATGCGCTTGACGGCCTCCGTGTCTTCTTCAGAAACACGGGGAAAGCCCGATTCAATTCGCCCAACCCCGAGTTCGGCGAGCTTGCACGCGATTTCGAACTTGTCCTTGGCGGAAAAGCAGATGCCGGTCGACTGCTCGCCGTCGCGAAGCGTCGTATCGTAAAAACGAACGGTCTTGCTGCGGTCGAATCCCTTCTGAACCCCATCCATCTCGTTGAGTGGGGTAGTCCAAACCTGATCTGCCTGGATGTTGTTCATGCTTATTCTCCTGCTGGCCTCAGCACCCCAACAGAGTGCCGGAACCGTCCATATCTGCGTTTGATGCGCCCGATTCCAGTGTCACCAACCGGGGTCAATTCGGGTTTCCTTATACCTCGTCCCGGCACCGAGTGGAAGGTGACGATCCGTCCTGGGTGAGAGCGTCCTGGCGAAGAACGGAACAGTGGAACTGTGATGTACATTCCAACGATGTTGCGCGCGCATTCGCGAGTCGGAGGGAATTCCTCTAATGTCCATGGGGCTTGGATTCCCGCTTGCGCGGGAATAAGCGGAGCGTGCAATTCTCCGACACGTTCTCAGGACGAGGTCGTTGATCGATGCGAGGAGGCCTTCATGCCTGGCAAGAACCTGAGCGTGATCAGCATTTGCGGATCGCTGCGAAAAGGCTCGTATAACGCCATGGTGCAGCGGGCGCTGCCGGGGCTTGCGCCCGGCGGCATGGCGATCAACCCGGCGCCGTCGTTTGCAGCTTTCCCAATCTACAATGCGGATATCCAGAATTCGACCGGCTTTCCGCGCGAGGTCAATGACCTTGCTGATGCGATCCGCGCTGCCGACGGTGTGATCATCGTCACGCCGGAATACAACTTCTCCATTCCAGGGGGCCTCAAAAATGCGATCGATTGGGTTTCGCGCCTGCCCAACCAGCCTTTCGCCGGCAAGCCGATCGCGCTCCAGTCGGCTTCGCCCGGTCCCGTCGGCGGCGCCCGCATGCAATACGACCTGCGCCGGTCGATGGTGTTTCTTGACGCCTTTACTCTCAATAAGCCGGAAATCTTCATCGGCAACTGCGTATCCAAATTTGACGAGAACACCGGCGAGTTGAAGGACGAGACCACGCGCAAGTTCATCATCCAGCAGCTTGCAGCTTTTGCTGGATTTATTACCAAGATGAATGCAAAGGCGTGAGGCTGTAGGGTGGGCAAAATCGTTTGGCGGGGCCTATGCGCACGCACAAGAGCTTGGGGCGATTTTGCCCACGCGGTCGGTCCATCGACGTTTGACAGCGTGGGCAAAGGCGCGATCGGCCGTGCTTTCTCCAACGACCTCGGCAGGCGCCTTTGCCCACCCTACAAGGTCCCGGCGTTTGCCGGCAGATGATTGATCCGCAGGGGGCTTAACTGATGGTTGACAATCGACTTGACATCGCCGTCGTATGCGGCTCGTTTCGCAAAGCCTCGTACAACGGGGCGTTGGCGCGTTCATTGCCGCCGCTGGCGCCGCCGGGGTTGAGGCTCGAGCCTGCTCCGCCGATCGACAGATTTCCGCTCTACAATTTGGATATTCAAAATGCGTACGGGTTTCCCGCCGACGTGACGGCATTCGCGGATGCGATCCGCTCAGCACACGGCGTTATCATCGTGTCGCCGGAGTACAACTGGTCGATTCCCGCCGGCCTCAAGAATGCGATCGATTGGACCTCGCGCTTCAAGGATGATCCGTTCAAGGGCAAGCCCGTTGCGCTGCAATCGTGCGCCGGAGGGCTCCTCGGCGGTTCGCGCATGCAGTATCACCTCCGCCAGTGTCTCACTGCGGTCGAGTCGGTGATCATGATCCGGCCGGAGGTTTTCGTCACCTTTGCGGCGAAGAAATTCGACGAGAAGACGCTCGAATTGATCGACCAGCCGACCAGGGACATGGTCAAGCTGCAGCTCGATAATTTCGAGAAATTTGTTCGCCGATTGACGGGAAAGAAGTAGAGATCGTGCGACCGTCATCCTGAGGTGCGAGCGCGCGCTCTTAAAGCGCGTTCACGCGCGTCTTCGCCGCGCTATGGCGCGCGAGCCTCGAAGGATGACGGCCGCTGTGCGTCGGGATGGGGCCGCATCCTTCGAGGCTCGCCCGGCCAAAGGGGCCGGGCTCGCGCCTCAGGATGACGACCGTGAATTAAATCAGAGCGAGGACACTCCGCATGCCGTTTTGCACCGCCACCGGCCCGAAAATCTATTACGAAGTCTCGGGCGAGGGCCCGGCTCTGGTATTCGTTCACGCCAATCCGTTCGATCACCGGCTGTGGCTCTATCAGGTGGCGCATTTCTCGCCGTTCTTCCGCTGCGTGAGCGTGGATATCCGCGGCTATGGCCGCTCCGACAAGGTAGAGACGCCGTTCACGCTGGCCGACATGAAGGATGATGTGCTCGGGGTCTGCCGGAAGGAAGGGATCGCGTCGGCGATCTTCTGCGGCTGCAGTGTCGGATCGGGGATTGCGCTCCTGACCGCCCTCGATCACCCGGAAATGACGCGCGCACTAATTCTGGTCGGCGGCAACAGCCGCGGCAGCCCCAACGTGCGCAAGCGCGCGGAGGATTTCAGCAGCACCAAGGACATGCCGGGGATGATCCGGTCTTACCTGCACGAAGTAGTCGCGCCGGATTTTCCCGCTACGCCGCTCGGCCAATGGGTCCTGTCGATTTTCGCGGAAAATGCCCACACCCTCTCCGGTCAGGCGATTGCGCAGATTCACCGCGCCCGCGGCGGCTGCGACATGAGCGGCCGGCTCAAGGATCTCGTGGTGCCGGTGCTCGTGATCAACGGAGCGCACGATAATTCGCTTCCCGCCGGGCGCGAGACGGCGGCCGGAATCAAGGGCGCGCGCCACGTCGAATTGCCCGGAACGGGGCACGCCTGCTGCATTGAAGACCCCGCCGCATTCGATCGCGCCATGATCGAGTTCTTGAAGCAAAATGGCCTTTGGTCCGGCACGACTATCCCACTGCCCAAGTAATAACCGCGGGCACGGCCGAGCCGACGGTGCGGCCTTGTAGGGTGGGCAAAATCGCTTCGCAAACCTTTCAATACGCTCTGATGTTTTTGGCGATTTTGCCCACGCGGTCAAAAGTCGAGAGGTTCACCGCGTGGGCAAAATCGGTCCTCGCGGTCTGAGTGTGTGGGAAGATTTCGGCGACCGATTTTGCCCACCCTACGATTTCGGCGACCGATTTTGCCCACCCTACGGGGCAGGCGCGCGGCGCATACGCGTCCCGCTCATTTAAAGTAATCTCACTTCCCCCGGCGCCTGAAGTAGCTCAGGTCCGGAGGCGACTGATCCGGCTTGATCGGCATCAGCTTGCCGTCGGCACTCTCGAAATAAGCCTCCTCGCCGATCTTGACCATCGAATTGCCTTCGGCGCAGGCGTCGGTATGCCAGAACGGCCGGGGCTGGGAATCGCGGCCCGCCTTCTTGAGAATGCTCCAGGGGTGCGTCAGAGCATGATCAAAGACTGTGATCTCGTCCTCGATGATGTTCTTGTTTGCCTTATCGAGGTGGATGCGCTCCTTGATGACGGCCTGGTTGTCCTCGTGGAACGGAATGCCGCTGGCATCGTAAGTGTGCGGCATTTTCAGGAGCCGCGTTTCGACCTCGAGCGTGTCGTAACGGCCATCGCCGTCCTCGTCGATCCAGCGTCCGATCGAGTAGCCCGCATAGGTCAACTCATACTCGCCTTCGTGCGGCCAGTCGCGCCCGTCGGTGTAGATTCGCCGATAGGAGTCGTTGACGTGGCTGATGAGGATGTAGGTGATCTCGGGCGTGATCACGACCTCCATCGGATCGTACATGTTCATCATCATCGGCATGCCCTGCGGCAGGCAGTACCAGGACGGCACGTTTCCCGGCTCGCCTTGCGCCATCTCCTTGCGGTTGGCGTCGAAGACTGCCTGATATCCGGCCGTCAACGGCGGCCTCGGCGCGCCGGCAGGAGCCCAGTTCGGGTTGCCGATACGAACCCACTGCCCCTTCAGGTCGGGATATTTCGCGTCCTCGAATGCCCGAGCGCCGGCAAGGGATACCAGCAGCGCGGCTGTCGTTGCGATCACACCGATCGCGCCTCGGTTAAGCATTTGTCATTCTCCCGTCATTCATCGAGCGGCCTTTTGGCCGGTTTTTTCTGCCAATGATTGGCAATCGGACCCAAAGAGATCAATGGGCGTCTAAGCGCAGCCGATGCGTGTCCCGAATGCCACTTGCCGGCTAAATTTGCCTTTATCGGGAACCGTTTCCGCCCCAAAGCCATGTTATAAGGGGTTCGCAACACTCGCTAAATTACCATTGCTCGACTGATTCTCCGGGGACGGGCTTCGCCTGATGGACATTCTACTCGTTAAGGTTTTTGCAACCGCGCTCGCTTTCAGCCAGGTCGCCACGGCGCCGGATGCCGTGAAAACCCATTTTGATCCGGCTGCCGACCAGGAGCAGGTCGTGTCGCTCCTGCGCGCAGGCTGCGCCCAGATGCGCAAGGCCTTCGACATTGAAGATATCAATCTCGACGATCTCATCGCTACCGCAATGGACGATCCGGACGCGCTCGCCGGGAGCCATGCCGCCTTCCGTGGGATCAAGATCGCCGATCTCAACGTGGCCTATCGGCAATTCTGCAAGAATGAGGCAGTCCAGGATTCGCCGTTCGACATCGCCGCCGTGATCGACTTCTACAACCAGACCATGGCGGACCTTCCGGATCATACCCGTCTCAAGGGTATGAAGCTTCCGGGCGCGAGCGTCGTTCTCGATCTCAAGGGGCAGGAATTCGCCGAAGTCTATGATCACGATCAGCGCCGGGTCTGGGTACCGCTCGACCAGATACCGCTGCACGTGCAGCGCGCCTTCGTCGCCGCCGAGGACAAGCGCTTTTATCAGCACCACGGCATCGATGAGCGCGCGCTGATCCGCGCGTTTATCGGCAACCTCGCGCAATCGGGGCGGCTGCAGGGCGGGTCCACTATCACCCAGCAGGTCGTGAAGAACCTCCTTGTCGGCGAGGACGTCACCTACGAGCGCAAGATGCGGGAAATGGTGCTGGCTTCGCGTGTCGAACGCACGCTGAGTAAATCCGAAATCCTCGAACTTTACCTCAATTCAGTGTCGCTCGGCCGCGGTTCTTCGGGAATCGAAATGGCGGCGCGAAGCTATTTCGGCAAATCGGTCTCCACGCTGAGCGTAGGGGAGGGGGCTTTGCTCGCGGCGCTGACCAAGGGTCCGAGCTATTTCAGCCCGGATCGCCATCCCGACCGCGCCAAGGACCGGTTTGCCTATGTGGTCAGCCGGATGCAGGAGGACGGTTACCTCAAACCCGACGACGCCAAGCGCCTCACCACCCTGCCGCGGCTGGTGGCGCTCCAGCGCTCCCGACGCGATACCGGTTTCCATTTTGTCGATCACGTGGTGCGCGAAGCCAAGGCAATCCCCGGTTTCGATGGCCTCACTGCCTCCTCCTATACGGTCCACTCGACCATTCATCCGCAATTGCAGCGTGCGACCGAAGCGGCTTTGCAAGATGGCCTCGCGCGGTACGAGAGCAGCGCCGGCCGGGCCGCGTTCCAGGGCCCCGAAGCCAACCTCGCCCAGGCGGTTGCAGCGATTGGGCGCCGCGAAAAGACCGGCGATAAGAACAGCGGAGCGGGTCCTGGCTGGCAGCAGGCGCTCGGGAACGCGCGGCTCCCGCTTTACGACGTGCATTGGCCGGCCGCCATCGTGATTGAAAAATCGACGGCCCGTGGCGGCGGCGATATCGTCCGGGTGGGACTTGCCGACGGCCGCGTCTTTCCGCTCTCGGCATCCAAGAGCTCGATCCTTCGCAGCCTCAAGCTTTACGATGTCGTCCTGGTCCGCATTGTCGAGACCAAGGGTAAAGGCGCGCGCGCTGAGCTGCGGGTGCGGCCCACGGTCGAGGGCGCCGCGGTTATCCTCGAGAACAAGACCGGTCGCATCCTGGCGATGGCCGGCGGCTTCTCCTATCCGCTGAGCCAGCTCAATCGGGTTACTCAATCGCAGCGCCAGCCAGGGTCAGCTCTCAAGCCGCTGACTTATCTCGCCGCCCTCCAGAGCGGGCTTCAGCCCAATACGCTGGTGCGCGACGAATCGATTTCGCTCGCTCCAATCAACGGCAGCGTGCGCGATCAGGATTACTGGCGGCCGAAGAACTACGAAGGGGGCTCGCTGGGCGTGATCACGCTGCGCAGCGCGCTTGAACATTCCAGGAATCTCGCGACCGCCAATCTGCTCGACGGCGGGATTGCCTCCACGCCCGAGCAAAGCCTCGACCGCATCTGCGCGCTCGCGCTCGAATTGCAGATCTACAAGGACTGCGTGCACTACTATCCGTTCATTCTTGGCGCCCAGCCGGTGCGGCCGATCGACCTTGCCGCCTTCTTCGCCGCCATCGCCAACGAGGGGCGGCGGCCGGCACCTTATGCGATCGACTCGATCGAGCAGCAGGGCAAGGCGGTTTACACCCACACGCCCAGCCTCACCGAGACCGGCTCGGCGGACCGCGCGTCGTTCTATCAGCTCAAGTCGATCTTGCAGGGGGTGCTCCGGCACGGGACGGCGAACGCGATGGCAAGTCTTGCGCCTTATGTGGCGGGCAAGACCGGTACCACCGATGGCGAGAACGACGTCTGGTTCGTCGGCTTCACCAACGAAGTCACCGTCGCGGTCTGGATCGGCTACGACAACGCCGACGGCAAGCGGCGCACCTTGGGCGGCGGCATTACCGGCGGGAGCCTCGCAGTCCCGATCTTCGAGTCGATTATTCAGGCGGTGTGGACGCAGTTTACGCCGAGGACGCTGCTGAGCCCACCCTCGGCGGAAGCAAGCCGGCTTCTCGTCGCGACCCGCGTCGGGGGCGACATCGGGGATGACGCGAACTCGAACGCTCGCGGATCGGTCGAATATCTGCGCCGGGACGCCAACGGGCAGCCGCGCGATTCGCGTTATGCGCTGGTATCGCCCGACGAGGTCTATTCGCCGCGCTATGACGACGGGTACAATTCGCAGCCGGGCGGGTTCCAGCCCTGGGGCTTTCCCGGGAGCGACCCCTATCGCGCAGCGCCGCGACCGCCAGCCTCGCCCGGCGGGCTATTCGGATTTTTCTTCCCGCGCCGCGAGGAGGCGCCGCCCTATCAGCAGCCGTTCCGGCAGCAGGCGCCGCCGCCATGGCAGCAGCAGCCGCGCCGGTATCAGGACCAGCAGCAACAGCGCCGGCAACCGCCTTCTTCCTACCCCTACTACCAGGATCGCTTTTAGCGCAGTTTTTGATCGAATTCGGTCGCGGGCGGTGGGGTTGATGCGCAGTGGTGCCACGCGTTCGATGCGCTCCCTTTCCCGCATCGGCGCGTTTACGCGCGTATTCGACGCGCCATGGGGGAGAGGGTTGGGGTGAGGGGGGTCGGGTCTATCGAAAGGCGTCCTTAAACCAGATTGGAACAGGTTCTAGATGCGGATATCTCTTCTAGTATTCACGCTCTCTGCTGGGCTTGCCGTCGCTTACGCCGAGCCCGCCGCTCCACAATTCAAAGTCGATGACGCGGCGTCCGCCGATGCGACGCCGGCGGCGCAGCTCAAGCCCTCGACGATCGTTTTCTCCGATCGCAGCAACGAGGCCAAAGGCGAGGCGGGAGATATTTTCTTGCCCTACGACGATTGGACCAAGGCCAAGCCGCTCCAGCAGCAATTCCTGAGCCTCTATCCGGGCTATGCCGAGCCCAACGAGGATGTCACCATCGATGGGGCAAAGAAGCATTATCGGCAGAAGCTGCAGCTCTATGTGGCGCAGGCGCGCTTCCTGCTCGGCCGAGCGCCCGATTCGCTCGACCTTGCTCATTTCGTGGCGCTTCCTTTCGTGCAGCAGCTCGATCCCGCCATCAAGGATCGGCTGATCACGAGCGCCGATCTCGCGCATCCGACCGATCCCAAGATGGTGCACAATCAGAACCCGCAGCGCCCCTGGTGCGAGGGCCGGCCGGCGACCATCTGCATTCATTCGAGTTACAAATTCGAGGGGCGCATTCCGACCGGCATTGCGCTCGCCAACAAGATTCGTGAAAGCAGCAAACAGGTTCCCGATACGCTCGAATTCGACAGCGAACTCACGATGCTCACGCCGGCCGAGGTCGACCAGCAGGGGCTTACGAGACTGACCGGGCTCGCCACGCCTTCGATCGGCGCGCTTCAACAGAGCATCTTCTACGTCAATCAGGTGATCGAGTTCGGCAAGATGCTCGCGGTCTTCCAGCGGCATCCGACCGACGCGCAGAAGACCGTGGCCACCGTTTTCGTTGCCCTCGCCATCGACGCCAGCGTGCTCACCAAGCGCAAGGAATATGCCCAGGTCCCGGTGCTGCGGAATCTCGTGCCGGCGCAGGTGCTCGCCGGCAAGAGTTCGTTCAATTCCGGCAATTCGCTCAGCGCCGGCCTGCCCGTCTACGCGCGCAACCAGATTAAGGCGATCGCCGCCGCTCTGGAAAAGGGCTGACCGCGTACTCCGGATCGCCTGATCGCGATCACGCAATCCGGCGACTGGATCGAAGGATCGCGCGGCGGGGTGAGGGGCGACACAGGCGATCGACATAAGCTTCGTAGGGTGGGCAAAGGAGCAACGCGCATGAGCGCGTGCTCCGTGCCCACGCGGATGCGGGTGCGTGGGCACGGCGCTCTGTCCTACGCGTGGCGCGACGGATCACGGGGAGATGCCGATGAGGGGCGCGTACTCATAGTCATGATCATGATGGTGTTCGCGATGCCGGCCTATGCGCAACGCATGGGAGGAGGCAAGCAACACGGAGCGAAGGCCGACCAGGCTCAGAGCAAGGAGCAGCAAGAAAAAAAGCACGCCGCCGAGCAGGGTTACAAAGATGCGTGCTGCGACCGACACTCGCAATCCGGCGAATAGAGGGCATTGCCCGGGCGCGCGTTTACGCGAGGTGTATCCCGGCAACCGGCTGCGGCCGGCTCGATAGGCACGCACCCTCGACTAGCACGTGCGTGAAACTGACCGGTAGAAGAACGCTGTAATCGATTGACACGTCGCCTCAACTCGGCCTCAGTCTTCCGTTGGGGAACTCATCCCGGGGAAATCTCAACATTCATCATGGCCGGCATGTCGAACCCATTCTTCGAACAACCGATTTTGAACTCGCCCTACGAATATCCACGGCGCCATTGGGAGCTCGATGAAGCCGGCCAGCCGACGCAGCGGATCATCGATAACCGGCGCGCCGCCAGGTTCATCACACCCATTCCCAAGCCGAAGAATAATGCCCGACCTGATGGGCATGAAGAACGTCATGGTCATCAACGACGAGGCTCACCACTGCTATCGGGAGGAGCCGAAGGAAGCCGATGACGAGGAGCTAAAAGGCGAGGACAAGAAGGAAGCTGAAAAGAACAACGAGGCGGCAGGCTTCTGGATTGCGGGCCTTGAGGCGGTAAACCGCAAGCTCGGAGTCAGCCGTGTTATCGACCTCTCAGCAACGCCATTCTTTCTCCGCGGCTCCGGCTATGCCGAGGGCACGCTATTCCCCTGGACGATGAGCGACTTTTCGCTGATGGACGCGATCAAGTGCGGCATCGTCAAGCTGCCCCGGGTCCCGGTTGCGCAGAACATTCCCGGCGACGAAATGCCGATGTTCCGCAACCTGTCGGAGAATATCCGCAAGGACATGCCCAAGAAGGGCCGACGAAAGGGAGGAGAGCTTGATCCGCTTGATTTGCCGGCGCGGCTGCAAACCGCGCTCGAAGCCCTCTACGGCCATTATGAAAAGACGTTTGCGCTTTGGCAGGAGAAGGGCATTAAGGTCCCGCCTTGTTTCATCATCGTCTGCCAGAACACCGCGATTTCGAAACTCGTTTATGATTTTATTTCCGGCTTCGTTCGTAAGAATGAGGTCTGGCGCTCTTCCGCAACTTCGATGAGAATACGGGCAACCCATTTCCTCGTCCCAACACGTTGCTCATCGACAGCGAACAACTCGAAGCCGGCGACGCGCTCGACGAGAATTTCCGTGGCATGGCCGCGGACGAGATCGAGCGCTTCCGCCGTGAGATCGTGGAACGCACCGGCGATGTCCGCGCCGGCGAAAACATCACCGATCAGGAACTGCTCCGCTGCGGCGAGCACAAAACCTGTTCACGGTAACATCCGTCATGGCTTCGTCTACGAGCGGGTCCCGCATATCACGCTAAAGTCTATTGCCAACAACAGTGAAATTGAGGTGATCTGGGAAGAGTGGCAGACGAAAATGGGGCCTTTACGCGAAAATTTGAATGCTGCCCTGGGCAAGCAGTGGCAGGAGTGGGAAATCCCGCGTGTCGCTGAAGACCCGTGGGATAAAAACACACAGCAAGTTTTTTATAGCCTGCAAGCCGAGCAGGCGTTGGAAGAAAAGGCAAAATTGGCAAAAATCGAAGAGCGGCTCCAGGTTATCAATTTCAATCTGAAACGAAACTACACTCTCGACACTTTGCCCAAGCGCCCTGCTGACCCTTGGCCGGAAATCCCGGCAAAGCTGCACGCCGAGTGGTGTGAGGCCCGCATTGCCCGGCAGAAGGAAATCGATGCGTCCATCGCCGCTAAGGCGGATTTTGAGTACCTTTACGACAAGCCCCATGAGGACAAGCGAAAGGTGCGCGTCGCCGGCCCTTTCACCGTCGAGAGTCTGAGCCCGCACCGCATCCTCGGCGTCGACGAGAACGATGAGCTCATTGATGGTGTTGACGACCGTGGCGACCCGTACGGGGCGAAGAAAACCTTCCCCGAGATGATCCTGGAAAACCTCTACATCGCCGGCGTCCAGCAGGCGCACAAGGAGGATCGGATCACCTTCTCGGTGTTCACACCCTGGCCCGGCGATCTCGTCTGTGCCGAAGGTCGCTACATGGAAGGCGAGACCGAGAAGCGGGCCGCCATCTTCATCGGCCCGGAATTTGGCACCGTGCAGCGCGCTGATTTGGTCGCCGCCGCCCGCGAGGCCGGCGACTCTGGCTTCGACGTGCTGATCGCCTGCGCCTTCAGTTACGAAGCCCATACCACCGAGTTCACCAAGCTCGGGCGCATCCCTGTGCTCAAGGCGCGCATGAACGCCGACCTGCACATGGCCGAGGACCTCAAGGCGACCGGCAAGGGCAATCTGTTCGTCATCTTCGGGGAGCCCGACATCGACCTCATTCATGAAAAGGACGGTAGGCTGTGCGTGAAGGTCAAAGGTGTGGACGTGTTCAAGCCGCAGACCGGCGAGGTTATCAGCGACAACGCCGACGGCATCGCCTGCTGGTTTATCGATACCGACTACAACGAAGAAAGCTTCTTCGTCCGCCACGCCTATTTCCTCGGTGCGAACGACCCCTACGGGGCGCTCAAGACTACCCTGAAGGCGGAGATCGACCCCGAAGCCTGGGCAACCCTGCATAGCGACACCTCGCGTCCCTTCGACAAGCCGAGCAGCGGCCACATCGCCGTGAAGGTGATAAACCATCTGGGAGATGAAGTCATGAAGGTGTTTAGGGTGTGAGTGCGTTCTATATCATGCAAGATTGGATGGAGGCCGTGCGTGAGGCGACCTTCTTTTATCCTGCTGCCGGATCAGATTACTTGGAGCCGCTAACCATTTTTCAGGATCATATTGATACATTCTGGTTCTGCGACGTTGGCTATGCAAACGGCCTGGATCTATGCGCAGTCCTTCCAAAAGATGAGTTCCGGATCATTCAACGCGAGAAGTCGGGGGCACCTACGGCAATCAAGGAGCGCCGCAAGGCCGAAAATGGTCTGTGTTACTGGTTTCTACTACCGAGCAAATTAATTGAGAGCTATGAACGAACCGATGGTCGGCGACTCACCGTCGTTCGGCGGAGGGGCTTTGGTCAAATTGCTCTTTCAGAGGAATTTGATGACTGTTCGATCGGCGTCTTCATGCATCGCGGCGACAGCCCTGGTGAAGCTGGATCGAACGTCTATTTTCTTGCAAATAAGAAGACACGTTATGAGCGATGCGGGCGATTGTTCGACAAACTTGCTCGGCGATTGAAAGGTAAAGCGTTGATCATTTCCGACGGCTCGAATTCGTCGATTGGGTGGTTACGCCGATTTCATCACAAATCGAATGCAGGTCATGAGGCGTTCTCCCGATACGAAGGGCGCTTATTCAACTATGGAGGCTTTCTTTGGACCTGTGTTGGTTGGCTAAGCGGAAAGAACGGGCCAACGCTGGTATGGGGGCTCACGCGTCAGGAGCCGGTCGGCTCAACCAGCTGACTAGGTAGCATAGGGATGGAATTCCGCATCGCCGATAGCTTCGCGGACAGCCTCGCCCAGCTTACGGGCGAGGAACAGAAGGCCGTCAAGACCACGGCATTTGACTTGCAGCTTAACCCGGCAAGTCCCGGCATGAGCTTTCACAAGCTCGACAAGGCGAAGGACAAAAATTTCTGGTCGTTACGGATCAATAAAGACATCCGGCTGATCCTCCATCGCAGCGCCGAGAGCCTGCTGCTCTGCTACGTCGATCACCATGACAAGGCTTATGAGTGGGCGGAACGCCGCAAACTTGAAACGCATCCTAAGACCGGCGCCGCGCAGCTGGTCGAAATACGCGAGACGGTAAGGGAAGTCGTCGTCCCCAAATACGTCGAACCCGAAACCGCCTCATTGCCGAAACGGCCGACCGAGGCCATTTTCGCTGCTCGCTCCGACGATGAACTACTCGGTTATGGCGTGCCGGCCGAGTGGCTCAACGACGTCAAGATCGCGACCGAGGATACGCTGCTGGTCTTGGCGCATCACCTTCCCGCCGAAGCCGCAGAGGCTCTTCTTGAACTCGCGACGGGCGGCAAGCCCCGCGTGCCGCCACCACCCGCGCTGCCGGCAACACCGTTCGAGCATCCCGATGCACTGCGCCGCTTTCGGGTTATGGCAAGCATCGAGGAACTACAGCGCGCGCTCGATTTTCCCTGGGAAAAAGGGACGGTTTTCCTCCATCTCGACCAGCGCGAGATCGTCGAGCGCGATTACGGCGGTCCGGCTCGCGTCTCAGGCTCGGCCGGCACCGGCAAGACCATCGTCGCGCTACACCGGGCTGCGCATCTCGCCCGCACGCATCCAGACGCGCGGGTACTGCTGACGACATTCTCGGACACGCTCGCCAACGCGCTGCGCACGAAAATCAGGCGGTTGTTGAGCAGCGAACCGAAGCTCGCCGAGCGGATCGACGTCTATTCCCTCAACGCCATCGGGCTTCGGCTCTACAAGGGGCGTATCGGAGAACCGAAGATCGCCGATCGGACCACTATGGACGGACTCATCCGGGAAGCGGCCGGCGCGGTCGGGGCTCACAAATTCAGCCAGTATTTCCTGCTCACCGAATGGGACCATGTGGTCGATGCCTGGCAATTGCAGAGCTGGGACGGCTATCGCGATGTTGCTCGGCTTGGCCGAAAGACGCGGCTGCCGGAACCGCAGCGCAAGGTGCTGTGGTCGATTTTCGAGCGCGTCCGTGCGGAACTGCAATCGCGCGGTCTGATCACCTGGGCCGAGCTGTTCACATCGCTTGCGAGCACAATTTCAGGCTCCAAGAAGGTCCCTTTCGATTTCGCCGTGGTGGACGAGGCCCAGGATATCGGGATCTCGCATATCCGATTGTTCGCAGCGCTGGGAGACGCTCGCCCGAATGCGTTGTTCTTCGCCGGCGATCTCGGCCAGCGCATATTCCAGCAGCCGTTCTCGTGGACGGCGCTGGGCGTCGATATTCGCGGCTGGTCGCGGACGTTGCGGGTCAATTACCGGACCTCGCATCAGATACGGACCCAAGCTGACCGGCTGCTTGGCCCTGTCGTGACGGATGTCGACGGAAACAGCGACGACCGGAGCGATACGGTTTCCGTATTCAATGGTCCATTGCCGGCCATTCAGGCGCTCAAGAGTGAAGACGAGGAAATCGCGGCGGTCGCGAACTGGATCGTGGAGCAGGTCAAAAAAGGGTTGATGCCGCACGAATTCGGCCTGTTCGTTCGGACCAAGCATCAGCTGGATCGCGCGCGAGCTGCCGCAAGCAAGGCCGGAGCGCCGTTCACAATACTCGATGACAAAGTCGAAACGACCAGCGGCCGCATCTCGATCGGCACGATGCACCTGGCCAAGGCGTTGGAATTTCGGGCTGTGGCCGTCATGGCCTGCGACGACGAAGTCATTCCGTTGCAGGAGCGGATCGAGACGGTCGGCGACGATGCCGATTTGCAGGAGGTCTACGACACCGAGCGTCATTTGCTCTACGTCGCCTGTACTCGCGCCCGCGACCATCTGCTGGTGACCGGAGTCGAGCCGGCTTCCGAATTCCTTAACGACTTCAGCGTTCCTTCAGACGCCGCAAAGCCGGCCTGAGCTGGATCTGCTTCGTATGGCAAACACTCCTATACGCCAGCTTCGGAACCCCCCGATCGTCGAGGCGGTGCTCGACGTCGATTGCGATCTTCCGCCCGGGTTCGATATCGCGTCATTGGAAGAGCCCGCTCGCGCGCGGTTCCAAGATCGGTACCCCAAATCTCGAAAGCAATTACTGCAAGAATTTAAAATCGAAACAGGTGCTGATCCGTTGCCCAAAATGTCTGCTCGTCCAGCCATCCAGGCTTATAGATTCCTCCAAGATGACGAAAGGCAGCTCGTGCAAGTTCGATCACAGGGTTTTTCCTTAAATCGGTTAGCACCGTATACGACGCTTGACGATTATCTGCCTGAGATCGAGCGAGCATGGGGGCTCTACGTCAATCTGGTCTCGCCGGTTCAGATTCGCGTCATCCGCTTGCGCTACATCAACCGAATACTCGTACCAATGACAGCGGGTCAGATCGATCTGGACGAATTTTTCAAAATCGGCCCTCGTGTGCCGGATGAAGAAAAATTGATGTTATCAGGATTTCTTGAACAGCAAGCCAGCATAGAGAAGGGTACCGGATACCAGGTCAATTTGGTGCTTACCGCTCAGAGTCCAGCCGAGCAAAAGCTGCCAGTCATTCTCGATATCACTGTTGCGAGCACCGACGTTCTTGAAGCGGCCGATTGGGCAAGTATGCTTCCAATTCTTCAATCGCTGCGCAGCTTGAAAAACCGTATCTTCGCCAATAGCTTGACCAGTAAATGCATCGAGTTATTCCAGTGATAGGAATTTCTGGTCATCTTGCCCTGCAAGCCTTGGCGGGGGGAGGTAGTGCCGTGTCGCCGGAAGCAGATGCGATCCACCACGCGGCTAGTGAAGTCCTAAGAGCGGCCGAGCGTTCGTTCGCGCTGTTTGGCGAAAAAGCGGCTGCCCTTTCGCAATTGGCCGCAATGGCAACAGAGTGCTCTGAAGAAGGTTGGGATGGGGATGGTGCTGCCGGCATCGATCCGGTTGCTGTCTCGTTGACGACACGTTTCGTGCGCGCCCTGCCTGACACAATCCCGTTGCCCGAATTTGCTCCCGAGCCGGATGGGTCGATTTCCGTCGATTGGATTCGGTCACCGCATCGCATGCTCTCGCTGAGCATCGGCCGCAGCGACCGGCTGGCCTATGCTTGGCTGGATGGAACGGACAAGGGCCACGGCGTCGCGCGCTTCGATGGTCAGAACGTGCCTCCACGAGTCCTGGAAGCCATCAAAGACATCCTGGGGCAGTCGCATGTTGCAATCCGGGCTGCCTGAATTCGTGGCGGACGAAGAGGACCTCGCTAGGTTCCTCACATCTTCGGGTCAGTTCAGCGCACGGGTGACGAAACCCGCAGCTTTTTTGCCATCGCCTAGAGACCGTGAAACGTCGGTGTTCCGTCATGGTAGCGAACCGCGCGAGGCGTTGTGGGCGATAGGCCGCGAGCACGGTGCGGGAGACCGCACACTTCATGGCGCGGCGATTGTGAAAGGATTTCAAATCCGAGGCGCGACGCTCGAAGTAATCGCCGACGAACCGCCGCCACAGCATGCAGCGATTAGGGGCTGGCCATGGCTCGACGGCGATCCCGAACTGCAAAAAGCTCGGCAGAAGACACTGGCGCTGGACCTAGCCAGCAAAGCAGTACTGGTCCGGCGATAGCCAGCTCAGTGGGGGCCCACGAGGGCCGCGCGTGGTCTCCGCTTCACCGAGACTCCTGGAAAAGGCCGATCCCCTTGCCGTCTCGCCACTTCCCGCCCGCGCCTTGCCTTGACTTGCCCCCATCCCGCCGATACATACCGCGCACTTTTCGGCAGGCGGTGAGCGCCGGCACGTCGGAACGGCATATCTCGGATCGGCCAAGCCATTGAGGCCGCGGGTCTCTTCGGCAGGCCACCGGGAACCAAGCCTCGACGGATGATGCTCAGACGCTGCCTCTGACACTGAGACTGTCAGACGAAGTGCATGACCGCGCCGCTCGCGGTTCGGTCCGCTGGAACGGAAAAGCGCCTATCCACACCGGGAGTGGACGGCGCTTCTTCCGTTTTGCGCTTTGGAGGGGTTGCCTGGGCGCGTAATGCGCGCGCGAAACGAGAAGGATGGTGGTCGAGGATGCCGACGGTCAACCAGTTGATCCGCAAGCCGCGGATCCGGGTGCGGGGCCGCAACACGGTTCCGGCGTTGCAGCAGAGCCCGCAGAAACGCGGGGTGTGCACGCGCGTCTATACCACCACGCCGAAGAAGCCGAATTCGGCGCTGCGCAAGGTCGCGAAGGTGCGGCTTACCAATGGCTTCGAGGTGATCGGCTACATTCCCGGCGAAGGCCACAACCTGCAGGAGCACTCGGTCGTCATGATCCGCGGCGGCCGCGTCAAGGACTTGCCCGGCGTGCGCTACCACATCCTGCGCGGCGTGCTCGATACGCAGGGGGTGAAGAACCGCAAGCAGCGCCGTTCGAAATACGGGGCCAAGCGGCCGAAGTAACCGGAGAGATATCCAATGTCCCGCCGACACAGCGCCGAAAAACGTGAAATCAACCCGGATCCCAAGTTTGGGAACGTCGTCGTTTCGAAATTCATGAACTCGATCATGCACGCCGGCAAAAAGTCGGTGGCGGAGTCAATCGTCTACGGCGCGTTCGACATTATCGAATCCAAGACCAGGCAGAATCCGATCACCGTCTTCGAGCAGGCGCTCGACAACGTGATGCCGACAATCGAGGTGCGCTCGCGCCGCGTCGGCGGCGCCACCTACCAGGTGCCGGTCGAGGTGCGGCCGAGCCGGCGCCAGGCGCTCGGTATCCGCTGGATCATCTCGGCGTCGCGCGGCCGCAATGAAAAGACCATGACCGAGCGGCTCTCGGCCGAGCTGCTCGATGCGTCGAACAGCAGGGGGAACGCCGTCAAGAAGCGCGAAGACACGCACAAGATGGCCGAAGCCAATCGCGCCTTCGCGCATTATCGCTGGTGAGCCCAGCGGCAAAGCGAATTGAGAATCCCCATGCCCCGTACCCATCCGATCGAGGATTACCGCAATTTCGGCATCATGGCGCACATCGATGCCGGCAAAACCACGACCACGGAGCGGATCCTTTATTACACCGGGAAGTCCCACAAGATGGGCGAGGTGCACGAAGGCGCCGCGACCATGGACTGGATGGAGCAGGAGCAGGAACGCGGCATCACCATCACGTCCGCAGCGACGACCGCATTCTGGCGCAACAAACGTCTCAACATTATCGACACGCCCGGCCACGTCGATTTCACCATCGAGGTGGAGCGCTCGCTGCGTGTGCTCGACGGGGCCGTTTGCGTCCTCGATTCCAATCAGGGGGTCGAGCCGCAGACCGAGACGGTATGGAGGCAAGGCGACAAATACCGGGTTCCCCGGATCGTCTTCTGCAACAAGATGGACAAGATCGGCGCCGACTTCTTCCGCTGTCTTTCCGATATCGAGGAGCGGCTTGGCGCGAAACCCGTGGCGATCCAGCTTCCGATCGGCACCGAGAGCGCCTTTAAAGGGGTTGTCGATCTCGTGCGCATGAAGGGCGTCGTGTGGGACGAAGAGACCCTCGGCGCCAAATACCACGACGTCGAAATTCCCGCCGAGCTTGCCGAGCAGGCTCGCGAATACCGCGAAAAGCTGATTGAGGCCGCAGTCGAACTCGACGACGACGCCATGGGTGCGTACCTCGAGGGCAGGGAGCCCGACGAGGCAATCCTCAAGCGCCTCATCCGCAAGGCCGTGGTCACCGGCGCCTTCTTTCCGGTACTTGCGGGCTCCGCTTTCAAGAACAAGGGCGTGCAGCCGCTCCTCGATGCCGTCGTCGATTATCTGCCGTCCCCGCTCGATGTGCCGCCGATCAAGGGGATCGACAACAAGGGCAACGAAGTCGTGCGCAGGGCCGACGACAAGGAGCCGTTCGCCTCCCTCGCGTTCAAGATCATGGACGACCCCTTCGTCGGCACGATCACGTTCTGCCGCATCTATTCGGGGACGCTCGCGAGCGGAACTGCGGTCATCAACTCGACCAAGGACCGCAAAGAGCGCATCGGCCGCATGCTGCTGATGCACGCCAACAACCGCGAGGACATCAAGGAGGCGTTTGCCGGCGATATCGTCGCGCTTGCCGGCCTCAAGGACGTGCGCACCGGCGATACTTTGTGCGATTCGCAGAAAGCGGTGATCCTCGAAAAGATGGAATTCCCCGATCCAGTCATCGAGATCGCGATCGAGCCGAAGTCCAAGGCCGACCAGGAGAAGCTCGGCATCGCGCTCGCCAAGCTCGTGACCGAAGATCCTTCGTTCCGTGTGGCGACCGATCCGGAATCCGGGCAGACGATCATCAAGGGAATGGGCGAACTCCACCTCGACATCAAGGTCGATATTCTCAAGCGCAGCTACAAGGTCGATGCCAATATCGGCGCGCCGCAGGTCGCCTATCGCGAGAAGATCACGCGGCCGGTAACCGTCGACTACGTGCACAAGAAGCAGACCGGCGGAGCCGGGCAGTTTGCTCGGGTCAAGATCGTCGCCGAACCGCTGCCGCCGGCTGCGGGCTTCGAGTTTGACAACAAGATCATCGGCGGCACGGTGCCCAAGGAGTACATTCCCGGCGTGGAAAAGGGCCTGGAGTCGGTACTCGGCTCGGGCGTGCTCGCCGGCTTCCCCGTCGTCGATCTCAAGGTGACGCTGGTCGACGGCGCCTATCACGACGTCGATTCATCGGCGCTCGCTTTCGAGATTGCGGGGCGCGCGGCGATGCGCGAGGCGCTGCAGAAAGGTGCCCCCGCGCTGCTTGAGCCGATCATGAAGGTAGAGGTCGTCACGCCCGAGGACTACACCGGGTCGGTGATCGGCGATCTCAATTCCAGGCGCGGCCATATCCAGGGCCAGGACCGGCGCGGCAACGCCAATGTCGTGAACGCCATGGTGCCGCTCGCCAACATGTTCGGCTACGTCAGCAATCTGCGCTCCATGTCTCAGGGGCGCGCAACCTTCACCATGCAGTTCGATCATTACGAGCAGGTACCCTCGGCGGTTGCCGCCGAGATCCAGGCGAAGTTCGCCTGATCGAGTGCTAGCCTCAAACAGGAGGACGAACGGAGAGTCCCATGGCCAAACAGAAGTTTGAACGCACGAAGCCCCATTGCAACGTTGGCACCATCGGTCACGTCGACCACGGCAAGACCACGCTGACTGCGGCGCTGACCCGAGTGTCGGCGGAGAAGGGCTGGACCTCGACGTTCGTGAGCTATGACCAGGTGGCGAAAGCCTCGGAATCGGCTGGCCGCCGCGACCCGACCAAGATTCTCACAATCGCCACCAGCCATGTCGAGTACAGCACCGAGAAGCGCCATTACGCGCATGTCGACTGTCCGGGACACGCCGACTACGTCAAGAACATGATCACCGGCGCCGCGCAGATGGACGGCGCGATCCTGGTCGTGTCCGCGGCTGACGGCGCGATGCCCCAGACGCGGGAGCACATCCTGCTCGCGCGTCAGGTCGGCGTGCCCTACATCGTCGTGTTCCTCAACAAGGTCGACATGGTCGACGACCCCGAGCTCCTCGAGCTCGTCGAGGTCGAGATCCGCGACCTGCTCTCCGAGTACGAGTTCCCCGGAGACGACATTCCGTTTGTCGCCGGCTCGGCGCTGAAGGCGCTCGAGGGTGACGAGGAGTACGAGGCCAAGATCATCGAGCTCGCCGAGGCGCTGGATACCTACATTCCGGAGCCGATCCGTGACCTCGACAGGCCTGTCCTGATGCCGGTCGAGGATGTCTTCTCGATCACGGGTCGCGGCACCGTCGCGACCGGCCGTGTCGAGCAGGGCATCATCAAGACCGGCGAGACCGTCGAGATCGTGGGCATCAAGGCGACGACCAACACCGTGGTGACGGGCGTCGAGATGTTCAAGAAGATCCTCGACCAGGGTCAGGCGGGAGACAACGTC
>DATBHB010000073.1:0-32979 GCA_036557705.1 Xanthobacteraceae bacterium
CTCCCGGTCCTTCATATACGCGTAGCTCATGGCCTTGTGCTTGGAGGCATTCGCCTTGATCTTGGTGCCATCGAGCGCCACGTGCCCAAGCTGCACCAGTCCGGCCGCCGCGCACAGTTTTAGAACCTGCACGAACAGCGCGGATAGCGCCGCAAGATGACGGCGGCGGAACTCCGAAACGGTGCGGAAGTCGGGAACTTGCAGCGCCACGATCGCCATGAAATCCACTCGCTCGACGCACGCCTTGGCGATCTTGCGCGAGGAGTAGATGCCGACTGCATAGGCATAGAGCAAAAGCGAAACCATCATCGCCGGGTGATAGGGCGGCTGGCCCTTCTCGCCCTTGTAGCTCGCCAGGAAGGCTGAAAGGTCAAGCTCCTCCGTGACCAGCGTCACGATGAAGCGCGAGAGGTGGCCCGCCGGCACAAAATCATGCACCGACAGCGGCAGCAGCAGAGCCTGATCACGGCTCCAATCGCGGAAGGTTTTGCTCATGCAAGTCTTGAATCTGACTCGCCTTCCTCGCGCCAGTAAAATCAGCTATTTTCCAGACAGGCTCCTAGGCCGGGTTAGCATTACTGCGTCAGAAACTTCGTAGGGTGGTCAACGGCGCCTTCTCCGATGCCGACCGCGTGGGCAAAATCGCGCCGGGCGCCCATAGCGCGTCGAAGACGCGCGTAAACGCGCTGATCGCCCACGCTGTCAGGCCGTGCCACGCGATTTTGCCCACCCTACGAGGGTTGTGACGCACCAGGATTAGACGGGCCGTTCGCCGAGGATGGTGACGCGGCGCAAGAGCCGGCGTTCGCCGGCGGGGAAGTTGGTGCGCGCGTGCAGAGTACAGCGGTTATCCCACATCAAGATATCGCCGGGACGCCAGACGTGCTCGTAGACGAACCTGCGCTGCTCCTGATGATCGAACAGCTTTTTCAGGAGAGCGTCGCTCTCTCCCCTGGATAGCCCTTCTATTTCACGAGTCATCAGGCGGTTCACGTAGAGCGCCTTGCGCCGCGTTGCCGGATGGGTGCGCACTACCGGATGCCAGAAGGATGACCCGGCGTTCTCGTAGCTCGCGGTGCGCAGCGTCGAATCCTTGTCATAGGCGTTGAGCCCGCGCCGTCCGGCGATGCGGTGCTTGGTCGCCTCGGGGAGCGTCGCATAGGCCGAGTAGCCATTGGCAAACAAGGTGTTGCCGCCCTGGCTCGGCACTTCGATGGCGTAGAGCACGGTGGCCTTGGCAGGAATCTCCTGATGACACTGGTCGCTGTGGAATTGCATTTCGCCATCGGGCAGCGCGCCGATCGGCCTGCCGTTCTCGCGGATGTTCGAGATGAGCATCACCGAGGGATGCTTCGCGCTGAACGTGCGGCCTGAGGTGATTTTGGCCGGCGGCCCGAACGTCTCGGCAAAGCGCACCTGCGCGTCCTCGTCGAGAGTCTGGTTGCGCAGCAGGATAACCAGGTGTTCATGCCAGGTATCGAGGAACTTCTGCTTGAGAGCGGCGTCGATCGGATCGCGCAGATCGATGCCCAGGATCTCCGCGCCAAGAGCCGGCGAAAGCTGCCGAACCGTAAATCCGGCAGGCCTCCTGTGCACGGCGGTCGCGGAATTTTCCATCGATCTTTCTCCGACGTCGGTTTTCCTGCCTGCAGCGATCCGGCGGCACGCGTTTATACCGCGATACCTCAATGGCTCCAACATGAAGGCGCGTTCGCCGAGGCCGAGGGGGAGGATGATGGCTCGAAGATGGGCAAAGGCGCGCTTGGTCAATGCCACAATCACGCTCAGCGCCAACTCATCACGGGCGGATTTTGCCGACCCTGCGAGCGGACTGACAATTATTTCTTTTCCAATAACGATGTCCCCTCTTTGCGGATGGCAGGAGTAAATTTCTCGGCGAGCTTGGCAAGCAGCCAGGGAAGCGTCACCTCCAATCGAACGTGATCGTCCGCAACGTCGAGAATCCCCGACGCCGTCTGCCCGAGCGAGCTGACATTGAAGCTTAGTCGATCGGCGGTCCAGGTTTCCTCGTTAATGCTGAACCAAAGGGCATAATTGGCGCGCACCGCTCCGAGGCCGGCTTTGATGCGCCGCGCGGCCTCCTCGCGTCCAAGATGGTGCGGGATCGATATGATCAACGGCCGCGTAGACATCAAGGTGCGCCCTGATGCGACTGGAAAATTCCTTTGCTTGGCGCATAGACCGCCGGCCAGCCTCGGCGATTGGAATAATCCGTCATGCTCAACCCATAAAGAAACAACAGCCAGAAAAAGCCACTGACAGCGAACACCCATTTCAGCGAAGGCGATCCCTTGAGCCGCATGAATAGAATGAACAAGATGGCGGTCTGGATCGCAGAGATCCCGAATTGAACCATCGGGGCCCAGATACCCATGCCGAGGAACGCAGTCCACAAGCTCAATCCCGCGAGCACAAGCAACACAGCGAGTGCGACGACGAACGGCAGTGGCCTCGCGCGTTTGGGGTGGATCTCCGGCCCGATTCTCATGAACGCCCTACCAGGTAAATACAGGGATAAAGATAAAGCCATACCGTATCGACGAAGCTCCAGTAGATTCCGACGACCTCAAGCGGGGCGTAGTACGCGGAATTGATCTCCCCGCGGCGAACGCGCCAGAGCAGCATATAGAGAACGAGCCCGATTCCGACGGTCAGGTGGATCGCATGCAGCCCTGTTGCGACCCAATAGAACACCCAGAACAACTCCCCTGCTCTCCCCTCGCCAGGCTTGGCCAGATAATCGACAACCGGCACGGACCCGACCTGAAAGTCGAGGTAATACTCGTAGCCCTTTATCCCGAGAAATGCGCATCCGAGCGCCGCAGTGGCAATGAGCCACCAGATCATCGGCCGCGGTTGGTCCTGTGCGGCGGCGTTGATCCCGAGCACCATGGTGAGGCTGCTGATCAGCAGGATCACCAAGTTGACGCTGCCGGCCCACAGCACCGCGTCCTTGGCGGCCGCAGCAAACTCCTGCGGGTAGCTCAGGCGGTAAATAAAATAAGCAAAGATCAAGGCGCCGAAAAAGATCGTCTCGTTGACCAGGAAAACCCACATCCCGAGCTCGGCGGTCTCGCCCTGTTGCTTAAGGCTTGCGAACTGAACTTCAGGGAGGACGCGCGCATCAGCGGGCATGTGCGGTTCCTTCCTGGCTCATGAAGGTGTCGCGCTCCGGATCATAGGAATAAGGGCCGAGCACGACCGTCGGCGTCCGCTCGAAATTGTGCTCCGGCGGCGGCGACGGCGTACTCCATTCGAGGCCGGTCGCGCGCCACGGGTTAGGTCCTGCCTTGCGGCCCCGAAACAGCGACCAGCCGAGATAAAACAGCGGCAGCACATAAGCTATCGCGAGGATGGAGGCGCCGGCAGAGGACAGCAGGTTCCATGACTGCCATTCCGGCGGGTACGTGTACCAGCGCCGCGGCATGCCGAGATAGCCGAGGATGAACTGCGGAAAGAAAGTAAGATTGAATCCGACATAGGTGAGGATGGCGGCAAACCGCGCCCACATCTCCGGGTAAAGACGCCCGGTGATTTTCGGCCACCAGTAATGCAGCGCGCCGAAATAGGCGCTGACCGTGGCGCCGACCATGATGTAGTGAAAATGAGCAATGACGAAATAGGTGTCGTGCAGGGCGACATCCAGGCCAAGCGTCGCAACCATGAGCCCGGTAACGCCTCCCAGCGTGAACAACAGAACAAAGCCGAGCGCATAAAGCATGGGGGCGTCAAAACTGATGCGGCCCTTATGCAGGCTGACTGTCCAGTTGAATACCTTGATCGCCGAGGGAACCGCGACGAAAAACGTCATCAGGGAAAATACCACGCCGGAATAAATCGATATGCCGGCAACGAACATGTGATGCGCCCACACGAAGAAGCTGAGGATTGCAATCGCCATCAGCGCGATGATCATTCCTGAATAGCCGAAGATCGGCCGGCGCGCGTAGCACGGGATGATTTCGCTCACCACACCCATGGCGGGCAGTATCATGATGTAAACAGCCGGGTGAGAGTAGAACCAGAACATGTGCTGCCACAGCACCGGATCGCCGCCATGAGTCGGGTCAAACAGGCCAACTCCGATAAATCGTTCAACCGCGAGCAGGAAAGTGTCCATTGCCAGGACCGGTGTGGCGGTCAGCATCACCACGCTCACGGAATAGATGCCCCAAACGAACAGAGGCAGCCGCGCCCAGGTCATCCCCGGGGCGCGCAAGCGGTGTATGGTGACGACGAAGTTGAGCGCGGTCATGATCGACGAGAAGCCGTTGATGAAGACGGCCATCGCCGCGGCAAAGACATACCCGTCGGCATAAGCTGTGGACAGGGGTGCGTAGAAGGTCCAGCCGGTGTCGGCGCCTCCCATGACTAATGAATAAACGACCACCAGGCCGGAAAGGTTGAATACGTACCAGCTAGCGAGATTGACTCGCGGGAAGGCCAGATCGCGCGCTCCGATCATCAAGGGAATGGAGAAGTTGCCAAATGTCGTCGGAATCGATGGGATAAGAAAGAACCACACCATGATGATGCCGTGCATCGTAAACATGCGATTGTACACGGCGGGTTGGAGCAGGCCTCCGGGCGTAGCGAGGTTCAATCGCATCAAGGTCGCGGCAAATCCGCCGGTAAAGAAGAAAAAGGTAATCGACGCGAAAAACAAAAGCGCAATGCGCTTGTGGTCGCGGGTGAGCAGCCACGAGGCGATCGTGGTCTCGGAAGTAAGGTAGCTTGGCTCCGGGGAGGGCGCAGGTTCGATTACTGCGGCGCGCTCGACAGTCGTCACACTCATCGGCCCGCCTCCTGTTTACTCCCGAGGAACTTGATGTAGGCAATCACCTTGAGCAAATCGTCCTCGCCGAGCTGCCCGGAAAAATTGGGCATGATCGGCGGATAGCCGGCGACGGTGAAGCTGCGCGGGTTGAGAATGCAGTCTCTGATGTAGCCTTCGTCCGCAAGCCGCACCGACCCGTCCTGGAGGTGCACCAGGGTGCCGTAGAGCCCGACAAGCGAGGGAGCGTGCACCGTGCTTTGTTCGTCATGGCAGCCGCTGCAGCCATGGGCGCGGAACACCTCCGCCCCCTGCTCGACCAGCGATTCGTGCACGCCCTGCTCCGTCAGCCACCCCGCGTAATCGGGCCCGCTCATCACGTCGATCTCGCCGACCATGTTCGCGTGCTGGAGCCCGCAATATTGGGTGCATTCGAGTTTGAAGACACCGGTCTTGTTCGCCTTGAACCAGATCGTTTCAAGAGTGCCTGGCACCACGTCGCGTTTGATCCGGAATGCCGGCACGTAGAAACTGTGAATGACGTCCTCTGACGCCATCACCAACCGGATGATCTTGTCGACGGGAACGTGAACCGTATTGATCTCGCGCTGGCCGCCCGGATGCTCGGTTTTCCACATCCATTGCTTACCGACGACGTAGACCTCCTCATCCCCCGCCGGTGCCTGGAAGAGCCAGACGTAAATCTGCGCGCCCCAGACAAACAGGATGAGAAAGGCCCCGAGAGTCCCGGTCGTCCAGAGGATTTCCCAATGCCAGGTCTTCTGAACACGATTGCCGCGCGAGGCGGCGCTGCCTCGGCGATAGCGGATGCAGAAGGTCAGCATCATGGCAAGGACGGTCGCCATGATCACGCCCGAGACGCCGAGCTCGGCCACGTAGAGATTGTTCACCACAATGGCGTTGACGGCAGCGGTATCGGGCCAGAACGGTATCCAGTGATACATGGCGTCAGCCGTAACGCCGCTTCCGGATGGCGGCGAATATTGCGAGGACGGTCAAAGCTGCCGCGATATCGGCGATGGTGAATGCTGTCAGCACTGGCACCGTGAACCGCCCGAGCGGCGCGCCCTGGACATGGCAGAGCAGCAACAGCCGAGTGAGCGGCCCTTGCGACTTGTCTTGTTCAGCGGCGGCGATGGCGTCGATCAGCTTTTGCGGGGAAACTGCAACGCCCTCGACATACCGGCTGATCATGCCATCCGGCGAAGCGACGATGAAACCCGCCGGATGGACGTAGGCGTCGAGCAGGCTGTCGTAGCGGTACGGGAAGCCAACGATGTCGGCGATCTCCTGCACCGTGGCCGACGAGGCAGTCAGGAAATGCATGCCGCGCTCACCGCCGCGTCCATCAAAGAGACTCAGATATTTCGCGCGCGTTTGAGCCGCATCAGCCGGCTTGTCGCGCGGGTCAATGCTGATCGTCACAAGTTGATAGTCACGCCCCCCTTCGAGCGGGAGGCGGTTGAGACCATCAAGGACAAGGTTGCGAAGCGTCACGCCGCAGAGCGAGGTACACCGCAGATAATCGAGCACGAGGATGACCGGCGCTTTGGTAAAATAGTCTCCGAGCGCAACCGTGCGACCGCCTTCGTCGGCTAGCGTCGTCGCCAAGGGCAAACGCGCCCCTGGATGCGGCTCAAAGGCAAGGTTTAGATCGCTCGTGCCGGTGGCCGACGACGAGGAGCCCGGGATGAGCATCGCAACCATGGCGGCAGCCAACGCGGCGACGCCCAGCGCCACGACGACAGTCAAAGCGTAAGCCGCGCGGCTCATTGCTGCCCTTTCGGAAACCCGGGCACCCCTGTCGCCGCGAGTTTCTTCATCGCCTGCTCGATGGGGATGTGCACGATGCCTTTCTGCTTATCGACCCAGTAATAGCCATTGAGGCGCTTTTCCTCTTCGGCGCGAAACCGTTGCAGCTGGGCCTGCGCGTCCGTCTCAAGGCGCGGACCGGGCGGGGCGATGCTCAGGTTCCGATCAACGTCAGGTAAGGACGTGGGGTATGCGGCAATCAGCACAAACGGCACGATGACCAGCAGCACGAGCAGTCCGACATAAATGAATGCAATGGGGCTTAGCGCCCAGTCCGTGGGCTCAGACGCGGTTTTCGGATGCTCCGCCTCATCCGGCTCGGTCGCGACCAGTCCCTGTTGATCGTGCCCGGCGCGCAGCAGCACCGGACGTGTGACGCCCTTGCGGCTGCGCGGCACCAGGAACTGCCACGCAATCAGGCTCAAACAGGCGCCCAGAGCCACAAGCCAGCGCGTGCGCTCCGTTCGGACCCTTTCGAATTGGCTCAGCTCAGCCATGATCCGCTGTCCAAACCGGTCGAGCCGCCGGCATGTACCGGCGCGGGTGAAGCAAAGCCCAGCCAAACACCAGCACGATCAGGCCCCCAAGCGCCAATACCGCCGCCACATCGAGCCAGAACGGCGTGGGCTCGTTGAATTCGGGCATCACCAAAAGCCAGGTATGGGCGATGCGGCTGATCAGAATGAGCCCGCAGACGGTTCCAACTACAGCGCGCTTGCGTTTGCTCGGCGCCCACAGCAGCGTAAAGAACGGAATTATGAATCCGAGTCCGGCTGAGACATAGATCGCCGGCTGCCATGCCGAATCCAGACGCTTGAGGTACCACGGAATTTCCGTCTTGAGGTTTTCCTCCCAAATGATCAGGAACTGCATGAACTCGACATAGGCCCAGAAGATCGTTGTCGCGAGCAGGATCTGTGCAAGGTCGATCATGTGCTCGCGGCGTTCAATGGACGGCCAGCCGATGAGGGTGACCGTCAACACAACGACCGCCATACCGGTGTTGAACCAGCTTGCGGCCTGCGTATAGGGAAACACCGATGACCAGAATGTCGGTTCCAGTGAAAGAATCCAATCAATCGCGCCAAAGCTTGCCGAAAAAGCGAGCGCGATCAGCCCAAGGCCGCTGATCCAGGAGAGTGACGGCGAAATCGGCAGCTTTCCCTCGCGGGGGCCCCACAGCGCAAATGCCGCCAGGCAATTCCACACAATAACGTAGGCGCCGTACCGAATAAAAAAGCCAGTCGAGTTGAGATAGAACAAGTTTCCGAGGCTTGGCGGCGGGTGTGTCCAACCGTAAAGCGAATTGAGACCGACGAAAGCCGGAATTCCGGCAAGACTCGCCAGCGGCATTGTTGCGATCGCCGCGTCCACAGCCGCGCGAGCCGTTCCCATCCAGTTGCCGCCGCTGAGATCGTGCACGAGAACGAGCGTAACCCCCGCGAGCGGGACGCCCAGCCAAAACAGATAGCTCGCCAGCCACGCACGCAAGAACGCCGACGGGTCGATGATTCCGCCGATGACGCAGCCAATCGCTCCGAGCGCACAGAGCGCAGCAGGAACGAGCCACATTGTGTCGCGTCTCATTGCAATGCGTTCCGCTGGTTTGCCGGCACATCGGACAGCGCTGCGCTTGCGCTCGCCTGCAAGGCGCGGATATAGGCCGCGATTGCCCAACGGTCCGCGGGCTCGACCCGGTCCGCATACGAGTACATGATGCCATAGCCGTGGGTGATCACGTCGTAGAAGTGCTGATTGGGCGCATCCCGCAGCCGCTCGATGTAGTACGAGGGCGGATGCGGAAATCCGCGCTGCACGATCATTCCATTGCCGTCGCCGACACGGCCGTGACACGGCGCACAATTGATGTCGAAGCGCTGCTGCCCCCGTTCGAGCAATGCGATGGTGACCGGAGGAGGAGACGGCGGATTTGCAGGTTCGTCGCGGGCGACCGTATTGGGCGGAGGCTTTACGGGCCACCGCAGCTCCGACCCGTAGGGAACCTCGTAGGGATTGAGTTTCGCCTGATTGGCCATGTTGTCGCAGCCCGCCAACGCAACCGCGACTCCGACAACCGCGATGCCAGCCCTCGGATTCACGCCCTCACCTCCTCAACGCGTTCGGCGCCGAGCTGCGCGAACAGTCCACGGATGGCTGAGGCGTCGAAGCGGGGATCGCTTTTTTCGACGCAAATGACGAACCGATCGCGGGACGCGCGCTCGAACGCCTTGGCCTCGAACAGCGGGTGGTAAAGCTTCGGCAATCGCGAGGCCGCCAGCATCCCGAAGAATCCGGCGGCAATCGTGACCAACAGCATGAATTCGAAGGTTCCCACCACAAATGCCGGCCAACTGTTGTGCGGCCGGCCACCGACATTGAGCGGGTAGTTCAACGCTTCGTCCCAGTACTGGATCCAATATCCGTAAGCGGCGCCCAGAATCGCAGCCGCGAACATCAGAAGCGGCAAAAACAGCTTCGGTCCTGGATGGATGATTTGCTCCAATCCTTCGACCGGATAGGGCGTATAAGCTTCGAAAGCGCTAAACCCGAGCCGCCGCAACTGCGCCGCCGCATTCCCCACAGCCTCCGGCGTCTTGAATACCGCGACAATTCCGAAGACGCTGCTCATCGGCTTCGCTCTTCTTCGACCACTTCACGCACCTCGGCGATCGAGACGATTGGCGCGAACCGCAGGAACAGAAAGAACGTGGTCAGAAACAGTCCGATCGTGCCGGCGAGCGCCAGCCAGTCCCACGAGGTCGGGTAGAAAACGCCCCAGTAGGAGGGGATGTAATTGTGCTCGAGGCTCGCCGTGGTGAACATGAAACGCTCCTGCCACATGCCCACAATGATGCCGCCCGATATCAGGAACAGCAAAAGCTGATTGCGGCGCACGAGTGGAAACCACAGCAGTTGCGGGATGACGACGGTGAGTATCTTTTCTGACCAGAACAGGGGCGCGGTGAAGCCGAAAATTCGATTGAAAAATTCGGTTTTCTCGGCGACGTCGCTGCCGTAGAGCGGCCCGAAGGCTTCCCACACGTACGCATAGCCTAGCAGCAGGCTGCCGACGAGCATCACCTTAGCCATTGCATTAAAATGATATCCGGTCAGCACGTTCTGCAGGCTGTAGCCCCAGCGCACCAGGATCGTCAGCATGATGATCACTGCGGTTCCGGAAATGACCGCGCCGAAGAAAAAATAGGGCGGGAATTGCGTGTCGTGCCACCCTGGGGTGAGGCCGCCGGCATAATCGAGGCCCACGACGCTGTGCACCGAGATGACCATCGGCGCCATGATCGCTGACATGATTGCATAGACGATGCGCTGGTTCTGCCATTCACGAACCGAACCGCGCCAACCCAGCGCCAGAATGCCGTAGAATATCTGCTTGGCGCGGCTGCGAGCGAGATCGCGCACGGTTGCCAAGTCCGGCAGAATGCCGGAGTAGTAATACATGATCGACATCAGAATGTAGCAAAGCAGGCAGATGAAATCCCACCACAATGGGCTGCGCACCTGCGGCCAGACACCCATCACCGTGGAATAGGGAAATAGCCAGTAAAACAAGCCCGGCCTGCCCAGATGCATGATCGGCATCAGGCCCGCGCAAGGCGCAGCTGAAAGCAGCATGCTTTCGGCGATGCGGTTTGTCGCCGAGCGCCATGGCGATCCGGTCAGAAAAAACAGCGCCGAGACGATCGTTCCGCCGCTCGCCAGGGCGATCCACCAGACATATTCGGCAATCGCCAGACCCCAGGCGACCGGGATGTTTACGCCCCAGACGCCGATGCCGTTGATGAACAGCCACGCCATTTGGATGACCAGCACGACGAACAGCGCGAACGAGAATCCAAACCCAACCCACCACCACAGCGGCGCGCGGTCCATCAGTACGCGGCTCGCCACTTCCTCGCTCAACGAGGTCAGCGTGACATCCGGCTCGACTACCGGCGGCTCGGCGCGCGGTTCTCTGACCAGCGTCATCGTCATGAGATCGTTCCTGGGGAGTTCACGCTTGATTGCCTTTGATTGCCGGGTTCGGATTGCGAATCAGTGCGCTGTAACTCGTGCGCGGCCGGGTGTTGAGGTCGTCAAGCAACACGTAATCGATCGGCGTGGCTTTGCGCTTGGCAACGGCGCTGTCGCGATCGTTGCGGTCGCCGAAGACGATGGCCTGCGTCGGGCAGCTCTGCTGACAGGCGGTGACCACCTCGCCGTCACGGAGTTGCCGGCCGTCTCTCTCGGCAGCAATCTGGGTCGTGCGAATCCGTTGAATGCAGTATGTGCATTTCTCCATGACGCCGCGACTGCGGACCGAGACCTGCGGATTCCAGGACTCGCGAGCGCGTTCGTTCCAGTTCTCGTACGCGTAGCCGTAGAAATTGAAGCGGCGGACCTTGTAGGGGCAGTTGTTCGAACAAAACCGGGTGCCGACGCAGCGGTTGTAGACCATCAGATTGAGGCCTTCATGATCGTGGACCGTGGCATGCACGGGACAGACGACTTCGCACGGCGCGTTCTCGCAATGCATGCAAGGCATCGGCTCGAAAGCGATATCGGGCGCGTCGGCAGGACCGGAATAGTATCGGTCAATTCTCAGCCAGTGCATCACGCGCTGCGCAAGGACCTGATCTTTGCCGACGATAGGCACATTGTTTTCCGCCTGGCAGGCCACCACGCAGGCTTGGCAGCCGATGCAGGAGTTCAAATCGATCGCCATGCCCCAGGCGCGATCGGGATAATCGTATGGCGGATAAAGAGACTGCTCTTCCTTTTTCGGCGCCAATTTATGGGGGTTGTCGTTGAACTGATCGAGAGTTCCTTCGCGGATGAGGTCGCGCCCAAGGACGCGGTCCTGCCCCTGAGTTGTCGCCAGCCGATAGACATTTCCGGTTTTGGTAATCGATTTAATTTCAGAGGCCCAAGGATTTGCCGCGCGGCGCAAGCGGTAGGCATCGAATCCCGCGCCGACGCCGAGCCCGCCCGCGGCGCGCCCCCAGCCCAACGGCAACGTGATGCAGTCGGGCGCCTGCCCGGGCAATACGAACACCGGCGCATGTTGCTTTGCGTTTTCGACGGCGATCTCGACGACATCATGCGTCTCGAGTCCGAGCCGCTTCGCCGTGCTCGGGGCAACGAGTGCCGCGTTGTCCCATGTCAATCGGGTAAACGGACGCGGCATTTCCAGGAGCCACGGGTTGTTTGCGTAACGCCCGTCCCATGCGCCTTCATCCGGGCGGAACAGAGCAATCAGGCTCTCCTTCGGGCGGGGCTGCGGCGCGGCTATTTCGGCAACGGCTCCGGTGCGTGGTGTCAGCGACTTCGCAGATTCGGCGCTATCAGGAACGATGCCCATCCGCAGCGCCTCGTGCCAAAAAGATTCGAAGCCTCCGCGGTTCTCTTGCTGGGCTCGGTTTTTCCAATATTCGCGCACGAGCGCGTAATCGTCGGGCGTGAGCTGCCCGAGCAGGATGGCCAGAACCTGTTGCGCCGAACGGCCGCCATACAACGGCCGCGTCTGCGGTTGTTGAATTGTCACGCTGCCGTCGAACGCGCGCGCATCGCTCCAGGTTTCGTATTCGTGTACGGCCGGAAGCCGCCACGTGCAGGCCTGCGCGGTTTCATCGTCGTAGAGCGCGAGGGAGACGGAAAACGGGACACGCCGCACGGTCGCCGCGAAATCGAGGTTCGCGGGAGCGTCGTAAATCGGGTTCGAACCGAGGATGAGCAGCGTATCGACTTTCCCCAACCCCATGTCTTGGGCGAGTTCGGAAATCGACTGCTGTTTGGCACCGCTACTTGCATCGACTGGAGCAATCAGCCGCACCGTGTTGCCGAAGGCGTCGAGGGCACCATTGATCGCATCGGCCAAGAGATGAATCTCAACCGGCTGTTCGCGTCCGGAATGCACGAGGGCCCTCCCCTTGTGCTGCATCAGGTCGTCCGCTGCAGCTTTGAGCCAAGCCGAATGCGCATTCGTTTGTTGCGTCCATTCCTGCGGCCCGGCTCCAACCAAACCCGCGAGGTAACGGACAGACGCGGCGATTTCGTCGGGGCGCATCGCAATACGATGGTCGGCCTTGGCGCCGAGCATCGTCGGCGTGCTCTCGATGGCATAGACCCGGCTCATCGTCCCGCCGGTCTCGCTTGGCCGCCGCGCCGCCGCGAAACTCCTGGCATAACCGACCCAGCCTGGCGTTGCTGAGATCAGGTCGCTTTCGATGCCAAAAATTCGATCGGCTTTGCTCGGATCGAATATTCTATCGACCGCTTGCCCAAAGCTCATCGTCGCGGCGGCGAGCTCGCTGTCGCGATTAAGGGGCTCCCACTGATGCCAATGCATCCCTGGGAACTGCTGCTGCAAAGCCGCGATCTGTGCCGCGAGCGACGGGGACGTGATGGCGCCGGTGAGGATTCGAAGGCTCTCCCCGTTCCGAGCCGTCAAGGCCGCGCGCCGATTATGCAGGGTGCTGACGAAACCTTCCCAGCTGGAGATATGCCCGCCGCCGACAATGGTTTGAGCACGGCGCGGATCGTAGAGTTCGAGAATGCTGGCCTGCATGATTGCGCTTGCCGCGCCAAGGCTTGCCGGATGATCCGGATTGCCTTCGACCTTGATCGGCCGCCCTGTTTGGTGCGCGATCAACACGCCGCTGGCATAACCGCCCTGAGTGACCGCAGTGGCGTAGTAACGGTTCCGCCCGGGAATGATGTTTTCCGGCTCTTGCACATAGGGAAGGAGTTGCCGCGGATCAGGTTCAGGCCCGCACCCCGATAGGCCGCCGAGCGCCATGGAAGCCGCCATGAGTTGCAGAAATCGACGGCGGTCGAGCGTGTTGATGACGTCGCGGAAGCGCGGCAGTTCGCGTTCGATCAGCGCAGCGAACTGCGGGGTTTCGGCCAATTCTTCAAGACTGCGCCAATAGTTGCGAGCTGCTTTTGTCATCGATGACATATCCCGCAGTCCGACAGCGTCTCCGGCCTGATCCCATACTGCGCCATCAGGACGTGGCCGGGCGGAGTGGAAGGTGTGCGCTGCCAATGAACGTTGAAGACTTCGTCCCTGGGGCGGAGGTGAGGTGCCGGATCGCGATGGCAGGAAAGGCACCAGCTCATGTAGAGCGTCGTTGCTTTCCAGGTCAGCGCCATGTCCCCGATCGGACCATGGCATTCGGTGCATCCGACGCCTTTGGCGATGTGAATGCTGTGGTCGAAAAAGACGTAATCGGGAAGCGTATAGACGCGTGTCCACCGCAGCGGCACGTTCTGGGCGAGGCTCTGCCGATCGGGCGCGAGCATCGGGGCATCCTTCCACACTTGCGAATGGCAGGTCATGCAGATCGCCGTGGACGGCATGCCGGCGCTCGACGATTTCTCGACCATCGTGTGGCAATAGCGGCAGTCAATTCCGAGGCCGCTCACATGATGCTTATGACTGAATGGGAGCGGCTGCTCCGGAGCATATCGTTCCTGAGTGTTGTACCCGATGACCGGTACGACCCAGATCGCCAGCAACAGGAACGCGCAAAGGCAAACCGCCCCGGCGAGCGCTACGTTCATGAACAGGTTGGCTCGGGGCGTGAAGATTGCCATTCGGGCGCCCGCGCGGGCAGCCCCCCGCTCATTCCGGACGATGCCCCGACAACTCAAAACCGGTTCCCCGGTTCCCTGACGTGATTTGGCACGCTGACCAGTCGGGCCGGGATCAGCTAAGGGCTCGATCAAATTCGTCGCACGCCCTTATGTCAAACAACAGACTCAATGGAGATAGCCGGCGCCCGCGCACCCGTTTTCTGTTCGCGAGAGTTCCCTTCTCATCCTTAGATGCGCCAGCCTCAATCCCGTACATCCTGAAGAAACCATTCGGTCGGAATCTCGCGGCCCAGCCCTGCCTTCTTGGCGAGTTCGTAGACTTTCCCGGCCACGGCATAGAATTGCGCCCCCTGCAGGTTACCTCGTTCGGAGTAGGTGATCTGGCTCGGCGAGGTTCGGCCCTGGGCCTTGCGGTGGATCAGGTCGGCAAGCGTGACCCGCCTGTCGGGAAGCGAATTACCATGCTTTCGTCGGCTTCTTCGGCCGTCGCCAAATTTCCCCTGCTCCGGTCTGGCCTCGTAATCGATGTGCTCGGCATCGGTCGCAAGTTCGGGATAGCTCACCGGCGCCGGCGTGTCGCCGAAGCGCAGATAAACGTCGACGCGGTTCAAGCTTACCTCGTCGGGCTTGCCGCTGCCGCCAACGACCACGATGTGTGTGCCCGGCTCGAGCAGCGCGCCCTCGGTCACTTCAACGGCTGAATCCGTCACGGCGGCGAGGATATGCGCGCCCTTGTAGACGTCCTCGGGCTTGTCGCAGACCTGCACCTCCATGTTGTACTTCGCCCGCATCTCGCGGCCGAAGCGCTCGCGGTTTTCCCTGGTCGGACTGAACACTTGCAGCTTCTTGATCGTGCGAACCCGGGTGAACGCCTGCATGTGAGTGCGGGCCATGCCGCCGGAGCCGAGCATGCCCACTACTTCGGCATCCTCGTTCGCCAGATATTTGACCCCGATCCCGCCGTCGGCGCCGACCCGCATGTGCTGCAGATGGCCATCGTTGATGAAGGCTAACGGCTCGCCGTTTTCAATCGAGGTCAATAGTATCAGGCCGCAATAGAGTCCCGGCCGGGTGCAATATTTCTCCTGGGTGATAACGCCGTTGTATTCGGTTTCGTAGATCACGTCGGATTTCATGCGGATGGCGAAATAACCTGCAGTCGAGCCACCCTCCATCGTACCCCATTGGTAGTTCCGGGCCGGGTCGCTGGTCGGAATGCGGATATCGATCCGCGGCCGGCAGACGGCCTCCTTGGCGGCGAGTTGAATATAGGATTCCTCCAATGCCGAGATGGTGGCCTCCATCGTGAGGACTTTCGCCACTTCGGCATTGTTAATGATCAGCATTATCGACCCTCCATTACCCTTGGCTTTACCGGCTTCGGCTTTGCGCCTCGGCCCCGGTTGCGGTTGCGATGGCGCATTGGTTTAGCAGCGGTTTGCCGCTGCGAAAGCGCTGGAGATTGTCGGCGAAAAGCTTTTTGTGCATCGGGTAGCCGGTGGACCCGCCCCCGGCGATATGGGGCGAAACGATAACGTTGGGCATGTCCCAGAGCGGATCGTCGGCGGGTATCGGCTCGGCTTCGGCAACGTCGAGGCCGGCGCCGGCCAAGCGTCCGCTCCGCAGCGCGTCGGTCAGAGCGCTCTGGTCGATGATGTTGCCGCGCGCGACATTGACGATGAAGGCGGCAGGCTTCATCGCGGCAATCTCGGCCGCGCCAATCAGCCAAGAGGTCGTTCGGTCACCGCTAGTGCAGATCACTACAGCGTCAGCAGCGGCGAGCGCTTCGCGGATGGCTTCGCGCGGAAAGACCGTTTCGAGCTCTTCTGCATCCGAGGTCGTTCTCGAAACGGCGATCACCCGCGCATCGAATGCTTTGAGCTTGCGCACGACCTCGCGACCGATGGCCCCGCGACCGATGACGCAGACCGTCGCTCCTTCGAGCGTTCTGAGTCTGGAATTGATCTCCTCACGCAGGTAGCGGTGCTCGCGCTGGCGCACTCCAATCTCAGGCAGTTGCCGAAACAGCGCGAGCAGCAGGGCCATCGCGTGCTCTGAAACCATTGTGGCCTTGACGCCAGTCGAGTTGGTTACAACGGCGCCTTGCGGTATGCCCATCGCAACCCCGCGCTCGATGCCCGAGGAACTGAAAGAAATCCAGCGCAATGAACGCGCGTAGCGGCGCAGCACCTCGCCATAGGCGGGGGTGCAGACTCGATTGCTGGTGACGAGGATAGCCGCCTCGGGGATTGCGCGCGCGAGCTCATCGACCGACGAAACCACCGTCCATTCTAGTTCTGAAAAATCCCGAGCCAACTGAATGATCGGCTCTTTCGGCCCGAACGGATAGATGACCGCCTTCATGCTAAGCTTTCTCCTCCTCGCCAGGATGCCGGACCAGCGCGGAAGTGCAAGTGGAGCAGAAATGGACGAGGCTGCATCCGCCCTCATGGTGAGGGGCGCGCGCCCTTGCGCCTCGTAATTCGCTCCCATGATGGGGCGCGTGCCGTCTCGAACCATGAGGGCGGGCCCCGCTCGGCCGCCTCATGCTTCGAGACGCATCGAACAGGCGGCAAGGGCCGGCTGTTCGATGCTCCTCAGCATGAGGCGGATCGAGGCAATCGTTGCACCGCTCGCGAGATCAGCTGCAATCGTCTTTCTTGCAATCGGCGTGCTGGGCCATTACGTCGCCAGCACATCCAGTCCGGTCTGACGATGAACGATGTCCGCACGCCGAAGGTGAGCTTCGTCTCCCTCGGCTGCCCCAAAGCACTGGTCGACAGCGAGCGCATCATCACGCGGTTGCGCGCGGAGGGATATGAGCTTGCCCGCACTCATGAGGGCGCCGACCTCGCCATAGTCAATACCTGCGGGTTTCTCGACAGCGCGCAGGCTGAGTCGCTCGCCGCCATCGGCGAGGCGCTGGCGCGAAACGGGAAGGTAATCGTAACCGGCTGCATGGGAGCTGAACCCGACACCATCACGGCCCGCTATCCGGACGTGCTCGCGGTCACCGGTCCCCATCAATACGAAGGCGTGGTCGAGGCGGTTCACCGAGCACTGCCGCCGCGACACGATCCATTTGTCGATCTGGTGCCGCCACAAGGCATCAAGCTCACCCCGCGACACTACGCTTACCTAAAGGTTTCAGAAGGTTGCAACAATCGCTGCACCTTCTGCATCATCCCGAGACTGCGTGGAAATCTCGTTTCGCGCCCGGCTGCCGATGTGCTCCGAGAGGCCGAGCGCCTGGTTGCGGCCGGGGTCAAGGAGATCCTGGTAATTTCGCAGGATACCTCGGCCTACGGGATTGACCTGAAATACGCTGCGTCGGCGTGGAAGAGCCGCGAGGTACGCGCGAGGTTCGTCGATCTCGCCCAGGAACTTGGCGGACTCGGTGTGTGGGTGCGGTTGCACTACGTTTATCCCTACCCCCACGTCGATGATGTCATTCCGCTGATGGCCGACGGCAAGCTCCTCCCCTATCTCGACGTGCCGTTCCAGCATGCGAGTCCCGACGTGCTCAAGCGCATGAACCGGCCTGCCGCGCAGGAGAAGACGCTGGAGCGGATTCGGCGGTGGCGCGAGATCTGTCCCGATCTGACGATCCGCTCCACATTCATTGTTGGCTTCCCGGGCGAAACGGAGGAGGACTTTGCGCGCCTGCTGGATTGGCTCGACGAGGCGGAGCTCGACCGCGTCGGCTGCTTTCGCTACGAGCCGGTCAAAGGCGCGCTCGCCAATGACCTCGCCGCTCCGGTACCCGAGTCGATTAAGCAGGAACGCTGGGGCCGCTTCATGGCGCGTCAGCAGGCGATTTCCAGAAGGCGATTAAAACGTAAGGTCGGCACGCGCCAGCAGGTGATTATCGACGAGATTGGGGTGCGGCCCGGTCCGGGTCCGGCGACCGCAAAGGGTAGGACTCGCGGCGACGCCCCTGAAATCGACGGCGCCGTGAATGTGCAAAGCCGCCGCCCATTGCGCAGCGGCGAGATCGCGACGGTCATGATCGAGCGCGCCGACGAATACGATTTGTATGGGAAAACGGTGGGATTCTGAGGCCGCAGCCGGCGGTTCCCGGATTGGAGGTTGTGCTGAAAGCACAACCTCCAATCCGGGCTACCGGCTCAACACCTTCACAATCGCCCCGGTCAGCGTCGCAAGATCGTCCTTCCCGATGGTGAACGCGGGAGCGAGATAGACGATCGAGCCGAAGGGGCGGATAAACACACCCTCGCCGATAAACCGGGCGCGAAGACCATCCAGGTCCTCGATGCGTTCCAACTCGACGACGCCAATTGCCCCCTTCACACGCACGTCCGTGACCCGGGGCAAATCGCGGCACGGCGCAAGACCGCGCTCAATTCCCGACGCGACCGCCGCAACCTGTTGGAGCCGCGGTTCGCTTTCGAACAGGTCGAGGGAAGCGTTGGCGGCCGCGCAAGCAAGCGCATTGGCCATGTAGGTCGGCCCATGCATAAGGGCGTGCATTGGATCGTCGGACCAGAACGCATCGAAAACCTTTCCCCGTGCAATCGTGGCCGCAAGCGGCAGGGTGCCCCCCGTAATCGCCTTCGAAAGTGTGAGGATGTCGGGAACAACGCCGGCAGCCTCAAAGGCGAACATGCTCCCGGTGCGCCCGAAGCCGGTGAAAATTTCGTCAAATATCAGCAGGAGGTCGTAGCGGTCCGCCGCTGCGCGTAAGCGGCGCAGGACTTCGGGCTGGTGAAATCGCATTCCTCCCGCGCCCTGCACCAGCGGCTCCACGATGATCCCAGCGACCCGTTCCCCTTCCCCCTCCAGAAGCTGCGTCAATGCACCGGTGCTCTCATCGGTTGCCGGCAGATCGATGATGAAATGCTTGGCCAAGAGTCCATGGAAGAGGGCGTGCATCCCCTCTACGGGATCGCAGACCGCCATCGCTCCGGTGGTGTCGCCGTGATAGCCACCCCTGAATGCGATAAACCGGGCACGGTGCCGCTCTCCGCGATTGAGCCAGTATTGGACCGCCATCTTCATCGCCACCTCGACCGCCACAGAGCCAGAGTCTGAGAAGAACACGCGGTTGAGGTCGGCGGGCATGAGTTGGGCCAGACGCCGGGCAAGCCGCAGCGCCTGCTCGTGCGCAAGCCCGCCAAACATGACGTGCGGCATTTGGGCAAGCTGGCGTTCGACTGCGGCGCGGATCAAGGGATGATTGTAGCCGTGGCAGGCGGTCCACCAGGAGGCAATCCCGTCGATAAGTTCGCGTCCATCGGCGAGCGTGATCCGGCAGCCTTGGGTGCGCACCACGGGAAGCGGCGGGCGCGCGGTCTTCATCTGGGCATAGGGCAGCCAGACGTGAGGCAGTCCCGATAAATACCATTCCGGCTGCTGTTCTCGATGCTTCCATTCCATGAGCGCGCTAATATAGAAATGCGTTCATGCAGTCACTTGAGGACTTCGCCCTACGAAAGCTGAGGGATCTTGATCGTGCGCGGCTCCATCGCGAGCTGATCGAAACCGATCGGCTCGACGGAATCTGGGTACAGCGTAACGGGCGCCGGTTGCTCTCGTTCTGTTGCAACGATTACCTCAATCTGACGCAACATCCCGCGGTCAAGCAGGCGGCGACCAACGCGCTTGCCCGCTACGGCGCAGGTTCCGGCGCTTCGCGTCTCGTCACCGGCAACCATCCGCTATTCGCCGCGCTGGAGCAGCGTCTCGCCGGCCTCAAAGGAACGCAAGCCGCCTGCGTGTTCGGGTCGGGTTATCTTGCCAATGCCGGGATCATTCCGGCGCTCGTCGGCCCGGACGATCTCGTGCTGATCGACGAGTTGGCGCACGCCTGCCTGTGGGCAGGCGCGCGGCTCGCGCGTTCCACCGCAGTACCGTTCCATCATTGCGACGTTGCGCATTTGGAGGCGCTGCTGGCTGAGCGTCGGAGCCGGCACGAGCACGCCCTGATAGCGACCGATGGCGTGTTCTCGATGGATGGCGATCTTGCTCCCCTTCCTGCCCTGGCAGACCTGGCCCGGCGCCACGATGCATGGCTGATGACGGACGATGCGCATGGCATCGGAGTCCTCGGCGGCGGCCGCGGCTCGACTTTCGCGTATGATGCAAGCGTTGACGTCCCGCTCCAGATGGGAACGCTTTCCAAGGCGATCGGCGCCTACGGCGGTTATCTGTGCGCCTCCTCTGCCGTCATCGATCTCATCCACAACCGGGCGCGCACGTTCGTTTATTCCACGGGGTTGCCGCCGGTGATCGCGGCGGCCGCGATCGCCGCCCTCGACATTATTGAGGAAGATCCCGCGTATGCGGCGCTGCCGCTTGCCAAGGCCAGGCGGTTCACGCAAGCCGCTGGACTGCCCATAGCTAGAAGCCCGATTGTGCCGCTCATCATCGGTGAAGCCGAGGCCGCCGTTTCGGCGGCTCAGTTCCTGGAAACCCAGGGCTTCCTCGTGATCGGCATCCGGCCGCCGACGGTGCCTAAAGGAACAGCCCGGCTTCGCTTCACCTTCAGTGCCGGTCATCCTGATCGCGAGATCGACCGCTTGGCAGAAATCGTGGGCGCGATGGCGCCGTCCTGGGCTTCACGGGCGCAGGAGCCTGCCCTGACCGTTTCGCCGTGATGGCCATTTTCGTCACCGGGACCGGCACTGATGTCGGCAAGACTTTTGTGGCTGCCGCCCTGGTGCGGCACTTGCGGAACGCTGGCCAAGCCGTCGATGCGATCAAGCCCGTGGTGAGCGGATTTGATCCCGCAGCGCCAGCGGTGAGCGATCCAGGCGTCCTCCTCGCCGCACTGGGTAAATCGGCCACGATCGAGGAAATCGATCGTATTTCGCCCTGGCGCTTCGCCGCGCCGATGTCACCGGATCTGGCGGCTATTCGCGAAGGGCGCAGCATCGATTTCAATGCCCTTCTTGCCTTCTGCCGCAAGCGCGCCGCGGAAGCTGCCGGAATCCTCATCATTGAAGGCGTTGGCGGACTCATGGTCCCGCTCGACGCGAAACGCACGGTGCTGGATTGGATCACCGCGCTGCGGGTTCCGGTCCTGCTGGTCGCGGGAAGCTACCTCGGAACATTTAGCCATACCTTGACCGCATTGCACGTCCTTGCCGGACGCAATCTCGATATTTGGGCCGTGGTCGTCAGCGAAAGCCCGAGCTGCGGCGCTTCCCTTGAGGAGACCGTAGCAACGATCGCCCGGTTCGCCGATTCAATCGAGGTGATTGGCCTGTCGCGCCTGAGCGGTGATCCAAGCAGTCATCCGGCCGTTGCGCGCATTGCACAGCTGCTGTGGCGCCTTCCGTAGGGTGGGCAAAGGCGCGGTCCACACGCAGGTCGCGCCACACGTTAGAAACGAGCGCCGTGCCCACGCGCACGCGTCCGCGTGGGCACGGCGAACGCGCTAAGGCGCGTTGCGCCTTTGCCCACCCCTACACTTGCCCGCGCACGTAGCCGCGCTACGGCAGCAGGATGCTCGACCCGGTGGTCTTGCGATTTTGCAGATCCTCGTGGGCCTTGCGCGCGTCCTTGAGCGCGTATTTCTGATTCACGGGGATCTTCACCCTGCCGCTGCCAACCATATCGAAAAGATCGTTGGCGATCGCAAGCAGGCCCTCGCGCTTGGCAGCGTAGGTATTGAGCGTGGGACGGGTGGCGAACAGCGATCCCTTCGCCTGTAGCAGGTTGATGTTGAATGCCTCGATCGAACCGGACGCGTTGCCGAAACTCACGAACATGCCGAGCGGCTTGATGCAGTCGAGAGAAGCCGGGAATGTTGCCTTGCCGACCCCGTCGTATACGACTTCGCACAATTTGCCGCTGGTAATCTCCTTTACTCTGCTGACAAAATCCTCTTCCCGATAGAGAATCGTGTGGTGGCAGCCGTTCGCCTTGGCCAAGGCGGCCTTGTCTCTTGAGCCGACCGTGCCGATGACATTGGCGCCGAGATAATTGGCCCATTGGCAGGCGATGAGACCGATGCCGCCCGCTGCTGCGTGGATGAGAACGTTCATCCCCTTCTGAACCTTGAAGGTTCGGTTCAGTAGATATTCGACGGTCATGCCCTTGAGCATCATGGCCGCGGCCTGCTCGTAGCTGATCGACTCAGGCAGCTTCACCAATCGATCCGCCGGCATTATCCGCTCGCCAGCATAGCTTCCGAGCGCGGACGTATAGCCGACGCGGTCGCCGACCCTGACTTCGGTCACCCCGGGACCGACCGCGACAACCTCGCCGGCAGCCTCGTTTCCGGCCACAAACGGCAGGCCTGTGGGCGAGGGATAGAGCCCGGAGCGAAAATAAGTATCTATGTAATTGATCCCGCTGGCATGGTTCTTGACGCGGACCTGGCCCGGCCCCGGCGCTGGTACTTCCACTTCTTCAAGGCTGAGCACTTCCGGGCCGCCATATTTGTGTACCCGCACTGCCGCGACCATGGATCAATCCTCCTGCAATCAGTTTACTGGCAGCGCATCGTGTCCCACACGGCTGCCCGCTGATCAAGCGGATCACTTCGTAGGGGTGGGCAACCGCGCGCCCGCGCCGTGTGACCGCGTGCGCAAAATCGCGCATAGCCCGCGAAGACGGGCGTGGACGCCCTTTCGCTTGCGGTTGCGCACGCCGTCTGCTCTCGCGGCGCGACTTTGCACACCCTACGACTGCGACCGGTCCGTGAGTCCGATCCCCGCGAAATATACGGCCGCGAGCACGAGTCCACCCGTGATCCACGGTCCGGGAGCGAAGTCGCGCATAAGCGCGAGTGCCGCCAAAGCGGACCAGACGATTACCATGAGACCGGTTAAGCTGCGCAGGCGAGCGACTCGGAACGGATGCACGAACTTGAATGGCACAAATGTAAAAACCGCAAGAATGGCTATGACTGCAGCGGCGAGCCAGGAGTTAAGCCTAAACAGAAACAGGTAGAAGGCTGCGGCATTCCACAGAGCAGGAAACCCGCGAAAGTAGTTGTCCCGCATCTTCATTTGCCGATCGGCAAAATAGAGCGCGCCGGTCACCACGATGACGATTCCCGCGGTCAGGCCCAACCCTTCAGGCAGCAGTCCGCTCGCCGCGATTGCGTAGGCGGGAACAAAGACATAAGTGACGAAATCGACGACCAGATCGAGGACATCTCCCGACCAGCGCGGCAGAACTTCCGTTACCTTGAATCGGCGCGCCAGGGTGCCGTCGATGCCATCGATCAGCAGTGCGCCGCCGAGGCAGAAAAACATGAGTTCCCACCGGTGCTGCACGCCAGCAAATAGCGCCGTAAGCGCCAGCGCCGCACCGGCGGCGGTGAACAGGTGGACCGAATAGGCGCGAAGCTCTGCGGGGAAAGCCAATCGCGGGCTCCATTGTGGGGCCGCATGAAATAGCAAATGGTGAGCCTCTGTGGAAACTGTCTCAGCCGAGGTGGTCGTGGTCGGCGGCGGCCCAGCAGGGTTGACCTCGGCGATCGCTTTGGCGGAAGCCGGGATAAAGACCGCTCTCGTCAGCGCCCGTCCCCGCAGCCCCGATAACCGAACGACGGCACTGCTTGCCGGCTCAGTTCAAGCGCTGACCACGTTAGGTGTGTGGGACATCTGCCGCACGCAAGCGGCGCCGCTCCAGGTCCTGCGCATCATTGACGATACCAGGCGGCTATTGCGCGCGCCCGAGGTTTGCTTTGATGCACGGGAGATTGGACTCGATGCGTTTGGGTTCAACATCGAAAACGGACACCTCATCGCCGCGATGGAGACGCGGGCGCGGGGCCTTCCGGCACTCGCGCTCGTCGCAGACGAGGCCGTCGAGGTCGTGGTTGAGCACGAAAAGATCACAGTCGAATGCAACGGCGCTTCAATCGAGGCTCGGCTGGTCATTGGGGCCGACGGCCGCAATTCGCTCTGCCGCTCCGCAGCCGCCATAGCGCGAGATTCGCGCCGCTATCCGCAAACTGCGCTGACGTTCAATATCCGCCATTCCCGTCCGCACGGCGACGCTGCGACGGAGTTCCACACCCAAGCCGGGCCGTTCACGCTCGTGCCGCTGCCCGGGCTGCGATCAAGCCTTGTCTTCGTGGTCGATCCCACCGAGGCTCCGAGGCTCGCGGCGCTCTCGGATGTGGAGATCTCTGCCGAGATCGAGCGCCGCTCCCATTCGATCCTCGGAAGACTCGAAGTCGAGCCGGGACGCGGCGTCTTCCCGCTGGTCGTCGAAGTTGCGCGCGCATTTGGTGCGCACCGGGCCGTGCTGATTGGGGAGGCTGCCCACGTGCTGCCGCCGATTGGCGCCCAGGGCCTCAATCTCGGCCTTCGCGATGCTGCGACCATTGCCGAGCTTGCGGTTGCGGCGCATCGCGACGGGCGCGATCCCGGCTCGCCGGAACTGACGGCGCGGTATGAGCATATGCGCCGCGCCGACGTGATGAGCCGCTCGTTGGCGGTCGATCTGCTCAATCGCAGCCTCTTGTCGGATTTCCTGCCCTGGCAAGCCGCGCGCGGGCTCGGACTATTCCTGACGGAACGCCTCGCGCCGCTCCGTCGCGCCGCCATGCGCGAGGGCATCGCGCCGGCAGCCTCGCAGCCGCGGCTGATGCGCGGCGAAGCGCTTTAGGATTGAACGAGCGTCTTGCGCTGCGCACGCCTTGCGCTGCGCACGCCTTGCGTAGATGATGCCGAAAAGGGTCCAAGTAGGGAGGAAGCAATGAGGCGCGTCGACCATGCCATACTCACCGCATCCGCCATCGTCCTGGCGGTGGGCTTGAGCGCTCTCGCCGCCACGCAAACGGCGGCGCAGACGCACAGCGTGCCCACGTTTGCGCCTGATCCGGGCTGGCCGCACGTGCCGCCGCAATGGAAGATGGGCGACATTTCGAGCATTGCAATCGATGCGGACGGGAATGCGTTCGTGCTGCATCGCCCGCGCACGCTTAAACCCGAAGATGCGTCGAAAGCCGCGCCTCCGGTCATGGTCTTCGATCCCAACGGGAATTATCTCAAATCCTGGGGCGGAAACGGGCCCGGATATGAATGGATCCAGCGCGAGCACGGAATCCATATCGACTACAAGGGCTTCGTCTGGATTGGAGGCAATAATTGCCCAACCAATGGCCTTCCTGGACTCCAACGGGTTGCAGACGACCAGCTTCTCAAGTTCACCCGCGACGGCCGGCTGGTCATGCAGATCGGCAAGAGCAACCAGAGCAAGGGCAATGCGGACACCGGCAATTTCCATCGCCCGGCGGACGCCTGGTTGCATCAGGCCACCAACGAACTGTTCGTCGCCGACGGCTATGGCAATCACCGTGTGGCGGTCATCGACCCGGATACCGGCGCGTTCAAGCGCATGTGGGGCGCCTACGGCAATAAACCGGTCGATGACGACCATTGCGAAATCGTGCGCCGCACCGATTTCTCCGAACCGGGCTCGCCGCAGTTTTCCATCGTGCACGCCATCCGCGTATCCAATGATGGGACCGTCTATGTTACCGACCGCGAATTCCACCGCGTCCAGACCTTCACCCTTGACGGCAAGTTCATCAAGCAGCTCAACGGCGGTAATCGGCCATTTGCAAAGAACCTCGCGTTCTCGCCGGATCCAGAGCAGACCTTCCTTTACGTCGGCGGCGACAAGGAAATCGCGATCGTGGAGCGGAAATCGATGACGATTGTCGGGCAGATCACCGACCCGGCGGTGCTCGGCGGCGGCCATCACATTCAGACCGATGCGAAGGGTAATCTCTACGTCGCCTCGACCGGGGCAGGTATGTCGCGCCTCCTCTACAAGGGCATGTCTGCGAGCCGCTGACCGGCAGCGAGAACATTATCCTGTGGCGAACCGAAGGTCAGGCTTGTCCGGCGGCCGGCCATCTGTACGCTGGCGCAATGCCTTCCGCGCCAAGTCTGAGCGAGCTCGTGGACCGGCTCTTCACCGGCCACGCCAGGGACATCCTTGCCCGCTTCCCGGACGCATGCATCGATTTGATCGTGACATCGCCTCCCTACTGGACGGCTGTTGAATACGATCAGGGCAAGAATTCCTGGGAATCCTACGACGCTTATCTGAGCGACATGCAATCGGTCTGGAGCCATTGCGCCCGCGTGCTCCGGCCGAACGGCAAATTGTGCATCAACGCACCAATCCTGCCGATCCCGAAGAAATTGATCCGGCAGCATACCAGGCATATCAAGAACATTGCCTTCGACATCGAGGAAATAATTCTGCGCGGAACAACTCTGCAGCGCTACAGTCTGTTCGTGTGGCAGAAGCAAACCTCGAAGATGATGTTCGGCAGCTATCCGCAGCCAGGCAATATCATCGAGAACAACACGATCGAGTTCATCAACGTGTACGTCAAGCCTGGCAAGCCGCCGAAATTCAATGCGGAGGCGAAAAAAGCGAACGCGCTCACCCGCGCCGAATGGCTCGATCTAACCCAGCAAGTATGGTTCATGTATCCGCAGGACGTGAAACGAGGCGGCGATCACCCCGCACCGTTTCCGGAAAAATTGCCTGCCCGCCTGATCCGCCTCTACACTTATGGCGCCGCGGCGGAATTTCCCGGCGAGATCGTGCTCGACCCGTTTGTCGGCATCGGCACTACCTGCGTGGTCGCCAGGCGCATGGGCCGGCGCTACGTCGGAATCGACATCAACCCCGGCTACGTGAACTTGGCGCAACAACGAATTCGCAGCGCCCGCCAGGACCGACCGCTGTTATTCGTCGGCCGCGCGAAATATCCCGGACGTGAGGAACTCGACAAAATCGCCATGAACCCAGCAGGCAGCAATGGGAGGCGCGCCGAAGCCAAGCACAAGCGCAAGAGCTATGGCCGCAGGGCTATCCACGCAGCATTTTGATGATGCCGGAAAAATCCACCCCGGCATTTCCACGATCCACATACAACTCGTAAAGAGCCGCGGCACCGGCCGCCATCGGCGCCCGCACGCCAGCCCCTTTGGCGGCCGTTTGCGCGAGCTTGAGATCCTTGAGCATCATCGCGGCGGTGAATCCCGCCTGATAATCGAGATTGGCGGGGGAGTCCGGCACAGGACCGGGGACCGGACAATAATTCGTCAGCGACCAGCACTGGCCGGATGATTTCGATGCAATCTCGAACAGGTTCTGGGCGTCAAGACCGAGCTTCTCGGCCAGCAGAAATGCCTCGGAGACGACGATCATCGAAACGCCGAGAATCATGTTGTTGCAGATCTTGGCCGCCTGCCCGTTTCCCGAGCCGCCCGCGTGCACGATTGTCTTTCCCATCCGATCAAGCACCGGCTTCGCGCGCTCGAAAGCCCGCTCGCTCCCGCCAACCATGAACGTGAGGGTGCCGGCCTGCGCGCCCGCCACTCCGCCGGAGACCGGAGCATCCACCATAGCCAGCTCATTCACGCCCGCCGCAGCAGCGACCGCACGTGCGGATTCAACATCGATCGTGGAGCAGTCGATCAGCAGCGCGCCTTCCGGGGCGGAAGCGAGTACCCCGCCCTGCCCGAGATAAACCTCGCGCACCTCCTTGCCGGTCGGCAGCATGGTGATGATCGCTTCGGCGCCGGTGCAGGCGGCGTCGATTGCCCCTGCGGCGGTGCCGCCGGCCGCCCCGAACCTTTCCAGAGCTGCCTTTTCCACGTCGAATCCGGTCACGGCATGGCCCGCCTTGATCAGGTTTTGCGTCATGGGAAAGCCCATATTGCCGAGCCCGATGAAACCGATCTGTGTCATGCTTCGCCCTCCTGCCCCGGGCCCGCGCGTCAGCGTAAACAAGAAGCGTGTCCCGGATGCCTAAAGCGCGTGTACGCGCGCATCGGTGACGCGCTATGGCGGCACGATCGCGCGCCGGGGATTAGTATATAACCCAAGTGCCGCGCGCGAGCGGTGCACTCACACGCGCGTGCCGATCCGCCGTTCCAAATCGAGGATAAGCCTTTGGGCGGCCACACCATCAACCATGGCGCGGGCATCAGGCCCGAGCGCGCGCACCGACGCCACATAATCTGCTACCTCGGCGGGCTCGCGGACGGCCTGCGGATAATCGGTTGCAAACACCGTCTGGGACAAAGCGACCTCTTCTAGGCCGAAGCGGACCCACTCGGCTCCCCAGGCGCCGGCATGGTCGGGGCCCGCCCAGCCGGCACAGTCGTAGAACAGGCGCTGCTCGAGGTAGTGATCGAACGGCTTCTGCGGCTGCCGACTATGGCGCCGCACCGCCGCCGTGCCCCATTTATCCCGCTGCTGAAACCCGCGGATTCGCCCGAGATAGCGGCCGATCCCGCCGGCGAAATGCGCGAACTGGATTCTCAAACCAGCCAATTCGTCGAGAATCCCGCTATTGATCAGGCGCACTGTTGCGCTCATCAGCGAGAATTCCCAACCGAGCATGCGGCCAAGGTCATCAATGTAAAGCTGCGGCCAAGCGATGACTCGCGCCAAAGGATGAATGAAGATGTAGAGACCGAGATCGGCCGCAGCGCGCCAGAACGGGCGCAGCGCCTCGACATCGAGCGCCTGCCCCTGCAGTTCCGAAGCAATCACCACGCCCGGAAACCCGAGCTCGACCGCACAGCGTTTCAACTCAGCCGCGGCCTCGTCCGGATCGAGGGCCGGAACATGGGCAAGCCCAATGAACCGCCCGGGATGATCGAGGACCGCTTGCCGGATGCGATCGTTAATCAAGCGGCAAATGGCTGGATCCGGCTGATCGAACCCGCTGCCGCAGGAGAGGACACCGGCATCGATTCCGGCAGCGTCCATCATGCGCAGATGCGCCGGAAGGTCGGCAAGCAAGGGATTGATCAAGTAATTCGGATTGCCGTTCTCATCGAGCTGCACCGAGACGGCGGCAGGATCGCCCTTGAGAAGCTCCGGCGGCGTGTAGTGCTGCTGGAAGTCAATGATCACGGCAGTTCAGGCAGATTGCTCGCGCGCAGACAGGAGCGCGAGGCACAGATACATTGCGAGCAGTACCAATTCGGCCGCGACAACCGAAAGGCCTCCGCCATAGATCTGCGGAAACAAGACTTCGACGGCGATCATGGAGACGATCGAGGTGAGCCAGACGACGGCACCCCAGGCCGCAGCCAGCCATAGGCCGACAGCGGCCACGAGATCGATCACGGCGAAGAACGCCGTGGCGACCTGATAGGGAATCGGATTATCGGCGAGCCCACCGGGCGTCGGAGCTGCGATGCCGCATACGACCGCCCAATGATAAATTCCTTTGACCAGGGAGATGCCCGCCATCACCCGCAGGAACAGGACGAGACGCGCCGTCCACCTTTCCGCCGGCGCAGCATCTTCGCCCGAATGCACGGGATCGAGCGTTCGCGCCTGTTCGGAGCCAATCGGGTCGATCATGACAGGGCGAGCTCGGCAGGAAGCGGCGCAAAATACCGCTCGAGATCGGCCCCGCTCACCTCCTTCAGCGCGGAGGGATGCCAGCGGGGCGCCCTATCCTTGTCGATGATCACCGATCGTATCCCCTCGTAAAAGTCATGTCCGGCAGCGATTCGGGAGGCTACTCGGAATTCGGTGCGCATGCACTCGTCGAAATCGAGCATTCTCCCGCGCCGCAGCAGCGCCAGCGTGACCTTGAGACTGGTCGGCGATTTGGCGCGGATCAAGGCCGCCGCCGTATCGGCAAACGCCGCATCGGCCTCGCTTTCGCTTGCTGCCGCATCAAGGCCCGCAAGCAGGTTCTCGACGTCGTCGCCTCTGAACAGACGGTCAATGGCGGGCCGAGATCGCATCAGGATCTCCGGCGCTGCCGCGGGCGGCTCGGCAAAGGCACCGATCACCGCATCGACAGGGACGTTGCTGCACAGCGCGTCGAGGAGGTCGGGAAAGCGGACGGAGGCTGCGCGATGTGTTGCCAGTCCGGTCTTGACGGCGTCGGTTGCATCGAGCCGCTCGCCGGTGAGCCCGCAATAGGTCCCGATCTCGCCGGGCAGCCGCGGCAGGAACCACGACGCGCCGACGTCGGGGAAAAATCCGATGCCGCATTCGGGCATTGCGAACCGAAAACGATCGCCGGCAACGCGATGCGAGCCGTGGATTGCGATGCCGACGCCTCCGCCCATGATCACGCCATCGATCAGCGCCACATAAGGCTTGCCGTAATGCTTGATAAAAGCATTGAGGCGGTATTCGTCGCGCCAATAGGCCAGCGCTTCATCCAGACGACCGGCCCTGTGCAGATCATAGATGGCGCGCAGGTCGCCTCCGGCCGAGAAAGCGCGCTCGCCCGCGGCGGTCACGATGACGCGGGTCACCGCGTCGTCCTTCGCCCAGACGGCGAGCATGTGCGCAAGCTTGCGCACCATGTCGTGGGTGACCGCATTGAGCGCCTGGGGCCGATTGAGCGTGACGAGCCCGGCGGCGCCGCGACGATCGAACAGGATTTCAGCGTTTGCCGGCACGCCGATTGTCATCGGGCGGCCAGTCAATCGGTCGCTGCATGATCTGCTGCCAGGAATAGGGGCAGCGCGCGGGAAAAAGCGATTCATCTAGCCGGGTCTGGGCCCCGGCCATTACTAGGGCGTCCGTGTACGCATGCCCTAGAGCTTCATCGATGTGTGGATTCTTTCTCAGCACTCTTTGTACGTGATTGCGCTGAACCACTATGCTCGCTCGCCAGCTGCGCGACCGCCGCTTAGGCTGATGATCCCATTTCAGGAGGTGTAGAAGGATAATTCGCAGCGCGCTCTCGAGCTTGTCGTACTGCTCGTTGCCCACGTCATCGAGTTCCTCGGCGATGTTTGCCGCATCGATTTCAGCGGTGCGCCCGGCGCGCAACAGGGCGGCCTGTTCCATCGCCCAGCTGTAGAGATCCTGGTCATAGCGGGCCGGCTCCCTCCCCGACCGGCGAGGCCGCTTCGCCGTATGGGCTCGATCATCCATCGCAAGATTCCATACCATGACAACTTCTGCATTTCATCAAGATGCCCGCTTCGCGTTCAATGTGGCGGTTTGTGATACTCCTCCAATTCCTGCATCAGTCCCCTAAGCGCGACGACCTCGGTTTGCGCATCGTGCGGATACCGTGCCGCGCCGGGATACACGAGATACCTTTTTTCGGCAGAGATATCGCCGCAGGCCTGGATAAATCCTTTGCTGGGTGTCGGCGCAAGGCTGCGCTTGACCTCGATCGCGTACTGCCCCCGCGCACTCTCAAAAACGAGGTCGATTTCAGCCCCGCCGGCGGATCGATAGAACCAAGGCGTCCAGTCTGCCGGGGCAGACGTAATGAGCTGTTCGACGACGAACCCTTCCCAGCTGGCGCCGACAACAGGGTGACTCAACAGTTGCTCCTGCGATCCGATATCGAGCAGTGCATGCGCGATGCCGCTGTCGCGGACATACACTTTGGGAGCTTTGACGAGACGCTTGCCGATATTGCCGCTCCATGGCCGCAGGGTTCGAACCAACAAGAGATCGCTCATGAGGTCGAGATAGCGCGCGATGGTTTGCCCGCTCACGGCAAGGCCCGCGGCGAGACGGGCCGAATTCAGGAGTGCTCCCTGCGAGTGGGCGAGCATGGTCCAAAATCGCCGCAAAGTCTCGGCGGGAATACGCGGTCCGAGCGCAGGAATGTCCCGCTCGAGGTATGTACGAATGAAGTCCTTGCGCCAAGCAAGACTGATCTGATCGGTCGCAGCGAGGAGGCTATCGGGGAACCCGCCACGGCGCCAAAGCGTATCAGCATCGGGACCGGAAGCGGGGAGTTCTGTAACTAACACCCCGGTAAGTTCAACATAGGCGATACGCCCGGCCAGGCTTTCCGCCGATTGCCGCAACAGATCCAACGACGCGGAGCCGAGGAGCAGGAAATGGCCATGCCGGTCGCCTCGGGCTCGCCGCTCATCGATGACGCCACGAAGAATTTGGAACAGACCGGGTGCTCGCTGGACTTCATCGAGAATGACGAGTCGATCGGTATAGCCCCGCAAAAACAACGTCGGGTCGGCCAGCTTGGCGCGATCTTCAGGCTGTTCAAGGTCGAGATACAATGGCGGCGGCTTTGCCCCTTCCATAAGCAGGCGCGCAAGCGTCGTTTTCCCCACTTGCCGCGGGCCCAACACGGCTACGGCAGGCAACCGGGCCAAGCGTTCCTGAATAATGCCGGCAGCTTGGCGCGGGATCATCCTTGCAAATCTGCCACAGAATGGAAGATTTGCAAGGATAAGTTGACTGCGAGCGCGAGCTCAGCCGTCCATTCAGCCAGCGCCCGGATATAGGCACACTGGGGCGGCAATGCTTTTGAATTGAGCCCTGACGGGCGAATTGAGGCCTGACGGGCGGTGGTCATTGTCCGCTGTCTCCCGATCGCGACGAGGTTTTGTGCACCGCAGCGAAATCGTCATGTGCCAATTCCGGACATCTGTAGGGTGGGCAAAGGCGCGCCCTTGCGCGCCGTGCCCACGCGTTCGATCACTCTCCGAAGCTGCCGGCCAGCTCACCGACATCGCCCCCCAGTCGGGCGGCAAATCCCCACGCGCCACATAATGTTTGAAGCTGCTGTACCGCCAATCGGACACACGCCGCACCAGCCCGTGCTTCACGGGATTGTAGTGAATGTAATCGATGTGCCGCACAAGATCGGCTTGGTTGCGAATCGGAGCTGCCACAGGGCGAGCGTGATCGTGAAAAAGAACAGTCCGCCTTCGATGCTGGCACGTCGATAGTGGGACATCAGCGCCTCGGACGCGTGGGCACGGCGCGCAAGCGCGCCTTTGCCCACCCTACAGAATCCGTCGTCGCGCGCATGTCAGCACCGGGTC
>DATBHB010000074.1:0-29641 GCA_036557705.1 Xanthobacteraceae bacterium
ATTACCGGGCCGATGTCGTTGAGGATAACCCCGGCAATCGCGCTTGGCCGCTCCGTCGCGAGCCGCATCGTCAACAGGCCTCCGCGGGAAGTGCCAACGAACACTGCGGGCACGAGTTCAAACGCCGTGAGCACGGCGAGCACATCGGCAAGCTCCACGGCCAGATTGTAATTTCGCGGATCGCTGTCGTAATCCGAGCGCCCGCGGCCGCGGCCATCGATCGCGATGACCGGACGCGACCGTTTGGGATCGCCAGCAAGCACCCGAGCAAGGGCGTCGAAATCGGCGCTGCTGCGGGTCAGCCCGGCGAGGCAGACGACCGGCAGCGCCGGAGCGAGGCGCGAACCGTAAATGCGGACATGAAGCCGCAGGCCGTCCGGCGCGGTGACAAAGTGGCTCGCAGGTTCGGTCATGGCAGTCATGATTGTGCCACTGTGGCGGTGCGATCAAGCGTGCGACTCGGGGCTAAACGATGACCCACGCGTTGCAGCAGGCGATTGCGTTCCATCGGCAGGGCAGGCTGGTCGACGCCGAACGGCTCTATTGTCAGGCATTGCGGGCGAAAACGCGGGACTTCGACGCCCTGCATATGCTCGGTATTCTCAAGCTGCAACAGAACGACGCCGAACAGGCGGCATGCCTGTTCGAGGCGGCGCTGGCGGCCGATCCAGCCTCCGCTGCGGCTCACTCGAATTATGGTGCGGCGCTTTCGGCGCTCGGCCGCCATGAGCAGGCCCTCCTGAGCTACGAACGGGCATTGGCGCTCAACCCCGCCAATGCTGAGGCGCTGTCGAACCGCGGCGACGCGCTTTGCGATCTCGGCCGTTTCGAGGAGGCGCTGGCGAGCTACGAACAAGCGCTCGCGATCAATCCTCGGCTGATCCCAGCCCTTGTCAATCGCGGAGTGTTGCTGCGCAACCTTGGCCGGCTTGCTGAGGCAATCTCGGATTATGAGAAGGCTCTGGTACTCGATCCGCGCCATGCTCAAGCCTGGAACAACCACGGCATCGCGCTTTGCGATCTCGGCCGAGAAACGCAGGCGCTGGCAAGCTACGAACGCGCGCTTGCGCTTCAACCGGATTTTCTCGAAGCCCTTGTGAATCGCGGGAACGTTGTGCTGGAGCTGAGGCGACCGGCCGAAGCGCTGGCAAGCTATGGGCGGGCGCTCGCGCTCAAACCGGATTTTGCCGCTGCGCACAAGAACAGGGGTCATGCCCTCTATGACCTCGGCCGATTCGTGGAGGCGCTGGCGAGCTACGACGAGGCGCTGGCGGCAGAGCCGGCCGATGCCGATGCCGCCTTCCATCGCACGCGCGCGCTCGGAAAGCTCAACCAGCATGCCCAGGCCATTGTCGAGCTGAGCTTGCTCCGCAAGCGCCGAGCCGACGTACCCAATCTCCTGGGCGATCTTGCCCATTGCAAGGCGGTCACCTGCGACTGGTCGGATGCGGCGGGCTTGATCGAGGAACTTGGCGGACACGCGACTGCCGGGACTGCGCCGGTCGATCCCTTCATGTTTCTGAGCTTCTGGGCCAACTCCGAGCAGCAGCTTGCCTGCGCGCGCAATTGGCTGCGGCGCAAGAAAATAGTCGGCGTTCATCGGGCCTGGAACCGGGCCGATTTTGCCGGCGACAGGCTGCGCGTCGCCTATCTCTCGGCCGATTTTCATCGTCACGCGACTGCCTATCTGATGGCTGAGCTTTTCGAAATTCACGATCGGAAGCGGTTCGAGATCGTCGGCATTTCGTTTGGACCCGATGACCGCAGCCCGCTGCGCTCGCGCGTGATCGCGGGCTTCGATCGATTTTTCGACGTGACCACCCGGACGGATCAGGAGATCGCCAAGCTCATCCGCGATCTAAAGGTCAACATAGCGATCGATCTCAAGGGCCATACCACCGACGCCCGGATCGGGATTTTCGCCGATCGCGCGGCGCCCATTCAGGCCGGCTACCTGGGCTATCCCGGGTCGACCGGCGCCGATTTCCTCGACTATATCATCGCCGACACCGTCGTTCTGCCGTTCGATCAGCAGCCGTGGTATACGGAGAAGATCGTTCATTTGCCGGATTGTTATCAGGTGAACGATTCGAAAAGATCGGCAGCGACCGCAACGCCGCTGCGTTCCGAGGTTGGGCTCCCCGAAACCGGGTTCGTGTTCTGCTGCTTCAACAATACCTGGAAAATCAATCCGCAACTGTTCGATATCTGGATGCGTCTCCTGCGCCGAGTGCACGGCAGCGTGCTGTGGCTGTTGGAAACGAACGAACTCGCGGTCGCCAATCTGCGCAAGGAGGCGTCTGCCCGCCGGATCGATCCGGCGCGCCTGGTGTTCGCGCCGCGAGTGGACCTGCCCGAACATCTGGCGCGGCATCGCCTGGCGAACCTGTTTCTCGATACGCTTCCCTACAACGCCCACACCACGTCGAGCGACAGCTTGTGGGCCGGGGTGCCGGTCGTAACCGCGACGGGTGACCGATTCGCCGGGCGCGTTGCCGCGAGTTTGCTCAATTCCATCGGCCTGCCTCAACTGGCAACGGCGAGCCTTGCGGATTACGAAGCGCTTGCACTCAAGCTCGCAACGGAGCCGGCTTTGCTGGAGGCGGTGCGGCGAGATCTCGAGACCAACCGCCACACTTTGCCGCTGTTCGATTGCCGCCGCTTCTGCCGGCATATCGAGGCGGCCTATGCAACGATGTGGGAGATCTGGCTTTCCGGCGAGGGGCCGCGAAGTTTTTCGGTCGAGCCCTGCGATGGGTAGGGTGGACAAACGCGCTTACCGAATTTTGCAGACTGCCTGCGCGTTTGGGCGCGTTTGCCCACGCCTTCATGAATCCGAGGGATTGGACCGCGTGGGCAAAATCGCCCTGTCATTTCCCTGACAAGTAACATCATTGCAGGCGATTTTGCCCACCCTGCGGAGCGCTATAATTTGGACCACCATTCCCTGAATCAACTCCTCGGACAAGCCGTTGCGCTGCATCGGCAGGGGCGGCTGGCGGAGGCCGAAGCGTTTTACGTCCGATTTCTCGATAGGCAACCGGACCATTTCGACGCCCTGCACAACCTCGGCATTGTCAAGGCGCAACAGCAAAAACATGCTGAGGCAGAAAGAAGCATTTCGGCGGCCCTGCGCATCCGGCCGCAATCGTCGGAAGCATTATCGAGTCTGGGAAATGTGTTGTCGGCCGCCAAGCGGCACGAGGAAGCGATCGCCGCCTTTGATCGGGCCGTTGCGCTCGACCGACAAAATGTCGGAGCATGGCTCAACCGTGGCAATGCGCTAAGCGGCGCCAAGCGCTACGAGGAAGCACTGGCAAGCTATGATCGGGCGCTGAGCCTCACGCCGGGCAATGCCGCCGTGCATCACAATCGCGGAAGCATTCTGCGCGAGCTTGGCCGAGGCGAGGAGGCACTGGAAAGCATCGAGCAGGCGCTCGCGTTGGCACCCGGCTACGTGGCTGCGTACAACAGCCGCGGCATGGTGCTCATCGAGCTTGGCCGGTTCGAAGAAGCGCTCGCGAATTGTCGAAAAGCGATCGAGCTGAAGCCCGATTATGCCGATGCCTACCATACAATGGGCGGCGCCTTCTTCGCGTTGCAGCGGTATGGCGAAGCCGTGCGCAGTTATGAAAAAGCGCTCGCGGTCAAGCCGGACTTCGTGGATGCCTGGGTGGGCGCCGGGGATGCTCTTCACGAGCTCGGGCGTCTAGAAGCCGTCAATGCCTATGAAAAAGCGCTTGCTATCAATCCGGAAATTGCCAAGGCATGGTTCGGTCTGGGCAACGTGTTTTTCGAATTGAGGCGCTTCGATGATGCGCTTGCCGCCTACGATCGAGCGCTGGCAATCGGGCCCGACCTCAAATTTGGCGCGAGCGTTCGTCTACTCGCAAAACTTCCGCTATGCGACTGGCGGGGTTTTGACGCCCAGGCGCGACAGATTTTATCGGGAGTGCGCAGCGGTGACGCGGTTTGTCTCCCATTCGCTCTCACCATAATCTCGTCGACCCCCGCCGATCAGCTGCGGGCCGCAAAACTCTACATCCAGGATGCATGTCCGGCGACCAAGCCGTTCTGGCGAGGCGAAAAATATTCGCACGATCGAATTCGCCTTGCCTATCTTTCCGCCGATTTTCACAGTCACGCCACGGCCTTTCTGATGGCCGGCATGTTCGAGCACCATGACCGCTCTCGCTTCGAAACAACGGCGCTTTCTTACGGGCCGCACGTCGAATCCGACATGCGGCGCAGGCTGCAGGGCTCGTTCGATCGCTTCTTCGACGTGCGCGCGCAGGCCGACTGGGATGTCGCGGTGCTCATCCGCCGGCTGGAAATCGACATCGCCGTCGATTTGAAAGGGCTCACCGGGCGCGCGCGGACCGGCATTCTTGCCCGCCGCGCTGCTCCGATCCAGGTCAGCTATCTCGGCTATCCGGGCACGATGGGTGCAGACTACATCGATTACATCATCGCGGACCGCTGGATCATTCCGGAACAGGATCGACAATGGTATTCCGAAAAGGTCGTGCATCTGCCCGACAGTTATCAGGCAAACGATTCGAAGCGGCGGATCGCCGATCGCACACCCACACGCGTCGAAGCCGGCCTGCTGCAGACGGGGTTTGTCTTTTGTTCCTTCAACGCCACCTACAAGATTGCTCCCGACATTTTCAGTATATGGATGCGCCTGCTGCGTGCAATCGATGGCAGCGTGCTCTGGCTGATCGAGGAGAACGCTGCAGCGGTCGACAATCTGCGGCGCGAAGCGACAGAAGCTGGCGTCTCCGCTGAAAGGCTTATCTTTGCTCCTAAAATAAACAACGACGCTCACCTTGCGCGCCATCGCCTGGCGGACCTCTTCCTCGACACCTTGCCTTACAACGCGCACACGACCGCAAGCGACGCGCTCTGGGCCGGAGTGCCTATGCTCACCTGTCTAGGCCCGACTTTTGCCGGACGTGTCGGGGCAAGCCTCCTCCATGCGGTCGGACTTCCCGAACTGGTAACGGAATCGCTCGAAGAGTACGAAGCGCTGGCGCTGAGACTCGCGCAGCAACCGGCGCTTCTGGCTTCGTTACGAGCAAAGCTTGCGAACAATCGAACGACGTGTGCGCTGTTCAATACGCAGCGGTTTACGCGCCATATCGAGGCCGCTTTCACGACGATGTGGGAAATTCAGCAGTGTGGCGAGGCACCGCGCAGTTTCGCGGTCACTGAAGACGCAGGTTCGTAGGGTGGGCAAAATCGGCTGCAAGCCGTTCAGATATGCGCGAGCGGTTCGGCGATTTTGCCCACGCGGTCTGCCCTTCGACATCGGACTGCGCGGGCAAAATCGCGCACCAAGTGTTCACGTCGTCAGGTCGTGGACGCGATTTTGCCCACCCTACGGCTTCGAGGACGCAATCAATTCTGCGCCATGCCGCGCCGCAGGTCGGACCCGATCAGCAGCCGCGAGCTTGCGCCGAAGCGCACGCGATAAACCTGCAGGTTTTCGAGGACGCGCTCAACATAATTGCGGGTCTCGGAGAAGGGGATCCGCTCGACCCAGTCGATCGGATCGATGCTCGAATCGCGAGGGTCGCCGTAGCGTGCAATCCATTCGCGCACTCTGCCGCGGCCGGCATTGTAGCCCGCGAAAGCTAGAATATACGAGCCGCGATAATCTTCGAGCAGCTGGCCAAGCTCGGCTGCTCCGAGCTGGACGTTGTATACCGGATCGGAGAGGAGCCGCTTCGCGTCGAAACGCACGCCGAATCGCCTTGATGTGTCACGACCCGCTTCCGGCGTGACCTGCATCAGCCCCATCGCCTTGGCGCTCGAGACGGTGCCCTGGTGAAACGTGCTTTCCTGCCGGGCGATTGCATAGACGACGCTGGTATCGACTGCCGGCCCGACCGGTTTGTAATCCGGGATGCCCACGGTCGGAAAGGCGTAGTATTCGAGCGGCATTCCGCGGCCCAGCGCCTCCTTGCCGACGTTGAGCATGGCGCGGCCGTCTCGGTGGCGGGCGGCAATCTCGCCGACCGCAGCAAGCGTGGCGGCATCGTGCGAGCGCTCGGCGAGATCGGCGGCAATGGGGGTTATTAGATCGCGTTCGCCGGCGGCGTAGAGAATCTCCACCGCGCGCACCACTTCGCGTTGCGCGGCGGCCAAGTGCTCCGGCGGACGCCGAAGCACCAGAGTGGTGAGGCCGAGACGCGCACGCGCGATCTGCCCGTAATAAGCTGTGGGATACTGGGCTGCCGATTGATAATGGGCGCGCGCCTCTTCGTTTCGCCCCATCGCCTCCGCGGCCCGACCCTGCCAGTAGCCCGCCCGCGCCAGCGAGATGGGGTTTGCGACTCCCTGCGCCATCCGGGCGAAATGTTGCTGCGCGGTCGCGGCGTCGCTGAGGAAGCGCAGCGCAATCCAGCCAGCCGTAAATTGCTGCTCGATCCGATAGTTTTCCCGTGCTGGCGGCTGTGCATCGCGTACGATCCGATAGGCGGTCTTTGCATCGCCGAGGTCGAGCAGCTTGCGGGCGAGCGTGCGCCGCTCGATCCACCATTGATCCGCATCGCCCCCCACCGCGCTTTCCTGGGGTAGGGAAAGAATCCACTCAGCGGCGTCGGCTGGCCGGTCGGCTCGCCGCAGCCATTGCGCGACAGTGAAGGTATAGCCGGGGTCGCGCCGCGCGTCGGCCGGCACCGCATTAAGCAGTGCTTCTGCATCGGCTGCATTCCTGATCACGGCCGCGCGTGCCTTGGCGATCGCGAGCGTACTGCCGCCGGCGCGGTTCGCCGCGCGCAGCCCCGCCTCGACGTCCTGGGCGTAGAAGCGCATATCCATGCGCGTCTTGTCGTCGGCCGTCGTAAGCAGGTCTCCGAAGGCATCGAGCGCCTGCGATTCCAGGTCGGCCGAAAATGCGTCATTGCGCCAAGCTTGGCGGACCTGCGATTGGGCGCCTGTGCGGTCACCCTGGGCCAGGAGGGATCGCGCAAGCGCAAAGCGCCCCTTTGCTGTCAAAGGACGGTCGCGGACGAAGAAGGCACGCACGGCGGCGGGATCGAGATGCTCATGCCAGAGCGCCGCTTCGGCTCGCCGCCGGAGAAATGCAATGCCCGGCCAGTCGGGATTGGCCGCGATAAACGCAGCATAGCGAGCGAAATCGACGTTATTGTCGTCGCTGCGCAGAAGCGCCCACTCGGCCAGCTTGCGTGCGAGCGGGTCGCCAATTGAGCGCTCTTCGTCGCTCGCCTGCGAAGCCTTGCCTTGGTGCGCGAGCGCAATCGCCAGTTTGAGCGCTGCAAGATCGGCGGGCGCAATGCTCAAAGTGCTTGGCGGGGAAGGAACGGGGGCGGGCGGTACCGCTTTGGGGGCGAGTGCAGGTGTCGCCCTTCCCGATTGGCCCTTGGCCGATTTCGAATTTGCACCACTTTTTGTGATCGGCTTCTTGGCATCGACATTAGCCGATTTGGAACTCGGGACCGACTGCTTTGGCTTTGCCGGCGGCTTCGCCTTGTCACCGCTTTCGGCGGCAGCGGCGATATCGGCCGAGGGGCTTGCTGCCTTGGCTGCGGCGCCGAGCGCCAGCAGGCCCACAGCCAAGCCGGTCATGAGACGAATGCGGATTTGCAAGGGCAAAAGAGGCTTCCCTGTCCTGGATCGCTTTTCCCACCCCTTTTCCAGGGATAAGATTGAGGAAGAGATAACCGCGACGGTTGGCCGTCAACGCGGCAAAATGGCGGCGGTAAGCGCGTGAGCATTCGGACTTGGCGCTTCCGCTTCGGTGGTGCGCGAGCCGGAATTGCCGAGGGATCGAGATTATGACTGCGAAAACGAGCTTTCGGGGTTCCTTCACGGCTCTCGTGACGCCGTTCAAGAACGGTGCGGTGGACGAGAAGGCATTTCGAAATCTGGTCGACTGGCAGATAGCGGAAGGCACCAGCGGCCTCGTGCCGGTCGGCACTACCGGCGAGAGCCCGACGCTCTCCCACGACGAGCACAAGGCCGTGGTCGAGTGGTGCGTGGATCAGGCCAAAGGAAAAGTTCCCGTCGTAGCCGGCGCCGGTTCGAACTCGACGCGCGAGGCAGTCGAACTGTCCCGACACGCCGAAGAGGCGGGCGCGAATGCGGTTTTGGTCGTAACGCCGTACTACAACAAGCCAACCCAGGAAGGGCTGTACCAGCACTTCAAGGCGATCAACGATGCGATCGCTATTCCCATCGTCATCTACAACATCCCGTCGCGCTGCGTCATCGACATGTCGGTCGAGACGATGAAGCGGCTGTTCGAGCTTGAGAACATCGCCGGAGTCAAGGATGCGACCGCCAGCATGGTGCGGGTATCGCAGCAGCGCGCGGAGCTGGGGGAGAACTTCAATCAACTATCCGGGGAGGATGCGACTGCGCTCGGCTTCATGGCACATGGCGGGCACGGTTGCATTTCGGTGACATCGAATATCGCCCCGCGGCTCTGCGCGGAATTCCAGACCGCATGCCTTCAAGGCGATTATGGAGCAGCGCTGAGGTTGCAGGACAAGTTGATGCCGCTGCATACCGCCTTGTTCCTGGAGACGAATCCGGCGCCGGCGAAATATGCTCTGTCTCTGCTCGGCCGCTGTGCCGAAACGGTCCGCCCGCCGCTAGTGGCGATCGCGGACAAGACCAGGACCGCGGTACGCCAAGCCATGGTTCATGCCGGGTTAATGAACTGAAGGACCGGCGTGGAACTGCCGCCGTTTCCCCCGGAATTGCTGCGCCGACTGGACGGGTATGAAGTTCGCGAAGAGACGGCCGGCCTCTCAGGTGCGGGCGTATTTCGGCTTTTGGCTGCGAATCGGCCCTCCCTCATTGCAAAGCTCGCGGCTGGACCGGAAGCGGCAGCTCTATTCAGCGAAGCGGCTCGTCTGCGATGGCTGTGCTCCTCCGGTGTATTGGCGCCCGAGGTTCTCGCTGTCGCAGAAGCCCAGGGTTACGTTTGGCTGATCATGGAGTGCCTGCCGGGGGAGAATGCGGTCGATTCGATTGCGCCGCCGGCCGCCAGAGTGCGACAGCTTGCGATCGCGCTTCACAAGATCCACGCACTCGATGCACAATCCTGTCCATTCGACGAAACCGTGGGGGCGAAACTGGCGCGGGCGAAGCTGAGGATGAAGTTGAACCAGGTGGACGAAGAGGATTTAGAGAACCAGACAGGAATGACGGCAGCGAGACTTTTGCGCGAACTGGAGCAATTGCGGCCAGCCACAGAGGACGTCGTTGTCACTCACGGGGACGCATGCCTGGAAAACATCATGCTCAATGGTGGGCGATTCTCCGGCTTTGTCGATTGTGGCCGAGTTGGAAGGTCGGACCGATATCAAGACCTCGCCTTGGCCTGCCGCAGCATTTCAGAACAGATTGGCACCGAGTGGGTTGAGCCGTTTCTCCGAGTCTACGGCGCTTCATCTATGAACAAGGAACGCGCTCGCTTTTTTCTTCTGCTCGACGAACTATTTTGATCCGGAGACGGAACAAATCAGATGGCCGCGAAAAAGCCGGACCGCAAGCTGCGGATCATCGCCGATAACCGCAAGGCGCGCTTCAACTATGAAATCGGCGAGGTGTTCGAAGCCGGGATTGCGCTTACCGGGAGCGAAGTGAAGTCGCTGCGCCAGGGCAAGGCCGCGATTACCGAGGCTTATGCCGACTCGCGCGGTGGCGAAATCTGGCTTGTCAATTGTAACATCCCGGAATACCTGCAGGCGGGTCGTTTCAATCATCTGCCAAAACGGCCGCGCAAGCTGCTCCTTCACAGGCGGCAGATTAACAAGCTGTCCGGTGCCGTTGAACGCGAGGGCATGACGCTGGTTCCGCTCAAGCTCTATTTCAACGAGAAAGGGCGCGCCAAGGTCGAGCTGGCGCTCGCCCGCGGCAAAAAGCTCTATGACAAGCGCGAGACCGAAAAGAAGCGCAGCTGGGAGCGCGAGCGGGGACGCCTGCTGCGCGCCAAGGGCTGAACCGGTTGCGGTATTTCGCTCGCGGCACGCAGCGCAATCTCCTCAGCTCGTGAACAGAGGATACCAAGCCTCTGCAACCTTATCCCAGGAATAGCGCATCGCCAGTTCTTCTTTTATCGAGTCCGGCATCTGCGGCGGCCGTTCCAAAGCAGCCACGACTTTGTCGACATATTCACGCTTCCTCTTTGCAATCGAAAAATCGAATTGATGTGGTTTGGCCCACGACTCCTTCGCGAGGTCCGACGCGACTTTCTCGCCCCACCTCACAACCTCGTTGAGCGCCGCAAAGTCGCTGGTAATTGGGTACGCGCCGGCATACTGCGCCTTCACGGCCGAGATGCAGAATATCTCATAGAATCCGGTCGGATAGAGAAACACACTGCCGCGCTCGTAGAGCCGCGTTATCTCCTCTGAATTGAGCCTGCCGCGTTCGACGACGCCAAGCGCTTTCATGCGCGCCTGCATTTTCGCTTTCCACGCTGCAAATTCATTATTCCTGCCGTGGAGTGCATCATCAACATCCCAGCCGTACGCCCATTCGAGCCGAGCCTTGGGCGCGCGCTTTTTCACCTGTTCATAGATATCGAGCAACGCGGATAGCGAGCGATTGGCCAAACTGGTGTTGATGATCAGGTTCTTCTCTTTCGACACAGAATTCTTAAATTGTTTGACATCGAGTCCATTGGGAATGATTTTCAGCTTTTCACGTGGGATATTCGGAAAGGCGTCGGCGTGTGCCTGAGTTTTGACGCATACATAACTGATCTTCGTCAGGTCTTCCGGAGTAAAAGTGTAAGGACCGACATCGTGCAGATCGAGGATCACCTTGCGCGCATTAATCGGATATTTGGCAATCCCCGGGTTTCTCCAGAGAATTACGATGTCCTCTCTGTCGCGGTAGTTCCAGAGCCAGTACGGCCGGTAGGTTACGGCGACCGCAGGGCCGGCACTTCCAAGATCGGCAAAATACCGCTGCTCGCGATCGGATGCGTTATAGACCGTGACGCTCCACCCGGCGGCAGCCCAGCGGAATGCAAGGTGAATGACGGATTCTTCCGATCCTCCGACGCCTTTCGTCTCAGCGATGCCTGGCGACCACTCCTGAGGGGTATAGCCGCAGAAGATTGCGATGTCTTTTCCCGAGCTTGTAGTCTTGACGGGATACGTGTTTGCCAAAGAGGGCATTGGCGGGGAGTAGACGGGATTCATGCTCATTTCGTCGCATCCTGCGTGCGCACATCCCATTGATTGTCGAGATACGAACGGATGTTGGAAAACACCGAATGAAACATGTCAGGCGTGAGCACGCCGGTGTTGGTATTCAGGCGCGAGCAGTGATAACTGGAGAACAGTCTTACGTTTCCGATCGAGTAGGAGGCGCCGTGTCCGAACGCGGCGGGCTTCGGCGGCTGTTCGAGAACCGCGAGCACGCTCTCGTGGGCGATACGCCCGAGGGCAAGGATGGCCGCGAGCTGCGGCATTTCAGCGATCGTTTGGTTCAGGAATCTCCGGCAGGTGGCGATCTCGGCGGATGTCGGCTTGTTCTGCGGGGGGACACAACGTACCGCATTGGTAATTCGGGCATCGACGAGTTCCAGGCCGTCAGCGGAGTGCGCCGCATAATTGCCGCGTGCAAAACCGAAACGCGCGAGCGTGGCATAAAGGAGCACCCCTGCATAATCGCCGGTAAAGGGCCGCCCGGTGCGATTAGCCCCTTGCAGGCCGGGGGCGAGGCCGACGATCAGCAGCCGTGCGCTTGGCGTGCCGAAGCAGGGGACGGGTGCGTTGAACCAGGTCGGCTGCCTCCTTCGTAAGCCCTCTCGGAATTCCTTGAGCCTTGGACAAAGTGGACAGTTGCGGCTCGGTTTCCCGTCTTTTGCGGTTGCGGCCGGACCGGCGTTGTCAGCTGCGCCGGACATCGGCGCCTCTGCGACTATTCGTCGAATTCGTCGTCGGCTTCGGCACCGGCCCCGGCGCGCTGCGGCGCGGTGCTGCGCTGGAGGAACTGCGGCGTGTGCCGTTCGCGCGGTTCGCGCGCGGCGCGCTCGGCCGGATCGCGCCCGATCTTCTGCTGCAGTTCCATGATGTCGAGGAACACGTCGGCCTGCCGGCGCAGTTCATCGGCGACCATCGGCGGCTGCGTCGAGATTGTGGATACTACGGTGACCCGCACCCCGCGCCGCTGCATGGCTTCGGCCAGGGATCGAAAGTCGCCGTCGCCTGAGAACAAGACCATGTGATCGATGTGTTCGGCAAGTTCCATGGCATCGACGGCCAGTTCGATATCCATATTGCCCTTGACCTTGCGTCGTCCGGTCTGGTCGACGAATTCCTTGGTGGCTTTGGTCACGACGCTATAACCGTTGTAATCCAGCCAGTCGATCAAGGGTCTGATCGAGGAATATTCCTGATCCTCGATCACTGCTGTGTAATAGAACGCCCGCATCAGATAGCCGCGCGACTGAAATTCGCGCAAAAGTCGCTTGTAATCGATATCGAATCCGAGCGCCTTCGCGGTCGCGTAGAGGTTGGCGCCGTCAATGAACAGTGCGATTTTTTCCATTTGTGCCGTCATGCCTTGTCTCTCGTGATCGAAACTTCCAATGGCCCGGATGCGCAGGGGCCGAAAGCCTTTGTGACCCGTCGCTGTCGGGAACGAAGCGCCGCAGCCCTAATACGGCTCGCCGCGCACCACCGTCCGTCGCACAATGTTGCCGACGGTGAGTTCCCGTGCGTTGCCTAACAGAGGACCGCGCGCTCGCCAAGAGCAATTTGACGGGACAACGGCGAAGCGCAGGCAATGCACCCTTGCGCGCACCTTGCAGGAAGGATACCTAGCGCCCAGTTTAGGGACGGTTCCATTCCAGGAGCAGCCATGGCCCGTGTTACAGTGGAAGACTGCATTGATAAGGTCGAGAACCGGTTTGATCTGGTCCTTTTGGCGAGCCACCGAGCGCGCATGATCTCATCCGGCGCTCCGATTACGGTCGATCGCGACAATGACAAGAACCCGGTCGTGGCGCTGCGCGAAATCGCCGAAACTACGATTTCCCCGGACGACCTCAAGGAAGAGCTGGTCCATTCCTTGCAGAAATATGTGGAAGTCGACGAGCCGGAACCGTCTGCGGTTCCGCTGATCGGGGCTCCGGGCGGCACCGTGGACGCCGACGACACCGAGGTCGCGACTGAGCGGATGACAGAAGAAGAGTTGCTCAAAGGGCTCGAAGGCCTTGCTCCGCCGGAGGAGCACCCCGAGGATGAGGAGTAAGGGGTTGGCCGCCTGAGCCTGCAGGCTTGCAAATCCACTCCTGTGCTGACGAACCCGCGCTGGTAGGGTGCGGGTTTGAAATACCGCTCCTGGCATGGCTGGCCCTCCCGACCAGCACACATTGTCGCGACCGCGGTGTGGCGGGGCGAAGCCGCCGTGATATCTTGTATACCGCGCCAGGCTCGCTGCCCGGCGGCGCAAGATCATGGCGCCTTTCATGTCTGAACTACCGCGCATGCAGAGCCAGCCCCGCACCCGCGCCGGGCGCGAGCGCGCCATCGACTCCACATCCCAGACTCTTGAACGACCGGTAAAGCAGCCCAGTCCAGCGAAGCCGCGCATGATGCGGCAATACGACCTGATCGAACGAGTTCGACGGTACAATCCCGATAGCGACGAGCCGCTGCTCAACCGCGCCTATGTGTACGCCATGAAGGCCCATGGCGAGCAGGTCCGCGCTTCCGGCGATCCCTATTTTTCCCATCCGCTCGAAGTCGCGGCCATTCTCACCGACCTCAAGCTCGACGATGCGACTATTGCGGCGGCGCTTCTGCACGACACGATCGAGGACACCACGGCGACGCGAGCCGAGATCGACCAGATGTTCGGGGCGGACATTGGCGCCCTGGTCGAAGGCCTGACCAAGCTCAACAAGCTCGACCTCGTGACCAAAGAGGCAACGCAGGCGGAAAATCTGCGAAAGCTGTTGCTGGCTATTGCCGACGACGTGCGTGTGCTTCTGATCAAGCTCGCCGACCGGCTGCACAACATGCGGACCATCTCGCATGTACCGCCGGAAAAGCGCCGTCGCATTGCGCAAGAAACCCTCGATATCTATGCGCCTCTCGCCGGCCGGATGGGTATGTATGAGATGCGCGAGGAGCTGGAGGATCTCGCGTTTCGCGAACTCAACCCCGACGCCCACAGGGTGGTGAGCGAGCGCCTCGAGGCTTTGGAGTCCCGCAATGCCGGGTTGGTGGCAGAAATCGAGCAGCAGCTCACGAAGAAGCTCGCAGACCGGGGAATCGCGGCCGAGGTCAGCGGACGGCGCAAACGCTCCTACTCGGTCTGGCGCAAGATGGAACGCAAGTCCGTCGGCTTCGAGCAGCTCTCCGACATCGTCGGATTCCGGGTGACCGTCGGGACCCCTGCCGAATGCTACCAGGCGCTGGGCATCGTGCATATGACGTGGCCGGTCGTGCCCGGTCGATTCAAAGACTACATTTCGACGCCCAAGCAAAACGATTATCGTTCGATTCATACGACCGTCATTGGGCCCGGCAACCAGCGCGTCGAACTACAGATTCGCACCCGCGAAATGCATCAGGTAGCCGAATACGGGATTGCAGCGCACGCGCTGTATAAGGACGGGCTGGGATCGCCGACCGAGATGCTATCGCGCGAGTCGAGCGCTTATGGCTGGCTGCGGCATACGATCGAGTTACTCGCGGAGGGCTCCAATCCCGAGGAATTTCTGGAACACACCAAGCTCGAACTCTTCCAGGATCAGGTCTTCTGCTTCACGCCCAAGGGGAAGTTGATTGCGTTGCCGCGCCGAGCCAATGCGATAGATTTTGCCTACGCCGTACACACCGACATCGGCAATACCGCGGTCGGATGCAAGATCAATGGCAAGATTGCGCCTCTCGTCTCAGAGCTGGCGAACGGCGACGAAGTCGAGATCATCACCTCCAAGGCGCAGACTTCGCCGCCAGCGGCCTGGGAATCGCTGGTCACCACCGGCAAGGCGCGGGCCGCGATCCGCCGCGCGACGCGCGCCGCAGTACGCAACCAGTACGCCGGTCTCGGTCGCCGCATCGTCGAGCGGCTGTGCCAGCGCGCCAGGATTGCGTATTCCGACGAGAAGCTTGCGGGCGCGCTGCCGCGGCTTGCGCGCGCCTCGATCGAGGACGTCCTGGCGGCGGTCGGTCGCGGCGAGATGCGCGCTGCCGACGTGGCCCGTGCGATGTATCCCGATTACAAGGAGGAACGAGCGGCCGCGATTGCCCAGCAGCCGAAGGCGGAGACCGGCTGGTTCGGACTCAAGCGAACCAAATCGGTCAAATATCAAATCCCAGGCAGCATCGGGCCGGCGATCCCCATTCGCGGCATTAATGGCGATTTGCCGGTGCGATTTGCGCCAAACGGAGGCGCTGTTCCGGGCGATCGCATCGTTGGGATTCTCACACCGGGCGAGGGGATTACCATCTATCCAATTCAGTCGCCCGCGCTGAAGGATTTCGAGGATACGCCGGAGCGCTGGCTCGACCTGCGCTGGGACATTGACGAAATCACCCCGCAGCGATTTCCGGCGCGCATTGCGCTGCAAACGGTGAACGAGCCGGGTTCGCTCGCCCAGGTTGCCCAGGTTATCGCGGAGCACGACGGCAACATCGACAACATTCGCATGGAGCGGCAGTCGCCCGACTTTACCTCAGTGACGATCGATCTCGAAGTCTACGACCTCAAGCATCTAAACTCGATCATCGCTCAGCTGCGGGCCAAGGATGTCGTCGCCGGCGCCGAGCGGGTCAACGCGTAGATGCCAGCCCGCTCCATCCGCCTCGGCGTCAATGTCGATCACGTCGCCACGATTCGTAACGCCCGCGGCGGACGTCATCCCGATCCTGTTCGGGCGGCGATGATCGCCATCGAGGCGGGCGCCGACGGGATCACGGCGCATCTACGAGAAGACCGCCGCCATATCACCGACGACGATATCGCGAGGCTGAAAGCTTCGATCGCCAAGCCGCTCAATTTGGAAATGGCGGCCACTGATGAAATGATTGCGATCGCAGTAAAGACGCGGCCGCACGCCGCCTGTCTGGTGCCGGAACGCCGTGCAGAGCGAACCACAGAGGGAGGGCTCGACGCCGCTGGACAGCGCTCGCAGCTGACGACGGCTGTCGCAGCGCTGAAAAATGCCGGGATCCGCGTCTCTCTATTCATCGCACCCGAGCCGGCGCAGATCGAGGCAGCGGTTGAAATCGGAGCACCGGTCATTGAGATTCATACCGGCTCCTGGTGCGAAGCCGTCGCCGCAGGCGGCTCGCCGATCGAAAACAACGAGTGGGCCCGAATCCGTAACGGTGCCGGGCGCGCGAAAAAGCTGGGGCTTGAAGTCCATGCCGGTCACGGACTTGACTACGCGACAGCGAAAGCGATCGCTGGATTGCCGGAGATTGCCGAGCTCAACATCGGCCATTTCCTGATCGGCGAGGCCGTCTATTGCGGACTGGCGGCGGCGGTAAAGGCGATGCGCGCCGCAATGGAGCGCGGACGCGCCGCGGAGGCGTCGTGATCATCGGGATCGGTTCCGATCTGGTCGATGTCCGGCGCATCGAGCGCGTCATCGCCCGCCACGGGGAGCGATTTCTTGAGCGCATTTTCACTACGGCCGAACGCAACCGCGCAGAGCACCGTGCCAACCGCGTTGCAATTTATGCGAAGCGCTTCGCCGCGAAGGAAGCTTGTGCCAAGGCGCTTGGCACCGGGTTAGGCGCCGGTGTGTTCTGGCACGATATGGGAGTTGTCAACCTGTCGTCCGGACGGCCGACAATGATGCTCACCGGCGGAGCACGCGCCCGCCTCGCGGCGATTACCCCGGCGGGCTGCGAGGCGCGGATCGACATAACGATAAGCGATGAGGGCCCGATTGCTCAGGCTCTGGTGATAATATCGGCGATCCCAGGAAAATCGTCCTGAGGCTTAAGCCAGTGCTGGCTTGAATTGGCCGAACCGGCATCTCCTGCCAGCCCGAGTGCTGGAATCAGGAGACCGTGAACTCAACTGTGCCATGTGGCCAAAATTCCGCGGCTTTCGTTGCGCCTTAATGTGGCAGCGGGTAGAAGAGCGCACCAGAATTGCGAGGAAAAGGCCGATGACAGTCATTTCAGGTGCCAAGAGACGAGAGGGCGGCATTACCGAGACCGTACGCGTCGTCCTTCACGCCCTCATTATTGCATTCGTCATCCGCACCTTTCTGTTTCAACCATTCAACATTCCCTCGGGCTCCATGAAAGAAACGCTGCTCGTCGGCGACTATCTGTTCGTTTCGAAATTCTCCTATGGGTACAGCCATTATTCACTTCCCTTATCGCTACCGTTGTTCTCCGGCCGGATCTGGTCAGGAACTCCGCAGCGCGGCGATGTTGTCGTCTTCCGCCTTCCGAAGGACGATAAGATCGACTATATCAAGCGCGTAATCGGGCTGCCCGGCGACCGGATTCAGATGATCGACGGCGTGCTCCACATCAATGACGTTGCGGTCAAGCGGGAGCGAATCGACGATTTCATCGACACCGAAGATGGCCATACAACGCGTGTCAAGCGCTGGCGCGAAACTCTCCCCAATGGTGTGAGCTACACAACCCTCGATCTGATTGACAACGGTTTTTATGACAATACGTCGGTCTACACGGTTCCACCCGGCCATTATTTCATGATGGGCGACAATCGCGACAATTCCACGGACAGCCGGGTGCTGAGCCAAGTCGGCTACGTGCCCCTCGAAAACATTGTGGGCCGCGCCCAACTGATCTTTTTTTCGATCAATGAGGGCGAGTATGCTTGGCAAATCTGGCGCTGGCCCTGGACCGTGCGGTGGAATCGCCTGTTTACATTGGTGCGCTGACGACCGGCTCTCGACCGGCAAGCGCATTGGTTGACTGCCAGGGCGATTGGCTTGCGGCGCTACGGCGGCTTGGCCTGTTTTCTGCGATCGCCCGATGAGCCGAAAACCGAGAGCCAAAACAGCTACGGCCGCACCCGGACCGGAGTCATCGTCCGAAACGGAGGCGGCCCAATGCCCGATATCTGAACTGGTTCAAGTTGCGGAAAGTCCGGAAACAAAGCCCGCGAAACGCCGTCGCCGCTCCACTAAAGATTTTGCGGAACGCATCGGATACGAATTTAAAGATCCGGCGCTGCTCGAACAGGCGCTCACCCACATTTCGGCTCTGGCTGGCGCACGTAACCGCGCCGCCAGCTACCAGCGGCTCGAGTTCCTGGGTGATCACGTCTTGGGCTTGGTTATTTCCGATATGCTGTTTGCCAGTTTTCCCCGGGCGGACGAAGGGGAATTATCGCGGCGCCTTGCCGAACTGGTACGGCGAGAGGCATGCGCCGACGTCGCGCGCTCAATCGGGCTAGGCGCGGTGATTAGGCTCGGCGCATCGGAGGAGCATGCCGGAGGCCGTCATCGCACCGCCATCCTGGCGGACGTCTGCGAGGCTCTCGTCGGTGCAGTCTTCCTGGACGGAGGCTACGCCGGGGCGGCCGATTTGATCAGGCGCCTTTGGGAAGCTCGCATGCGGGCTCCGGTTCGTCCCTTGCGCGACGCCAAGACGGTTCTCCAGGAATGGGCACAGGGGCGCGGCTTGCCAACCCCGTCCTATCGGGAAGTCGAGAGGCGAGGACCGGACCACGACCCAGAGTTCCGAGTGTGCGTGCAGCTTCCCAATCGGGCCCCGGCAGAGGGACTAGGCCGCTCAAAACGTGCCGCCGAACAGGCAGCGGCCGCCGCCATGTTGATGCGCGAGGGGGTCATTGCGGAACGAGCGGATGGCTGAACCAGCCTCGGCCGCATCCACCGGCTCCCGCTGCGGCTTTGTTGCGCTTATCGGCGTCCCCAATGCCGGCAAGTCCACGCTTGTCAATACGCTTGTGGGGTCCAAGGTCGCCATCGTGTCGCACAAGGTTCAGACCACCCGCACCGTTGTGCGCGGCATCGCCATCGAGGGCGCCGCCCAGTTGGTCTTCGTGGACACCCCCGGCATTTTTGCTCCCAAGCGGCGGCTCGATCGCGCAATGGTTGCGGCCGCTTGGAGTGGAGCGTGCGACGCCGACCTTGCAGGCGTTATCGTCGATGCCAAAAGGGGTCTCGACGAGGAGACCTCCGCTCTTCTTGGCCGGCTCCGAGATGTGGCGCAGCCCAGACTACTGCTGCTCAACAAGATCGACATCGTCGAGAAGCCGGTACTGCTTACTGTCGCCAAAGCGGCGAACGATCGCGCCGAGTTCGCGGCAACCTTCATGATTTCGGCGCTCACTGGGGACGGTGTTGCCGACCTCAAACACTGGCTCTCCGCCCACGTGCCGCCAGGACCGTGGCTTTATCCGGAGGACCAGATTACCGATGCGCCCATGCGCCAGCTAGCAGCCGAGATCACGCGCGAGAAGCTGTATTTGCGGCTACATCAGGAACTGCCATATCAGTCGACGGTTGAGACCAGCCAATGGAAAGAGCTTGCGGACGGGTCGATCCGCATAGAGCAGACAATCTTTGTCGAGCGCGAGAGCCAGCGAAAGATCGTGCTGGGCAAAGGCGGTCGGACGATCAAGGCGATCGGCGCGGATGCACGGCGTGAGATCGCGGAGATCTGCGAGCAGCCGGTGCATCTGTTCCTGTTCGTGAAAGTTCGCGAGGGCTGGGGCGATGATCCGGAGCGCTATCGCGAGATTGGATTGGACTTTCCGAGGGACTAAGCAGCTCAATGCAATGGAGCGATGAAGGCATCGTTCTGGGGACGCGGCAGCACGGGGAGGTGAATGCCATTCTCGAGCTGATGACGCGCATGCATGGCCGCCATCTCGGGTTGGTCTACGGCGGGGCCGGACGGCGCATGCGCCCCATCCTGCAGCCTGGCAATCGCGTGACCGCCACTTGGCGAGCCCGGCTCGACGAGCATCTCGGTACCTATACGGTTGAAGGCCTCGAGCTGCCCGCGGCCTCCTTCCTACCAGTCTCGCACGCGGTCTACGGCGTGACTCATCTTGGTGCGCTCTGCCGGTTGCTGCCGGAACGCGACCCTCACCCGCTGATCCATGCGGCGCTGGTGGAGGTGCTCAGGCACCTGCTCGATCCGCGCCGGGCGGGCCCAGACATGGTTCGCTTCGAGCTGCACCTTCTTTCCGAGCTTGGTTTCGGCCTGGACCTCGAACGGTGTGCGGCGACCGGCTCCCTCTCGGAGCTTGCCTATGTATCGCCGAAGACCGGTCGCGCCGTGTCGCGAGAAGCCGGCCGCCCTTGGCAAGACAAACTTCTGCGCCTTCCGGCCTTTCTTGGGGCACCGGAGGGTGGCGCTGCGGCGGATGCAGGCGATCTGACCGACGGCTTCGGGCTGACGGGGCTGTTTCTTTTACGCCACGTCTTCGAGCCCCGTGGAATCTCGCTGCCGGCCGCCCGTAGCAGTTTTATCAATGCGGTCCTGTACGCCTATCGAAATGGCCGTGCCGCCTGATGGACGGGTAGTAGCAGCTGTATCGGCGACCCCACCAATAGAAGTGCTCCCAGCCAACCACGCATTCGGGCGGCCAGCGCCGGCGGTAAGAGCGCCAAGCCCAGTGAGACCGCACCCGGGCCGGGGCCCATGCCCTAGCTTTGAACGCCGCGCCTTCCGCCGTGGTACCAATGCCCGCCGGAGCCGGAATCGCCATTGCATCGGCCCGGCTCGCCAGGGCGATTGGAGCGACTTCGGCGGCCAGAACCCCCGCCAGGGCGAACAGCAGCTGTTTCATCCTCTCCTCCTTTGGCCTGATCGATTGCCAAAACGAGCGAAAAACGCCCGGTGCATCGGAGCTTGTCCGCCGCCGAAACACCCACTACGCATCGCGACATGGGCAAAGAACTGATTCCCCCGCCTCCCGGCGACGTCGAAGAGGTTCCTCTGCGCGATGCGCTGGAGGAACGCTATCTCGCTTATGCGCTGTCCACCATCATGCACCGAGCCTTGCCGGATGCCCGCGACGGCTTGAAGCCGGTCCACCGCAGGCTTCTTTATGCGATGGACCAACTGCGTCTCGATCCGGGGGCCGCCTTCAAGAAATGCGCCCGCGTGGTCGGTGACGTGATCGGCAAGTTTCACCCCCATGGCGATCAGGCCGTCTACGACGCTTTGGTTCGACTCGCGCAGGATTTTGCCCAACGTTACCCGCTGGTCGACGGTCAGGGCAATTTCGGCAATGTTGACGGCGATAATCCGGCTGCCATGCGCTACACGGAGGCGCGACTCACCGAGGTCGCGCGTCTCCTTATCGAGGGGATAGACGAGAATGCAATCGATTTTCGTGCGACCTATGACGGCTCCGAGCAGGAGCCGGTTGTGTTGCCGGGCGCATTTCCCAATCTGCTCGCCAACGGAGCGCAGGGGATTGCGGTTGGGATGGCCACGGCAATCCCTCCGCATAATGCCGCCGAGCTTTGCGATGCCGCCCTCTTCCTGATCGATAATCCGAACGCGCGCAGCCGAACGCTTCTCAAATTTGTGCCGGGTCCGGATTTTCCGACCGGTGGATTGATCGTCGATTCACGAGAGACCATTGCCGAGGCCTATACGACAGGCCGCGGATCGTTTCGCGTGCGCGCACGCTGGCACAAGGAAGACACCGGCCGCGGCGGCTACATCATCGTCGTCACCGAAATCCCATGGCTTGTCCAAAAGAGCCGGCTTGTGGAGCGGATGGCGGACCTGATCAACGAGCGGAAGCTCCCCCTGATCGCCGAAATGCATGACGAATCGGCCGAGGACATCCGCATTGTTGTCGAGCCGCGCTCACGTACAGTCGATCCCGTTCTCCTCATGGAGTCGCTGTTCAAGCTGACTGAGCTGGAGAGCCGAATCCCGCTCAACATGAACGTGCTCGTCAAAGGGCGGATTCCGAAGGTCATCGGCTTGGCGGAAGCTTTGACCGAATGGCTGGCTCACCGGCGTGAAGTGCTCGTGCGGCGGTCGCGTTTCCGTTTGGACAAGATCGAGCACAGGCTCGAAGTCCTGGGCGGCTATCTCGTCGCTTATCTCAACCTCGACAAGGTCATCAAAATCGTCCGCAACGAGGATGAACCAAAGCCGGTGCTGATGCGGACGTTCAAGCTCTCGGACGTCCAGGCTGATGCCATTCTCAACATGAGATTGCGTAATCTGCGCAAGCTCGAGGAAATCGAGATCAAGCAGGAAGACAAGACACTGCGCGCCGAGCGCAAGCAGATTCAGGCGCTGGTCGCCTCCGAGAAATTGCAGTGGGCCAAGGTCGCCGAAGAGATCAAATCGGTTCGCGAACGGTTCGGGCCGAAGACCCCTCTCGGCAAGCGTCGTACCGGTTTTGCCGAGGCTCCGGAGCATGACGAAGCTGCGATCGAGCAGGCGCTCGTTGAGCGCGAGCCGATCACGGTAGTGGTATCCGCGAAGGGCTGGATCCGCGCATTGCGGGGCACGGTATCCGATCTTTCCGGTATCGCCTTTAAGGCCGACGATACGCTCAAGTTCGCGTTTCCGGCCGAGACCACCTCGAAATGCCTGATATTTGCCAGCAATGGGCGCTTCTACACGCTCGAAGCAGCAAAACTGCCCGGCGGTCGCGGTCACGGGGAGCCAATTCGGCTTTTCATCGATCTCGAACAGGATGCCGATCTCGTCGCGGTCCTGCGCCATCAGGGCGGGCGCAAATTTCTGCTCGCGAGCCGACAGGGCCGAGGATTTGTCGTGGCCGAGGACGAATGCCTGGCCAACACCCGGAAGGGCAAGCAGGTGCTCAACGTCAGCCCACCCGACGCCGCCTGCGCGCTCGTAATGGTCGACGGCGAGCTGGTCGCTTCAATCGGCCAGAATCGAAAGATGGTAATCTTTCCGATCGAGCAGGTGCCGGAGATGGGCCGTGGGCGAGGCGTCCGCCTCCAGCGTTACCGGGACGGCGGGCTTTCCGACGTCAAGACGTTCAAGGCTGCGGAAGGCCTGTCCTGGACCGACGCCGCCGGTCGCATCTTCTCGCTGACCATGAAAGACCTTGCCGACTGGCGGGGCAATCGCGCCGATGCAGGACGGCTCGCGCCCAAGGGGTTCCCGCGAACCAACCGGTTCAGCCAACCGGTGATAAATGGGAAAGCGCGTCACGGTGAATAGGGCGCCTACTGGTCCACGCGCTCCCAACCATCCGGCGTGAGCCGCTCCTGAGGGAGAAAGCGCCCCTTATAGTCCATCTTGCGCGAGCCTTGCACCCAATACCCGAGATAGACGTAGGCAAGGCCCATTCGCCGGGCGCGAGCAATATGATCGAGGATCATGAAGGTGCCCAGCGAGCGGAAGGCCTCGCTGCCTTCGAAGTAGGAATAGACCATCGAGAGCCCGTCACTGAGCACGTCGGTTAATGCCATTGCGAGTAGCGGGCCGCTACCTCGGCCGTTGATGGCGCTGTCGGGCCCGCGTCGGCGGTACTCGATGATCCGGGTCTCGACGTGGCTGTCCTCGACCATCATGGCATAATCAAGAACCGTCATATCGGCCATGCCGCCGTCGCGGTGGCGCAGGTCGAGATATGATCGAAAAACCGAGTATTGTTCGGATGTCGGGACCGGAATCCGCATCTCTCCAACCACGTCGTGGTTTCGGTCGAGGATGCGGCGCATGCTTCGTGTCGGGCGAAAATCCTTCGTTATGACCCGCACCGAAACGCAAGCCCGGCAGTTCTCGCATGCCGGCCGGTATGCAATCGACTGACTGCGGCGAAACCCCCCATGGGTGAGAATGTCGTTGAGTTCGGCGGCGCGTTCGCCGACGAGATGGGTGAACACCTTGCGCTCTTCCTGACCGGGCAGGTACGGGCAAGGGGAGGGAGCAGTCAGATAGAATTGCGGGGTATTGCGCGAATGCTGAGTCACAGCTGCCTGCCGTGTAAGGCGGTAGGATTGCGCGACGCGCGCTTCCAGTCAAACGCGTTGGACGGAGCCAAATCAAAAGCCGCGCTGGCGGAGGAGTTGCGCCCGGAAGGGATTATTGATCACGACAGTCCCGACCAAAATGTCGTGCAGCAGACGCCGCCGTTCATTGAACAGGCCGACAAGAAGGATGAGCGGCGTGAGAAACGAGACGGTGATCCAGTATACGACGGCATGGACCGCGCCGAGCACGAAATAGGCAGGTGCCCCGTACCAGGTGCGCATTTCCAGGTCCATAACTCGCATTCCCAAGGTGGCCGATGCGGTTGCTCCGAAGGTAATCCCGTAATAGCACACAGCCCAGATCACGGTTGCCGGCCACCAGAACCAGAACAGGATCCAGCCAAGCCCCAGCGTGACCAGCCCGATCATGAAGATGAAGAGGGCGGCAAACATCGGCAGGATTGCGATTATTAAAAGATCGATGACAAAGGCGATCACCCGCCGCGCCAGCACGCCTTCAAACAGCTCGGGATTGGCGATTGGGTCATAGGCGTGCGGCTTAAGCTCGATCGATACGCCAAGGCGTCGGGGGCCACTGTCGGTCATGGCTTTTCCTGGAATTTGCCCTTGAGTAACCAACGGCTGCGCAAATGTGTCAAGATTCCTGTGGCGCAGAGCCGTAGGAGGAGGAAATCGACGGATCGCGGATGCGTGAAAAGGAACTTCGCATAGGGCTCGTGTGTTTCGGCGGCATTTCGCTCGCCGTCTATATCCATGGAGTCAGCAAGGAAATTCTCAAGCTCGTGCGTGCCTCGAGCGCGCTCCATGCCATTGCGGACCGGAAGCAGCGTTCGGAAGCCTTGTTCTTCGATCAGAAGGAGCGCGGGGATCCCGAATACGACACCGAGGCCGTCTATTTCGACCTTCTGCGCGCCATTGGACGCAAGATTGAGCTGCGCGTGATCATAGATGTCATTTCGGGCGCCTCCGCGGGCGGCATCAATGGGGTGCTACTGGCCCGCGCGCTCAGTCATGATCTGCCGCTGGCGCGGATACGCGACCTGTGGCTGGAAAATGCGGATGTTACCGTGCTGCTTGCTCCCGACAGCCGCGCCGGCTTCTGGAGCAAATGGTTCCTCAAGCCGTTCTTTTGGGCGGCAGCCGTAACCGGCGTGTTGCGTTCCATCCGCGATTTCGAGGTCCGCCAGAAGGTATCGCTGTTCGTGCGCTCACGGTGGTTTCGGCCGCCGCTCGGCGGACGCATAATGGCCGGCCTGTTGTACGATGCAGTGACCGCGATGGGCGCCCCGAAACGCCGCACCGCCTCGCTACTTCCGTCCGGGCACACGCTCGATTTGTTCGTAACCCTGACAGACTACCACGGCTATCACCAGTTGGTGCAGATCCACGACCCACCGGTGATCCATGAGCTCGATCATCATCATGTGCTCCGCTTCAGCTATCGGCGACGATCGAACGGCGAGGTGGAAAGCGATTTCGATCTCGATAACGCCCCGGCCTTGACCTTCGCGGGCCGGGCCACGGCATCCTTTCCAGGCGCCTTCCCTCCAGCGCGGATCGTCGAGATCGATGAGGTCGTGGCACGGAAACGAGCGGATTGGCCCAAGCGCGAGGCTTTCATCGCTCGATCTTTCCCGCATCATCTGGCGGCCGGGATTGACCCGACGACCGCCTCGTTCATCGATGGCGCGGTGCTTAACAACCGGCCATTCCAACAGGCGATCGCGGCAATCCAGGGTCGACCGGCCTATCGCCAGGTCGATCGAAGGTTGATCTATATCGAGCCGCATCCGGTTCTGCCCCTGACCGGAGCCCGCCGCCGGACGCCGGGCTTCTTTGCAATGTTGCGCGGCGCGATGTCGGATATTCCAAGTTCGCAGCCGGTCACCGACGAGCTAAACCGCGTAATTGAGTTCAACGAGCGGGTGCGGAGACTGCGGGCGGTCATCGCCAGCGCCCGGCCTCAGATCAGTGGACTGGTCGCCAAGGTCATCCCGGCTCGGATCGAGGGACTTATCGCCGAGAGCGAACTGCGCCACTGGCGCGAAGGCGTCAATGCTCGGGTGGCGCAGGATGCCGGCTTCGCCTATCAGGCCTATCTCCGTCTCAAGCTCGCATCGGTGCGGACCTTTGCGGCGCAGCTGATCGTCAAGCTGCGAGGATCGCCGGAACAGTCGCCGCTCTCACGACTGGTGACCGAGATCATAGACGTCTGGGCTATCAAGAGAGGTATCGCCCCCAAGGCTGCCCGCGGCGAAGCTGTCGGGTTCAAAACCGAAGCCGCTGGAAAACTTCCGCTATGGGTGAAATATCTGCTCGCCTTCGATCTCAAATACCGGGAGCGGCGGCTGCACTTTCTCATCGAAGGACAGAATCGGCTTTATGACATGCTCGATCAGGACCACTTCGCAGCGTTCGACCCGCGGGTGATGGACGGATTGAAGCGTGCACTTTACAGCCGCCTGGAGGATCTTCGCCGGCGTGAGGACGCGGCCTATTACGGCCAAGGTGTACGCGAACTGGTCAGGCAGTTGTTGCCCGCGCCGCCGTCAGCAAATGCAATGAGGAACGTCCGCACCTACGCGCGCGAGTTCGTCGAGCGCGAGTGCAGCAGCATCGACCGGCTGGTCGAGCAGATGGCCGAGGAGATCGATCTCGATCGATCGACTCGGGATCTCGACCAGCTCCTGTCGGCGCTCGATCCGGCCGAATGGCACCCCAAGGCCAGGCGCGAGATCCTGGTCAATTATCTTGGCTTTCCGTTCTGGGACGTCTTGACGTTCCCGATGACCGGCACGCAGGAGCTCGGCGAGCTCAATGAAATCCTGGTTGACCGCATCAGCCCGCGAGATGCGCGCGCACTCAAGGGGTTCGTGGGAATCGAGAGTCTGAAAGGTGTCGGATTCGGGCATTTTGCTGCGTTTTTCTCGCGCGCTTTTCGCGAGAATGACTATCTGCTCGGCAGGCTGCACGCCGTTGATCGGTTAATTGACATTGTGTGCGATTCGGCCGGGCCGGAGGCCACTTCCATGCTCGATTTGGCAGCGCTCAAGAGCCGAGCCTTCATGCAGGTCCTCGATGCCGAGGAGAAGCATCTTCCGCAAAGCGGGGATTTGATCGCGGCGCTCCGCCGCTCGGTGATGCAGATGACATCCTCAGGGCCGAAAGAGGAGTAGCGGGGCGTCCCGCGCGCAGCGCAGCGCGCAAGTTGCCGAAAGGCCCGGCGTGCGGATTCCCGCGCCGGGTTGACGGGGCCGCCTTGGCCGCGTCTAACGTCGGCTGTGCTCCGGTCGCTACGGTCGGAAGATACCGGCCGGGAACGGAGCCATGTGGCAATAGCGACCATGGTTGATGCACCCGCAGTGACCCTGCCGCGTGGTGTTCACAGGCAACGACTTGGCTAATCCTTGGCCATCAATCCGAAACGGATCCGACCACGATGAAGCGTTCGGCTAGTTTCTCGCCGTACTGCTCCACCATCTCCACATCAATAGCCGGTAGCTGGGCGCCGGGCGTTTGAGGGGAAGCATCATCTCGTCGCTGATTGGCGCAACAACTCCGCCATACGCGGGGCAAAATAGGTGAGCACGCCGGAAGCTCCCGCGCGCTTGAAGGCAATCAGGCTCTCGGCCATGGCGCGCTCGCCGTCGAACCATCCGTTCTGCGCTGCGGCCATGATCATCGCGAATTCCCCGGAGACCTGATAGGCGAAGGTGGGCATGCCGAATGTCTCCTTCACGCGGCTGAGCACATCGAGATAGGGCATCCCCGGCTTCACCATCACCATGTCCGCGCCCTCCATGAGGTCGAGCTCGACCTCGCGGAGCGCTTCGTCGGTATTCGCCGGGTCCATCTGATAGGTGCGCTTGTCGCCGGCGAGGATCTTCGACGAGCCGACCGCGTCGCGGAACGGGCCATAAAAGGCGGAGGCATATTTCGCCGCGTAAGCCATGATCGAGACATCCGTGAATTCGGCTCGATCGAGTGCTGCGCGGATCGCACCCACGCGTCCATCCATCATGTCCGACGGCGCGATGATGTCCGCGCCGGCCTGCGCCTCCACCAACGCCTGACGCACCAGCATTTCGACGGTCTCGTCATTGAGGATGATACCATCGCGAAGGAGGCCATCATGGCCGTGGCTGGTATATGGGTCGAGCGCCACGTCGCAAAGGACGCCTATTTCCGGAACCTCTTTCTTGATCGCCCTGATGGCGCGGCAAACCAGATTTTCCGGGTTGCAGGCTTCGCTGCCTTCTTCGTCTCGCAGGCCGGGTTCGGTGTAGGGGAAGAGGGCAAGGCAGGGGATCGAAAGCCTCGCAGCGCGTTCGGCCTCGAGCACCGCCTCGTCCACCGAAAGCCGCTCCACGCCGGGCATCGAGGGGACCGGCGCGCGGGTCCTGTTGCCGTCTACCAGGAACAGCGGCCAGATCAGATCATCGGCAGTAAGGACGTGCTCGCGTACCATCCGGCGCGCCCACTCCGCCTTTCGATTGCGGCGCGGCCGCGCCGTGAGTTCGAGGCCGCTTTTGGCGTCAGCCGAAAGCCTCGCCTCGACGGGAGTAATACGCGGTTCAATCGGCCGACCGTATTTGATTGCCATGACGTTTCACCTGCGTCGTTGCCGGCCCCCTCCGGCTCAAGCATCATCCTGCGGCTTCAAGTCTTCGTTCCGACCTGCCTTCGGGTCAAGCCCACGAGGCGAAGCACATGGACTTCGAGCTTTCCGAGGAGCAGCGCGCATTCCAGGCGACCGCGCGCGACTTTGCCCGTGCCGAAATGATGCCGTTTGCCCGGGACTGGGACGAGGGCGAGGTATTTCCCGTCAGCGCGCTTCGCAAAGCCGCAGCGCTCGGCTTCGGCGGCATTTACGTTTGCAGCGACGTCGGGGGCTCTGCCCTTAGCCGGCTCGATGCGACCATCATCTTCGAGGAACTCGCACAGGGGTGCACCTCGACCGCCGCCTATCTTTCGATTCACAATATGGTGGGCTGGATGATCGATAATTTCGGCAGCGCCACGCAGCGCGAACGGCTGCTGCCCAGCCTTTGCACGATGGAGAGGTTATCGAGTTACTGCCTGACTGAGCCGGGGTCCGGTTCCGATGCCGCGAGCCTGCAGACGAGGGCAGTCCGCCACCTCGACCAATATATTCTCGACGGGACCAAGGCATTCATTTCCGGGGGCGGCGCCTCTGACATCTATCTCGTCATGGCGCGCACTGGCGCGGAAGGGCCGCAAGGGATTTCCTGTTTCGTCGTCGAGAAGGGCACGCCAGGGCTCTCATTCGGCGCTCAGGAAAAGAAGCTTGGGTGGCACTCACAGCCGACCGCCATGGTGAACTTCGACGGGTGCCGTGTGCCGGCTGAGAACCGCGTCGGGATGGAGGGCGAAGGGTTTAGGATCGCATTGGCGGCGCTCGATGGCGGTCGGCTCAATATTGCGGCGTGCTCACTAGGCGGCGCGAAATTCTGCCTCGACCGCACCATCGCCTATATGCGGGAGCGTAAACAGTTTGGCTCGCGGCTTGCCGATTTCCAGGCACTCGCGTTCCGGGTCGCGGATTATGCAACGGAGCTTGAGGCGGCGCGCCTCCTTCTTCGCCGTGCCGCCATCGCCCTCGACAGACGGGGGGCAGACGCGACGCGGCTTGCCGCCGCCGCCAAACGGCTTGCGACCGATACCGGCTTCGACATCGTCAACGGCTGCCTCCAGCTTCAC
>DATBHB010000075.1:0-65925 GCA_036557705.1 Xanthobacteraceae bacterium
GAGGCCGACGCGCAAGCACGGCGCAAAGCATTCCACGAGCGCCTTGGAGGCCAATGGTGGCCTCATCGGCCTGCCAGAGAGGCCAAGCTCCAGTAACAGTGATCTGATTATCACGCTGGCAGCGCGACACCGTCTGCCCGCGTTATACACACACCGGTTTTATACCCTGGCGGGCGGCCTGATGTCCTATGACACCGATATCGTGGATCTTTATCGCCGCGCCGCTTCTTATGTCGATTGCATCCTGAAGGGTGAAAAGGCGGGCGATCTTCCGGTTCAGCTTCCGACGAAGTACGACCTCGTCATCAACCTCAAGACTGCGACGGCGCTGGGGATCGCCGTGCCGCCAAGACTCTTCGCCCTCGCCGACGATGTCATCGAATAAATGTCAGCCTGAGGTCGGCTCCTGACACATGGCTTCGTTCGCCGCGCTCCGCAAAATCCCGTCGTGAACCGCGCGCAGCGGACATAACCCAGCCTATTTTCGGCAGAGGAGCCTCTTGGAGCGCGCGTCACCGCCCCCGCGTCGCATGGGCAAGGCGGGTGATCAGCCAGAGCGGCACCACGATCGCCGCGCCAAGGACGAGATAGCGCCCGAGCCAGCGCACTGCATCGAAACCCATGTCCCAGACGCGCCGGTAGAGCGCCTGCACGGTTTCAAGGATATTGTGCAGATCGAGCCCCAGCGCCTCCAGGATTGCTCCCACGAGAATCGAGAGGAGCGCGAGGCGGAAGATGACAGCGAGCGGCGAACCGCCGAGAAACCGGGCGAGCGCGTCATCCGGGTCCGGTCGGGACCGCCGGTCGGGAAGTGGGTTCTCGGTTCGCATGCTCATGGGATCGTCCTTTGACTCCGAGTCGGCCTCATTATCATATTGAGAGTTCCGTCGCTCGCACGGTGCCGCAACTTTTATCGTTAGGGTGTGCAAACGGCGCGCCTCGACCCTTCGGCCGCGTGCCCAAAATCGCGCGCGCCGTTTGCGCACGCGGTCAGGCATTGGGGCGCGCGATTTTGCCCACCCCACGAACTAAACCGCGCCCGGTCTCGATATTAGCCAGCAGCCGCTCCAGTGTGTCGAGGCGGTCGGCCTCCCGCGGCGGTTTGTCCCAGCGCAGCCGGCTGATGCGCGGAAAGCGCATGGCAACCCCCGATTTGTGGCGCCTGGAACGCTGGAGGCCCTCGAAAGCCACTTCGAGCACGAGACCCTGATCGGGATTGTGCACGACCTCGCGCACCGGACCGAAGCGCTCGCGGGTGTTGCGCCGGACATAGCGGTCGATCTGCAGCAGTTCTTCGTCGGTGAAGCCGAAATAGGCTTTGCCGACCGGTACCAGTTCGTCTCCATTTTCCCCATTGGTCCAGACCCCGAATGTGTAGTCCGAATAGTAAGAGGAGCGCTTGCCGTGTCCGCGCTGGGCATACATCAACACGGCATCAACGATGAACGGCTCGCGTTTCCATTTCCACCAGAGGCCTTTCGGCCGGCCGGGCACATAGGGCGCGTCTCGGCGTTTGAGCATGATGCCCTCGACCGCTTCGGCATCCGCGCCGGCGCCGGCGCAGGCCGGATCGGCGCGCGCGGCGGCGATCTCATCCCAGGTGGAAAAGGGCACCAGCGGCGAGAGATCGACGCGCGCCTCACCGATCCGGGCGATGAATTGCTCCAGGCGTTTGCGGCGCTCGACGAACGGACGCTCGCGCAAGTCGGCGGTGCCATCGACCAGGAGATCATAGGCGCGCAGATGCGCCGGGAATTCGGCGAGCAGCCTTGCATCCACCGTCTTCCGATTGAGCCGCTGCTGGAGGACGTTGAAGCTCTGAACCCGGCCGTTGCGCATGATCAGCAATTCGCCGTCGATGGCGCCCGGCAGCCGTAACGATTTGACGAGATCGGGAAAAGCCTTCGCTATGTCCTCGCCGGTGCGCGAATAGAGGCGTGCGGCAAGGCCCCCGTCCGCGCCCACGCCGGCCACCGCCTGGACGCGGATGCCGTCCCATTTCCACTCGGCCAGAAAATCCGACGGCGAAAGCGCCTTGAGATCATTTTCATCGGCGGCATGCGCCAGCATCGGCGGCCGAAACGGCGCCGGATCGAGACTCGCGGGCTTCTCGGCGCGGCCCTCAAGCCACGCGAAGAGCTCGACATAAGGCGGCGCCAGCGTCGGCCAGATGAGTTCGATCTCATCGGGGTTCCGGCCGCCCAGCGCGGCGGCCGCGGTCTTCGCCAGCCGTGCCGAGACGCCGATGCGCAATTCTGCCGTAACGAGCTTGAGCAGCGCCCAGCGCCCGGTCTCGTCGAGGGCATCGAGCCAGCGCGCCAGCTCACCCGGCAGTTCGGCCTTGCCGAGAGAGGCGAGCGTGGTCACGACGGTCGAGAGGGACGGAGCCGCCTGCGGCCCGCTCGCCGGGGTTTTGGGTGCCGGCCACATCAACGCGACCGTCTCGGAGAGGTCGCCCACATAATCGCGCGACAGCTCGAACAGGACCGGATCCGTTCGCTCCGAAATGAGCGCGCGGATCATCCCCGGCTTGGCGTGGCGGAAGCTTAAGGAGCCGGTGAGCGCGGCGAGCGCAAAGCCGCGGTCGGGGTCGGCGGTGGTGCGGAAATATTCCGTCATCAGCCGCAGCTTGTTGTTGCGGGCGGGCTCGTAGGCGAGGCGGTCGAGCAGTTCCGCGAAGCGGTTCATTGGACAGTTGCCCCGCCGCCAGGCGAGAGCGCAGGAGGTCCATCGCTCTCATCCTCTTCGCCGTAACCCAGGATCGCGAGCGAGCGCGCATTAAGGCCACGGGTCCTGCACCAGTGCGCGAGCGCGTCTTCCTGACCGTGTGTCACCCACACTTCTGAGGCACCAGTGGCCGCGACCGTGGCGGTGAGGCCGTCCCAATCGGCATGGTCCGAAACGACAAGCGGCAATTGGATGCCGCGCTGGCGCGCCCGCGCACGCACCCGCATCCAGCCGGACGCAAAGGCGCGAACCGGATCGGCAAAGCGGCGCGACCACGGCTCGCGAAGCGCCGACGGCGGACAAAGCACAATCGCGCCCTCGAGCGCGCCCTTCGGGCTGTTGCGTGCGGGTTGCAAGTTGCCGAAAGCGATACCGCGAGATTCGTAGTAATGGGTGATGCTTTCCAGCGCTCCGTGCAGATAGATCGGCGCCTCGTAGCCAGCTTCGCGAATGAGCGCGATCACGCGTTGTGCTTTCCCGAGCGAATAGACACCGACGAGATGGGCGCGGTCGGGAAATAGAGCCACCGATTGCAAAAGCCGTGCGATTTCGCGATCGGGGTCGCGGTGGCGAAAAATCGGAAGTCCGAACGTCGCCTCGGTAATGAATAGATCGCAGCGGACAAGCTCGAAAGCCGTACAGGTCGGATCGGGAACTTGTTTGTAATCGCCGGAGGCGACGGCCTTGAAGCCACCGCATTCGATCTCGATCTGGGCAGAGCCGAGCACGTGACCGGCGGGATGAAAGGTCGCCTTGACGCCGCCAACGTCGGTGCTCTCGCCATAGCCGATCGCCTGCGTCGAACCCGCGAAATGCTCACCATACCTCAGCCGCATGAGATCGAGCGTCTCGCGGGTAGCGAGCACCGCACCGTGACCGGCCCGCGCGTGGTCGCAATGAGCGTGCGTTATGAGCGCTTTGGCGACCGGCCGTGTCGGATCGATGCAGAATCCGCCTGGCTTGCAGCAGACGCCGGCCGCTGTCGGCATCACTATATCTTCGGAGCGCATAATATCTTCGGAGCGCATAACGCCTGGATAAGCGCTCCGTCGCGATGTGTTCCGCAGCGGCTCGAAAGCTCAGCGGATACCGTTACCCATGGGCGGGAGCCCGGATGGGTTCAACGGCCCGTTAATGCGCGGTGGCTGTGGGGGCGGCGGGAGCGGCGCTGGAATCCGGTTCTGCAACGCATCGCCCTGGGAAGGCAAGCCTGGCCCCAGCGGGAGTTCAGGGCCGACACTCGATCCGCGCGCAACAGTACCCGGAACCCTGCCCGGAGCGCGGCCACGCGCGAGGGCCGGAATCGTAGACCCGACGACAAAAATCACGGCAAATGTGAAGGCCAGAGAGCGACGCATGATCGCATGCCCTTTTTCTCCAGCTCCCCGTGCCATTAAGGTGGGGTCCATGCCGGTGCGCGGCAATACCTCACAGGGAATCAGCTTTCCGGCCTGGTGCGGCCAAGGAAGCGAGAAACGACTTCAGCAGGCCAACCAAGAAATATCCAGGACAACAGCGAGATCACGGCTGCGCCGCCAACCAGATAGGCCGCCACACGGGCGACAACCAGCCAAGTGAGCGGAGCCGCAACGCATGCCTGCCTGATGATGGTGCCGTCGGGCAAATGTTCGACCGTCGGCGTGCATGTAAACCGCTGGTAGGCCAGCAGCCCAACGAAAACTCCCACAGCTATAATCCACGCGGCTGAAAAAACGATAGCCAGTGATTGCCAGTACGCACGTTGCATAAGACACTTATGGGGATGCCCGTCGACGTCGACAAGCCATTGTCCGGCCGCTCCGTCAAACCGCCGCAGTTTTGCTGCAAATGCTGCGCGGCTGCCCGCTTTCCGGCGTTAACGCCCTGACAAGGTTGACGAAAGATAATCTGTTCTGCCGCAATTTTTTCGATCTGGCGCCGCGCTGTGGCCAGTTTCGGCAGCAAACATCAGCATCGGGGCATTCGGGGAGACAGGGGTAGATGCGAGCGCGCCTCGCAGCGATTTCGGCGGATCGGCTCTTGCACGCGGTCATCCTGACCGCGGGGCTGCTGTTTGGTGCGCTGGTCCTCCTGGTCGGCCTGCCGCTTGCGGGATCAACACCTTATCCCAGCGCACACGAAGACGACCCGGTCGCAGCGGCTCAATCTTCTATCGCGCGCAAATCGGGGCGCGAGCAGCCCTCGCGCAGCGCAGCCGAGAAGCCCCGCTCGATCGGCTGGCAGGCGCTCACCGCGCCCATGGGGGTGCTGGCCGATCCGGGCGCGATCGTGGCGATGCGGATCCCGGATCCGATTTGGGAGGATGACCTCCCGGCAGCAAAGGACACGGAGCCAAGCCCTGAGGAGGATGCGCCTGTGACGCTGGCCAGCATCCCGCCTCCGCCGGCGCAAGCGACATCGCGTCCCGAAACGACGGATGAGGTCATTCAATACCTCTGGGATGTCTACCAGCGCGTGCCGATCAAGCGCGATTCGGGCGGCGATTTCACCTGGAAGGATCAGGCCGCCGCAAAGCGAATGGGGCTGTCGCTGACCGCCTATGTGATCGGCGGGATGGATCCCGATTTTCGCGAGCAACTCTATCATGCCGGCAAGGCGATGGACGCCGCGGGCATCCACTGGTCAATGCTCAGCGCTTTTCGCGATGACTGGCGCCAGCAGGTCGCGAGCGGTTTCAAGGCCCACACCGGCAATTCGCTGCACGGCGGCTCGCGTGCGACCGGCGGCTACGGTCATGGCCGCGCCGTGGACGTGACCAGCGTCGACGAAAAAGACGAAGAAGTCTGGCACTGGGTCGATGCGCACGGAGCAAAGTTTGGCCTGCGCCGCCCGATGCCGGGCGTCGATCCGGCCCATATCCAGGCCGGCGGCGACTGGCACAGAATCGCGGTCGCGCTGCGCGAGGGCCGGGCAACGGAGGGCTTCTCGCTTGCGTCCGCGCGCGAAAAACCGGTGCGCAAGCTCGCCCGCGAGCGAGTGGCGGAGGATCGCGGCGAAGGCTCCCGCGCCATGCACCACCGGCATGCGCATCGGCATTCGTGATGTGATCTCGCGGGCGTGCTACCAGGCGAGCTAAGCTAATTCCCATCATTTTGCGTCGTGATTATCGACCGCCTGCGCCACTATCGCTGTAATGCGCGCGTCACGGCGTCCGGCTCGGACGCGATCACCTTGAGGAGGACGCGCGCCGGCCCCGCCGGTCGCCGATGGCCTTGTTCGTAGTTGCGGATCGTCTCCACGGAAAACCCGTAGCGAGCCGCAAACTGCGCCTGCGTCAATCCCAGCCGCAGGCGAATGGCCCGCACATCCTCAGCCGCAGGCGGCGGAACAACCCGCTTCGCCCGGGCTAACTCGCGGGCGGAAAAAATGGGGGCCGTATCTGAATCGGCCGCAATCTGCCTCGCAATTTCCCGATCTGTCGTCGCTGACACACGCCGCCAATCGGCCTTTGAAAGGTCGAGATCAGCCCTTGTACGCCGCACGATACGCATCGCGCTCTCTCCTGTTAGCCACGCGCAAACTGATGATCCTTCGAGCGGTACTGCGATCAGTGTACACGCAAACCAGAACCTGCCCTGCCGCGCGACCGATTGCCTTTATTCGCCGTTCGCCATAGTCACGCCTGGGGCCGGCGCGAGCGGCGGCGCCGGGCCCCCGCAGGCGCGGGATGATAGACCTGCTGTCTGGAACCGTGCGCGCGAGCGGAAATTATCGGCAATTGAGAAGGCAGAGTCCCGCACCAATGCCACACAGCCCACTCGCTCGCGCCGCCCTGATTGCGCTCGCCGTCCTTGTCATCGGCGCCGCAGGCTTCTTCGCGGTCGCATGGCGGCCGACCATCGGTCTCGTGGCCGCGCGGGCAACTCCCGCCCCGAAGGACGTCGCGCGCGGCGCTGAGCTTGCCGCGATCGGCAACTGTATCACCTGCCACACGAGACGGGATGGAGCGCCTTACGCCGGCGGCCGCCCGATCGAGACGCCGTTCGGCATTGTTTATTCTACCAACATCACACCCGACGAGGCGACCGGCATCGGCGGCTGGAGCGAGGAGGCCTTCCGGCGCGCGGTGCGCGACGGCGTGAGCCAGGACGGCCATCATCTTTATCCGGTGTTTCCGTACGATCACATGACCAAGATGCGCGAGGAGGACATCAGGGCCGTTTACGCGTTCATCATCACGCGGGCGCCGGTTCACGCGAATACGCCCGCCAATCCCCTGCCCTTTCCATTCGGCTTCCGGCCGCTGCTCGCCTACTGGAAGCTCCTGTTCCTCGATCGCGGCGCGGTGCCGGCGGATCCGTCTCAGGGCGATGAATGGAATCACGGCGCCTATCTGGTCGAAGGCCTCGCGCATTGCGGCGCCTGTCACACGCCGCGCAACGCGCTTGGAGCCGAGGAGCGCGACAAGGCCTATGCCGGCGGGGAGGCGGAAGGCTGGCTCGCGCCCGCGCTTAATGCCGCCTCGCCCGCCGCGGTGCCCTGGAATGCCGAGCGCCTGTTCTCCTATCTGCGCACCGGCTGGGACGACGAGCATGGGGTGAGCGCGGGTCCGATGGCGCCCGTTGTGCATAACCTCGGCAGCGCGCCCGAGTCCGAGGTGCGTGCGATCGCCGCCTATGTCGCCTCGGTTGCGGGCTCCCCGTCAGCGTCGAGAGAGGAAGCGGCGCGCAAGGCGCTGGCGCGCGCCAAAGGAGAAACGCCCGCGCCGAGCGAGGCTGGCGGTCCAGGCGCTGCGATCTATGCTGGAGCCTGCGCCCAATGCCACGGCGAGGCCGGGCGTCACCCGCTGCTGCCTGCCCTCGACCTCACGCTTTCGTCGACCCTGCGTAATCCGCGGCCGGACAACGCCATCCGGATCATTCGCGGCGGAATTCAACCCGTTGCCGCAGCGGCGGGACCTATGATGCCGCCGTTCGCCGAGGCCATGACGGATGCGCAGCTGGTCGCCCTCCTGGCTTATCTGCGCACTGCCTTCGCGGAGAGGGAGCCCTGGAATGGGACGGAGGATGCGGTAAAACGGGCAAGAGACATGGAAGCGCAACAGACGAGGGCCGAGCGCGCTGCTGCCCGGAACACGCCATGATCGATCTCAACATCAATGGGGACGTGCGTCGGGTGGATGCCGAGCCGGAAACGCCGCTCCTTTACGTGCTGCGCAACGATCTCAAACTCAACGGCGCCAAGTTCGGCTGCGGGCTCGGGCAGTGCGGCGCCTGCACGGTGCTGCTCGACGGCGCGCCCATCTTCTCTTGCGTGGTGCCGATCTCGCTTCTGGAAGGGCTCAAGGTGACGACGCTTGAAGGATTGGGCACGCCGGAAAACCCAGGCATCCTCCAGCGCGCCTTCATCGAAGAGCAGGCGGCGCAGTGCGGCTACTGCATTCCCGGCATGATCATGCGGGCACAGGCGCTGATCAATGTGAACCCCACTCCGACGACTGCCGAGATTACCCGCCATCTGGAGCCCAATCTTTGCCGCTGCGGCACCCACATGCGGATCGTCAGGGCAGTGCAGCGCGCCGCGGAATTGATGAAGGACAAGAGCGCTGCGGGCTAGCCGCTCTGGTAGGATGGGCAAAATCGCGCGCCGAGGTCTTTCCGCCCCCAGAAACGCTGCCGCGATTTTGCCCACGCGGTCGACCCTGTGCGATTGAGGACCGCGTGGGCAAAGGCGGGAGCCCGGTGTTGCTGGCTTTCAAGGTAAGGGGCCGCTTTGCCCACCCTACGATATGGGAGGACTCCTGGCTTACTACTTTGTTTTCGGGAAGTATCTCGTGTCGGGCGGCTGCTGTCCCTTGGCGGTGGGCATCAGATAGCCGTCGCCGCTGACCAGGTAATATTCCTTGCCGATCGTCACGTAGGTGGTCCCTTCCAGGCACGATATCCGACTCCAGTTCGGATATTTCTTGGTACCGTGCCGATAGGTCTTGTCGACGGTCCAGGGCCGCGTCAGCGCGTGATCGAAGACCGTTATCACGTCGTGGAGAATGTTTGGATTGTTCTTGTCGAGAAAGAATCTTTCCTTGAACGTCGATTCATTGTCGAAATCCATCGGCAGTCCGGATGCATCGTAGGTGCGAGGTCCCTTGAACGGACCGCGCGTCTCGACTTCGAGGACGTCATAGACGCCGTCGCCGTCCTCATCGAGCCACTGCCCCATTGAAAAGCCCTGATAGGTGGGTTCGAGATCGGTCGGCCAGGGGCGCCCATCAGTGAAAACCCGCCGCAGGTCGCTGCCGGCGATATAGGTCGTCTCCGGCGTGATGATGAATTCGTGCGTTCCCGCCGACATCATCGTCGGCATTCCGGCAGGCAGGCACGAGGCATGCCAGAGGAAAAGGCCCTGACGGCCCAGCGCCAATTCAGCCAGGTTGTCCGCGTAGATCTTCTTGTACTCGTCCGTCAGCGGCGCTTCCTGACCCTTTCCATAGGGCTTGCTCGGATCGAACCGCAATTGCTGACCCGGCATGCGCGGAACGATGGTGGTCCACTCGCCTTTCCAGTTCGGGTATTTCTTCTCGTCAGCCTGCACCCCCGTCGCCATGACCAGCAGCAGCGCCACCGATGCGAGCGCCTCGAACGTACCTCGATAGAACATGATGTCGTCTCCCTGACCGCACTCCACGTGGGTTCATTCGCCACGGCCACGATATGACAGCGGACCGCAAAGGGAAACGGTAATACGCGCAAGCAACCTGTCCCGGGCCCAGCGCAGCGCGTCCGACTGAGCACAGAACATACGCCCGGTGCGCTGCATACCCGGGACTGCCGAGAACGGAGCCTTGGGCGGTCGCACCGCGTCCGGGGTACGTTCACTCCGCCTTGATGCCGGCGAACTTGATCACCTTCGCCCATTTCTGGGTTTCGGCGGCAATGAACTTCGCGAAATCGCCGGTCGAGCCCCCAAGCACCACGCCCCCCATGTCGGTGAAGGTGGCTTTGAGCTTGGAGTCGGCGAGGCCCGCATTGGTCACCTTGTTGAGCTTGTCGACGATTGCGGTGGGCGTATTTCTGGGCGCTCCGAGCCCGGACCACGTGCTCGCCTCGTATCCCGGCACGAACTCGGCCACCGTCGGCACGTTCGGCAGCGCTTCCAGGCGAGTCGCACTGGTCACCGCCAAGGCGCGCAGCTTGCCCGCCCGAACAAGTTCGATCGTCGGAGGCGTTGGAGCAAATGAGACCTGCACCTGTCCGGCAAGCAGGTCAGCCAATGCGGCGGGCTGGCCGCGATACGGGATGTGCATCAGATTTACTCCGGCCTCCATCTTGAACAGTTCGCCGGCGAGGTGACTCGAGGTTCCATTCCCCGCCGATCCCATATTGACCTTGCCCGGGTTGGCTTTGGCGTAGGCGATGAATTCCGGAATGGTTTTCGCAGGAAACGCCGGATTGACCACCACCAGGTTCGGAACGTTGTCGATCAACGCGACAGGCGCAATATCGCGCACGAAGTCGTATCCGAGCTTGTCGTAAAGAGTCTCGTTGATCGCGTTATTCGATCCGGCCAAAAGCAGCGTATAGCCGTCCGGAGCTGCGCGCACGACCGCCTCGGCGCCGATCGTGCCGCCGGCGCCCGGCCGATTCTCAACAATGACCGGCTGCCCGAGCTGTTCCTGCAGCCAGCGTCCGATTAATCGGGCGATGATGTCGGTGGTGCTGCCGGGCGAAAATCCGGCGACGATGCGCACCGGCCGGGTCGGATAGGTCTGCGCCCGCGCCAAGCGCGACGACGTCGGAAGCGCGGCAGCTGCGGCGGCAAGATGCAATAGGTCACGGCGGCGAAGGTTCATCGCGAGCTCCTGATGTCCGTAGCCCCCATTTTGAGCACGGGCACAGCCCGTGCGCAAATCCGCAACCGCGCCACCTCTCCCCGAAGGGGACAGGGATGCGCTAGTGTCCCGATTCCGAAGTTCGCTTCATTGTGCGGCACCCTCGTTTGCGAACTTCGGCATCGAAGAGCACTAGCAACCTATTGATCTAGTGTGGAGAGCAGCCATGTTGAGAAAGCACCCAACTACAATCGTATTCCTGCTGATTCTTGCAGCGGTTCTTTGCCGCCCAGTTCAGGCGCAAACTGCACCGAATAAATTCGAAATCGTCGAGGCAACGATCTCGGATATTCAGAACGCCATCAAGGCAAGACAGCTCACCGCAACCGAGCTGGTGAATACCTATCTCGGGCGTATCAAAGCATACAACGGAACATGTGTTGAGGAGCCGCAGGGAATTCTCGGTCCGGTGTCGCCGATTCCCCATGCTGGAAACATCAATGCCCTGACAACGCTCAATCTGCGCCCGGCCGCGCGCAAGAAATGGGGCTTCGACGATCGCAAGGCCCGGAGCATGACGGATGCGCGTGATGAGGACGCGAACATGCCCGACGCGCTCGAAGTCGCGGCCTCCCTCGATGCGCAGTTCGCCAGGACCGGACAATTGAGCGGGCCGCTGCACGGGGTTGTGTTGAGCGTCAAGGACATGATCGACACCTTCGACATGCGCACCACCAGCGGCGCCGACGCTGATTACGCCAACGATCGTCCGCCGCGTGACGCGACGCTGGTCAAGCGGCTGCGCGATGCCGGTGCCATTATCCTGGCCAAGGCCAATCTGGGCGAATACGCCTCAGGCAGCCGCAGCGCCTTCGGCGGGACGATTTGCAATCCCTACGACACGGCACGCGATCCGGGTGGTTCCAGCGGCGGCTCCGCCGCCTCCGTCGCGGCCAATCTCGTCACCTGCGCCATCTCGGAAGAAGGTGGCCCCTCAATCCGAATGCCGTCGCGATTGAACAACGGCGTTGGAATGTCGCAATCGCAAGGGCTGGTCAGCCGCGACGGCATGATCGGAGGCGGTGGGCTCAACGACCGCAACGGTGCCGCCTGCCGGACCGTCGAAGACGTCGCCCGGGTGCTGGAGGTGATTGCCGGCTATGACCCCGCCGACGATCTCACGGTCTACAGCATCGGACGCATTCCGCAGGAGGGCTATGCACATTTTACCAGAGAAAACCGGCTCGACGGGCTGCGGATCGGAGTCGTGCGCGAGTTCATGAACAAGCGGCTGTTCACGCAGGCCGATTACGAGTCGATCGACATCATCGACAAGGCCATCGAGGACCTGCACAAGCTTGGGGCCACCATTGTCGACCCGGGAGCCGAAGGAGCGCTGTTCCAGGACTGCATCGATCAGCACATTCCGCGCAATCTCAATGCGACCTTCACCAAACAGTTTCCAACACTGTTTCCGGAGGGTGCCGACCAGGTAACGACACTGGTAGATCTCTACGCGGACCCGTCGCACGTTCCGCGCAAACTGACGATCCGAGACTTCGGCAAAACCGGACAGGCTCTGGGCGAGAGCAAGTATTATTTCGACCGCTATCTGCGCAAGCGCGGAGACGCCAACATCAGGAATCTCACCGACTTGATCAACAAGTCGCGTTATTACAAGGACACATTCGGCAGGGATACCCGGTTTCGCGACGTGCGCGCAGTCTTGATGGAAGCCGACAAGGCGAAGACGCTCGATTTGCGCGACCGGGACGCGAGCCGGCTGGCGATCCAGCAGACGGTGATGGGGTGCATGGCGTCGCTCAAGCTCGATGCCGTGACTTATCCGACCGGGAACATTCCCGCCGCGCTCATCAAGGCGCCGGTCGAGCCGGATATCAACGGCCGGTCGCATCAGGCCTGGACCTTGCTTGGCACGATGGGATTCCCGGCGATCACGGTTCCGGCCGGATTTACCAGCGAGGTCTTCGACCGCGTGCGCGATGCCGGCGCGCCGGGAGGAACGCGTTTGGTCGGACCCGTGCCGGCGAGACTTCCGGTCGGCATCGACTTCCTGGGGATGCCGTTCGGTGAGCCGATGCTGTTCCGCATCGCATCGGCCTACGAGCGCGCGACGCATCATCGCACGCCGCCCCCCGAATTCGGGCCGGTGAAGTAAGCGTCGCAATCGTAGCCCGGATTGGAGGCTTGCGCTTGAGCGCAAGCTCCAATCCGGGACCAACCTCGCGTGGGGTCCCGGATTTGCGCGATCGCGCACAGTCGGAATCCCACGTGCCGCAGAGCAAACGATCGCGCAATCCGGGCTACAACAGCGCCGCCTTTACTCGCTCGGCTGTGAACGGTGCCCGGCGCATGCGCACGCCGGTGGCGTCGAAAATTGCGTTGCCAACGGCGGCGGCAAGCGAGCGCATCGCCGCCTCGCCCGCGCCGCTGGCCTCAACATCGGGGCGGTTGATGAGCACGCAGTCGATCGTCTCCGGCGCCTCGACGATGTCGAGGATCGGGTAGCTCTGCCAGTCGATGCTGACCACGTTATCGGCGTCGAACTTCACCTCTTCCAACAGCGTGCGGCTCAGGCCCTGCACCACGTTGCCTTCGATTACGCGTTTGAGGCCGTCAGGATTGATGATGAGCCCAGAGTCCTGGGCGACCGTGAACTTGCGCGCCCACACCCTGCCGGTGGAACGGTCGATTTCGACCTCAGCGACGAGCGCCGCTCGCGTCCCGTCGCGATACGCATAAGAAATCCCGCGGCCACTCAGTTTCCGGCCAGTCTGGCCGCGGCGCGGCGACGGCCGCGGCTGCCAGCCCGATGCTTCGGCGGCCGCTTTCACTACCGCCGCATCGCGCGGCTCCCTGATATGGCGCAGCCGGAATTCGACCGGATCGATGCCGAGTGCCGCGGCCACTTCGTCGACGAAGCATTCGCTGCCGAAATGGACCATTCCGGGATCGCGCATATGCGCGGTGCGCAGCGGGGAAGCGCGATCGAGCATCGGCGGGATGGTTTCCCAGGCAAGCCGCTTGTTCGGGAATGCATAAGAATCGCCCGGCACCCTCGACATGTCGGTCGGTTGGAGCGAGACGCCGAGGAGCTGGCCGGCAAGGGTATCGCGCGGCTTGCTTTCGTTGGAATAGACTTCGAGCACAGAGAAGCCTTTGGTGATGAACTCGTACCCCGCCACATTGCCGGACGCGTCGATCGCCGCGCGGGCGCGCTGCACATAGGCCGGAGCTTTCGGGTCCCATCCGGTGGCGTCGGCTCGCATGTATTGCAGGCGGACCGGCCGCCCGGCATGTTTGGCGAGCACGGCCGCATCCATCGCGGCATCGCCGGCATCGTTGCGCCCGTAAGCGCCGGCGCCCGGTTTCCAGATGCCGCGCACTTTGTCGGGCGGCAGGCCGAGAATGGCTGCAACCCCATCGCGTGCGTAGTGCGATTTCGCCGAGCCCGTCCACAGTGTCGCCTTGCCGTCCTTGATCTCGACCACGGCGCAGGCCGGCCCCATGCTGGCGTGCGACTGGAATGGCCATTCGTATTCCGCCGCGATCACGCGGGCAGCGTTCCTGAATGCCTCGTCGACCTTGGGACCATCGTCGTGCTCGGCGACACGCTTGCGCACCGGAGCGTTGCGGATGTGATCGTAAAGGATGGCTTGCTCGACAAACGGCGGCTTGGCGTCGGACCATTTGATCGTGAGCTTCTGTGCCGCCTTGACGGCATCCCATTCCTTGTCGGCAACGACTCCGATGAAGTCCTTTTCCCGGACCACTTTGACCCCGGGAATATCTCTGATCGAGCTTTCATCGACGGAAATTGGCACCGCGCCGGCAACCGGCGGGCGGATCACCCGCCCGTGCACCATGCCCGGCAGCTTCACATCGGTAACGAAATCCTCGCTGGCGTAGACTTTGGGCGCGATGTCCCGGCGCGGGATTGACTGGCCCACGACCCGGTAGTCCTTGGGCAGCTTGGGTTTCGCCTTGCCCGGCGCGTAGAGCTCGTTGCCGATCCGCTTGTTCCAGTCGAGCTTGATGTTGAAATAGCGCCCGCCGATCAGCTCGGCATACGCCACCTTGCTGCGTCCATCGCTGATGATGCCGTCGCGCACAGTGAGCGTCTCGGGCGGCACATTGAGTCTTGCCGCCGCCATCTCGATGAGCACGCGGCGCGCTTCCGCCGCCGCCACGCGCAGCTGCCTGCCGGCGGACTGAATGCCGCTTTGTCGCGACGCCCCGCCCTGGTTCACGGTCGTTGCGGTGTCGCCCATCACCACCTCGACGCGAGCAAACGGCACGTCGAGTTCTTCGGCGACGATCTGGCCGATGGCGGCAAACACGCCCTGCGCCGTGTCGGTCTTGCCGTAATAGGCCGAAACGCCGCCTCCGGAATCGATTGCGACATAAGAGGAGAGCTCGTCGGGCAGGAGCGGCGGCTTGATGCTCTGCGCTTGCGCGACATCGACGGCGAGCACCGCGTCAAGGCCGAGCGGAGTACCGACCGAGACCACAAGGGCGCCGCCGGTCTTGAGAAGGGCGCGACGGGAGAACGTCGAAGCATTTTCCATCTTGATCTGCCTCCCTGGATGCATCGGCACAGCTCGCCGAGCGCAAGCGGCTGTCCGTGAGCCGAGCGGGCGGGCGGATCAATCCGCGCGCACGGCTTAATGGATTTTTGATTGGAAACCGCATCGGGCAAGAATGCAAGACGGTGAACGCGTGGGCAAATCGCGTGGGCCGCCGCGCGCTTGGAACGAGGCCGGTCGGAAAGCTGGCGCATGACCGCTGCCTTGCGGTAGCATCGCGAGCTATCCAAAAGTCAGGTTCGCAGGGCGCGGACGCATCAAAACTCGACCATTAACAAGGAGGAATCGCCATGAGGAATTTCACGACCCTCTCCTGCGCGGCTGCGGTTGCCGCTGTCGCGGCGCTTAGCGCGATGCCGTCACGGGGAAACGACATCACCGCGGAATGGACGAGCGTGAAGCCTCCTCCGGCCCCCCAGCTCAAGCCCGTAACCGTCGACCCGAAGACCACCGCGCTCCTTGTCCTCGATCTGATGAAGGGCAACTGCGGCGCACGTCCTCGTTGTGTGGCGACGGTGCCCAATGTGAAAAAGCTCATCGACGAGGCGCGCGCCCATGACATGATGATTGCCTACACGCTGGTGGGCGCGGATCCGACGCCGGCCGGCATGGTGGATCAGAGCCTTATTCCCCACACGAACGATTACCGCATCGAGCGTTCCGGCGGCGCCGACAAGTTTGTGCGCTCGACCCTCGATCAAGGGCTCAAGCAGAGAGGGATCAAAACCGTGATCGTCACCGGCACGTCGGCGCAGGGCGCCGTGGCCGGTACCGCTAATGGCGCGGCGCAGCGCGGCTACAAGGCGATCGTACCGGTCGATGGAATGTCGGCGGAGGACCCCTATAACGAGCAATACGCAGCCTGGCACATCTATAAGGGCGGCCCCGCCCGCCTGGTGGACAATGCCACGCTGACCCGCAGCGACCTGATCAAATTCGGGAACTGAACGCGATCTGGCTCTCGACCCGTTGTGCCGAATCGTTCGTCCTGAGCAGCTCGCAAGGCCAGTGGCTGTGGTCGAGCACGGAGTAACACTCGCACGCAGCCGATTGGAGCGCGGCGCGATCGCGGATGGCGATCTTGCCGCGGCCGCAGCTGATCGTGCCCTTCCACTGGAGCTGCTGCGCAATCAGGTTCGCCGTGGTCCGCCGGATGCCGAGTGCCTCGGCAATCGCCTCCTGGGTCACGCGAACGATATCGAGGCCGAGAGCATCGCTGGTTCGCAAGAGCCACCGACAGAAGCGGGCGTCCGCGCTGTGCACCGCGTTGCACAGCGCCGCTCGTTGCGATTGCAGCAACAGCCAAGCCTTGCACACGGCCGCCACTTGCTCGAGTTCCTCGATTTCGGCTGCTGCCGCCGCAAACGCCGTAGCCGTTATCGTAGCGAAGCGGCCGGGCGCCTGGACCACCGCCTGGGTCCACACCGGCATGGTGCCGGCAGCTTCATGAAAACCGGCCGCGCCCTCCGGCCCGATGGTTGCAACGTCTATTCCGTGGCCGTCCCGGGTCGGTACGCGCACCGAGATTATTCCGGAAATCGGAAAAAAGATCCGACCGCCATCGCTATCCACGTCCCAGAGCAGGATCCCTTCCCGGATCTCGGTTTCCTGCAAATGCCTGCCAAGCAGCCGCGCTGCGTCAGCCGAAAGCGCGGCCAGCAGCGAATTGCGCCGGGAATATTGCTCCCGGGAAGCGTTCGACAGCAGCGTCATCCCGTTTCTCCCGCCTTCAGAGTCGGAAATGCCCTTGTCGTCGCCCGTCCCCGACGCAACCGAACGCAACAAGCGCCCTTCGTTAAACAATTTGGCAGAAACTCGACATCATAAGTCAGCGGAGGTTCCTACGGTTCCCGCGCTGCGCTGCACAGACCTGTGATTGCGGCAGCTCCTATCGGAGCGCCCTTCCGTTGACCGCCGCGAGATGAAGCGTGCCTTCCGCGCGGGCAATGGTTGCCCTGACCTCGAGCAGTGTAAGCCGCAGCGCGTGGATTGTTTCGGCAAACGCGGCGGAACTGGCGCAAAGGTGATCGAGAGAGGAGCGCAATTCGGGAGTCAAATGCGACATCGAATCGTCGATTGTCGCGAAAAGGAGCTCCGAGCATGTACGGTCGCTGCTGTCGCGGACATCAAGACGCCAAGCTCGCGTCGAAGCTTCGCGATTGGCCATGAGTTCCCGCGCGACAAGCTCGGCATGACGCTTCGCAGCCGAGTGGTTGGCGAGGTCGGTCCCGTCGCGATCAAAGACCGTACCGTCTCTGGTTTTCAGATTGAAGAAATATCTCGGCATCGCACGTTGTGTCTGATTGCTGACTATTGTGCTCTATTACCTTTTGCCGCATTGGCTGCTTATCGGACCCTAAGAACGGTCCTGTCGATGGGCGGTTCCATCACAAAACGGAATGACCGCCAATCCGGCGAAAAAGCAAGCGACAAATGCCCATGGCGAGGAAACCGGCAGCAGCGCCAGCGCTTGCGCCCACATCAGGCCCCAGCCGGATGCCGTCAGGAGCAGCGCCGCTTGCATACGGTACGCGGCAAGCGCCAGCCAAAGGGACCTCGCCCGGTCCCGCAGCGGCGCCCGGCGGCCAGAGATTGCAGCGGAGGTGCTGCGCATTCGCCTTCCTCAATCAGCGCAGAGTTGCAAGAAAAGCCGCGACGTCGCGTGCGTTCTGCTCATCAAGGCCCACGTTGGGCATGGCGTTTCCGGGCACGAAAGCCTGCGGGTCGCGCAGCCACGCGACCATGTTCTCCGGCGTATTGCGCAGGATCCCCGCGATATAGATGCGGCTGCCTATCCGCGTGAGCGGGGGACCGACCAATCCATCGGCGTCCGCAATTCCAGGAATGGTGTGGCACGAGCCGCAGCCGTACTGCCCAATGAGGGCGCTGCCGTGCTGAGGATCGCCGGCAATGCTCAAACCGGCCGCCCGCGCCCCACTGTCGTCGTTGCAACCCGCAAGGACGAGCGGGATCAGCAATGAAATTGATAGACCGCCGAGTGCAGCAAGCGAGCGAAATCGTTGGCCCGACATTGGGAAACCCAGTGCCGCCGCCAGTCTGCAGATTTTCCGACTCAACTTGCGCATAACGGTACGATTGCCAAAACGATGATCCCAAACACAAGTGCCGCGAAGAACAGCAGACTAAAGGCCATGCCGATGATGCCGAGGAACCGAGTCCGCCCCTCTCCGACTTCCATAAGCTGATGCCAGTGGCCTTCCGATTCAGACCCAGTGATGCGCCAGTTGCGCAAAGAAACCGCGAAGCCAGCAGCGCAGACCAGGAGCGCCACGCAAAATGACGCGAGAATCACCGGCCAGGCGAAACCGAAGCCTTGAATCGGTTCGTGTAGCGGATCGTGTCCAGGATAGCACGCATGCGCGCCGAGCGCATAAGTGAACATGAGATTTCCGGCCCACACGATCGGGGCGGCAAACAATCCGAAGAACAGCGCGGTCAATCCCACTCGCTCGCGGTGTCTTCCCGGGTGGTGGGCGGCACTGTATGGAACGGTATCGGGCGGCATCGTCTTATCTGAAAAAATAGGGTGTGATATTGAGTACGAAGAAGATTGCGACCCAAAGCGCAGCAAGGAAGTACCAGTAGAGCATCCCGACCGTGATCGGGATGTGACGGATCGGTCCAAAATAGCCCATCAGAGTCCAAATCAGCAGCATCACGAACATGATCCAGCCGACGGCGACGTGTGCCAGATGGGCTCCGGTGATGACGAAATACTCCGAACTGTAGGTGCTGCTGGCGAAGGCGAAAGGCTTGTCGGACCAATCGATGAACTGCAAGGCAATAAAGCCCGAGCACAGCAGGATAGTCCCTCCAAGCCACAGCAGCGTCGCAGCGAACGCGTCGCGGTCGACAGCCCGATTGGCAAGCGTCGCGGTGACACAGCCGATTAGAATAATCGCTGTTTGCGGCCCCGAATAAATGAAGCTCGGCAGTTGAGGCGGCCAGCCGGCGGACGGCTGCACCGAAAAATAAAAATAGCTGAACAACAGATAAGCAAAGATCGAGGCTTCGGAAATGACGAGGAACCACGCGCCCCACCAACCCGAAGCGCGCGTCCCTATCGAGCCGACCGGCAGCGGCACTTTGGGAGCGAGGGGTGCCACGGTATCGGTCATATGGCGACCTCCCCGGCCTCTTCGCGCGGCCACAGCCAAGCGATCACCGCCAGGATGCCGACCCCGACAGCGGCCCCTGCGAGCGCCCAGATGTGCACCAGCAATCCGGTGAAGAAAGCCGAAAGGCACAACATGACCACGAAGGGCATGTAGGATTCAGACGGCATTTTAAGGATCACGTCGGGCTCCCCATCGATCGCCGTCACACCCATCGTCTCATGATGATCATCGAGGACAGGGCCGCGATCGAGAATGGATTCGCCGGCGCCCTCGCCGAGACGCTTCTCCCAGAGCGGGTGGCGGCTGGCGACGCTCGGTATTACGACGAAATTGTACGGCGGCGCCGGAGAGGGGACGGACCACTCCAACGTCGGCGCATCCCATGGATTGGGGCCTGCCGGTACTCCGCTGCGCAGGCTCTTGAAGACGTTGATGATGAACACGAGAATTCCGGCTGCCAGGATGAAGGCGCCGATAGTCGTGATCAGATTGGGGATCGTCAGCCCTAATCCGGCCGGGTAGGTGTAGACGCGCCTCGGCATGCCCAGAAGACCGGTAATGTGCATTGTGAAGAAACCGACATTGAAGCCAATGAAAGTAAGCCAGAAATTGATCTTTCCCAGCGTCTCATCGAGCATGCGCCCGGTGAACTTGGGGAACCAGTAGTAGAGCCCCGCCATCACGCCGAAGAAATTGATGCCGATCAGGACATAGTGGATATGCGCCACCACGAAATAAGTATCGGTGAGCTGCCAATCGACGGGCACGACGCCGGTCATGAAACCGGACACGCCGCCGACCACGAACAGGAAAATGAAGCTCGCGCAATAGAGAAATGATGTCGTAAACACCGCTCTCCCGGTCCAGATGGTCGCTATCCAGGAGAAGACCTGCACCGCGCTCGGAATGGCGATGATCATGGTGGCAGCGCTGAAAAACGACAGCGAGATGATCGGCAAGCCGGTTGCGAACATGTGATGCACCCAGACGCCGAAGCCGAGCATCATGGTGGCGACCGTCGCCAGGACGACGGCCGTATAGCCGACCAGCGGCCGCCGGCAGAATGTCGGCAGAATATCGGACACCATTCCCTGGGCGGGCAGCACGATCGCGTAGACCCAGGGATGGCCCCACATCCAGAACAGATGCTGCCAAAGCAGCGGGTGTCCGGAAAGATTGCCGCTGTGCGGCCCATAGAATTCCGTCCCGAAATTGCGGTCGAGCCACAGCAGGAAAAATGCCACGCTCACCACCGGAATCGAGAGGATGTTGGAGGCATTCGCGGTCAATGTTCCCCAGGCGATGATCGGAAAGCGATTGACCGACATGCCCGGGCAGCGTGTACGCAAGGTGGTGACGATGAAATTGATCGCCCCCGCGGTCGTGGAAATGCCGAGAAATATATTGCCGAGACAATAGAAATCGATATTGAGGCCGGGATTATAAGGCTTGGAGGTGTAGGGCACGTAATTGAACCAGCCGCCATTCGGAGCGGCACCGACCGCGAAGCTTGCGTAAATGAATACGCCCGACGCCAGGAATATCCAATACGAGAATGCATTGAGACGCGGAAACGCCATGTCGCGCGAGCCGAAGATCAGCGGCCACAGGTAGTTGCTGAAGCCGGAAAGGACCGGAAATGCATAAAGCAGGATCATCGTGATCCCGTGCATCGTAAACAGCTCGTCGTACTGCTCAGGCGTCAGCAGCGTGGCGTTGGGTCCAGAGAGCTGAAGGCGCATGATCAGCGCCTCGATTCCGCCGGCGATCAGAAACAGAAAGGCGGTCACCAAATAGCGCAGCCCAATCTCCTTGTGATCGACGGTGGAGAGCCAGCCGCGCGGGCCGGGCGGCGTTTCCCACATCGCATGCAAGTGTTCCTTCAGCGACGGCCGGTCGCGCTCGGCAATCTCGGGTACGCGCTTGTATTCGTCGGGAATGCGCTCGTATTCGACGGTGGTCACTGACCTGTCCTTACCGCAAGGTCTGGAGAAATGCTCGAAGCTGCGTCAATTCCATTGGCGAAATCGGGATATTCGGCATCAGGTTGCCGGGTTTGATGTGCTGCGGATCCGAAATCCATCCGGACAGATAACCAATGCCGTTCGGCAGCGTCGCAGCTGCAATCGATCTGCGCTCCATCAGGTGACTGAGATTCGGACCGACGCGCCCGCCCGCGCGCGTGCCAAGCACGGTGTGGCAGACGGCACAACGGCGCATGAATACGGTCTGCCCGGCTGCGGCCTCCGCTATTTCGGCTTCGGAGTTCAGGACAGCCGGGCCCTCGAGCTGATGATTCCACCAGGATTTGAAATCGTCAGCCAAATCGGCGACCACGAAAAGGCCCATATGGGCGTGCTGCTGACCGCAATATTCGGTGCACTGCCCGCGGTAGATACCGGGGCGGTCGGCCTGCATCCAGGTGACGTTATTCTGCCCCGGTATCGTATCCATCTTGCCGGTGAGCGCCGGCACCCAGAACGAGTGAATCACATCATCGGTGCCGAGTTCGACCCGCACCGGCTGCCCAACCGGTACGTGGATTTCGTTCGCCGTGGTGAAGGCGCGCGACGGGTCATCATTCTGATAACGCACTTCCCACCACCATTGGTGGCCGACGACCGAAACCGTCGCCGCCGGCTTTGCATGGGGCTGGGCCACGTCGGCGAGCACGACGTAGTTCCAGATCAATGTTCCGAGAAGTATGAGGAAAGACGGAATGAGGCCGATGTAGATGAATGGCATCCCACTCGCGCTTCGATGAAGCGGAACCTCGGCGAGCCGATCGTCCGGCGGCCTTTCGCGCTTCATCAGCGCCCCGACCAGAACGAGTCCGCCGATGATCGCCACAACGGCAAGCGAAATGATAATCACCGCATAGAGGAGAGTGACGACCGAATAGTTCTTCGGTCCGAACGCGGTCATATAAGAGAGCCCGTGAGAGAACTCCTGGGCGTTGGCCAGCGCCGGCGTGAACAGGCCCGCGGCCAGCCCGGCAATGAGGCCTCGGGGGCGGGCCACAGCCGAGCTCATCTTGAGCCTGTGGTCGCCGGGGGCTGCGGCTCTCCGGCCGGCTGCTTGCCGTTGGTGAACGGCTCGGTGAAGCTCCAGGGGCTCGCCGTCTGCTTGAACTCGGCTGGAACCTGCTGAATCCCAGGGGCATGCTCGGCCGCTGAGACCGTGTTGCCCCAGGCCGGGCGCGGCGATTTGCTGATGCTCTCGATATAGGCGACCATGTCCCAGATCGCCGTCTGTGGGAGCACGGTTCCCCATGCAGGCATGCCGGTCGGAGCGCCATGCGTGATCACCAGAAACAGCGATCCCGGATTGGTTGGAAATTTGAACGTGGAAGCATCGCTCAGGCTCGGACCCATGCCGCCGCCGCCGTTTGCTGCGTGGCATCCGACGCAGTTGAATGCATTGAAATACTTCATCCCGCGCTCGACGGCCTGCGGATCGTTGGCCGCTGGATTCTGGATGTTAGCTTCGGGTGAAACAGCTCCTGGTATGTTGTTCACCAGCGGCACTCGGCGCAGCTGCAGTTCGCGGCTTTGCGGGCTAACCGTATGCTGCTTCGTAGCCAGGAGCTCATTGGGACTGTTGCTCTGGGCATGAAGCTGCGTGGGCAGGGTTAAGGCCGCTGCGACCAGCGGAATTGCCAATGTTGTTCGGACTGGCCCGGACATCTGATCCTCCTTTGTTATCTGGCTGAAGTCGAAGCCATGCCGCGGGTCTCATCCGATCTCGCCGTGACCAGCGGAACGCCGTACTTCTCCAGCAGCGCCGTTACTTGAGCTTGGTTGCGCGCGAGAGCATCGTCGAGCTTTGCTCGCAGGGCATGATCGTTTTTGCGAACGCCGATCGCGATGTCGTATTGAAACTGAAGCGGAGCGAACGATTGCGTTCCAGTGATCGGAGTGACAATCAAACGTACCGGCGATTGCTTGGCAAAATAGCCTGCGAGCGGCCCCCATACGGCAGCGATATCGATGTCGCCGTGCTCGACAGCCGTGACTATTCGGGCCGGAGGGTTGGGCTCGCGGTAGTCACCGTAGACCGGATAACCGACCAGGTTCCCCACCATGCCTTGAGCCGCCAGGGCATGGGAGGGCGGCGTATTGAACCCGTCGGCGCCAAGGAGTTGCACCCCGATTTTCAGCTGCCGCAGGCGAGGATCGGTGATCGAGGCGATGTCGATATTATGATCGGCCCGGGAGATGAACACATAGGTCGAGCGGTAGTACGGCCGGGTCGTAATCACCGTCGCAATCAGTTTCGGAACCCCCATCACCACATCGCAGGCTTCCGCGTTCAGCGTCTCCCGGATGAATCCTCTGCGCTGGGCATGCCAGGTATAGGTCACCGGCTCAGTGAAGTCGGCGGCCACGAGATCAGCAAGCTTGTTCTCAAACCCTTTCTTCGCCTGGTTCGAGAACGGCAAGTTATTAGGGTCGGCACACACCCTGAACGATCCGATCTCCTGACCAGACGCGACACGCGATATTGCTGCCGCACAACAGCACCCGACTGCCAAGCACCAGAGCAGCATCGCGGAGCGCATCGACTATTTCTCCGGATTGTTTTGCTCCCGCGGGGCGGAACCGTTCTGTGGCGGCTCAGGGTTGGCCGAGCCGGTGGTCGAGGGAGCCGCGCCCGGCACGCCCGGTTGCGAGGCGGTTCGCTGATCGGGCGGCACCGCGAAAACGAGCAAGGTGCTGCCGGCCGTCGTCACGGTCGGTAGATCCTGAGTGGCGCCGGCAAACCCGAGCGCAGCATTGCGCACCCGAGGATCGACTGCTGCGTTCGCGACGACACCAGGCCAGCCGCCGATGCCGCTGAGAACCGCCACATATTGAGTGCCGTTGACCGCGTAGGTAATCGGCTGCCCGATGATGCCGGACGGCGCGGTGAACTGCCAAAGGACCTTTCCGGTCTTGGCATCGACCGCTTTGAAATAGCGGTCCATCGTTCCATAAAAAACAACATCGCCGGCGGTCACAACGGTGCCGCTCCACACCGGAAATTTCTCCGGAACGGCCCATGCCTTCTGCTGTTTTATCGGGTCCCAAGCCAGAAGTTCGCCACGAGAATCGCTGCCCGGCGCTTGAAACATGTCCACCGTCGCGCCGACATAAGGCGTTCCCGCAATATAGCCGACTTCCGTCGACTGCCAGTTCATGCACAGCTGCTGATGCGGGATGTACATGAGCTTGGTTTGCGGCGAGTAGGAGGACGGCTGCCAGTCTTTGACTCCCGGAGCTGCGGGGCAGACGTTGGAAACTGTCTTCCCTACTGCGGGCGTAAGGGCTTCATTGAGTTGCGGTCGGCCGGTCTTCAAATCCACGCCCATGATGGAGTTCACGGTGCCGAACTTTTCTGCCGAGTACACCTGCCCGGTTGCCCGATCCATGACGTAGATGAACCCGTTGCGGCCAACGTGAACGATCGTCTTCTTGTTTTCGCCGTTGATCGGCAGATCAAGCAGGATGCTTTCGTTGATCTCGTCGTAGTCCCACAGGTCGTGCGGGTTCATCTGATAGGCCCATTTCGCGGATCCGTTATCGGGATTGCGCGCGAAGAGGGTCGTCGTCCACAGGTTGTCTCCGGGCCGCTGGTTTGCATTCCACGGCCCGGCATTCGCCGTCCCGTAATAGATCGTGTTCATATCGGGGTCGTATTGAATCCAGCCCCACATCGTCGCGCCGCCGATCTTCCAGGCATCCGGTGGCCATGACTTCACTCCAAGATCTTTCCCTTTCATCGAGTCGTAATACGGCTTGAAGTCGTTCCCGATCAGCACGTCCTTGTCCGGACCGGTTCCATAGGCGCGCCAGGCGATCTCACCGGTATTCTCATCAACCGCGGTGACCCAGCCACGCACCCCCATTTCGCCGCCGCTGTTGCCTATGAGCACCTTTCCCTTCACCACCAGCGGGGCCATGGTGATGGTTTGCCCCTGATTGATGTCGCCGAGCTTGGTGTGCCAGAGTTCCTTGCCGGTCTTGGCATCGAGTGCCACGGAATAATTATCGAGCGTGTTAAGGAATATCTTTCCGTTGTCGTAGGCGAGACCGCGGTTGACGACATCGCAGCAGGCGACAGCCTGTGCCGACAGGTTCGGCTTCGGTGCATAGGACCACTTGAGGTCGCCCGTCGCGGCATCGAGAGCAAACACCTGATTGGGATGAATACCGGCATAGGGGGCCACCACGTACATGGTGCCGTCGATCACGAGCGGTGCTGCTTCCTGACCCCTGTCGGCGCCGAGCGAAAAGGTCCAGGCAACCTGCAAATGACCGACATTGCTGTTGTTTATCTGCTTGAGCCCGCTGAACCGGGTGTTCGCGTAGTCTTTCGGCGCCATCGCCCACTGGTTGTCGTCGCGGCTAAGCGTCAGCAGATCCTGGCTTGGCTCGCCATTTTGCGCGCCGGCTTGGGCGCTTTGGTTTTGGCTCGGTCCGCTTGTTTGCGGTGCGTTTTGGCTCTGTCCGTTTGGCGGCGATGCGTTTTGGTTCTGTCCGTTACCCGGCGTTCCTGCGTTTTGATTTTGTCCGCTGCCGGGCTGTGGGCCTTGCGAGAATAACGGATTCGGAAAAACCAAAAGTGTTGCTACAGCGAGAGAAGCTGAGAGTGCGGATTGGCAGAGCAACCGGGTTCGAAGCGCCATGGGTTTTCCCCGCTGATTTGTGGAGGGCGGTCAGACAACAAAAATTCGAACTCTCGGTATTGTTCCACAACTAATCGTCTTAAAGGTTTTTTCGTTGGTGAAGTCGGCATAGTGTCGGAACGCACAGCCACGGTCAGCGTTCTGCTTTAGCGTTACACCCACGCGTAGATCAAATCGGCGAGGCTCAGACTGAGTTCGGTTCGTGCATTAAGAAAGCCGAACGCGGCCCCGATCTGACCGGGAGAAGACACAATGAAATCGGTTCCATCCATCGCGGCGCGGACGGCTCTGCTCCTTTCACTTACCGTGGCCGGAGCTCCTGTGGGCGCGCAGAATCAGTCGGCGCAGCCTCCTGCTCAGCCGAATAACAACAACGCACAGAATCAGCAGGGCAACAGCTCGCCAAATGAACAAGCGCTGATCGCGCAGGGTGAAAAAGTCTACAAGGATGCAAGGTGCTATGCGTGTCACGGCCAGTTCGGGTTTGGCGGGGCCGGGCCGCGGTTCCGGCAAGACCGCTTTCTCGCTCTGACCGATTACGTCGTCGGCCAGATCATCCTCGGCCGCGATATCATGCCGGCGTTCGGCGATACTTTGAACGATCAACAGATCGCGGCGGTCGCCACCTATATCCGCAATTCCTGGGGAAACGATTTCGGGGAAGTTCAGCCGCAGGAAGTGGCAGAGCTCCGCAAGGATGTGCGGCTTCATCCGCCGCAGGGCGAGGCGCATTTGCCTGGCGCCACATCATCCGGCCCGACACCGCAGCCACCCGGGCCCGGCACGACGACGGGCCAGCAAGGCTCCCAGCCCAACGGAAAATAGCAGTGCGCCGCGACAGATCGCCTGGATCTCCAGGTCAACAGGAGAAAGCAATGATTCGCGTTTCATGCACCCGATGGTCGGCCGGAGCCCTGGTCATCGCTGCTCTGTCGGTTCCCGCGCTCGCACAGGCGCAACAGCCACAGAATTGTCCGGTCAGTCACGACCAGCTCGTCCAGGCGCTCAAGCAGAACGTGAAAGCGAGCGGCGGGCCGGACAACGGCGGCATGCCGGTGAACGAATGGGCAGCCGTTGTTGACAGGTTGGGCAATGTCTGCGCAATCGCCTTCAGCGGGAGCAATGCGACAGATCAATGGCTCGGCAGCCGGGCCATAGCAGTCGAGAAAGCGAACACCGTCGTCTCCTTCAGCCTCGACAAGTTTGCGATTTCGACCGCCAACCTCTGGGCCGAATCGCAGCCCGGCGGCTATCTGTTCGGAGCGAACACGAGCAGCCCGGCCATTCCCCAGGAACTCTATGCCGGCAATCCCTCGCAATACGGCACCAATTCCGATCCCCTCGTCGGCAAGCATCCGGGCGGCGTGATCGTGTTCGGAGGCGGACTCGCGCTATACAAGAACAATAATATCCTGGTGGGCGGGCTCGGGGCGAGCGGAAATACCTCGTGCGCGGATCATAACATTGCGTGGCGCGTGCGCCAAAAGCTCGGAATGGATCACGTCCCCGACGGCCCGACCTCGCTACACAATGACGCGATCGTGTACGATGTCGGAGCTGACGGCAAGAGCATGAGCGGTTGGGGCCACCCGACATGCGGGCACAATGCGCCCGACATCGCGCAGCAGATCGGCGCCGGTCTGAAAGTCTCGCAAGCACCGGCACAGCAAGGCACCGCCGGCCAGGGGCAGCCGAGTTCGCAAGGTAACAGAAACACCCTCCCGAATTTCCAGAAGTGAACTCGCGCTCGATGCGAGCCCGTCAATGAGTATCGCGAACTTCCTTCCGTATTGCGGTCATCCGCCCGTGCCCGGCGACCTGATATGGAACACCGACCCCATCCTCATCTCGGGCTTGCTGGGCATTGCCATCGTGTATCTCGCGCGCTCCTTCGGTTCGGATGGGCTTTCCCCGAACGAAAGAAGGTGTTTCGTGATCGGATGGGGCGTGGTGGCGGCGGCGTTAACTTCTCCGCTGTGTAACCTGAGCGTGGCGCTCTTTTCTGCCCGGGTGACGCAGCACATCGTGCTCACGCTCGTGGCCGCGCCGCTCGTTGTCCTGGGCAGGCCGGAGCGCGCCTTTGCGGCTTTCCTGCCCCTACGCATGGTGGGTGCGCTGCTGAAGAAACACGGGATGGGCATCGGCGCTGCGGGATTTGCGGTTACGATGTGGACTTGGCATCTGCCGGGCCCATACGATGCGACACTTCAGAACAATTACGCCTACTGGGCGATGCACATTACCACGTTCGGATCGGCTCTCATTTTCTGGCATGCCCTTCTTTTCCACGGCGCAACGCGCACCGGCTCGGCGCTCGTTGCCGCTTTCGGAACCGCGATGCAGATGAGTCTTCTTGGCGCGGTGCTGACGCTGGCGCCACGGGCACTGTTTGCAGTTCATTCGACGACCACCTGGCCGTGGGGTCTCTCCCCGCTGGAGGATCAGCAACTCGGCGGGCTCATCATGTGGGTCCCGGCGGGCGTGCTGTTCACAGTCTATGGGATCGTGGCGTTCGGCAGATGGATGGCTAGCTTTGAGGCCGCGCCCGCAACACTCGAGATTGGTGGGAGCGCAGCACGGAACTAATTGCGCGACCCAAAGCTCGGCGGTAGCGAGCCCGCCGATCACGGCCTCAGGAACACGTGGGCGCGGCGCTGGTGGCACAGCCGCTCCGAAGCCCCATTTCGCGCACGCGCTTTAGGATTTGGTTCTGGGTTGCGACGCATTGCGCAGGCGCGGGCGCGCCGGCGAAGTTCGCTTGCTGACGGCAGCCGGCGCGGACGGAGCAGATGCGGACGCGACATAAGCTTCGTAAAGCTGGGCAAAGTCGAACGCCAGCTCGTAACAGATCCGGAGCGTGCGGTTCTCTTCGCTCCATGCGGCGGCCGGGCGGCCGCAGCTGCGCATTTCGATGGTGAACGGGGCGGGCCAAGCGTAATCGAGGGAGGCTCGATTGGCCACCGTTTCCAGGATTCGGACTGCCCGAAAACCGCGAGCAAATCCGGCCAGGTTCTCTGCCGCATTATCATAGACGACGTAAATTTTGGTCTGCGGCTGATCGGGGGTACGGCGATGCGGCTCTAGAACCGCATCCCAGGACCGCGAAATCTTTCCATAATCCTTCCGGCAGGTCTCTTGCCGTTCCGGCGGCATCTGCGCTTCGTCGGCAAGACTCTTGAACTTCGCCGGATCGGAGCCGACCATGAGACAAACGACCTGATACGCGCGCTCCTGGCTCATCGTGTGCTCGCCGTAATAGACCGGCTGCGCTCCAGTTTCCTGATCGCGACGGGCGCTCAGGAACCAATTCTTTGCTGCCTCGGCCAGCACCCGCTGGGAAAACTCGCTGCCGACCTTTAGCAATCGCAGTGTTGCAAATGCATCGGCTTCGTCTTCTTCGCGCCCGAGCACCGGCAGTTTCATCTCGTCAATGGCGACGTGACCCATTTCATGGAGCAGCGCAAACAGCGTATTGCCCATCACGAATTCGAGCCGATTGAGGCGCTCCTGTTCGGAGAGGTGCTTAAGACGCGGGTTGTTCTGCAGCGCACGAGCAAGCTCCTCGACCCGCTCGTGAAATCTCGGCTGCGCGGCAGTCGGCGAAGATTGCGCGGCCGGCGCCGGCTCTGCCGGCGGAGCGCCTTGCGCGCAGGCGGCTCCGCTGCCGATCAGCACCAGGCTCATTGCGGCCCCCACGGCCATGCGGCGGCGATATGTCATAGCGCGATCCCTCATTCCCCCGACGGAACTCAGTGCGAAGGCTATATTACGAATCCCTCGGAAATGCTACCATTAACCAACGAGGAAACGTGCACTCACGGGAGGGCAGCCATGGCGTTCCGGGGCTCGATCCATGTCGTAGCGGCGGTACTGTTGAGTTGGTTTTCGCCCGCTTACGCGTTCGAGGACGGGATATATCCGGACCTCTCCGGGCAATGGCTCCGGGTCAATTTCGGCAAGGGTGGACAGATCACGTTCGATCAGACCAAGGCCTGGGGGCTTGGCCAGGAGGCGCCACTCACTCCAGAGTATCAGGCGATTCTGGAGGCGAGCATTGCCGACCAGGAGAACGGCGGGCAAGGCAACTGGAATTCCGGCTCACGCTGCATGCCCGCCGGCATGCCGGCGACGATGAATGGGTATAATTCGCTCGAATTCGTGGTGCTGCCGGAAATTACCTACGTGACGGTCGAGCACAATCTTCCGATTCATCGGCGCATCTATACCGATGGGCGGGCTTGGCCGCGGGAGATCCCACCGACCTTCCAGGGCTATGCGATCGGCAAATGGATCGACAGCGAGGGCAAGGGCCGATTTGACGCGCTTGAAGTCGAGACCCGCTACTTCAAAGGGCCGCGCGCGCTCGATCCGACCGGCATACCGGTCCATACCGACAATCAGTCGATCGTCAAGGAGCGCATTTACCGCGACAAGACCGCTCCCGATACGCTCCACGATGAGCTTACACTGTTCGATCACGCGCTGACGCGGCCGTGGACGGTACTCAAGACCTATCGCCGCAGCCCCGCCAAATACCCGATTTGGCGCGAAGAAAATTGTCCGGCGATCACCCGGCTGATCAAGATCGGCAACGAGGTCTATTTCAAGGGCGCCGACGACAATCTGCTGCCCACCCGCAAAGACCAGCCGCCGCCCGATCTGAAATATTTCGATAGGGAGCGGCGGTAAATCGCGGGAGAACTAGTGGGCCGCTCGCGAGTGGCCATTGTTCACAAGGTGGTTCAACCTGGCCGGAATATGCTCCAGCGCCGTCAACGCGTGCGTGGGATGAAGCGGTTCATTCCGATATCGCTCGCCCACACGCGACGATGGGCCTCGATCATATGGGGGAGCGCCCGTTTGCTCCGCTCCAGGACGCTCTCGAAATCGGCACGAAAACAGCGCATCAGATCGGCGACTTCCCGGCGCAAACCGTCTTCGTCGATGGTGAGCACCTTGCGATTGCGCACGACCACGCGTCCGTCCACGATCACGGTCTCCACGCCGCGTCCAGCCTCGGTATAGACGAGCTGGCGCGCGGCGCTGTTATAGGGAAGATAGCCGACGTCGTTGAGGTCGATCAGGATCAGGTCGGCTTTGTAACCGGGCCGGATGGCGCCGAGCCGGCCGTCAAGTCCGGCAGTGCGGGCATTGCCGAGCGTCGCATGGCGAAGCGCCTCGTGCGCCAGCGAAGGGCCGGGTTCCGGCTCGCTCACCGCCGCCAACAGGCAGAACATCTTCATCGCCTGAAACACGCTCTGCACGTCGCTGCCGCTGCAATTATCGCAGCCGAGCCCGAGCCTCACTCCAGCCTCGCGCAAATCGCAGACTGGCGCGATCCCGCTCTTGAGTTTCATGTTGCTCAGATGATTGAGCACGACTCCAGCGTCGGCGGCAGCGATGCGCTCCATCTCGCGTGGCGAGATCCAGACGCTGTGCACGATATTGAGGCGCGGTCCAAGGAGCCCGGTGCTGTCCAGGTAATCGATGAGCGAACCGCCGTGATCGGCGAACAGCTCGCGCGCAATCAGGACCTGGCCTCTGGTCTCATACACGTGGGTATAGACCGCAAGTCCGTGCCTGGCGGAAAGTTCGGCGCAGCCTTCCAGCATTTTTGGCGTGCAGCGTTGCGGCGCGAACGGCGCGATCGCCCAATGCAGAGTACCGGCGGCAGGGTAGCGCGCGAACTGATGTTCGAGGTAATCGAGCTGCTCGCGGACAGGCCGCCCCGCCGTGCCCAGCATATCCGCAACGTCGGGCGGCAGGTCGTCCTTGTGCCGCACCATCGCGATCGCGGGGACATCCCAGACCATCGGCGAGAACACGACCCGAATCCCCGCCTCGCGATAGGCCGCAATGACGACGTCGGTATAGTCGTCGTCGAGCGGGACCAGGCCGAGCATGTCCTGCACGGTGGTGATGCCGCAGCGCAACGACTCAAGCGCGCCGACAAGCGTGCGGGCGCGTACCTCCTCCTTGCTGCGGTGCTGTCCGAGCGGCAGCGTATAGAGCAGCCACATTTCCAGCGGCAGCTCTTCGAACATGCCGCGGCACAACGTGTCGTGAGAATGGTAATGGGCGTTGATCAGTCCGGGAACGACGAGCCGTCCCCTCGCATCGATGACCTCGCAATGACCGGGCGCGGCAAGACCGCGTCCCACCGCAACAATCTCGCCGGCTTCGATCAGGATGTCGGCGACTGCGGGTTTATGAACGTCGCCGTCGTGGTCGTAGACCTCGCCGCCGCGTACGAGCAGCCGTTTCGGTTGAGCATCCATGGGTAAGACGGCGCGCGCCTCCTCACCGCGAGGACGGATCGCTTACAGCGGCGCGTCGGGATTGATCATCGTCCGCCACATGTGGGTGACGGGAGTATTGTCGTTGCCGAGCCCTGCCTCGGGCTGGCGGAAATGGCGCCCGATCAGGTCGGTAAACTCGTCGATGGAAACCTGGACATTCGGATCGAATGCATAGAGATCGTTCAGCGTCACCAACCGTGCGTCCATGTACCACTTGTGGTTCCGTGCATATGCGTAATCGCGCTGAACGTGCGGCAACGGCACGTAATCGACACCGAAGATCCGGAAGTAGCTTTCAGGATATTCGTAGCCGACCGACGGATCGGGATAAAAGCGCAAGGCCTGGTGGTAGCGCACCGCGAAGGCGACTCGCTCGGATACGTAGGGTTCGATAACCTGCGCGCCCCAGTAGCCGTGGTCGGCCTTCATGAGGGTCTGGCCGGCGTCGTGCAGCAGGCAGGCAAGAATTATCTCCTCGGACGCGCCCCGCCTCTGAGCAAGCCTTGCACTCTGCAGCAGGTGAGCCGTAGCCCCGAACCGAAGCTTGAAAAAATCGATCAAGGTTGGCTTTGGCGGCATTGGCGGCAAGCGGGGAACCGTGAGGCTGGGCGGGTCGGCATCGGGATCCTGAATGTAGTGCTCGTGCACCAACAGCCGTCCGACGCCGCGGCGGTAGCCGCGCCGGTCCACGCGTTCCTCGTAATCGGCGACCGTCGGATATGCCTTATCCGATTGCCGCGCCGCGACCGTCGCCTGCAGCCTCGCCGCAAGGTAGTCCTCGAGTCCGTCGGCACGCGCCTCATGACTCATCTCCTTGACGGCGGTCTCGCCTCCAAGGCTCGCAATGACCGCGCTCCGATCGACCTCCATCACGTTTCTCCTATGCAGACGCCTGTTCCTATCCTGCACGGACCTCAAGGTCCGGGCAATCGGACGGAGCGCGCCTCAGCGCAAGCAATGCGTCGCTGCGGCAGCCACCGTCGGGCCTGAATGCTCCTCCATCAAATAGGTCTCCTGCGTGCAATTTGCACCATCCTGTTAGCGATTGCTCAAAGGCCCATCTTGTAAGCAATTCAATGGGCAGGCGCTTGCGGGGTACCGCGATGAATAGATATTTTTTCGATCTGGTCAGTCAACATCGCACGCAACACGATTTTCGCGGGCAGGAATGCCCGAGCATCGAAGACGCCTTCCACATGGCCGAACTTATCGCGTTCGACCTGGAGCTCGACTCCCATGGCGAGTGGCATGGCTGGAGCGTGCGGGTGCGGAACGCCGATGGCACGCAGTTGCTTTCCGTGCCGGTACGATCCGCCGACGTGATCGGCGCATGAGCGAGATGTAGGGTGGGCAAAGGCGCACGCGCTGCGTGGGCATGGCGCTCTTTTCTACGTGTGGCACGGCTCGCGCGTGTGGACCGCGCCCATAGCGCGTCGAAGACGCGCGTTAACGCGCTTCAGGCCCACCCTACGGAAAAGCAGTCCCGCTAGCCGTCGATTTCTTCGAGCTCACGTGCTGGCAGGAACTTTCCGACAAGCAATCACAGCGGACGCTGAGCGCATCAGCAATATCGGCCAGATAGGATTCGATCGCGTGTCGCACGAGCTGTTGCCGCGACACGCGCCTTTTCACCGCGGCAATTCCCAACCTCTCAAATTCCGTCGGCGAGAACGCGAGCGAAAAGCGTTTCGACCTTTTTACATCCGGGCGCGAAGGGCCTTCCGCGAGTGCAGACGACGTGCACTCGGGATCCGCGCAAATTCCGATATCGAGCCCGCCCCCGGAAGCGACAACGAGTCCTCGCGGCTCATGGCTCGGCGCCTGCCACGGTCTCGCATCCCCCTTACGGGCGAGCAGACTTGACGTAATCGTCGCGAATTTGTGTTGTTTCACCTTGGCTCTTCCCATCTTCGTAATGGATCGAGGGGGAGACGGTTCGTCGCCCAAATGAATTCACTCGCCGTTCGACACCGGCGTATGGGGTGCCTGGAGGGTCGTGCCGTTTTTCGGGACCGGCGTAAGGCTGGACGACAGGCGTCGGTTCTCCTTGCATTTCGCCCGGGGCGGATTCCGGAGATAACGACGGAGATTCCTCGACCGGTTCGTTCGACCAAGGCGACAGGGTGTCGATGGAAAACTGCGGGCGCAGCTCCGGCAGCAATGCGGGATCGCGCTTGAGCCGGAACAGGCGATCCTGGACATACAGCCAAAGATCGGAAATCTCCTTTGCCGACGGCGACTTGGCGACAATTTCGCCGACCGTGCGCCCATCCACCATGCTGGCGGCGAAATCGACGCGATGATGAAGCATGATGGGAGCGACCGTGCCGTGCTGCGAAAGCACGACGGCCGATTGGGCGGTGATGCGGGCGCGCGCAGTTGCGGCGTTTATGACAAATATGATCGGCTTGCGATGACGCTCGGCGATATCCACCGTGGCGCCGACTGCCCGCAGATCGTGAGGGCTGGGCCTGGTCGGCACCAGCACCAGATCCGCGTGCGCGACCACGTGCGAAATGGATTCGGTGATCGCCGGCGGCGTGTCTATGACCACCAGCTTGAAACCATTCTCTCGCAACTGCTCCAGGGCCGCGCCCAGGTCGAGCACGCCGACCTTCACGAAATGCGGAGACGTCGCCGTGCGCGCGTTCCACCAATGCGAAAGGCTGGCTTGCGGATCGGTATCGATAAGCGCCACCGGTCCGACGCCGGCGCGGTCGGCTTCGACCGCCAGATGACCGGACAAAGTGGTCTTGCCTGATCCGCCCTTCTGCGACGCCGCAACAACGGTATACAAGAATGCTACTCCTGAAGACCTCGTTGCGCAGAAATCTACGGAGCGCCTATTTCCGTGAAATAAAAATGTCTCTTCACAGTTTATCTAAATTGATGCGTTTCATCATGTGAGCTAATTTGAAGAGATTCCTGTAGGGTGGGCCTACAGCGCGTTAACGCGCGTCTTCGACGCTATGGGCGCGGCCCGCACGCACGAGCCGCGCCACACGTACAAAATAGCGCCGTGCACGTGGGCACGGCGCACGCGCTCAAGCGCGTTGCGCCTTTGCCCACCCTACGCAGCTTATGACCTTCATCGGCCGATACGGCTGCCTCTCGCCGAAAGCGAACTCGCCTGAACGGCAATCGACAACAAGCTGCGGTGAGCGATCGGCTCGGCGAGGCGGGAGCGCAGGCGCGCATCGAATGAAGCCTCGGCAAGCTGCTGCATGGCGCGTTCGAGGCGCGCTGCCGGCCAGGCGCGCAGCGCCGCCTCGACCAGCGGCAGCCGGCGGAAGTTCACGTAAGCGCCTTCGGCCGCTGTGCGTGCCGATTGCCCGCCATCCATGGCAAGGCGCGCCTTGTGCAGCATCGCCACATGGCGGAGCGCCGCGGAGAGGATGGAGCCCGGCGAGGTACCGGCATTGTGCGCCTTGGCGAGCTCGGCCTCGGCCTCCTGTTTACGCCCGGCAAAGACCGCATCGACCAGCCCGTCGAGCGCAACCGACGAAGCGTCGGCAATGACGGCGATGACATCGTCGATTTCCACGCGCTCCGTGCCCCGCGCGTAGAGCGCAAGCTTGCGCAGTTCGCTGCGCGAGGCGAGCCGATTGCCGCCGAGGAGCGGCAGCAGCATGTCGCGTGCTTCCGGGGTTATCGCCAGCGCAGCCGAGCGCATTTCAGCGTCGATGAGAGCGGCCAAATCCTTTTCGGCGTCGGCATAGCAAGGGAGCGCAACGGCATTCTTGGCGCGCTCGCAAACTGCGCGCAGCGCCGCGTTGCGTTTGAGATCGCCGGCCTCGATCACCACGCGGCAGTCCGGCGATGGCGAGGCCAATAAGGCTTCGACCGCGGCGACGAAATTGCGCGTTCCAGCCTTGACCCAGACCGCGCGCCGGGAGCCGAACAGCGGGATCGTATTCGCCTCCTCCACAAGCCGCGTCGGCTCGGATGCAAGCTCGTCTCCGTCGAGCCGCGCCAATGAAAACGGATCGCTCGGATCGTCAACCGCGGCGCGGATCAGCGCCTCGGTGCGCTCGCGCACAAGACCGGCGTCCGGGCCGAAGACGAGCACGATTGGCTGCGCCGGATTCGGGCGCGCCAGGAATGCGTTCACTTCGGCGGGCTTAAGAGCAGTCATATTCGCATGTAGCATGTAGCCCGGATTGCGCGATCGCACTCTGGAGCAATGCTTGTAGCACGAGCGTGCAAGCGATCGCGCAATCCGGGCTACGCCACCACGTTCACGATCCGCCTGGGAACGACGATGACCTTCTTCGGCGGCTTGCCGTCGAGCGCGCGCTTGACCGCCTCGAGCGCGAGCACCGCGGATTCGATCTCGGCATTGCGGGCATCGCGCGCAATGGTGAGATCGGCGCGTTTCTTGCCGTTGATCTGCACCGGCAAGGTAATGGTGTTTTCGACAAGCAGCGCCGGCTCTAACGCCGGCCAGGGCGCAGTCGCGACAAGGTTCTGGTGGCCGAGCGCGGCCCAGCATTCCTCGGCGAGATGCGGCATCATCGGCGCGAACAACTGCACCAGAATATCGGCGGCTTCGCGCAGCGCCCACCGATAATCATCGGTAGGCTCGGTTTCCTGGCTCGCCATCGAGTCGGCAAACGCATTTGCGAATTCGTAGATGTGGGCGATGCAGACATTGAACCGCAGCCGCTCGATATCCTCGGAGACGCGGGCGAGCGCCCGGTGTGCGGCCTTGCGCAGAGCCAGGGCCGGCGCGCTGAGGGTTTCCGGGCGCGCGGCATCGGGCGGTACCGCGCCAGCCGCGGCGTCGCCGACGATCCGCCAGAGTCGCTGCACGAAACGGAAGGCGCCTTGTGCCCCCTCCTCGGTCCAGATCACGTCGCGCTCGGGCGGCGAATCGGAGAGCATGAACCAGCGCGCCGTATCGGCCCCGGCCGTGCCGGCGATCTCGTCGAGACCGACGGTATTGAGCTTCGACTTCGACATTTTCTCGATCGGGCCGATCTCGACCGGCTCGCCGGTTGCGGCGAGCACGGCGCGGCGCTCGGTTCCTGCCGTCTCGATCGTCACCTCGGCGGGCTCCGCCCAGCTTCCGTCCGCTTGGCGGTAAGTCTCGTGCACCACCATCCCCTGGGTGAAGAGGCCCGCAAAAGGCTCGTCGAGGCCGACATGGCCGGTCACCTTCATGGCGCGGGTGAAGAACCGGCTGTAGAGAAGATGCAGAACCGCGTGCTCGACCCCGCCGATATATTGATCGACCGGCAGCCAGCGATCGACCGCAGAGAGGTTCGTCGGCTCCGACGCGATCCACGGATCGGTGAAACGGGCAAAATACCAGGACGAGTCGACGAACGTATCCATGGTATCGGTCTCCCGCCTCGCGGGTTTGCCGCAGCGCGGGCAGGCGACAGTCTTCCAGGTCGGATGGCGGTCGAGTGGATTGCCCGGACGGCCGAAAGTCACGTCTTCGGGTAGCGTCACCGGCAGGTCCCGTTCGGGAACCGGCACGACGCCGCAACTCTCGCAGTGAATGATCGGGATCGGGCAGCCCCAGTAGCGCTGGCGTGAAATACCCCAGTCGCGCAGGCGGAAATTGACTTGGCGTTGCGCAACGGGACGATTGCCGCGCTTTTCATTCTCGAGCCTTCGCGCCACCTCCTCCTTCGCCTCCGCGACGGTCAGGCCGTCGAGGAAGCGCGAATTGATCATGCGGCCGTCGCCCTCGTAGGCCGAATCGGTAATCGAAAACGTCGCCGGATCGGCATCGGGCGGGCAGACCACCGGCGTGTTGCCGAGGCCGTATTTGTTGGCGAATTCGAGGTCGCGCTGGTCGTGAGCCGGACAGCCGAAGATCGCTCCGCTGCCGTATTCCATCAGGATGAAGTTCGCGACAAAGACCGGCAGCTCCCAGCCGGGATCGAACGGGTGAACAGCTTTCATCCCGGTGTCGAAGCCGAGCTTTTCCGCAGTCTCGATGACCGCCTCGGCGGTGCCGTGGCGTCTGCACTCGGCGATAAATTGAGCCAATGCCGGATTTTTCGCCGCGGCGGCGCTCGCCAGCGGATGATCGGGCGAGAGCGCCATGAATTTCGCGCCGAACAAGGTATCCTGCCGCGTGGTGAAGATTTCCAGCTCGTCCTCACTGTTGGGCGTCGTCGAAGCGTCGAGCGCGAAACGGACCAGCAGACCTTCGGAGCGACCGATCCAGTTGCGCTGCATGACGCGCACCTTCTCGGGCCAGCGATCGAGGCGGTCGATCGAGTCGATGAGATTCTGCGAGAATGCGGTCGTGCGCAGGAACCACTGGGTCAGCTCGCGCTGCTCGACCGGCGCGCCCGAGCGCCAGCCGCGGCCATCGATCACCTGCTCGTTGGCGAGCACCGTCTGCTCGACGGGATCCCAGTTCACACTCGATTTCTTGCGCTCGACCAGCCCGGCCTTGAGAAAATCGACAAACAGCTTCTGCTGATGCTTGTAGTAGGAGGGGTCGCAGGTGGCGATTTCCCGGCTCCAGTCGATCGAGAGACCCATCAGTTTGAGCTGCGCGCGCATGGTCGCGATGTTGTCGTAGGTCCAGCCGCGGGGGTGGACCTTGCGTTCCATGGCGGCGTTCTCGGCCGGCAGCCCAAATGCGTCCCAGCCCATCGGGTGCAGCACGTTGAAGCCTTTTGCGCGCTTGTAGCGGGCGATCACATCGCCGATCGTGTAGTTGCGCACGTGACCGACATGGAGCTTTCCCGAAGGATAGGGGAACATCTCCAGCACGTAGTATTTCGGCCGCGGATCGTCGTTCCTGGCCGCGAAGATTTGGCCGTCCTCCCACATCTTTTGCCAGCGCGGCTCCGCCTCGCGGGCGTTGTAGCGGTCGCTTGCCATCTTGTTGCGTCTGTCAGGCTTGAAGAAATCGGGGCCGGACTAGGCACGAAAGCCGCGGAGAGGTCAACGGGCGCGGCATGACGGCCATCGCGTGAGGATACCGCCTGGACAGAATCGGCAGCGGCATTCATTGTCGGGCGCGAACGCTCAAGCCAAGCGAATTTCGCGCCGCCCAATAGCTCGCCTGCGCAATGATCGATTCAGGATCGCGAGTTGCCGCCGTTCGCCACGAGATCACGCGCGCCTGCGAGAGCGCCCAGCGCGACCCGGCTTCGGTCACTCTCGTTGCGATTTCGAAGACCTTTGAAGCTGATGCTGTCGAACCTGTGATCCTGGCCGGCCAACGGGTGTTTGGCGAGAACCGGGTGCAGGAAGCCAAGGCGAAATGGCCGAAGCTGAAAGCCGAGCACCCCGGCATCGAGCTGCACCTCGTCGGGTCGCTCCAATCGAACAAGGCCAGAGAGGCCGTCGCGCTGTTTGACGCCATCCACTCGGTGGACCGGACGAGCCTGTGCGCAGCTCTGGCCAAGGAGATTGCCCGGCAGGACCGGCACCCGCTGCTCTTCGTCGAGGTCAATACTGGAGAAGAGCCGCAGAAAGCCGGAGTTCACCCGCAGGAGACGGATGTTTTTCTAAAGACTTGCCGAGACGATTATGGGCTTACGATCAGCGGGCTCATGTGCATCCCGCCGGCAAATGAGCCGCCGGGGCCGCATTTCGCGCTCACCGCAAAGATCGCTCGCCGCAATGGCCTCTCGCTGCTTTCGATGGGAATGAGCGCCGATTTCCCAGCGGCCATTCAATTGGGGGCTACCCATGTGCGAATCGGCACTGCGATATTCGGGGAACGGTCGTAGCCCGGATTTCGCGGCGCGCAAACCTGTGGGCAAATGGCGTGCGTGTAAACCGCGCCGCTCAATCCGGGTTACAGGATCTCAATTCTCGTCTTTGGGCTCAGACGGGGAAGGAGTCGCTGGAGCGCCGCCGGAGCGAAAGCCACGCAGCCAGCTGTGGGCGCGCCGTTCTCACGTGCCAGATGCAGAAACACGGCGCTGCCCCGGCCCGCAACCCGGGGCCGGGTATTGTGGTCGATCTCGACCACCAAATCGTAGAGGTAGTCGTCGCGCCACAACCGGTCCCCCAGTTCCTTCGCCAAGCGCCGGAACGGCCGGTTGTAGCGCCGGTCCGCCGGATCCTCGCACCAGGCAATCGCCGGGTCGATTCGGCGCTTCGGCAGGAGCGTGCGTGCCGTTAGCCGGCGATCCGCCCGCCACCATAGCCGTCGCAGCCGAAAGCGCCCGCGAGGCGTTGCGCCATCGCCCTCGCGCTTGTTGGCTCGGATTCCAGATCTGCCGAGAACGACCGGAATCGCAAGCCGCCCGGCCATGACCAAGCCTTGGCTTCGGTTCCCAGGCCTGGTCCGTACGCGCACGAGCGAAAAGCTGAGACGCCGCATGAACTCCCTCTCCCCGAAGGGGAGAGGGTCGGGGTGAGGGGGTCGGGTCATCGAAATTTTGCAACCCCCTCACCCGCCCGCGCGCGGCGCGCGCATCGCCGCCCGCTACGTAATACAACCTGGTCGGAATAATCTAAATACCAACTGCCGCTTGCTCTATTGCCCCCGAATGCTCTACTTCGCGGGCGCCGGATTCGGGCGTCAAGGCCGTTTCGATGACGAACACCCGCAAGATTTTGATCGTTGACGACGACGCCGAGCTGCGCGAGGCGCTGGTCGAGCAACTGGCCCTGCACGAGGAATTCGAAGCAATCGCCGTCGACAGCGGCACCAAAGGCGTGCAGGCCGCCAAGGCGGGGCAGATCGACCTCGTGATCATGGACGTTGGGCTGCCGGATGTGGACGGCCGCGAGGCGGTCCGCATCCTGCGTAAGAACGGCTTCAAGGCGCCGATCATCATGCTCACAGCCCATGACACCGATTCGGATACGATCCTGGGGCTCGAATCGGGCGCCAACGATTACGTCACCAAGCCGTTTCGGTTCGCTGTGCTGCTGGCGCGGATTCGCGCGCAATTGCGCCAGCACGAAGCGAGCGAGGATGCGGTGTTCACGATCGGGCCCTACACGTTCCGGCCGAGCGCGAAACTCCTGCTCAGCCCCAAGGGCAGCAAAGTCCGCCTCACCGAAAAGGAGACCGCGATCCTGCGTTATCTCTATCGCGCCGGCCAGAAGCCGGTGTCGCGCGAGACCTTGCTGACGGAAGTGTGGGGCTACAATTCCGGCGTCACCACCCACACGCTGGAAACGCATATCTACCGGCTGCGGCAGAAAGTCGAGAAAGACGCGGCGAGCCCGGCCATCCTGGTCACCGAGGCCGGGGGATACAAGCTCGTGCCGTGAACGCGTCGGTCGATGAGCATCGAGGACGATATCGCTTTCTTCGAACGGGTGCCGACGCTCAGCCTTCTGGGACGCGGGGCACTGCGCATTCTCGCGATCGGCGTCGAGAGCCGCTACGTGCACGCCGGCGAGGTGTTGTTCCGGGCCGGCGAGGAGGCGGATTGCGGCTTCGTCATCCAGGAGGGCTCGTTGCGGCTCAGCACCGAAGCCTCGGCAAACGGCAAAAGCATCACTCTCGGCCCTGGAACCTTGCTGGGAGAGCTCGCGCTCCTCACCGGCACCAGGCGTCCGGCTACTGCGACTGCGCTTGAGCCTTCGACCGTTTTGCGTATCCCGCGGCCGCTGTTCATGAAAATGCTGGACGGCTATCCCGACGCGGCGCAACGGCTGCGCGATATCATGGCGCGGCGGATCGAGGAATCGGCGCGCGACATCGAGAGCGTGCGCATCGTATTTGACGCGAGAGAGAAATAATGTGATGCGCGAGTGTCCCGACACAAGCAGCAGAAGGACTAGGGCGGATTAGCGGCCGTAGGGCGGGTTAGCATTACTGCGTCAGAAACATCGTAGGGTGGGCAACGGCGCCTTCTCCAATGCCGACCGCGTGGGCAAAATCGCGCCGGGCGCCGTTGCCCACGCTGTCAGGCGGTGCCACGCGATTTTGCCCACCCTACGAAGGTTATGACGCAGTAAGATTACGCGCCGTGCGGCCGGGTGCCCCTTGCCTCGCACGCGCGCCGTAACCCGCCGTCCTCGCTTGCAGCCGGCGGGTTACGCGGCCCGTCGCCTGTGGCAAACTGATGCCGTGGCTGTGGGACGGGCCGCTGACCCGCCTTACGCCCTATGATGGAGAGTAAGCGAATGCGAGTAATCAAAGCCTTTGTTATCGGCGCGGCCCTGATTACCGCCACTGCGGCGCAGGCCGCCTGGCCGGAACGGCCGGTGACCGTGGTGGTGCCATTTGCGCCCGGCGGCATTGCCGACGTGGTGGCGCGGCTCGCTGCCGAGTGGCTGCAAACCGCCTTGAAGCAGCCGTTCATCATCGAGAACCAGGGCGGCGCCGGGGGCATCATCGCGGCCGAGCGCATCGCCAAGGCGCGCCCCGACGGTTACACGCTCATGTCCACGCCCATCTTCCAGATCACCATGGCGCCGTTCACGCGTGACGTGACTTTCGACCCGGTGCGCGATTTCAAGCCGATCGCAGCCATTGCCCAGAGTCCGTTCGTGATCGCCGTGGGCGGTTCGTTTCCGGCCAACACGCTTTCCGAGTTCATCAGTTACGTGAAAGGCAAACCCGGAGAGCTGAGCTTCGGATCGGCCGGAGCGGGAAGCCTCAGCCACGTGGCCGCGGCGGTGTTTCTCAAAAGCGCCGGACTCAACATGATTCATGTGCCGTATCGCGGCTTGTCACTGGCGCTCACCGACCTTTTGGCCGGCAATATTTCGATGCTGGCGCCCACCCCGGTCGAGATCAAGCCATACCTCGATTCCGGCAAGGTCAAGCCGCTTGCGGTGACGAGCACCGAGCGTTCCGCGCAGCTTCCCAACGTGCCGACGGTTGCGGAGACGGTCAAAAATCCGCCGGTGGTCACCTATAACGGCCTCTTGGCCCCGGGACGCACTCCCGAAGACGTCGTCACCACAGTCGCCCGCGAGATCGGCAAGGCGACGAAGGACAAGGCATTCCTGGAGCGCCTCGATAAAGTCGGCGTCGAGCCGATGCTGAGCACGCCGCAGGAATTCGCCAAGGTGATTGCTGCCGACACCGAGTTCTGGCGCCACACCGCGCGCGAGCTCAACCTCAAGAGCCAGTAATCCGTTCGATGAGTTTGCCTGGTCTCAACATGATACTACGCGGGACCTAGGGTTCGTTTGCCCTGCCGCAAGCTCCATTACCTCTCCCCGCCGGCGGGGAGAGGTAGATCGCCCGTGGCGCGCACATCGATCGACTTCCCCGAGTTCGAAATACCGATTTGAGCACGGACAAACCAGAGCGGGTCGTCGTCGTCGGAGCCGGGCCGGTCGGCATGGTCTGCGCGCTGGCGCTCGCCAAGCGCGGGATTCCGGTGACCGTGTTCGAGCAGGAAGACGCGCCCGTAAAGGATCAGCGCGCCGCCTCGATCCACCCTCCGACGCTTGAATTATTAGACGAGCTGGGCGTAACCGAAAAAATCCTGCCGCTCGGGCTCATTTCCACCGCCTATCGATTTCACGACCGGGTGACGAATTCCGTGGTAGCCGAATTCGACCTCGCCCGCATGCGCAACGAGTTCCGCTTTCCGTTCGTGCTGCAATACGAGCAGTACAAGCTCACCGCCTCCATTGCGGCGGAATACGCCGGATTGGGCGAGTTCGATGTGCGGTTCTCGCATTGCGTCACCGGCCTGATGCAGAGAGACGACGCGATCGAACTCGAAATTGCTTCGCCGGAAGGTACGGAGCGGCTCGATGCCGCCTATGTGATCGGCTGCGACGGCGGCCGCAGCACCGTGCGCAAGCTGGCCGAGATCGAGTTTGTCGGCTTCACCTATCCGGAGCAATTCATCAAGATTGCGACGAGCTTCGATTTCGCGACCGTCAATTCCAATCTCGTTTTCCGCAACTATTTCTCCGACCCGCTGGAGTGGTGCAATCTGTTCAAGGTGCGCGGCGAGCGGCCGGAAGGGCTTTGGCGCGCGGTGTTTCCGCTGCAGACTGAAGAGGAAAAGAACACGGCGCTGTCGGCGGAACAAATCGAAGCGCGATTGCAGAAGTTCTTTCCCAAAGCGGGCGGCTATCACATCGAATATGTCAACGTCTATGACGTGCATCAGCGGGTGGCCGAAACCTTCCGCAAGGGCCGTATCCTGCTCGCTGGCGATGCCGCCCATGTGAACAACCCGATCGGCGGCATGGGCATGAACGGCGGTATCCATGATGCCGTGAGCCTGGCGGAGAAGCTCGCGCAGGTCATGCGCCGAGAGGGCCCCGACGACCTGCTCGATCTCTACAGTCGCCAGCGCCGCCATGCCGCGGTGAGCTACATCCAGAAGCAGACGATCGCCAACAAGCGGCTGATGGAGGAACGCGATCCCAAGGTACGCAAGGCCAATTTCGATGAACTGCGCCGGATCGCCGACGATCCCGCGGCGGCAAAAGCCTACATGCGCCGCGCCGCACTCCTCGACAGCCTGCGTGAGGCCGAGGCGGTGAGGTAGGGTTTCAAGCCCTCGACGCAACGCGCGCGCAGCGCGCCCCCAGCAGAAAACGCGAACGTTGTCTGCTCCCGCATTTCGAACATCTCCTAATCCATGGCGAAGGCCCTGCCGGACGTTGTCACCAAGTCTAGAGAGTGCTATCAGACGTCCATGATCAAGCTTCTCGAACAGGCTATCGAAACGATACGGCAGCTTCCCGAGCCGGACCAAGATCTCGCGGCGAAGTTCCTGCTGGGGTTTGCGAATCCGGATGCTCATTTGTATCAGCTCTCGGACGAGCAGCTGGCCGAGATCGAACTGGCCAAGCGAGAAGTTCGCGAAGGAAAAATCGCGACCAAAGCCGAAATGGAAGACGTGTGGCGCCGGTTCGACCGCTGAACCTGCGCTTCAGTGCCCGAGCACGGGTCCAGCTCATCGCGATAGAAGAATACCTGCGAGATCGCGCGCCGGCAGCCGCAAGAAGAATCGGGACCGCCATTCGCTGGCTGACCTGAAAGGTCTCCCGGTGGGCGCCCAGAAGGGAAGCATTCAGCTTGCGCTCCTTCAACGGACTGGCGGCTTCTCCGAAATAAAGGTCTATGACACGATAAAAGACGCCTGGGCGGCAGTCGCTTCAGGCTCAGTTAAGGCGGCGGTAACGCCGGGCACACCCACGATGTATGCGACTAAACAAGGTCAACTCCCCAATCTACGATTGTGAGCTCCTACGAGCCGCCGTCGCGACCTCAGCAAGGGATTGCTGTGAAAAAGGGAAACAGCGCGCTGCTTGGTAAAATAAATGATTCTTTCGCAAAGCTCGAAACCGCCGGGACGGTCAAAGCCATCTTCAACAAGTAGCCGAATCCGGCTTCAGCCTCAACAGAAGCCGTCGTTGGCAGCTTCTCATCTTCGAGCAGGAACGCAGGTGTGCGGGGCTTGGGGCGTGCCAACCGGAAAAGCCACGATGCCGGCTGCTGGCACCGCCGGGGACCCGGCGGCCCTGTCCGCCCAGTAATCCGGTGGTCGCGGCGAAGGCAGACCCCATACGCTCGTTTTGAACATTTCAGGACCTGACCCGATGCCGCCATGGACCTGACCCGATGCCGCCATAGCCGGCGAAGATGGCCACTACGTCAGGGCGCCAATTGCGGTATATGAACGAGAAGGCGTGGCGCCTGTAGCCTTGATCCGGTTCCAACTGGAGAGACCAGCATGGCTGATCTCCTCGATCGCATTACCTCGGACGCAGAGATTTGTGGCGGACGACCGACGATCCGCGGACTGCGCATTCGCGTGACCGATATTCTCGCGATGCTGGCGGCCGGGGCCACGCGTTCGGACATATTGCGTGACTATCCTTACCTTGAAGATCAGGATATTTCAGCGGCGCTGGAATACGCATCTCGCAATAGCGACCATCCGCTGATCCGCGTAGGCTGATGTGCGTTTTCTGGTAGACGCGCAACTTCCGCCAGCGCTTGCGCGCTATTTGTCCGCGACGGGTCACCAGTCTGAGCACGTGAGCGATCTTGCACTTGAGAGAGCGCCCGATCGCGAAATATGGTTAAAAGCGCGTGAGTCAGGATTGGTAATCATCACCAAGGATGAGGACTTCCTCGCCTTGCGTGCACTTCAACCGAGCGGTCCTGCGGTTCTGTGGATACGCGTCGGAAATACCACACGGGATGCTCTCCTCAAAGTGATCTCATCGGCCCTTCCCGCGATCATCAGAGCTTTGGAGCGGGGAGAATCCATCGTTGAAGTCCGTGCGTGAAGGATGCAGTGCATAATTTCGCCCCGTAGATGGGCGATATCGGACGCACGGCCGCGATATCGGCGAAATCGTCGGCAACTTTGGAGAGTGATCGACCGCCGAACGCGTGGGCACGGCGCGCAAGCGCGCCTTTGCCCACCCTACAATCGCTGAACAAGTTATGTCGGCTCCTGGCACTTCACTTTTTGCTGCGACGCACAAAATCTGCCGCTCCTGGGAGGCAAGCTGACGTTCCGGATCGCACGCCCAGGAGCCACTCCGGCCGTCGAATATTGCCGCGAATCATTCATTCTTGGATTGGCAGCCTCGAAGCAAGCGACGCAGACCCTTACTCAGCATGGCTGATTCGGCGGCCAACGCCGCGAAGCCGATCGTTGCATTTACGAGGGACAAACGGGCCTCCTTCGTTAAAAGGCTCGTTGCATAAGGAGGGTGGTTCCGGTCCATATTAAAGGCTGCCTTTAATAAGGACCGTGGGCTGACCGCATATGCAAGTTTTCTTGAATACCGGCTATCCCCGGTCCCACCCAATGCTTGCTATCATGCCGGAAAAGAAGAAGCCGGAGGACAGTCATGCCCCACCGATGCGCACTCGGCATCATCACTCTCGCGTTGACACTGGCCGCCACGGACTTCGGCGCGCAGGCGCAGGATGCGGCGAAATATCCGGATTGGAGCGGGCAGCGGCGCCGCGCCGAAGGCGGCGCGCCGCGCTACGACTCGACGAGGCCGCCGGGCCGCGGCCAACAGGCGCCGCTCACGCCGGAATACCGCGCCATCCACAAAGCCAGCATGGCCGACCAGGCCGGCGGCGGCCAGGGCCTCGACATGACCTATCGCTGCCTGCCCATGGGCATGCCGCGAGCCATGACCACAATATTTCCGCTCGAATTCGTGGTGACGCCGAAACTCACCTATGTCTTGTTCGAGAATTCGAATGCCATGCCGCGGCGCATCTATACTGACGGGCGCGATTGGCCGAAGGACGAAGAGCCGAGTTTCCAGGGCTATTCGATCGGCCGGTGGTTCGACAGCGACGGCGATGGCCGCTACGACACGCTTGAAGTCGAAACCCGGAATCTGCGCGGCCCGCACACTTACGACAACACCGGCATTCCGCTGCACAGGGATGACCAGGCGGTGATCAAGGAAAGATTTTATCTCGACAAAGCCAATCCGGACCTTCTGGTCAATGAAATCACGACGATCGATCACGCGCTCACCCGCCCGTGGGGCACCGTCAAGCGCTCCCGGATCGAGCGCGAGAGGGTGCTGTGGTCGGAAAACTCCTGCACGCTGGGCAACGATCACGTGGCGGTCGGTACCGAGGACTACATGATCAGCGCCGACGGTTACCTCATGCCCGTGCGCAAGGATCAGGCTCCGCCTGATTTGCGCTATTTCACGCGCGCGCGGAAGTGAGGAGCCTGCTGATGCGACGCTCCGAATGCCTCAAGGTGCTGGCACCGCTGCTCACCGACCAGTTGGTGGTGACCAACGTCGCCCGCACCGGGTTCGAGACGCACATGGCGATGCCGCGCGAGGGCAATCTTTACACCATGGGCATGGGCCTGGTTACTCCGGTCGTGTTGGGGATTGCCCTGTCTTTGCCCCATCGCGGCGTGATCGCGCTCGACGGAGACGGCTCGATCCTGCTCAATCTCGGCACCCTCTCGACAGTCGGCAATTACGCGCCGCCCAACCTGATCGCGATCATTTTTGACAATGAGTCCTATGCATCGACGGGCGGATTGCCGACCGCGACCGCCGGCAGGACGAAGCTCGACCAGATGGCAAAGGCGGCCGGGATTGCAAATGCAGTCGAGGTCAGCCGGATCGAGGAGTTCAAGGAGATCGCCGCCAAGGCTCTCGCCGGCAAGGGGCCATGGGTGATCGTGTGCAAGGTCGCGGCGGAGAAACCGCCGGTAGAGCCCAAGCTGATGGACGGGCGTGAAAACAAATATCGATTCGTGCGCTACATTGAACAGACCGAAGGCAATGTCATCCTCAAGCCGTCGGTCGTGGGCCGGAAAGACGCATGAACCAGTCTGACGCCGAAATGATCGGAACCGCGCTCGCCGACGCCGGATTCAATTTCGCTGCGGTCCTTCCGGCGGACCAGCTTCATACGCTCCAGGCCTGGATCTCCAAGAGCCAGAGGTTTCAGACCGTCGCCGTGACCAACGAAGGCGAAGGCGCCGCAATCTGCGCCGGCGCCTGGCTCGCCGGCAAGATGCCGGCCATCATTCTGGAGACCTCGGGAATCCTTTTGGCCACCTACGCTCTGATGCGCTGTCACGCGACTTTCGGCATTCCCACTTTGCTGCTGTCGACCTATCGCGGCGGTCTTGGCGACCAGGAGTGGTATTCGACGCACACCGGCGCGGTGCTCCCGCAGCTGCTGGAGACATTGCGCATCCCTTCCAAGGTTGTCGCACGGGCGGACGAAATGGCCGATATCTTCATCGATGCGCGGCGCACCATGAGTTCCTCGTTGCACCCGGTTTCGATCGTCATGGACGTGCGCCTGACCACGCGGCAGTAGGAGATTTGCGATGCGCTCAAAGAGCAAATCAGGTCGCGATTCTCGTTTCGAACCGGAAAAGTCGCGACGAAGTTTCCTCAAATCGAGTACCGGGCTCCTCGCCGGTGGGGCTGCGGCCGAAGTGCTGCCCGCTGCGGCGCGCGCCCAGGCAGCCGGCGGTGCGGAAGGCGACGCTGACCTCGCTCGGCTGCAGACGCGCCGGCGCATCCTGCTCAAAGGCGGGGTCGTGTTGAGCCTTGACCGCCAAGTCGGCGACTTCGTGCACGGCGACGTGCTGATCGAGGGCGGCAAGATCCGCGAGATCGGACCCGATATCGCAGCATCCGATGAAGAAACAGCGGTGGTTGACGCCGCAAATCGAATCATCGTTCCCGGTTTTGTCGACACCCAAAGCCACTCCTATCAGGGGCTGCTGCGAAACATCCTCACCACCGGCATCGTCGATCCCGATTACAACCGCGACGTCCAGTCCATCCTGACCCCGGCTTACGAGCCTGCCGATGCTTATGCCGGCGTGTTGGTGACGGCGCTCGGTTTCATTGACATGGGTACAACCACGATCGTGGACCTTTCGCAGGTTTCGCATACGCCCGAGCACACCGACGCCTGCATCCACGCGCTCCGAGACTCCGGGATCCGCGCCGTGTTCGCCTTCCATCGCGGAACGGGACCGGCCGCCCAATATCCGCAGGACCTTGCGCGCCTGCGGCGGACCTATTTCAGCTCGACGGACCAGCTGCTCACGCTGGCCTTGTCAGCTACTTCCGAAGTGAAAATGTTCGCCTTTGCCCGCGAGCACGATGTCCCGGCGGTGCTCAATTTCGCCAACAGAGCGGTCGTTCCGAAGTTTCTCGAAATCGCGCGCGCCGGGCTGCTGCGGCCGGGCGATGAATATCTTCATTGTACCGGAGCCGACGACGAAGCCTGGCGCGTGATCAGAGACAGCGGCGGCCATGTTTCGCTGGCGAACCAGACCGAGATGGCGATGGGCCAAGGTCCGCCGGCGATCCAGCCGGCGCTCGATCACGGCGTGCGTCCGAGTCTCAGCTCCGACCATCCCGCAACCATGAATCAGGACGTGTTCTCGATAATGCGGGCGACGTTTACGCTCCAGCATTTGCGACTCTTCCAACGTGCGTGGGGCGGCGAACAGAATTTGCCGGCGCGGCTCACCCCTCGCGAGGTCCTGGAGTTCGTCACCATCGAGGGCGCGCGCTGCGCCAATCTCGAGGCCAAGACCGGATCGCTCACCCCCGGCAAGGAGGCCGACGTCGTCATGCTGAGGGCGGATCGGCTCAGCGTCTGGCCGCTCAACAACGCGCCCGGCGTCATCGTCAACATGATGAACCCGAGCCATGTCGACGCGGTGTTCATTGCCGGCAAGGTGAAGAAGTGGCGTGGGAATCTCGTCGGCATCGATGTGCCGTCGGTGCTTCGACGCGTCGAGAATGCACGCGACGCGGTTGTGCGCCGCGCGGGGTTCCGGATCAACGTCCTGGGCTGATGCGCCCGCTTGGCCCTGCTGGTAGCATCCGCCATAGCCGCCGGCGGCGGTTTCAACGCCAGGGAGGTTCGGATGTACAACTACGATTTCTCGAAATACCAAGGGTTGTTCATCCCGACGGTAACGCCCTTCGACGCCTCGGGCGAACTCGATCTCAAGAGCCTCGCGCGCGTGGCCGGTTACCAGGCTTCGATCCCCGGGGTGGCGGGTCTCGTTTCCTGCGCCCGCATCGGCGAAGGCTCGGTGCTGCGTCCTGAGGAAAAGCTGAAGATCTACGACGTGCTGGGCGGCGTTGCCCGCGAGCATGGAAAAGTGCATACCGCGGCGATCACGCCACAGTCGACCGGCGAAGCGATCGAGCTCGTGCGTTCACTGGAGAAAATGCCGGTCGATGCGGCGATGATCTTTCCACCCCTGCTGTTTGCCTGGGGCAAGGTGGGCGGCGAACTCAAGGTCCGCTTCTACGAAGACCTGGTGAATGCCACCGCAATGCCGATCACGCTGTTTCAAATTCCGGTTGCGAGCTACTGGTACGATCCCGATACGATCTGCCGCATCGCTTCGCTCAAGCACGTCGTCTCATTCAAGGAGGCCTCGTTCAACCAGGACCTGTTCGCGGAAACTTGCCGCCGGCTCAAGCAAAGCAATTCACAGATGCGCGTTCTCACCGGTAACGACCGGTTCGTCGGCAAGAGCTATGAACTCGGTGCCGTCGGGGCGCTGATCGGGATGGCCAATGTGGCGCCGGATCAATGGGCGGAACTCGATCACGCCGGCCGCGCCGGCGATTTTGGCCGCGCGCTCCAGTTGCAGGATGAGCTTTCGCCAATGAGCGATATTATCTTCGGCGAGCCCATCGTCGAGGCAGTGGCGCGCATCAAAGCCGTTCTGCGCAATGAAGCGCTGATCGCGCACGATTACGTGCGGCCGCCCCAGATCGGCATCGGCGCTGCCGAAAAAGCGGAGTTGCTCAAGCGCTACACCGCGCTGCGCGCCATGGCGCCGGCGCAGCGCCGGGCTGTGTGACGCTACGACATCAGCGCCTTCATCCGCTCCTGATTGAGGTGCTTCACCAGTTGGTCGACGAGGCCGGCGAGCGGCATCGGCATCTTGGCGCTCTGCGCCAGATCGAGCGCGACGTCCATGTCTTTCTCGGCCCATTTGCCGGTGCTCTTGCCCCAGCGCGAGAGCGACCAATTCGAGCCGCTGCCGTGGCCGAGCGCCTCGATGAGCCGCGGGATGTCCATGCCGAGCTTCTTGGCGAAGGAGAGCGATTCGAAATTGGCCACCATGCAGGCCCACAACAACATGTTGTTGATGGTCTTGGTGATCTGGCCGGCGCCGAGCGCGCCGACATGGAGCACCGCTTTGCTGAAGGCTTCGATCGCCGGGCGCGCCTTGGCGACCGCGGCTTCATCGCCGCCTACATAGGCAACCACTTGGCCGTTATCCATCGCCTCCTGTCCAAGCACGAGCGGCACGTCGATAACGGCGATGCCCTTGGGCGCCGCAATTTCCGCCAGTTCGCGGCAGGTTTCCGGCGAGCAGGAGGACGCAATCGCGATCACCGATCCAGGCGCCAGCACGTTGAGGAGACCCGAGCGCTCGATCACGTCGTGAATCTGCTCGTCGTTCGCCACCATGACGAACACGACTTCGGCTCCCTTTCCGGCGTCCGCCACTGAGGCGCAAGTCCGCATGCCCTGGGCTTTGGCCCGGCCGGCAGCATCGGGGCTGATGTCGTAGCCGGTCACGTCGAATCCCTTCCTGACCATGTGCTTGCCCATTTGCAGCCCCATGGCGCCGAGCCCAATCATCGCCGTTCGGTTCACAGTTTTTGCCATTTCATCGTCTCCAACTCTGGGTCGTTGTGCACGGGCCGGGATGCATGATAGGGGCGGATTTCAAACTCGCCCTGGTGCGACAAACACGGACCGTGATGGTTACGCACCATCGCGATTAAAGCTTTGGATCGCATTCGCGCTTACATCGCAAACAATCCTGTGCGGTGGGCGGTCACCCTGACATATCACGCGAGCGGCGTATGCCGAGGCAGGGCGGGTTTGAAACCCGCCCCTACAAGTCCCCCAATTTGTGCCCGCCTTGCGACGCCCGAGAACTACCCAGTTCGCTTTGCTTTCGTTCCCGCCTCATCGACGATCCATTGCTCGCCGTCGCGCTTGAGCACGACTGCGTATTCGCGCTCGGCGGCCTCCGGCGAAACGTAGCCCTCGCGCACATCCGCGAGCACGCGCTCGCCCTCGCGCTGCACCGGATCGCCGCAGCCGCCGCCGCCGGGCGTATCGAGGCGGAATATGTCGCCGGCTTTGAGCGGATAATCGGCGTAGCGGGTCGGCAGGCGTTTGGCGTCTTTGCTGTCCGGATTGATCCAGATTGCGCCGGGGCGGCCGGTCTTGCCGCCGGCGATGCCATTCGGCGGGATGATGTGCTTCATCGAGCGGATTGAAAAGCGCGCATCTTCGAGGTTGAGATATTCGCGGCGAATGCCGAGCCCGCCGCGAAAGGTGCCGGCGCCGCCGGAATCCCTGATCAGTTCGAAGCGCCGGATGCGGGTCGGGAACTCGCTTTCGATGATCTCGACCGGCGCGATCATGGCGTTGCTCTGATTGACGGTGATGCCGGAGGCGCCATCCTTGGTGGCGCGGGCGCCGGCGCCGCCGGCGATGATCTCATATTGCACATAGCCCTTGCCGGTGTAGGTGCTTCGGCCGCCGAGCACGATCGAGCGGCTGCCGCTGCCGTCGGCGCGCACCCTCGCGGGCACGATGTTGCTCAATGCCGCATAGACCGCGTCGACGAGCGCATGCACGGTCGGGTTGTAAGTATTGACAGGCGCCGGAAACCGCGGATTGAGCACGCTTCCTTCCCGCGCCGTGATGGAGAATGCGCGAAGGAGGCCCTGGCTCACGAAGGTGTGCGGGTCAATGAGTGAGATGAGGCAATAGGCGCAAGCTGCCTGAACCAGCGGCGGGCGGACATTGGCGGGACCCTTGGTCTGGTCGGCCGAGCCGCTGAAATCGAAATGGATGCTCTCGCCTCGCTTGTCGACGACGACATGGATGCGGACCGGCCGTTCGAGATCGACGCCGTCGTCATCGACGAACCGCTCCGCTTCGAAGCGGCCGTCGGGCCATTCCGCCAGGGTTTGCCGCAAAGTCCGCTCCGACATTTCGAACAGGCGGTCGAAGCACGCGAGAATTTTCGTGCGGCCGTATTTGGCCACGAGCCCGTTGACGCGTTTTTCACCCAGCCGGTCGGCGCCGAGCTGGCCGCGGATGTCGCCCAGAACGAGTTCGGGCGTCCGGCTGTTGGCGCCGATGATGCGCTCGATATCGAGGAGCGGCTTGCCGGCGCGCCAATAGCGCACCGCCGGAAGGTGCAGCCCCTCGTTGAAGATTTCGCGTGCCTGGCCCGAGCAGCTTCCCGGAACCGGGCCGCCGATGTCACTCTTGTGCGCGATCGAGCCGCAGAAGCCGAACAGCGCGCCCTCGCAGAATACCGGGCTGATCACGCAGATGTCGGGCGCGTGCGGGCTGCCGCCTTGGTAGGGGTGATTGATCAGGAAGGCGTCGCCCTCAGCGATCGAATCGCCAAATTCGGCGATGACAGCGCCACAGCAGGCCGGAAACGCGCCGATGTGGAGCGGCAGCACCACATGCTGCGCCACCACTTCGCCCTTGGCGTTCATAAGGGCGCAGGAGGCATCCTGCGACTCGCGAACGATCGTCGAGAAGCCGGTGCGAAACAGCGAATTCTGCATCTCCTGCACGATGCCGGAGAGCGAAGCCTTCACCACTTCAAGATCGACAGCATCAATGTGCATTGGTTAGGCCGGGCATTGAACCGTAGGGTGGGCAAAGGCGTACGCGCCTTAGCGCGTGCGCCGTGCCCACGCGGACGTGCACGCGTGGGCACGGCGCTCTTTTCTACGCGTGGCGCGGTTCGTACGTGTTGATCGCGCCTTTGCCCACCCTACACGTTTGAGCCCGATCGAAGCACATCATTTCTCCGCCGTAATAATCAAATTCTTCCATTCGTCCACGCGCGCAGTCTGGCCCGGGTAGATGACCGTCGTGCAGTCGAACTGATCGAGGATGGCGGGGCCGCGCAAGGCGAGGCCCACATCCAGCCGCTGGCGCTGATAGACCGGGCAATCGATGGTCTCGCCGTCCATGCGCAATCGCCTTTTCTCGCGCAGCGCATCGGCGAGGCTTGTCCCGGCGCGCTTGAATTTCGGCATTTCGACCGGCGGCACGAGGCCGAGCCCCCGCACCCGGTAGGAAACGATTTCGACCGGCTCTTCGGGCGCCATATGGCCGAACATCGCGCGGTGCAGTTCATCGAAGCGCCGGCGCAGGCTGTCGAGTCCGCCCGCGTCCTCGCGATACGCCATCGTAACCTCGTAGCCCTGGCCGGCATAGCGCATGTCGAGCGCACGCTCGATGCGGACCGCGTCGTTCGCAAAACCGTCCTGATGCAGCTCCTCTGCGGCAAGCTTTTCCAGAGCCGCGAACATCGCTTGCACATCCTGCGCGGTGAGTTCGCTCAAAAGCGAGAGTCTCGACTGGATGTGGTCGTGCTTGACGTCCGACATGATCAGGCCGATTGCCGAATAGACGCCCGGATAGAGCGGAACGATCACGCCGGCCATGCCGAGATCGCGAGCGATGCGGCCGGCATGTACCGGGCCGGCGCCGCCGAAGGCGAGCAGCATGAAGTCACGCAGATCGTGCCCGCGCATGGTGGAGATCGCCTTGATGGCTTCCTCCATTTTGACATCGATGATCGCAACGATGCCTTCTGCCGCCTGTTCTATCCCCATGCCAAGCGGCTGCGCGACCTCGGTCGCGACCGCCGCGCGAGCCATGCCGACATCGAGCTGCATTTTTCCGCCGAGAAAATTGTCAGCGGAAAGATGCCCCGTCACCAGGTTGCAGTCCGTGATTGTCGGCAGTGTGCCGCCGCGCCCGTAGCAGGCGGGCCCCGGTATCGCGCCGGCGCTGTCGGGGCCGACCTGGAGCACTCCAAAGCGGTCGACGCGCGCAATCGTGCCGCCGCCGGCGCTCACGGTATTGATGTCCATCATCGGCACGGCAATATCGCGGCCTTCGATCTTGCCGCGGCTCGCCACGAACGGCTCGCCGTCCTTGATCAGGGCGACGTCGCAGGACGTGCCGCCCATGTCGAAGGTGATGATGTTCTGGAACCCGGTCATCCGGCAGGCATAGGCGCCGGCCGTCACCCCGCCGGCGGGCCCTGAAAGCACCGTCGTCACCGCCTTGCGGGCTGCCGCCGCGAACGTCGCCATGCCGCCGTTCGATTGCATGATGAATTTTTGCGGCGTGGCGATGCCGGCGTCGGCAAGCCGGCGGTCGAGCTGCGCGATATAGCGCGCGAGGACCGGCTGGAGATAGGCATTGATAACCGTCGTGCTCAGCCGGTGATATTCGCGGATCTGCGGCACCACATCGCAAGAGAGCGAAATGCTCACCCCAGGGATTTCCTCCTGCGCAATCTCGCGCACGCGCACTTCGTGCGCCGGATAAAGGAATGAAAACAACAGGCAGACGGCAAGCGACTCGATGCGCTCTCCCGCGAGCGCCCGCAGCGTCTGCCGCAGCGCCTCCTCGTCCAGCTCGCGCAGCTTCCTGCCGCGGAAATCGACGCGCTCGCGCGCCTCACCGGTGCGGCTCTGCGGCACGAGCATCGCCGGCTTATCGTACATGACGTCAAATAGCGCCGCCCCGTAGGGCCGCGCCTGCTCGCCCACCGGATAGATGCCGCGAAATCCTTCGGTGACGAGAAGACCGGCCCGTGCTCCCTTGCCTTCGAGCAGCGCGTTGGTGCCGACCGTCGTACCGTGGCAGAAAAAAGAGATCTCCTCGGGCCGCACGCCGCGGCCGATCAGCATTTCGATGCCGTGGAGGATCGCGCGCGAGGGATCGTCCGGGGTCGAGGGGACCTTTGAGATCGAGACCTCGCCGGTCGATTCATCGAGATAGACGAAATCCGAGAACGTCCCGCCGGTATCGACCGTCACGCGGTAGCGAGCCATGCTCGCCCGTCATCCTGAGGTGCGAGCATGCAGCCGTTTGGCTGCATGCTCGCCTCGAAGGATGACGCCCGCCGGTTCGGGATTTACACCCGCGGGATGCTGCGTGGCCGTCATCCTTCGAGGCTCGCCCGGCCAAAGAGGCCGGGCTCGCGCCTCAGGATGACGGGAAACAGAGACGCGCGCCATACACGATTCCGATCACTACCTCACGACGCTGCTGCCGCCGCCTGGTCGAGGCGTTCCGCTTGCCATTCCTTGCCGAGCGCGGCGGTGGTCGGGAAGATCAGCGACTTGATGACGACCGGCACGGCGCCCGAAGTCGGCAGCATGGTGCCGATGTCGATGTAATCGAAGTCCTTGAGCTCAAGGCCATCGACGGAGACGATCGCGTTCTCGATCCGCATCTCTTCGCGCAGGTGAATGCCGATGAGCCCGCCCACGTCGCCGTCGCCGGCCAGCACCAGGGGGTGACCGCGTTTGAGTATCTCGGCGAGGCCATCGACGGTGCCCTTGCAGAAGGCATCGAGACGGTGGAACGTCGCCGAGCCGCGCCAGGGGACGAAGACCGCGACCGGGCTTTTGCCCGCCGCAAGGTCGAGGCGCTTGAGCACGCCCTGGATAGCCGCCGATACCGCTGCGCGATCGATGGCCTCGTCTTCGAGCGGCATCGCCGGCGCGATCACAGGGACGTTGCGCAGCGGCAGCGCTTCGAGCGGCGAGACGAAAATGGTGCTGCCGCTGACCTGGGTGGTATATTGCGAAGCGCCAATGACGGTCGCCCGGATGCCTTCGTTCGAGCGCCCGATCCGCGGTCCCCATTTCTCGACACGGCCGCGGATTTCCTGCGCCAGCACGGCGCCGAGATCGCCGAACGAAGTCGCTTCGCGGCCATAAATGTATTCGGCGACGCCGCCCGAAAAGGTGACCTCATCGATGTCGCCGCGGTGCTTGAGGGGATCAAGCCGACAGAGGTCATGGCCATCGAGCTTCGGCGTGCCGGCCGCCATCGCCTCGAACAGCCGGTCCGCCATGCAGGCTGCTAACCTGCGCGCATCCTGCGCTGGGAGCTTGGCGCCGAGTTCGACTTTGATGCCCAGTTCTGCGCCGAACCGCCGGCCGGCTTCCTCGACGCGCACGATCGTGCCGCCTTCATCGCAGCATACGAGGCGCGCGCCGACGTCGACCGCGGTCAAATCGATCACCTGCCCGTCGCGGCATACCGCAATTTTGGAGGTGCCGCCGCCGACATCGACGTTCATCACCGTCGCCTTGTCGCGAATCGAGATCGCCACCGCACCCGATCCGTAGGCGGCCATCACGGTTTCCAGACTGTCGCCGGCGGAGACCGCGACCATTTTGCCGGCCTGTGCGGCGAACAGTTCTCCGATCTTGCGGGAGTTGCGCCGGCGCACGGCGACGCCGGTGAGGATCAGCGCTCCAGTATCGATCTCCTCGGGATCGACATTGGCCAGTTTGTATTGGCGCGCGATGAAGGCACCGAGCGCCTCGGCGTCGATCATTTCCTCGCGCTCGGTCGAATAGGGCGTCAACAGAATGTCCGATTGATAAAAAGTCTCGCGCTTGGTGACGACGTAGCGGCTGTCGAGCCGTTCGAGCACGATGCGCGAGAACACGAGATGCGAGGTCGACGACCCGATATCGACACCGACGCTGAGAACGACGATCTCGTCCTCGTCAACCAGCGAGCGTCCGGTGCTCGAAAAGAAAACTCGTCCTCCAACTGCTTCCTCAGTCATTCGATCCGCTCTTTTCTGCAGCTTTTGTTCCGTACGGCAAAATTCACCGCGTCGGCCCACCCTCTTGCGCTCGGCCAAGCAAATACTCCGACCCGGCCAAAATACCCGTTAAATTTGGCCGGCGGAGAGCGCAACAGCACCATGAAAGCCTGGCCCGGAACGCCGCGCCAAAATGGCTGCACGGCGACTTTGTCAACGTGCGATAATGGAAAGCTCCTGACACGAAACCTGTTCCTGTGGGTTATGAAACCCTCGGTAAGGATCAGCTCTGAAGAGGTCAGGTGAGCGATACCGATTGCGGCCAGGATGCCGATCAAAACCGAAGCGAGCACCGGCAAAACAAAAAAACTGCCCGCAACCCCATAGGCGATCGCCCCGATCGCGACGCCGCCGAGCAGAGTGATCGCTTCTTCAAAGCTCTGTACGTGGACCAGTTGCTTTTCTGGTTGCCCGGGCCTTTCATTGTGCACAGTGATACCGCCGCCCCCCAACCGTTCTTATCCCCATCGCTGTGCCGGCCCTTTCATGCGCCCACGAATTTCGGCACTACGGTGCCCTTTTGGTAGAACTCGGGGAGCATCCGGTTCTCGACCCCTTCCGCCTTGAGCTTGCCGGAATATTCTTCGCGCAGGAACGGGTCCTCCATCCAATATGGAATCGCGGTTCCGCCCTCCGGGATATCCATGCCCGTATAATCAGTGTGCGGCTCGCCGGGCGGCCCGGGCTCGCGGCCGGGATTGTGCGGGCCGAACCAGGCGGTGAGCCGGAACGGCTGCTTTGAGGCGCCGAAATGCTGGTGATACCAGCGCGCCCCGCCAGGCGCCGCCGAGACCATGCCAAACGGTTCGTAATCCACGCGTTTGACTTTATCGCCGTGGCCGTCCTTCCAGGGGGTGACGCCGTAACGCTCCGGCCAGGTATAGGTGTAACCCTTCCCGGTGAGGCAGACCAGAACGGCGGCAGAAGTATGAGCGTGCGCCTTCGAATAGCGGCCGTTCTCATGCTGTCCGATCCACAGATAGAACGTATTGCCGGTCATGAATGGTTCGACGCGGCGCCAGCCGGGCGATCGTCGGTTGTCGAGCGGCAGGTCGCAAGTGATGACGTCGGGAACGAAGTTCGTACGCCGCATCGCCAGGCCGCGCACCGGGTCGGGCTCGATATCGTCCCTGTATTTGTAGAAATCGTCGGCGCCGCTGAACCGGTCCTTGAACTGGTAGGGGCTGTTGAAAATGAAATCCACGTTGTTCACCAGATCCATGAGATTTGGCGCCGTGGTGCCTCCGATCAGGATGGCCGGCGAGGAACTCGCATTGACGATGCGATGCCAGGCATTGACCGGGATCGAAAACAGCGAGCCCGTTTGCCATTCGAAGACGTGGCGTTTCGAATCGTTATCGAGCCACACTTCGGTGCTGCCGCGGCCTTCGGCCACGAGATAAATCTCTTCGTAGAGGTGCTTCTCGGGATTGAGTGCTCCAGCGCCAGGGACTTCGACTACGTAGCAGCCCCACTTGCTCTCGGTCCCATGCAGTTGGATGTAGCTTCCACGGCCGCCCAGTCGCCGCCAGGGCGCGAGCGGCAGGTTCTTGACGCTCTTGAGGCCGATGTCGCGGAAAATGGGAATGCCCTCGGATTCCATGAACAGGTCGTACGGGGTCTTCGGGCGGCCAAACTTGCCGAATCCGGCCCGGTTCTGTCCGGTCGGCTCGTGCCAGTGGGTCTTGTCGGTCAATTCGTGCATGATGCGCTCCGTTCTGCTGCGGCAGCGGCAATTCGGGGGATGAAGCCGCTTATAAGCCTCGCTGCCGGATATGCCAATATGCAGCCACTGCCCGAATGGCTTGGCCGATCTCTGCTACGGCAACGGCAGGCGGCAATCGACGGTTCCGAGCCGAAGCTGCGGGACAGTCGCAATGCTCGCCGCCTATTGCGAGGCACACTTGAAGCTGCATGGCGAACAGGCAACCGCCGGATATGAGATCGCGCTCGCGACCCGCGACGATATCCCGGGCATCCTTGAGATTCAGGAGCAGAACCTCAGCGAGCGGGGCGGCGCCCTTTCAGTGCGGCTCTCGGCCCAATGGTTCGAAGCCGTGCTCGAGCGGATGCCGGTAGTCGTGGCGCGCAGGGCCGGACAGGTCGTGGGCTATGTGGCTTCGGCGCCGCTCGACATCATGGCGAACGTGCCGATCGTCGCCGCGATGCTGCATGCCTATCAGGGCTTGATGGACCCCTATCTGTATGGCCCGATCTGCGTGGCGGAAAGCGAGCGCGGGCGCGGGCTGGCAGTCGCGCTGTTCGCGGCGCTGCGCGAGCGCCTACCCGGTCGCGAAGGCATAGCGTTCATTCGGCGCGACAATGCCGCCTCGCGCCGGGCGCATGCAAAGATGGGGATGCGTGAGGTTGCCGAATACGAGCACGATCAAATTCCACTGGTCGTCGTAGCTTATCTGGGCTGAGAGTCGCCACGCGTCCGCCACGTTACAGCCATCCGCGTTCGGCATAGGGCGCTAACGACTTGGTAACCGCCTTGGTTTCCAATCCCTCTACGCATTTGGGGGCTTTACCATGGATGATTGTAACGAATCCGAGAGGCAATCGGGGGCGAACGCAGCCCAAGCAGCGACCGTTCCGGCAACCGTCATCGATCAGCCGAGCGTGCAGAGCAAGACGCCCGAAATCGAGCTGATTGAAGTGCCGGCTCCCAGAATTGCAGAGAATGATTCGCTCGCCGGAGCGAATAACGGCGATCGCGTCACACTGGCTGGCTTGGGGGCGTTGGTCCCGAAAACAGCTCTTGAGCCCGTGCTGTCAATCAAATCCTCCGAAATCGAGCAGCTCAAGGCCGATGCGCCCACAGCGGAAGCTGCGGAATCGTCGTCGGCAATGGCGGGGGAACCGAAGCTCGACCGGATCAAGCCGCGGATGCAAGACAGCGGCTCGTCGGGGCCGTGCGAGCCGATTGCCGCCGGAGCCGCTATTTCGCCGAATGGAGAGCCGCGTCCCCGGAAGAACGCGGCGCGCGCCGCCGCATTGATCGCAGCCGCCGGGCTCGGCGCGCTCGCCGGCGTCGTCGGCGCCTTCGCTGTGGGCCTTTCTGCCCCGGCCCCCGCCCCGGCACAGGTGCCGGTTGCATATTCGAAAGACGCAGCAGATACCCAGTCCCTGGCCGCGGACACGCATTCCCTCAAGGCCACGGTTGCGCAACTGCGCGCCGATGTGAGCGCGCTCAAAACAAGCATCGAGAGCGCAAACAAGGCTGCCAACGGACAATTCGCCAAAATGACGGAGCGCTTCGATCGCATCGAAAGGGCACAGGCCGAGCCCGCGGCCCGCATCGGCAAGGCGGTCGATGCGCTGGAGCGGCTTCAGCGACGAGCCGATAACGGCGTGTCCAAAGAGACCACGGGATCGGTCCCGACGGGCCCGGCCACGGCACCCGCCGCCGTGCCGGCGCCGCCGGCTGCGGCTTCCGCAGCCGCTTCCCCTCCAGCACCGGCGCCGATCCCTGGCTGGGCGGTGCGAGATGTGTATCGCGGCGTCGCTCTCATTCAGAGTCCGCGCTTCGGTCTGATCGAGGTTGAAGCCGGCGACGTGATCCCCGGCATCGGGCGCGTCGAGGCGATCCGTAAGCAGGACGGCCATTGGGTGGTGGCGACTTCACGGGGCATCATCGCCTCACGTTGAGCCCGCGAATATCTTATTGCGTCGGAAAATTTTCTGTAGGGTGGACGTAAAGCGCGTCAACGCGTCTTCGACGCGCTATGGGCGCGGTCCACGAGCCCGAGCCGCGCCACACGGATAAGAGAGCGCCGTGCCCACGCGCGAACGTCCGCGTGGGCAATCAGGGCGTTTACGCCCGTCTTATCGACGGGCTATGGCACGTGCTGAAGCGCGTTGCGCCTTTGCCCACCCTACGCAGCTTATGATGCACTAAGAATAGGCGAAGCCTATCCGGCACGAGCGGGACGGCCCGCCCCACGGGGCGTGGAATCAGGTTGGAGGACGTCAAATCATAGAATAGCTTCATTGGCACGGGTTCGCCCTAGGCTGAACGCCGCTGAATGGCGGGCTTACGTCGAATGTCAGTCAACGACATCCAAGCGGGAGGAACATCCATGCGAAAGCATTCGCGTACAATCCGTCGCGCCGCGTTCTTTGCCGGCGCCGCCCTGTTGCTGGGCTCGCCGGCTGTCGCGGCCGAAGTCACTCCCGAACGGCTGCTCAATGTCGACAAGGAGCCGCAGAACTGGCTGATGAATCATCGCAGCTATAGCGGCCAGCGCTATTCGCCGCTCAACCGGATCAACAAGGAGACCGTCAAAGGACTGAAACTCGCTTATGCAGTTGCGCTCGGAGGCGGCGCCGGCGGCGAATTCACCGTGGCGACGCCGTTGGTCGAGGACGGATTTCTTTACACGACGGATTCCTGGGGCGTGCTCTACAAGATCGACGTGCGGTCCGGGGAATATGGCCGGATTGTCTGGCGCATGGACCCGAAGCAGGACCGCCAGCTGCGCAACCGCGGCGCCGCCTTGTGGGGAAATCTCGTCATCACGGGAGCCGGAATTTCCCCTGCGCGCATCATCGCGACCGACAGGGATACCGGCAAAGTGGTGTGGGAGACATCGTTTCCCGATACGCCGGACGTGACGTTTACTTCGGCGCCGCTCGCCATCAAGGACAAGATCATCATCGGTGCGGCCAACGGCGACCGGGGCGTTCGCGATTGGATAGGAGCGCTCGATGCCGCGACCGGCAAGCGCGTTTGGCGCAAGTTCACAATTCCGGCACCCGGCGAGCCCGGCAGCGAAACCTGGAAGGGCAACAACAACGCCTGGCAGACCGGCGGCGGCGCCGTGTGGGTGACCGGCACCTATGACCCTGCGACGAACCAGACGATCTGGGGGACCGGCAATCCGGTCCCGATGTACGACCCGCTCTATCGGCCGGGCGACAACCTCTACACCAACAGTGTGATTTCCTGGAACCCCGACACCGGCAACATGAACTGGTACTTTCAATACACGCCGGGCGACATGCGGGACTATGACGAGGTGGGCACCCATATTCTCATCGACGGCGAGGTCGGCGGCCAGCCGCGCAAGCTGATCACGCATTCCGCACGCAACGGCTTTCTCTACACCATGGAGCGCGCCAACGGAGCGATTGTGGCGGCAAAACCCTATGTCGAGGTTACCTGGACCAAAGGAATCGACCAGAAAACCGGCAAACCCATCGATTATGACCCCGGCAAGGATATCCAGACCTATGCCGGCGTCGGCAACCTGGACCCCAACGATCCGCTCAAACGCATCTGCCCAGCGCAGGCCGGCGGCAACAATTATTGGCCGAGTTCCTACAGCCCGAAAACCAAGCTCCTGTACATTCCCGCCATTTCCAATTGCATTACCGTCAAGATCGATCGGGAAAAGCACAACAACCAGAAAGGCTGGAGCGGCGGCATATCGGGGACAACCGAACGCTGGCAAAGCCGACTGATCGCCGCCGATCCAACCACCGGAGAAATCAAACAGAGCATCCAACTCCTCTATCCCAACTACAGTGGTTCGCTTGCAACCGCGGGCGGACTGATTTTCACCGCGTTGCTCGACGGAACGGTCGCGGCATTCGACGATGCGACGCTCGAGAAGCTGTGGGCGATCAATGTCGGGTCCGGGTTTTCAGCCCCGCCGATGACGTTCGCGGTCAATGGCAGGCAATATATCGCCATCGTCTCAGGCCCGAGCCCGGGAGCGATAGGACGGCTCGTCAACACGCCGGAACTAAGGGAGCAACGCCAGGCGCTCGTGCTCTATGTATTCGGACTGTGAGTGTTCCTGCACGGATCGGGATAAATAATTGGGGCGGGTTTCAACCCGCCCTGGCACGAGAATGACCCTGACAATATCACGCGAGCGGTGTCTGCCGAGACAGGGGCGGGTTTTAAACCCGCCCCTACAAATCTTCCGATTGCGCTGGTTTACATCGAGAACACGTAAATGACCGTCGCATTGCGTTGGTCCTTGAGTTCGGGCGTGTTGACGAGCTTGCGCCGCGCGGTCGCGCTCGGTCCCGAGGTGATCGCCAAATACTGCCTGCCGTTGACCGCGAATGTCATCGGCGGCGCGCTGAAGCCGGACCCCACGTTGATCTTCCACAGCTCATCGAGCGAGGTGTCGTCATAGGCCGCGACCGTCCCGTCGGTCAGTCCCAGGAAGATCAGCCCGCCGGCGGTCGCCAGCGTGCCGCTGTAGTTCGGATAGCGCAGGTGCACGTTCTTCTTGATCTCCCCCGTGACCGGATCGACGGCGGTGAGGTTGCTCTCGAGCCGTTCCCCGATCTTGTAGGAGCCGCCGTCGAACGGCCGCTGCGGGTTATTGCCGACGGTCACGTCGACGCAGCCGGTCAGTGCCGGAATGTAGATGAGCTTCGTCTGCCGGCTGTAGGATGAGGGCCAATAGTTATTGCCACCCGCGATTGACGGGCACACCTTCTTGACCGGTGCGCCAGGGTTCTGATTGGCCACACCGGAATAGGTCTGCACGTCCTTGGCCGGATCGTAGTCCACCGGCTTGCCGGTCTTCTGGTCGATCCCCTTGGTCCAGTTGATGTTATCGATATAGGGTTTGGCGAAGATCGTCTGCCCGTTGTTGCGCTCCATCGTGTAGACGAAGCCATTGCGGCCCGAATGGGTGATCAGCTTGTGCGCGTCGCCGTTGATCACGCCGTCGATCAGCATGTGCGTACCGACCTCGTCGAAATCCCACATGTCGCCGGGCGTGTACTGGAAGTACCAGTTCATCTTGCCGGTGTCGGGATCCCAGGAAATGACGCTGTCGGTGTAGAGATTGTCGCCGGGGCGGGCGGTCGAATCGAACATCGGCACCGGATTGCCGGTGCCCCAGATCGTCTGGTTGGTGTCGGGATCATAGGTGCCGGTCACCCACATGGCGCCGCCGCCGGTCTGCCAAGCGTTGTGATCGTCCTTCCAGGTCTCGCTGCCCGGCTCGCCCGGCGCCGGCACCGCGTATTTGCGCCAGAGGAGCTTGCCGGTCGCGCCGTCAAGCGCGGCGAGCCAATCGCGCACGCCGCCGCCGCTGCCGGCCGCGCCGACAAGGAGCTTGTCGCCGATCGCCAGCGGCGCCGCCGTCAACCGCACCGCCGGCTGGTCGGAGACGTTGGTTTCCCAGGCGACCTTGCCGCTGTCCTTTTCGGTGGCGATGACGCGCGCCGGATGGTCCGCGACCGACACTACGTAATTGCCCCACAGCGCAACACCGCGATTGGCCTCCTGCTTCTCCTGCTTGGGGTCCATGCGCCAGACGATGCGCGCCTGCTCGCCGGACGTGGCGTCGATCTTGTAGACCACACCCCAGGAATCGACCGTGTAGAGAAAGCCGTCCTCGGCGAGCGGGGTCGCCTCGCTGAATTCGTTGCCGGCAGAGCCGCCGAGCGCCACCGCATAGGCGAGCTTGAGCTTCGTGACGTTGCTCCTGTTGATCAAGGCGAGCGGCGAGAACCGATGGCCGTCGTAGCTGCGGTGGTTCATCAGCCAGTTCTGCGGCTCCTTGTCGGCGTTGATGAGCCGCTGCGGCGTCACCTCGGCGGCAGACGCAGGGACGGCGGTGACAACGGCGGCGGCGAGCACAAGTCTGCGCATGGCGTTC
>DATBHB010000076.1:0-9062 GCA_036557705.1 Xanthobacteraceae bacterium
TGCTCGATCGTGGGGCGAAGCCCGACGTCCTCAACAAGTACGGCTCGAGCCCGTTGGCGGAGGCGGTCAAGGTCGCCAATCCACGCCTGGTCGGAATGCTGCTCGATGCAGGCAGCAACGTGGAGGTGCCGAACCAGGAGGGCCAGACGGCCCTGATGCTGGCCGCGCGTGCGGGATCCCTGCAGGTTGCCGAGCTCTTGGTGCGCCACGGCGCCAATGTCAATGCACGGGAGACATGGCGCGGCCAGACGCCGCTGATGTGGGCCGCGGCCGCAGGCTCAGCCGAGCTGACGCGGTTTCTCATCAAGCATAAGGCGGACGTCAATGCCCGGGCGCTCGTCAACGACTGGCCGAGCCAGATGACCGCCGAGCCGCGCAATCAGTATCGCCCGACCGGCGGCCTGACACCGCTGCTCTATGCGGCGCGCTCGGGATGTACGGACTGCGCGCAGGCGCTGCTGGACGCCGGCGCGGATCCCAACCGGCCGAACCCCGACGGTGTGACGCCGCTGATCGTGGCCATCGACAATTTCGCATTCGACACGGCAAAGCTCCTGTTTGAGCGCGGCGCCAATCCGCATCTTTGGGATTGGTGGGGCCGCACCGCGCTGTATGCGGCGATCGACATGAATACGTACAGTCCGGACGCTTACGAAGAACGCACCGGGCCGCCCATCGTGACGACGAAGACCACCCCGCTCGAACTCGCACGACTGTTTCTCGACGCCGGCGTCAACCCCAATACTCAGTTGAACATGCACCGGCCCGGGCGCGGCGGTAACTCCGGCCGCTTTGCCGATGAGATCATAACCACCGGCGCCACGCCTATGTTGCGCGCCGCCGGAGGAGGAGACAGCGAGGCCGTGCGGCTGTTGCTGGAACACGGAGGGCGCATCGACGTGCCCAACGTGATGGGCGTGACACCGTTCATGGCCGCCGCGGGGCTAGGCATGGAATTTAGCCCGCGCTTCAATCCCAAGGCCAGCGATGCGCAGGATCGGTCGATCGCGACGCTCGAAATCCTGTTGGCGGCCGGCGCCGACGTGAATACGCGGATCACCGACGTCACGAGCAAAACCGCGCGTATGGGGCGCGGCAGCACGCTGCCGGAGCGAGGCGGGCAGAGCGCGTTATTCGGCGCCGTGCAATGGGGCTGGCCCCGCGTGGCCCAGTATCTGATCGATCACGGCGCCGAAGTCGCCGTCAAGGATGACCGCGGCGTGTCGCCGCTCGACGCGGCTTCGGGACGGGCGGGCAGCGCGGACAATCACCCCTCTGCCGAGGTCGCCAAGATACTCCAGACGGCAATCGGCCATTAGACTGCGTTATTGCCGCAGCCTGCGTTATTGCCGCGGTGTTTTGGCCCGCACGGGTTCGGCACCCTTGAACTGTATAGCGCGCGAGACCTTCTCCAGGATATCTGGAGGCGTTTCGATGAGGTCCGTAACGATCTTTGCCAGCTCCTCGCCGCTCTTGGGGGCGATTTCCAGGCCCTGCCGGTCGGCATCTTCGAGAAAGGCAGGGTCCGCGAGCGTTGCATCGAAGGCACGGCGCAGCGCCGCGACCCGATCGGCCGGCACCCCCGGATTGGTAACGATCGGGCGCGCGATCACGACGGCGCGGGAAATGAAGTCGAAGATCTGCTGCTCCTCCGGCGTCTTCGCGAGATCGCGCAGGAGCGGCACCTCCTCGTATTGCGGGATCTTGGTCAGCCCGGCCTGAATGATAAGATTGTACTTCGCAAGCACTTCGGCCCGGGTTGGAGCAAGCACCTGCGGATTGGACGTGCTGCGTCCCTCCACTTCATGGCGCTCCATGGCGAGGTTCATGTCGGGGCCGCTCGGATAGCCGTAGACGAGCTTGAATTTCGTTCCGAGCAGATTGTTGTAGATCGCGGTGAGCTGGGTCATGATCGAGCCGGCGCCCGTGGCCGCCACCACGGTTTCGCGCCGGCGGGCGTCGTCGAGCGTCCGCGTCGGCGACCATTTTGCGGTAAACAGAAATTCGTTGGTGCTGCTCATATTGCCGATCCAATTGAGCGAGCGCATATCCACCTTGAGGTTCTTTTCGAGCCCCAGCGCCTGATCCATCGGAAAGGTCTGGGTGATCATGCTGATCGCGGTGCCGTCCTTCGGGGCCGCATTGGCAAGGTAATTGAGCGCCACGAGACCGCCGCCGCCCGGCATGTTGAGCGGCACGATGAGGGGGTTGCCCGGAATATACCGTGAGAGATAACGGCCGAGCACGCGCGAATAGACGTCGTAATTGCCGCCCGGCGCCGCGCGGATGTACATCTTGATCTGCTTGCCGCGATAGAAATCCTCGACCGGATCCGCCGTGGCAGCCGAAGCTCCAGTAGCGACCGCCGCGAACGCAACTATGAGCCAGCGCGCGCAAACCCGGAGCGAGAAATGCTGTCTGAACCAAGAACATCTCTCGGTCGGACCGAACGCTTGGGATAAATGTACGCTGGCGCCGCGGACTCGGTGCGCTCCCTCTCCCCCGTAGCGCGTCGAAGACGCGCGTAAACGCGCTGATGGGGGAGAGGGTTGGGGTGAGGGGGTTCGTACCTCTGAATGAGTAATCCCCTCACCCGCCCCCGCTAAAGCGTGGGCGATCTCTCCCCCGTAGCGCGTCGAAGACGCACGTAAACGCCCTGATGGGGGAGAGGTGACTTTCACGCCGCGTGCGCTCGTACCCATTTGTCGGTGTCCACTTCCCAACCGCGTTGCGACAGATCGCAGCCGTTGCCTTCAGGATCGCGCATGCGGATTTCAGACTGCGTGCGGTGTGCCGGGCGGGCCTTCACGGTAGCGCCGTCGGCCTTGACGCGTTCGGCCATCTCCGCGGAATCGCCGACCAGGACCCCGAAATGAGCAATCCCGAAGCGGGCCTCATGGCCCTCCTCTTCGTTATAGAAGGCCTGAATGGCGACGTTGGTCTCGCCGTCGCCGACGTGCTTGTTGCGATAGCCCGGCCGCTTGCGCGACTGTGCATGCGCTGCAAACAACTCGCGAAACCCGAATACGTCCCGATAGAAAGCGAGGATCGCTTCGGTATCGAACGCATTGAGCGCGATGTGGGCGATGCGCGGTACGCGCGGTACGGCTGGCCCGAGGCGGAAATCCTTCTCTGACAGCGTGACCGGATTGCATTCCGGATCGTAGATGCGCGCCTCGCCGTGCTGGAGATCGCCGTTTTCGGCGACCACCGTCCCTCGCGGATAGAGCGCCCGATAACGACCCACCACAGCATCGATGCGCTCGACCGCAATTCCAAGATGGTGAAGCCCGAAGGCCATATGGGGCTCGCGCAGCTCTCTGCGATTGCGCAGCAGGCTGAGGTTGAATGTCCCGTCCGAAAGCGTGAGGTCCCCATCGGCACTGCGGCCGATCTCGTTCATGCCGAAATTGCGAATGTAGAAGCCTGCGAGCGCAGCAGGCGCTGCGCAGAGCATGGCGAGGTAGCGGATGTGAGCCATTGGAGAACGTCACGCCATGACCTTGTCGCGGCGAAGCATGTCCTTCGTCGGGACCAGCATGTCTTGCCATTCGCCGGGCAATATGCCGTCACCGAGCCCTTTGCGCACATAATAGTTCCAGACCTTTTTGATGTGCCAGTCGCGCATCTCCATGCGTTCGATCTGCGCGATTTCTGCCTCGGTCAAAGGGAGCGGCTTGGCGCCGGCCTGAAGCGCTTGGAGCTGCGCCGCCGCATTTTCCCGGAAATGCACTGCGTCCGCGAACAGCGCCCGGGTCGATTCGGCAACCAGCACGAGTCCATGCGCGCGCATGAGCGCCGCGTGATGCGGACCGAGCGTCCGCGCCAGCGCTCCCCCCTGCTCGGGAAGCTTGATATGGCTCGGATCGGGATGAGTGGGGATGCCGCTCTTCCAGCGTGAGGCGCGGCTTCGCATCGGCAGGAGCCGGATGCCCTCCATCATCGTAAAGGCAATTGCCAACTCCATGTGCGAGTGGAGAACCGATTGGACGTCGGGGCGGCGTTGAAGAATTTCGATGTGGATCGGCAGTTCGCTTGGGGGTTGGCCGTCTCCGGCCAGGACCTTGCCCTCGTAGTTCACGACGAGCATCGAGGCCGGCGTGATTTCGGCACGCGACGTCGAGCCAACCTGGATGACCAGCGCATCCCGACCGGGAATGCGCGTAGACAAGTGGCCGCTGTAGTCGAGTATGCCTTCGCTTTCAAGCAGTCGCGTCACTGCGGCGTTTTCGAGCGCAATGCTTTCGGCGGCGAAACTGCCGAGCCCTGCCGGCCGGCGCTCTATTTCTGCCAAGCTCATTCCTCAAATCTCCAATTTTTTGCTCGGGAGGAATCCTTCCCATCCAGCACGAATTGGAAGCGATGGGAAGCATTGCGGCGCCGACGGACCGATAGAAGCGGATCACTTGCGGCGATTCCCTTGACACCTGCCGGTACAGAGCTTATTTCCCAGAGCGCTTAGCACTCCGGGCGCCAGAGTGCCAGCATGTCGATATTCCCGCACATTCAAGGGCTTGTGCGATTTCCAGCCGAAAGGAAGAGTATGGCCAAGACCAAATTTCGTCCGCTCCACGACCGCGTCGTCGTGCGCCGGATCGAAGCGGAAGAGAAGACCAAGGGCGGAATCATCATTCCCGATACGGCCAAGGAGAAGCCCCAGGAAGGCGAAATCATCTCCGTCGGACCGGGTGGGCGCGACGAAAACGGCAAGCTGATCCCGATAGACGTCAAGGCGGGCGACCGGATCCTGTTCGGCAAATGGTCGGGCACCGAGGTCAAGATCGACGGCGAGGAACTCCTGATCATGAAGGAGTCGGACATCATGGGTGTGATCGGCTGAACGTCGCAAGAAACCGTCAGCTCGGACCTGGATGGGATTTGCGTCCGGGTTCGAGAACCCACCGTAAAATATAGCAGGAGCGCTTGAAATGGCTGCCAAAGAGGTAAAATTCTCAACCGACGCACGTGACCGCATGCTGCGCGGAGTCGATACCCTCGCCAATGCAGTGCGCGTGACGCTCGGCCCCAAAGGCCGCAACGTCGTGCTCGACAAGAGCTTCGGCGCACCCCGCATCACCAAGGACGGTGTCACCGTCGCCAAGGAGATCGAGCTTGAAGACAAGTTCGAGAACATGGGCGCGCAGATGGTCCGCGAGATCGCCCAGAAGACCAGCGATCGGGCCGGCGACGGCACCACCACCGCGACGGTGCTCGCTCATGCGATCGTGCGCGAAGGCGCCAAGGCGGTCGCCGCCGGCATGAACCCCATGGACCTCAAGCGCGGCATCGATATCGCGGTTTCTGCCGTGCTCAAGGACGTCGAGAAGCGATCGAAGAAGGTCGGCTCGTCGGCCGAAGTCGCCCAGGTCGGCACCGTCTCAGCCAATGGCGATACCGCGATCGGCAAGATGATCGCCGAGGCGATGCAGAAGGTGGGTAATGAGGGCGTAATCACGGTTGAGGAGGCGAAGGCGCTCGAGACCGAGGTCGACATCGTCGAAGGCATGCAGTTCGACCGCGGCTATCTCTCGCCGTATTTCATTACCAATGCCGAGAAGATGGTGGCCGAACTCGAAGATGCCTACGTCCTCCTGCACGAGAAAAAGCTGCCCGGGCTCCAGGCGATGCTGCCGGTGTTGGAAGCGGTGGTGCAGTCGGGGAAGCCGCTCGTCATCGTCGCCGAGGATGTCGAGGGCGAGGCGCTGGCGACGCTGGTTGTCAACAAGCTCCGCGGTGGGCTCAAAGTCGCCGCCGTGAAGGCGCCGGGCTTCGGCGATCGCCGCAAGGCCATGCTCGAAGACATCGCAGTTCTCACCAATGGACAGCTCATCTCCGAGGAGCTTGGGATCAAGCTCGAACACGTGACCCTCAATATGCTGGGGCGCGCCAAGAAGGTCGTGATCGAGAAAGAGAAGACGACGATCATCGACGGCGCCGGCAAGAAGAAGGACATCGAGGCCCGCATCGCTCAGATCAAGCAGCAGATCGAGGAAACGACCTCGGACTACGATCGCGAGAAGCTCCAAGAACGCCTCGCCAAGCTCGCTGGCGGCGTGGCGGTGATCCGGGTCGGCGGTGCAACCGAAGTTGAGGTGAAGGAGAAGAAGGACCGGGTGGAGGACGCGTTGCACGCCACCCGCGCGGCCGTCGAGGAGGGCATCGTGCCGGGGGGCGGCGTTGCGCTCCTCCGAGCCAAGAAGGCGGTCGGCCGAATCAGCAACGAGAATGCCGACGTTCAGGCCGGCATCAACATCGTGCTCAAGGCCATCGAAGCTCCGGTTCGCCAGATCGCGGAAAACTCGGGCGCCGAGGGTTCGATCGTGGTCGGCAAAATCATGGACAACAAGTCGGAGACCTTCGGCTTCGACGCCCAGAGCGAATCCTACGTCGATATGATCGACAAGGGGATCATCGATCCGGCCAAGGTGGTGCGCACCGCGCTCCAAGATGCTGCCTCGGTCGCGGGCCTTCTGGTCACGACCGAAGCCATGGTGGCCGAAGTGCCGAAGGACAAGCCGGCCATGCCGCCGATGCCGGGCGGCGGAATGGGCGGGATGGGCGGGATGGATTACTGATAGGCTGGTAGGCTGCGTAGGGTGGGCAAAGGCGCGGTCCACGTGCACGATCCGCGCCACACGTAGAAAAGAGCGCCGTGCCCACGCGCCGCCGTCTGCGTGGGCACGGCGCACGCGCTATTAGCGCGTGCGCCTTTGCCCACCCTACGAAACTCAATGCGTCGAAAGCCGGTAGCGCAGCTCGGTCGGGCCGACCAGCGTGATCACGTCCTCCTTGCGCCGCCACTGCGTCACTTGCGACAGCGCCGCAGCCAATTCCTCGTCGCGTTGCCGGCGCTCCGGCGTGCAGGATTGTTCCTGCAACGGCCCGAGCACAAGCCGGATCGTCTCGCCGGTCACTTCGGCCTGGCCCTCGCCGCTGCGGCACCACAGGTCGATCATGGCTCGGCCGTTGCCCAAAATCTCAAGAATCGGAACGCGTTTCGATCCCGGCAGCGGCCGCACATCCAGCAACATTTCGCTCTCGAAGGGAAATTCGGCCTGCGCCCAGGCGCCAGCCGCCAGCATCATCATGGCGATCAGCTGCAATTTCAAAGGCGCCCAAAACGACCGCATAAACTCCCCTCCGTCGGTCCGAATGATGAGGCGGTCTATCTGCTGTGCAAGGCCGCAAAAAGGCACGGGCGGCGGCCACTAGGGCATGCCCGATTCAGGCGGCCGCCTTTTTGCGGTTTGCCGCCAGCCGTGCGTCGACAATGGCAACGGCACCATCAACGCCAGGGTGGTGCAAACCCTTCTGGGCTGCAATCAGCTGCACCAACTTGTCGGCACGCTCGATCTTGGGCGCGCCATTGTTGAGGGCGCGCGCGGCCGAGGACGGCCGGGTAAGGCTTTGCGCTGCGGCGGCGTATTTCTCGAAAGGCACCAGATCCGCGCGCGCTGCCCCGAGCCGCACGCACAGATCGACGACGAAATCGTAGACCGATCGCGATGCCTCGGCATCCCGGTGAACGGCCTCCTGGATCGTGATCGCGCCGTCCTTGGTGATGCAGCGATAATTGCCGGTCAGCAGCATCGCCCATTTGGCAAGCGGAACAAAGACCGACTCGTGCACCTTGAGCTTGACCGGCAGTTCAATCCTGCCCTCCGGGGTCTCGAATCGCACAGCCTCGATCTCGTCCTGCAGCTGGCGCAGAATGGCCGTAGGTTCATCGGAGGGAAATCGCGCCACCTTGAAATTGGTTGGCAACGTCACTTGCAGCACGTTGACCTTTTCATCGGGCGGACGGATCGCCTGCGGGTCAGGGCTGCACAGCGTGAGGTAGGCGGGATCGAAGCTGTCCCAGACAGTTGGATCGGTATAGGCCGCTCGCAAGCCGTCGGTATCGAGGCCACTGATACGCTTGAGATAGGTCAGCGGCGGCATGTTCATGATCGACATGCAGGGCACCCTGGAGCGGCCCACACGGTCGAGGAGTTCGCGCACGCCCGGCGAGCGATATTGCGGCTCCTGCATCGCCAGGCCGACCAGGTCGTAAGCGGCCGGGTCGACCTCTCCGGGACCGCTGGCGCTGACCTTGCCGGGGAGCTTGCGCGAGTCGATCTCTATTGGATCTTTGCGGCCGCGTATCGGCATGCGGACCCGAAAACCGTCTGCATTGATCAAGTCCGCCTCAGCGGGAAGGCAAACGAGCCTTATGGCATGGCCGCCGAACAGAAGTTTCGAGGCGAGCAACGATCCATAGGATGCGCCCATGATGAGAATGTCGTAGGTTTTCGGCATGGCGGCTCCCCATCGGAAATCGAAATAGCAGTGTGACCGGACCTCGTGTGTCCGGCCCTCCTGTGCCGATGCTATTGGGTGGGCCGATCTGGCGCAATCGGGATGCGGAGATTTCGCTTCTGTCCGGGTGCGCGCGCCGCCATAGCGCGTCGAAGGGCGCGTAACGTGCTGATGGCATCCGGGACACGCACTTGGCTTAATTTAGGGCGCTATGCGCAATCCGGTCGCCCAGCGGCCGTTCCCGAAAGCAATTGTTTCATAGGAAACAAATGCTTTCGGGTGAACGTCGAACGGCAGCGGGTCGCTGCTTGCTGAGCCGCCTGCAAACGCCGCTCTAGGAACTTTCGCCGCCCCCACCGCCGCCGGGCATCCAGGATGGAGAGGCGGGCATGGAGGGTTCGGAGGCTTCGGCGGGGGCCGGAGCCGCTTTCGGTGCGGCGCGCCGCTTGGTTTTCGCCTTCGCGGCCTTCTTTTTCGGCGCCGCCTTCATGGGGGCCGTCTTCTTCTTTTTCTTCGCAGCGACCACTTTTTTGGTCGCTTTGGCTTTCTTTGTCTTCGTCTTCGACTTCGCTTTCTTCGACTTCTTCGCCATGGTTCGACCTCCCGATCGTTTGGGCTGATATCCAGCACTCACGCCGGCACCGCGGCTAACCTACTCTGCAATGCCGGTGGCACGTCTCCCCCGGTGGCCCAGTCGATCAACTCGATCGGATGGACGACCGGGATCGCCGTACCCGCCGCGATCTGCGTGATGCAACCGACAT
>DATBHB010000077.1:0-16945 GCA_036557705.1 Xanthobacteraceae bacterium
TGGTTTACCAGGTGCTCGAACACCGCCAACAGCGTGATGGCGGACAGCTGAGCGTCAACTCCTTGCAGGCCTTGCAGATCGCCCTTCTCGATCGGCAGACCGCGCGCCTGAGCGTAGGCCAGCTCTTGTCGCGAAATTTCGAGTCCCCGCGCCTGAAAGCCGCGCTTATTCAGCAACTCGACCAACAATCCCCAGCCCGCGCCATAGTCGACGATCGGGCCGGTAATTCGATAGTCCTCGATGACCTTGACCATGCTGGCACAGTAGGTCCGTGAAACCTCGCGCCACACGTCGGGATCGGTGAACTCTTCGGTCTGTGCCGCGCTTACGTATTCGGCTTCGTAGGCCCGCACCATTTCCTGTTCGTCGGGCAGCGGCCACAGCTGAAGCGTGCCGCACTGTCCGCAACAATAGTAGGTGTAGCGAGAGTACGGGCCGAACAGCGCTAGCGCGCCGCCACAAACAAAGCAGACGCGATTTTTGCCGGCGCCATCGGGAGGGCCTATCCCGCTCGCCGATGCAGACCGGCTTGCAGCAGACTTGCTCTCTAAGGAGTGCATCGACTTTCTTTCGCGGCGCGTCCCAGCGGCCGTTTACCAAGCCGACTATCTCCTGGCAATGTTCGTCTCCTCGCGGGAATCTGTCCCCCCACGAGCCAAGCCGACTGCTTTTCATTGCATAGAGCGAATGTTACCGATCGCTGCTCTAAGCAGCAACGCGGCGCGCTAACGACCCCAGAACGACGGCGCCGTTGGGGGATATCGGACCTTCACGACCAAGCTTGCTGGCAGTGGACTCACGGGAAACTTCCGATGCGGTGGCAAAAACTAGGCCGGATTTTTGTGGCTGACGGTCATTCGCAGTGGGTCCATAGCCACGGGATCGTGCCGATCGCACATGGCCTGGGCGATTATCGTTGGCGTATCTACTTCAGCCCACGCGACCGGCTGAACCGCTCGAACGTGAGTTGGCTGGACATCGACATCCGCAATCCGACGCAGGTATTGCGTTTGTCACAACAGCCGCTTTTGCAGCCGGGCCCGCTTGGCTGTTTCGACGATAACGGCGCAATGGGCTGCTGGATCGTGGAAGAAGGCGGCATCGAACACTGTTATTTTCAGGGCTGGAATTTGGGCATCACTGTTCCGTTCTACGTCGCCATCGGTTTGGCGATCAGGCCTGCCGGGGACCCCAGCCAGCCATTCGAGCGCGTCAGCTCCGGCCCGATTCTCGATCGCTGCATGGCCGAACCGATCTTTGTCGCCGATCCGGCCGTGCTGATCGAGCATGGTCGTTGGCGCATGTGGTACCAATCCGGCCGGTCGTGGAGCAAGGACGCGGATCGGGCGACTCCTTCCTACGACATTCACTACGCCGAAGGGCCGGACGGACGGCATTGGAATATCACGGGCGCCGAAGCCCTCGGCTTTGCTCATCCCGGCGAAATGGCGATTGCGCGGTTTTGCCCGATCCGCGAAGCCGACGGACGCTACCGGGCGTGGTATTCGTACCGCGGGCGCGATTGGGGATACCGTATCGGCTACGCGACGTCGGCCGATGGCCGCGTCTGGACACGCCGCGACGATGAAGCAGGGATGTCGTGCGACCCCGACAGCTGGGAGAAGACGATGGTCTGTTATCCATTCGTGTTCGATAGCGAGATCGGCCGCATGATGCTTTATAACGGCGGCCGCTACGGCGATGCCGGCTTCGGCATTGCGGCGCTGGAGCAGGATTGAGCAGCAGAATTGCCAAAACAAAGCAATGCGCCGCGTCAATCGGTCTTTTGGAATACAAAAACGTGGGTGGTCACCAGCGGCCAGCGTCGACCAAACACCGACCACCCGATCTTGTTGGTCCATTCCAGGCCAAGCTGGACCATGCCGACCAAGCCGCCGCGACGACCCTGAGGCGCCGGATACACCGCCCGCAACGCGAAACCTGCTCTTGAAACAAGATCGATGGTCGCCTCGATCGACGGCAAAATCGTATGCCACGGCGCCGCGAACGAGCCGTCGAGATCGGGCAGCTCCTTTTGCCGGTTTCCGAGACGCAGCACCTGAGCCGCAATTCTATAACAAGCAGACGTTGGATGCAGCGTAACCAATAAGCCGCGATCGCGTAGAAGTCGGCGCGCATCGGCCAGCAGCCTGGCGTGATTGGTCAAGTGCTCGAACACGGTCATCAGGGTGATGGCGGAAATAGTGCCGTCCCGGGCCTTGAGCGCCGTCAGGTCGCCCTGCTCCATCGGCAGCCCACGACTTCGCGCGTAGGCGACCTGATCGTCCGACAGCTCGACCCCGCTCGCGTCGAATCCGTTCTCGCGCATGAGTGCGAGCAGGCCGCCCCAGCCTGCTCCGCAATCCACCACCGGACCTTGGACGTCGTGATCCTTCAGCGCCTTGATGACGCTCATAAAATAAGGGCGCGCGACCTTGGGCCACCACTCCGGATCGCCGTACCGCTCATCCTGCCGGCCTTTCGCATACTCGGTTCGGTAGGCCTCCATCAATTCGTGCTCGCTCGGCATCGGAAAAAGTTGAATGGAGTGGCATCTGACGCAGATGAAATATGAATATTGGGCGTGTGGACCAAAAAGCCGCAGCGCGCCGCGACACACATAACAATTCGCTGCGGCGCCTGAAGTCGCTGCCATGTCGTGACCCGTTACGTGTCCTGCTGGGAGCGTACGATTTCGCTTACGATCGCGCGCGGGCGCTGCTTCACCTCGAGGAAAATCGTCGCAATGTAGATAGCAATCACGCCGTTGGAAAGTACGGTGACGGCGAGGGAGAACAACGCGACCGCCATGATCGAGGCCCAGCCCGGAACGCCGATGCCTAACAAAAGCCACTGCATCACCAACAGGAGGATGAAGAGGACGGCAATTGCCGCGAGCACCACGCCTCCCAAAAAGATGCCGAGCAGCGGCCGGATGGAAAACGACGTGACGTTGTTCATGAACAGGCGAAGGAGTCGAAGCAGTCCATAGCTCGACGGCGACTGGCGTACCTTCGTGACCGGAACTCCCACCTGTTTAAAGCCCACCGCATAAAGCAGACCGGCCAAGAAGACTTCACGCTCTTCATACCCCAGTACGGCGTTCACATAGCGCCTGGTCATCAGCCGCGCGGTGGCCACGTTCTCCGGCAGAGCGATGGATGAGAGCAGATTGACGAGCCGGTAAAAGATGCGCCGCCCGACTCGATACATGAGGCTGCGGTGCGAGAGCTTCTGAATGCCGTAGACGACGTCGCAATCGCGCTCGCGCAGAGAATGGTAGAATTGCACGACCCACCGCGGATCCTCTTCGAGGTCACCGTCGAAGATCCCCACGTAGTCTCCCGTCGCCACTTCCAATCCGACCAGAAGCGCCCGGTGTTGACCGACGTTGCGGGCAAGATCGATCGAGACGACGCGCGGATCGCGTCGGGCGAGCGCCGAGGCCACCTCCCAGCCGTTGTCCGGGCTGCCGTCGTTCACGAAAATTACCTCGAAATCACAATGCAGTAGCCGCGCCGCCTCTTCGGTGAGGCGGTGGAACTCCTCCACGCAATCGGCCGTATGGAATATCGTCGTGACAACCGACAGCTTCATCGCTAGGTTTCTTTCCCTTCACCTGGCTTGCGGATTATATCGAGGGCTAGTCGTGCCGCTACGCTTTTTATCCAGCATCGAGGAGCTCGACGAACGTGCGGCGCGCGACGTGTGCCTCATAAAGGGCGCAGTAGACAAAGGCCTGTGCGAGCGGCTGATCGACGGCTTGACCGCATGGCGACACGGTCGAGATTCGAACCAGGGGCGCGGCGCCAATTGGTGGTACCGCGTCAATACCGAAGGCTCCGATCTCAACAACTTTCTCTTTTATGACCTGCTTGCGGTCACCCCGTTAGGGCTGCGCGAGGATCTCCTGCTGGTCTACCGGATGCTTTTCGAAGGCCACCAGCGGTGTGGAACGCTGTCAGCCGACAATCGATTTGAGGAGCTTCTGGCCGGTCGCGGTGAACACCCTTCCCTCAGCCCGCTGGTTTTTCACTATCCGCCCGGAACGGGGTCTTTCCGGCGGCACTCACATCCTCAACGCATTCAGGTGTCGCAGCTGCTCGTCAACGTCACGAAGCGCGGTCGCGACTATCTCGGCGGCGAAACCCTGATCGAAGAAGCCGATGGCCGCTTAGTCAGTCTGGGCGAATGTTTCGATCAGGGCGACATGTTCGCGTTTCCCTTCAACTTGTTCCATTCGGTCAAACGAGTCGACGCCGCGGCGGCGGACTCGATCGGCCGGATTTCCGTGTTGATGCCGTTTCACGTGCGAACCGATACGGAAATTCGATATTGAGGCGTGCTGTGCACGCCGTCGGTATCGGAGGGCCCGATCAGGATCAAACAGCCGTTCAGCTTCGCCGCACGATCAGGGTGAATTCATAGAGCCCGTAGTCGTGCAGCAGCGCGACATGGCGGCCGAAATGCTCCAGACAATAGGTCAGCATGGCGCCAGCGTCGGCATAATACAGGTCGCTCCGGCGCCGCTCGCGATCGCTCGCGAGGCTCAACAGATTGAAGGCAAAGCCGCTTCGTCCAACGCGAGCCAGCAGGTCGATCGTCGCGTTAACGTAGCGCGCCCAGCACGCATGGCTCGCGTCGCCCTTGACATTGAAGATGCCGCTGGCGATGGCGAAATCGACCGTCTCCCCCGGCTCGCTGCCGACGCGCCACTGCCGGTCGGCTGCTTCGCCACAGAGGTCCCGCGCCTTGGCGATCATGCCGGGTACGATGTCATAGCCGATAAACGGTCCGCGATGGCCGGAAGCGCGGAGGAAACGAAAAAAATCGCCGTAGCCGCAACCGAGGTCGAGCACCGACGCCTGCGGCGAGCCTTCGAGCAGGCGGAGAAACTGCCGATGCCGCAGCTCATGGGACGCAGCGCTGTTCCAATCGACACCGTTTGGCGTCGCGCCGTGCGCCGCCAGCTTCGCGGCGTAATGGCTCGCCACCGGTTGCAGAATGTCTCCAAGATCGCTCATGGCGCAGCGCGTTGCGCGATGTTGCGCCTGACAAACAAGCACTCGCCCCAGGCCGGGAATGTCGAGCTCTCGTCGTATAGCGTATGGTAGACGGCGTGGCGTTTCTCAAATCCGTGGTCGGCGAGAAACGCGACTATTTCGTCTTCAAGGGCGCCGTTTTCGTACATTTCGATCAGATTGACTTCGGAGATGATGGCGTCGAGCGCTGCCATAACCTTCGTTGCGCCCCTAAACGCAAGCAGCTCGGCGCCCTGAATGTCGATGTTGACAACGTTGTACTCGGCCATCTGGATGTCATGGGTGGCGACCAGCGCATCCAGCGTGATGGCCGGGACGCGAATCGTCTCCGGCGTGTGCAACGTTTTGACGATTTCGCTGAAACGCTTCATAGGCAAAACGCTCGCCGGCTCGGTATTTCCAGAACGGCTGGTGTGAATATGGAAGTCGACAGCGCCATTCCTGTCGCATACCGCAAAATTGAGCAGCATGATATTTTCGCAGTGACCGAATTTCGCTTCAAGGATCTTGAATGATTTCGGATTGGCCTCGATCAGAACGATGTTCTTGAAGCCGTATTCGAGATATTGCGGCACTTCTTGCCCTATATCGGCGCCCACATGGATGATGCCGCGCCTCGCGATGCGCCGCATCTCATCAGTATCGAAGATGTTCTTCAGATCCTGAAAATGCTCCTGGACGGCGATAATGGCCATAACGTCGCTCAGGCGCCCTGCGCCACTTGTATTGGTTTGGCCACTTCCGGATTCGGATAGTCAGAACCGACCACGATCGGCAGCATCATCCACCTGCCATCGTTGGTTCGCCACTCATACGGCAGATCCGGATCGATACCGTCAACGCCGTGAGGAATCCCGGGCGACATGACCAAAAGGTCGCCGGGCTTGAGCAATGGGTCCAAAAAGGTCCGCTCGTCAGACCTCGTCGCACGCGCATAGACACCGCCGGCGCGATAGTCCCTACCGAACTCGGAAGCCGCGACAAGGGTTTGAATATGCGCGTGTTTTCCCACCGGATCGATGTGCTCGGCCTGATAGCCGCCGCCCTTCGGATAATGGTGGACGTTGACACGTGCAACGAAGCCGTCGGACGGAATGTTGTGCAGGAACGTATTTTCGGGAAGGCCGGCAAGCCTGTTCTTGATGGCAAAGATTTCCGCAAAGAAAGCAAATTTGTCGCGATTGTGCGGATACCATCCGTGATAGTAGAAGCCGTGCATCTTCTGCTTTACGTGGGCTTTCGGATAGTTGTCGTGTAAGCGATGATAATCCGGGCAATCATCGTGAAGCGGATGCCAGCTGGCCGCGGATGCAAGACCGTTTGAAAACGTCTCGTCGCGAAATTTCAGAATGGCGTCCCTGTCATAAAACTCCTTTACGACGAAAACTTCCGGACGCCCAATCCGCCGCAAGAACGTGGCGGTATCGCCGTAGACGAGAGCGATGAACTCCGCCTTGCTGAACACGTTAATTTGCATGGTCCATTCCCGCTGCTTGCTCCCTTGGCCACGCTTTCGGACCGGCAATGTCCGGCATGATCCGTTCGCCCTCGCCGTTCCGCGACCAGTCAGCCTCACGTCACCGCAGAGTGCGTCGATTATCGCCGCCGCTCAGTATGGCGTCGCGGCGAAGGACGATTTCGCCCGGAACCCTCCCCGCGACTGCCGGAAACAGTGGCGCGGCAATATAAACGGAAACGGGCGAGCGGACCAGCGCTCGGTCATATGGCGCGCAAACGCGTGCTCGGCACTTTCGCCCGCTCCGTTCCGCGCGGCGCAACCACCGCAAAGTCCGGCTGATCCTCCAGCACCAGGGCTGCGGCGCCGATCACGCATTTGCGCCCGATAGAGACGTGATCGCGAAAGGTCGCGTTGACGCCAACGAAACTGCCTTGGCCGATGCGTACGCCGCCCGAGACGACCACATGCGAGGCGATGAACACGTCGTCCTCGATAATGGCGTGATGGCCGATATGATTGCCGCTCCACAGCGTGACATTGCTGCCGACGCGCGCGAACGGCTGGATCGTGTTGTCTTCGAGGATAAAGCAATTTTCTTTCAGCTCGAAGCCCGGGAAAACCGTCGCACGGCTGCTCAAATAGGATGCCATGCGGTAACCCTTGCTCCGCGCCGTCGCGGCTTTTTCGACGCGAAGATCATTTAACTTGGCATAGCTCACGGCAACAAAAAAGCCGAACTCCGTCGGCGGAAATGCTGCTGCAACCTCCTCGAAAGCGACCAGCGAACGGCCGCGAAAGGTGGGAGCCTTGACGTAGTCCTTGTCGACCGTGAAACCGGCTACATCGAACTCGGAATCATGAGTGAAATAAAAATCAGCTAGCTCGGCAATTTCGCCAGCCCCGAATATGACGATTTTCCGCTGCAATGGAAGGTCCTCTCGCCTTTGTCGATGAATCGATGCCACGCGAATTCTACACTGACGCAAACAGGGCGATTGCACGCGGTATTATCTCAGATTGTCTCCATCTGGAGTGCAGTGGGCTAGTTTGAACGTGGCAAACGGTGAACACGCTAGTTTGGTTTAGACGGTGGCGCTATTGGTTCTATGGCTTGTTGAAGTCCGCGCATCGCCAATGCTTTGTCTATGGAGTTTCGCAAACTCATTGCGGCAACGGGGCTGCACCGCAGGTGGGCTGTAATGAGCACATCGGTCCTAATGGCGGGCCCATCGGGCACCAGCGTATTGGCGGCCAATTCAAGCTGGATAGCGCCGGCATTGACGCCATAGGTCACAACGCCATCAAAGTAGATGAAAGGTGCCTGCTCGGAACTGCTCGGGGCTACTTTAATGCTTCCGGTCTTGGGCTCGTCGCTCATGCTGCTTTCCTCTACCTCTCCGTGCTTCGAGTACATCAACGATATCACCAATTTTCCAGACGGGCTTGGTGATCTTCGCAGCCGCTGCTGGCGTCGTCCGCAGGCGGGCGAGATTGTAATACATCGCGAACAGCGCGACGGAACGCGCGTGCAGCATGGATGCCAAACGACCCGGCGCTTTGTCTTAGTCAAATTACCTCATTAACATCTGGAGACGTCGCTTGACAACCAACGGACCACGGCTAGTAAGGGTGCCCCACCGATTAGGATAGCAAATGCGACCCGCCATTTGGCTTGTGGCTGTTCTCGGACTGACCGTCTACGGGCAGCTCGTGATCAAAGCGCGCGCACTCGCGCACGCTGGCGGCGCCGCGGCCGCTTCGGATCGGCTGCATTATCTCCTGGCGATGTTCACAGACCTTTGGGTGCTCAGCGGCCTGGCAGCAGCCGTTCTCGCGGGCTGTTGCTGGATGCTGGCCATCGAACGGCTCGACGTCGGCTTTGCCTATCCGATCATGGCGCTGAGTTTCGTGTTCGTACCCGTCGGCTCGACTCTGCTTTTCGCGGAACCGTTGCCCAAGATACAATTGCTTGCTCTGCTCCTTATCGCTGCCGGCGTAACGCTGAGCGCGTTAACGCGATGACCTCCGGCGCGGTCGATCCGTTCCGCGTTTGCTTGGCCTGCGGCTCACGTGAACGGATCAAGCCTGACGAACCGGTATGGCCGGTCGGCTGGCAGTGCCCAACCTGCCGGCAGACCGTTGCCGAGAGCGTTGAAATTCCCCTGTTTGCGCCAGAACTGGCGGATACGACCAGCGGCTTCGATCCGGCTGCTTTCGATGCTTTGGCCGCAGTCGAGGCGAGCCATTTCTGGTTCATCGTTCGTAATGAGCTGATTGTCGGCTTGGCGCAGCGCTATTTCCCCGGTGCCAAACGCTATCTGGAAATCGGCTGCGGGAATGGCGCCGTCGTGCAAGTCCTCGAGGGGGCGCGCGCATGGGACCGCATCGTTGCTTCCGATCTGCATCCACGCGGATTGGCCCACGCTCGTGCTCGACTGCCGCAAAACGTCGAATTCGCCCAACTGGACGCGCGCGCGATTCCAGCGGAGGCCGCTTTCGATTTGGTGGGCGCCTACGACATCATCGAACATATCGACGATGACGAGGCGGTGCTGCGTTCGATGCATCGCGCGGTCGCACCGGGCGGCGGAGTCTTGATTGCGGTACCGCAACATCCGGCCTTATGGAGTCGCCTCGATGAAGTCGGCCAGCACCAGCGGCGTTATCGGCGCGGCGAACTAGAACGCAAATTGGAGCGCAATGGCTTCACCATCATGTTCTCGTCGTCATACACGTCGGTATTGCTGCCGTTGATGGCGCTCAGCCGCCTCAAGATGCGCCTTTTTCCGCCTGCCGCGGACTCCGACATTTGGGGGGAGTACAAGGTCGGCCCGGGAGCCAACCGGCTATTGTCCGCCCTGCTGCGTTGCGAAGTCCGCATGACTCGCGCCGGAATGCGCTGGCCGTTCGGCGGTAGCCGCGTGATCGCCGCGGCAGCCGTTTAGTCCAATGCGCTTCCCAGCCCGCCGTGCCGCATCGCCGCCGCGGGCAATGCGTCGGGCACCCTCTCATTGCTGCGGCGCGTGTTCGCCGCTGCCGCTCGAACATGGATTTTTGAGATAGTGCGGCGCCTCCGGCCCGACATTGAACAAAAGATCGAGAACCGAAACCGACGGCTCGAACCGGCTGTGCAATTGGGAATACGGCGCATAGCCTTCGTAGTTCATCCACTCGACGGCAACACCCGCTGCGGCAAGCCGCGCCACGTCGAGATACGTCTTGGCGCTCGGCCCGCTCAAATACGTATCGGCGCCGGCGGCCTGGATGATCGTCAGGAGCCGCTCCGTCTTGCTGCCTTCAGCGGGGTACGCGGTATCCCGTACGAACCGGGTGCCGAGCCCAAGCAGCGCGGCGATTTCGGTGAGAAATAGCGTGTTGACTTCGGTCAGCAGCATTTCCTTGGCGGCGCGATCGTACCAATCGCGTACGCGCGGCGCCATCGTGGCGAAATACGGCGCGCGCCGATATGCCAGCTCGATGGTGCGCCAATGCTTTTCGGCCCACGGCTTTTCGATTTCCACCGTATCGATCGTCTGCTCGCGCCGCCCGCTGCTGATCACCGGTATGGTGAGCCATTCGACGCCGGCGGCGGTCTTGATGCGGTTGCGGTTATGCCAGTGGCGTTTGACGTACTGCACGTGATCGAAAATCACATACTGGTCGCAGCGGCTGATCAGGTCGAAAAAACCTCGCCACGGGATGTAGCACGATTGGATGATCGAGATGCGCACGCGTCTGAACCCGAAAAAGCTCGCGAAGGCGAATCGATCGAACTCACCATTTGGTGGCGCGGCTCTGCAGCTTGGGATGGGATACGAGGCAATGCCAGAGCACGGCCTGGAACGCCTCGGCGTGCGGCGTCACCCGCGATTCCTCGACCGTCGGAATGACCACGACCCGGTCGCCCGCCTGTTTGGTGAATCCGCCGTCGCGGCCGACGATGCCGAGCACGCGCGTGCCGCGGCTCTTGGCTTCCTGTACGGCGGCCACAAGATTGGCGCTGACGTTCTTCTCGAGATTGCCGCCGCCGACCGAGAACACCAGGATGGCATCCTTGGGTCCGGCTCGGCTCACCTTCAGCCATTCGGCGAACACCGTATTCCAGCCTTCGTCGTTGGTGCGCGCGGTGAGCTCCGACACGTTGTCGGTCGGCGCATACGCCTCGATGCCGCACAGCTTGCGGAAATCGTTGACGGCATGGCCGCAATTGCCGGCGCTGCCACCGACGCCGAGCAGGAACAGCCGACCGCCGCGGTCGCGCAGCCCGACGAGTTCGTCGCAGAGCGCCTCCAGGGCCTCCGGCTGAATGCGCCGTGCCGTCTCGCACACCTCCTCGAGGAATTTCGCTGCGTGGCTCACCGGACCTCCCCAGACCAATCGACTTCGACACTCTTCTAGCAGGGAGTTTTCGGCCGCGTCGATAGCGGCGCCCCCTGGGCCGTTTGCGGCGAGCGCGGCAACAACCGTTCTGCCTTGCCGCGCCAGCGCGTGATTTGGCGTGCCGAACGACGGGCACGCGCGCATGGAACGCAAGGTCCCGTATCAGGTCGTCAGCCGGCGGCGCCCAGCTCTGTTCCTGCGATGACCGAAGGCGGCCGGTCCTGAAGATCTACAGACTTGACTGCGATCCTCCCGCTCGAGTCAATGCGGTTGAGCAACAAGACGACCCCGTTCTGCTGGCAGAACTCATCGATAGCCTGTTTCTGTCCCTGCATCTCGCCGTAATCGTCGACAATGAGAACGCCGCCGGGGACCAAGCGCGGATAAAGGTGCCGCATTTCGTGAGCCGTCGAGTCGTACCAGTCCGTGTCGAGGCGCAGCAGGGCAATAGCTTCTGGTGCGGCCGCCGGTATGCTTGCCTGAACGATACCTTTGACCAGTTTCATTCTATCGAGCGGATAGCCGGTGGAAGAGAGATTTGCGCGCACCTCCTCCAACGTCGCCTCCGCCCAGGAGCTTGACTCATCGGTGCGCCTGCGCTGCAGCCAGAACTCGTAGTGGTCTTTTAAATCGCGCTCGGGATTGGGTCGGGGGTGACCCGCAAAGGTATCGAACAGAATGAGTTCTCGATCGATCTTCCCCAACGCTGCGAGCGTCAGAGCGGCCATCATCATACTGCCGCCGCGCCAAACGCCGCATTCCACGATCGCACCTGATACGCCCGCGCGCGCCACGTACTCGACGGCATTATGCATGGCATACAACCGCTCGATGGACGTCATCGTGTAGGGCCTGACGCGCTCATACAGAGCGAAGAATTCAGGATCGGTCAGCTCGAACTTGCGCTGCTTGGCGACGTGATCCGTCAATACCTGATAGTCGACAACAGCGCCGGGCGCCGCAACCGCATGCTGCAAGGCGGTAACAGTATCCTGCAGGTGAGCAAGTGCGTGTTGCGGCAGGACAGCGTACCCGGCGCGTTCAGCAAGGCGACGCATTGCGCGCTTTAACCATCGTGGCAATCGCATGGCCATCCAAGCAGTTATCTGCCGCGGCCATGACATTTCCAGAGGCCGAGCAACATCGATACCAGCATTGCCCGATCTGGGCAAACCAATCCGGCCGCCACGTCCTCCGCAGCGGGCAAAGCTCGCATCGACGGCAGTCATCTATGCCCGCGCCGCACCGCGAATTCGATCGTCAGACTGGTCCAAGTCGACCTGAAAATCGTCGCATCGCGTAATGCCGCGCGCGCATTGGCCAGACGCGCGACCGGTGCAAGCAACAACAGCGTGCTGCCGGCGAGCAAAGCCCGCACCACCGGCATGGATTGAAAGGACCGCAAAGCGCGTAGATACAGCCTGCCCAAAAACCAAGTCGTAGCGTCGCCCCAGAAATGAATTTGCGAAACGTCGACGCTCGGAAAATCGAGATTCTGCAGCACTAGACCGGCACCCTCGAATGCTTTTCCTCGCTTGACCACATAGATGAGGATGTGACCGCCGTCCTTCACCCGAGAGCGCACGACAGGATAGAGCCGGTCGAGCTTGAGGAGTTCAAGGAGGCTCAATTCGCAAATGCACGTGTCATAAGGCGCCTTGCGTTCGATCGGCTCGCCAAGCTCGGCGCTGAGAACCTTGCTCAGATCGACGCGGTCGCCGCCCAACCTCCTTTGGAACAGCGAAACACCCGAGCTGACCCAAAGCGTATTTTGTTTTGCGGGCTCGCCCCAGGCGGCGATTGCCTGCGTTATCGGAAACATGTCGCTGCGGAGCGGATGAAATAGACCGACCCGCGGCGGAGAGCCGAAGGTCTTGCGATAGATGGTCTGCAGCGCGTCAAGCAACCGGCTTGTCACGACTTGGCGCGGCGACGACGCCGCCGCGGCGGCGTCACGCCGGCGCGCCGTTGTTTCCCGGAACCACCGGCCGAGACGCGGATGATCGGTGTGCGAAGCCGGCTTCGTCGCCATACGCCGGTCGACTTCCGCCATGTAGGCGCGCGACTGTTCGATCGTCTCGCCGATGTCGGGCGGTAGATCGGCGGCATGAATCGTCAGGAGCTGTTTGCTCGATTTCCGTTGCTCTGCGGTCAGCCACATGGAGAGATCGCGAGCGACTTGCGCGTAGCTCGTCCAGCCGACCCGGATCATCTCGCTGCCCGTATCGCGGCTTTGCGGCTCGATCATGAAAAAGTCATCGGAATCGGTGATGAAATGCCGCGGCGCGGTCGGGGCCGCCTCCGGAAGGAAGCCGAAGTCCCAGACTACGACGGGCTCCGTGACGAGGCGTTCCGGCTTGATCGCCACCAGGGCGACCGGCGCCTGGTAACCGATCAGAGTGTCTTCATCGACGTACCAGTAAAATTGATCCATCCACGCTTGATGGCAGAGCCGCTGATTGACCGTGCGTGCCTTCACGGTGGGATGCTTATGGGTCAGCGCCAGCTTCACCATCTCGCGCGCCGGCAGCGCTAAAGTGCCTGACGGGCCATCGATCGCCGCCGCCAGATGCGGCGACACGTCCTCGACGACGACGCGAAAGCTCGGCGCATGGATCACGCGCTTGCCCTCTTGCATCAATGCGCCGAGATGCGCGAGCGCGCCGTCGCAGACGATGAAATCGGCGTTGAGGAACAAGAGATACGTCTCGGTCATCCGCGGACCGAGATCGGAAAAGCCCCGAAACAGCGCATGGGTGAGCGTGATGCCGTAATCGGTGGCAAAGTCCGTCAGGACGTCGTCGAGGGCGGCGAGCTTGGTCGCACAAACGCGTGCGGCCGCCTGGAACGCCGGCGCGCGGCGAATCAGATCGAACAGCCGGGACTCGGTCACGATCACGAGCTCGACGTCAAAATTCCGGCACAGCGCCGGCATGTTTCCCGGCGCAAGAACTGCAGGAAGGGTTATCGAAAGGACCTTGTCGACGTACCGTTCGCCCCAAACCGGAATGATCAGACGTGCCGGCTGTTTCATACGATGGCCTCGTCGACCTTGGCGCGGTCGCGGACGGTCACCGGCACAGCCGCGTTGCGGCGCTTGACCGTGAATTCAACCGTCAGGCTTGTCCATGTCGACGAGAAGAGCGACGGATCGCGGCGCGCCGCCGATGCATTCGCCAGCCAGACGATCGGCGCCGTCACGATAAGACCGCATATGATCAGTCCTCGCGCGAGCGGACGCGTCGCAAGCGGACGCATCGCCGGCCGATAAAGCGTCTTCATGAACCCGGTGATCGCCGTGCCCCGGAAATTGATTTCCGAAATGTCGACGTCGGGAAAATTGCAGAGGTTCAGGAAAAGCTCGGCCCCGTCGAACACGTTCCCGATCTTCTCGATCTTGAACAAGACATGTCCGCCGTCCTTCATCAGCGGCCGCAACGCGGCATGGACCAGAGCGAGTTCTGGCAATTCCTTGAAGGTGAGCTCGCAAACGCAGATGTCGTAAGGCGCCGCCTTGACAAGCGGCACCTGATCGCCGCCGGCATGATCGCCCAATTGGCGCTGGATGATCAGCGTCCGCCAGTTGCCCGGCTCGAGCGTGAGAATGTTGACTTGGCCGTTCTTTTGCCACGCCGCTATTTTGCGGGTGATGGGCGACACATCGGCCCACAGCGGATGGAATTTGCTGAGTTGGGGAGGCGAGCCGAACATCCGGCTGTAAAAGTTCCGCAGACTCTTGAGCCTCGAGGCCAACAATCCGCGGCCTGAATCCGGGACCGTCGGTATCGCCGCGGGGCTGTAGTCGAGCGCTTGCGGCGCCTGATCGGTGTTTACGCCGCGCCGGCGTTGTCCGGCCTCGTCGAACCATCGCGTGAGCAACGGGTGGTGACGATACGATGCCGGCGCCGACGACAAGCGCCGGTACAGCTCGGCCATGAAGGCCCGCGACTCTGCGATCACCCCATCGATCGCAGGCGGCAGATCGGCAGCATGGATCGTAATCAATTGCTCGCCCGATCGCCGGTGCTCCCTGGTTGCCCGCAGCGATTCGGTCCGCGCCAATTCGTCGAACGAAGTCCAGCCGATCCGAATCATCTCCTGCCCGGTAATATGGGCTTGCGGCTCGATCATGAAGAAATCATCGGAATCGCCGATGAAATGCGGCTCCGCCGTGGGGGCCGCTTCAGGAAGAAAACTGTAGTCCCAAAATCCGCAGGGCTCGCTCACGACGCGCTCAGGCCTGACCGCCACCAGCGCCATCGGCGACTGATAACCGATCAGGGTATCGTCGTCGACGTACCAATAATATTGGTCCATCCATTCCTGATGGAAAATTCTCTGATTGATGGTACGGGCCTTCACCGTTGGGTGCTTGTTGGCGAGCGCGAGCTTGGCAAGCTGGCGCGGCGGCAAGCTCAATGTGCAGGACTTGCGGTCGAGCAGTGCGTGCAGCTGCGGGTCGACATTCTCGGCGACGACCCGGAAGCTCGGCGCGTGAATGACCCGCTTGCCTTGCTGCATCAATTGGCCGACATGGCGCAACGAACCGTCGCTGATGACGAAATCGGCATTGAGCAGCAACAGATAGGTCTCGGTCATGCGCGCGCCGAGATCGGCGAAGCCGCGGAACAGCGCATATGTCAGCACCATTCCATAGTCGGTGAAAACGCCGCTCAGGAGATCGTCAATGGGGACGAGGCGGACGCTGCAGACTTTTTCGGCCGCCTGAAAGCAGCGCGAGCCGCGGACCAGATCGAACAGTCGCGACTCGGTGACGATGACGACTTCGACGTCGAACATGCCGGACAGCGCCGGCAGATTGCCGGGCGCGAGCGCGGCCGGCAACGTGATCGACAGAACCTTGGCGACGTAGGCCTCGCCCCAGACCGGAATGATGAGCCGCGCCGTCTCTGCCATCGGACTACCGTTCCAGTCTGCTGTTCGAAAGGCCGGCGAAACGTTTCAGCGGGCGACGTTATGCGCTATGCGATCGGCCGCCTCACTCTCTGGCGGCGGACACCTTGGATTCATATACCGAGGCCACGTCTTCGAGCGGGCCGAAAGCGACCAGCTTACCCTGCTCCAGAAGCATCCCCTTGTTACACCACTGGCGCAGGATCGACATGCTGTGACTGGCGATGACAAGAATCCCGGTCCTTGCCAGAAAGGCTTTCAGCCGGGCGTCGGCCCGGGCGATGAAAGCGGCGTCTCCGGCGCCGATCATCTCGTCCAACACCAGAATTTCCGGGACGATGGCGGTCGAAATGGCGAAGGCCAGCCGCAGCGCCATACCACTCGAATACGCGCGGATCGGCATATAGAGATAATCGCCCAGTTCGGTGAAGTCCGCGATGTCCTCGAGCGCGTCCTTGATCTGGTTGGTGCTCAGGCCCAGCATCTTGCCGCGCATCCAGATATTCTCGATGCCGGTCGCGTCCTGATCCATGCCGAGTTGAAGATCGAACAGCGGAAACACGCGTCCCGTGGTCTGGATCGCGCCACCGACCGGCTCGTAAATGCCGGCCAGCGTCCGCAACAGCGTGGTCTTGCCCGAACCGTTATGGCCCAGGAGGCCGACCCGATCGCCCTCGAAAATCTCGAACGACAGCCCATCGAGCGCCTTGACCACGATCCTGCCGGCTTCGCCGGCGCCGATCTGACCGCCGACATTGCGATCCCCGGCAATGCGGCTGATGCCTTTCGCAAGATGCTTGAGGCCGAACGAATATTTCAACGACCGCATGCGCGGATCGTAGATCGGAAACTCGACGTGAATATTCTTGCCGATGATCGACAGCATTGGCGCTACAGCCAATAGACGATGCGGGCACGAAACCGCGCGAAGAACAGAAATGTGCCGACCCAGCCGATCACGGCAATCGCCAACACCACCAGCCAATCGGTCAAACTGGGCGCGCCGCCCAGCAGCGGTTCGCGCACCAGCGCGATCATGTGCGTGAACGGATTATAGTCGGCAATGAACCGCTTTTTGCCGAGTTGCTCGGGAAAGTACATCAGCGGCGTGAGCCAGAAGAGAATTTGCAGAATATTGGCAATAAGCTGT
>DATBHB010000078.1:0-4823 GCA_036557705.1 Xanthobacteraceae bacterium
CCATGCGCGCCCCTCGGCCGAGATCCGGCCAGCCCTGGCGCCGCCGCGCGAAGGCGGCAACACCACGCATTTCTCCGTGGTCGACCGCTTCGGCAACGCCGTCGCCAACACCACGACGCTCAATTTCAGCTACGGGCTCGGTCTCGTCGCCGCGGGCACCGGCGTGCTGCTCAACAACGAGCTCGATGATTTCGCCGCCAAGCCGGGCGCACCCAACGCCTACGGCCTGCTCGGCGGCGAGGCCAACGCGCCGGCGGGAGGCAAGCGCCCGCTCTCCTCGATGACGCCCACCATCGTGCTCAAGGACGGCGCGCCCTTCCTCGTCACCGGCTCGCCCGGCGGCAGCCGCATCATCACCGCGGTGCTGCAGGTGATCGTCAACGTGATCGACCGCAAGCTGCCGCTCGCCGAGGCGGTCGCGCAGCCGCGCCTGCATCACCAGTGGTGGCCCGACGTGGTGCTGGTGGAGCGCGGGTTTTCACCCGACCTCATCCGCGCGCTCGAGGCGCGCGGCGATCGCGTGGTCGAAGCGCTGCCACCGACCTCGACCAACTCGATCCTGGTGACGCCCGACGGCCTCGTCGGCGCCGCCGACAACCGCAGCCGCGGCGCGCTGGCCGCGGGGTATTAGGACGCACGGCGGAGCGCGCGGGAAACCGCGTCAGCATCGTCAAGTGCTTCTGCCGGTGTAGGCGGGGCCTTAGCGGGCTTCCAGAGAATCATGACAAACGGCACCCCCCTCCTTTCCGTGCTCGATCCGCGCCAACTCGAGCGCATCCAGTCGGTGCATAGAGGATTTCTCTATCAGCACCTCTACGCCGTCGCGTGTCTGCTCGGCGTCGGCGCCTCGGGCGCACTGTCTGTCCAGGCCGAGACCGATGAGGATGTGGAGGTCAGACTCCCGGACCGGCACATCTATGTTCAGGTGAAAATGCGCGCCGAGGCCCTCATCGTCGGCGACATCAGCGGGGCGCTTAACCGGTTCGCCGCCCTTCGCAAAGAGCATCAAGCGGGCAAACGAACCGGCAAGGCCATCTTTGTTGTCGCCTCGAACAGCGAGCCCGGCCCGCAACTGAAGAAACGCATGGCCGAATCAGGCTGGCCCGCCGATGTTGCGATTCATTGGCCCGGCATGACCGGCGCCATCGATCCCGCCTTGCCTCGTCCGTGGCCCGACATTCCGAGCGCGCTCGGAGCCGTCGCTCAAACCGCATCAACCTTGCCCTTTGCGATGTTGGCTCCGGAAACGCTGGTATGGAAGCTTTCCGGCAATGTCCTTGCCGCCGCGGCCGGCATTGCGCCGCGCAGCGACCACATGTTCCGCGCCGACGAGCTTACGAGCTTGTTCGAGCAACTCGTCGTTCAGCTGCAGGATTTTCCCGCGCCGCCAGCGCGATACCGGCCCCAGGCCGACGAGCCGCCATTGCTCTCCAATGAGCCCGTCAGAATCATCACCGGCTTCTCGGGCGCGGGCAAGACATCCTGGGTGTCCCAAGCCGCGCTTCACACCAACGACAACGTCGTCTATTTCAATGTCGCCGATACGCCGAGCCCTGCCCTGAAAAGCGCGATAGCGCGCGAGCTTGCGGTGCACCTGTTCGGGGGTAGGGGCGGCAAGCTCGGCGAGGTTTTGCTACCCGGCGCGAGCCCGACTGAAATCCTCTTCGCGATTAATCGCTCGGTCGAACAGCAAGGAACGAAAGCGACGCTCGTCATCGACAACGCGCACCGCGTCTCGCCCCAGGATATCCAGGCCCTGACGACCGGTCACACGCATCTCAGGTTCCTCCTGCTTTGCCAGCCCTCGGCCAATGTGCAGGAGCTTGAGGGGCGCCTCGCGATCACCGCCGAGCCGCTGCGAGGCTGGGAAACCGATACGATTGCAGCCGAGGGGCATGATCTTGGCTGTCAGGGCGACTTCGCAGCGTTCGACCGGCTGCGAACCTTGACCGCGGGCTTGCCCCTATACGCGCAGAATGCGCTGACCATCGCTTCACGCAATCACGCGGGAAGCGTGAGCGCGTTCTGCAAGGATATCGAAGCCCAGACTCACATCGTCGAGACGGTGCAGGAACTCATTCTGCGCCGCGTGTTCGCGACTCTTGAACCATCCGAACGTGACGCCGCGGGCGCCCTCAGCCTTTGTGAGGTCCCGCTCGACCGTGCCGAGGCGTTCGACTTGCTGAAGAACACCTTCGGAATGACCGCCCCTGGCGCCGCTGCACTGTTCAGAAAGCTGCGCACGGCAGGTCTTATGCAATTATATGGCGGGGACCGCGTGAAGCTTCACGACGCCACGCGCATCGTCGCACGCGCCCATCTGACTGCGCAAGGCGGCGACGTTGTCCGACGCGCTCAAATCACGCTTAAGGACATCCTGGTCGCTTCTCTGCCGAATGCCTGGAGTCCCCAAAAAGTCTCGCAGCTCATGCGCACCTTCGTCGCGCTCGACGAGATCAGGCCGCTTGTCGAGTTGGGCAGGGATGAGCTGTTCCATGAAATGGGCATGATGCCGGAGATCGAAGCCTACCTCGCGGCTGCGGTTCAAGCACCAGGGCTAACTCCTGAGCAACGGTTTTGGGCGCTCGACGGTCTTGTCTTCGCAGATTTCAAGCAGCGCGCTCCGGAATTGATTAGTCCGCGCCTGGACGAGATGGCGCGGCTCATTTCGGAGCACGACCTCGGCTCGGATGAGAGACTTGCGGTGGGCATGAAGCGGATGATGCTCGCCGCCCGCGCCAAGGACATCGACGGGGTCCGTAAGGCGATGGAGGAAACGGCGGCGCTTCTTCCGGACAGCCCTGAGCATGAACGCATCGCGCGCTACAACTTCGCCCATGCGATGTTTGAACTCGACATGTATGACGCGTGCGCGACTGTGGTCGAGCCGATCATGACCGAGTATTACACGGTGCTAGGCATCAGCCCGGCAACAATCTTCATGAAGAATCCGGATCGCATCCTGCCGCTCCTGCCGAAGGATAAGGGCAATCTGGATGATCTAAAGCATCTCGCGGACTGCTGCGACCTTCTCGCGATGGCGCTGAACTCGATGGGGCAAGAGTCAGGCCTACTCCGCCTTAACGCGATGAAGTTTTACCAGCTAGCCAATGCTGTCGACTCCTTATTTCGTGTCGGCCAGGACCTCGTCGATGAATTCGTAGCCCGCCATGACTATGAAGGAGCCCGCGATCTAATCGAGCGCAATCTGATTCCCAACCTGACGCACTTAAAGGTCGCGTCGAGGGTCATACCAATCCGGAGCCAGTATGCCGTCGTCCTCGCCTATTGCGGCGATTTTGACCGTGCCGAGCAAGAGATGGCGCGCCTTGCGCCTTACGAGGCTGGACTGGACGAGCAAGGCAAGAGGGAACTGCAGAATCAGCAGCGCGCCATTGCAAGGATGCGGCTGATCCCGCCTCCGCCGCAGTGGCAGCCGATCCCGCATCCGCAGAGACAGCCCACGAGCCAAACAAAGCGAAAGGTCGGGCGCAACGACCCATGCCCATGCGGGTCAGGCAAGAAATACAAAAAGTGCCACGGGCGGGTCTGAGCGCCCGGCGAACGTCGCTGCAATGCTCCTAGCCGCTCAAGGTCGGCCGTGCTTGCGCGGCGGCCTAGACCAGCGGGAGTTCGCCCTCAGGATGCGTGCCGATCCACACCTGTTGATTCCGGGACGGCTTCTGCAGCTTTCGTTTCTCGAAGACCTCAGACGGAATCTTCTGCAGGTCCGTGAATGCAGCCAACCGGTGGTGACCATCGAGGAAGCTCAACCCGTCAGGCGCCCGCATGGCCACCATCGGGTTTGGGAACGATCCGTTCTCCATGATGTATTTGAATGGATGGTTGTATTTTCGGGACGTGACCTCGTCAGCCGTTCCATTCGCAATATCCGCGATGATTTGTCCGACCAAATTTCTTGTGCGTTCCGACATGTTGTTCAACCCGCAATCTACGGAGTCGGAATTCCAGGTCACCTCGGCCCACCACGACAGAGGCCGATTGCCTAGAATCCGGCCCCATCGATGCGCGCCAAAAGGGTTGGGCGGTGGCCAGCCAATATCGTTCGCAAAATAAAGCAGCCACTCGGAAACGACCTCATCGGGCCAGCCTGGAAGGGCTTCCTTGATGTCCGAAACGGTGACCATCGCCATGTCCTGATCTGAAGGCAATTGGATTTGATTCAAGAGCTACCGAATGCGGCCTACGTCAATCATGCTGCTCGCGGATATAGCTTGGCCTGCTCTGGTATACGGGCGACAGACCATTCACGAGGTTGCAGGCGACGCGGTAGAAACCGCAAGTGCCACCTTGGCCGAGCGCTCGTCCACCGGCTCGGCCCAGAAGCGCACGACATCATAGCCTTGGCTGCGCCAGAAACGTTGAGGCGCTTGGCGAGCGCAATGGCACTTGTGAGATCGTATCGCGCGGCGCTTCAGTGCTTGCTGAACTGTCCGTTCTTCGGCTGAGTTTGATAGGGAATCGCAGTTGGCCCCTATAGGCTTCGAGGGCACGGTTAGGGTCCAGCCCCGCGGGCACGAGCCGACGGCACAGCACGACGACCGGGGCCGGGTCAATGGCGGTCTTTCCAGCGGCCGATGCCCGCCGGAGAGAACGAGCGCCGAACAGGTTACGCGGACATTCCGCGGACGAGGACCGCGTCACCGCGCTCAGCTAAGATGATTTGGAGCGGGCGAAGGGATTCGAACCCTCGACCCCAACCTTGGCAAGGTTGTGCTCTACCCCTGAGCTACACCCGCATCCGAAGTCCGGTCACAGTTGCCTGCGCCGGCATGGCCGGCACCTATGCCAAATGCCGCCCG
>DATBHB010000079.1:0-3913 GCA_036557705.1 Xanthobacteraceae bacterium
GCGCGCCCGCCCGGCGCGGGAAAGGCTAACTGCGAGAGCCGGCCCTATCGATGCACCCATGACAAAATACCTACCTAGGACGCTTGGCGCGAAGCGTCAATCTGAGGCTTTTCAAAGATTTACCCCCACACAAAGCCGAGCTCCCGATCCGGGAGCCAAGTCGTCTCCGGGTGCGAATCCGATCGCGGATGCTATATTGGGTGCAGCGGTGACTCGCCGGCCGGGCACAAAATCGTGCCCCCGGCGGGCCGCCGCGAGGCAGCGTCCGGCAGCCGTTGCCTTCGCCAGTCGTGAAACATCGCAAGCGCGGGCCTACCTAGGGCTGCCAAAGCTAGGTCCGTCATCGAAAGGAGGTGATCCAGTGTCTCATTGTCTATCGCCGCGGTCGCCGGCATCCGTGAGCTGGATCCTTGCCTCCGTGGGGGTCCAGATTGCCTGAAAACGGCGATTCCACGGGAGTTTAGCCGGATCACGGCTCGACAGTGGAAGGGCTGTCCTCAGCGGGCGGCCCTTCTTCTTGCCCGCTCGTGCAAAGATCTGGGGCACAATGGGGGCACATTCTGTTACTGACCGGCGCGCGGCAGTGAGATTGTTGGAATGCACGTCGACTTTGAGCGGCAATGCCTGCGCGAACACCGTCTATCTCAACGCACCTCGCAAACCTGCCGCGCATGTCGATCAACGCGCTGTCAATCCCCACGTGAGGTCTGCCCGAGGTCTGCCCCTGCCCGGTCGCCCGCTCGCCAGCTTTGAACGGTGGGCGGCGATGGGGCCGCGATCCACTCCTCGCACTCGGCTGTCGCGATCCGACGATCCCCATCGCCGCCGGATTGTCAAATTGTTCGCAACTTGGGACGCCAACCACGCTGGCTCGGCCCACGAAAGTCGCTGATCTAGCCGAGCCGGTGCGCGTCTTGGTCGATCCCCAAGGACGGGGCCGCCAACATATCGCGGCGCGGCTGGGGCAGCTCGCAGGCACGCGCGCCGGCGGCTTCGTGCTGACCCGCGAGGACGCAGCCGGAAAATGGGGCGCCGCGACCTATTCCTTGGTCCGCACTGATCGCGGCAACTAGATCAGCGTTTCCGAGGCCTGAATCATATCAGGCGGCCTCGGCGAGTTTGTAGGACCAAGTGTGGATGACGGGATAGCGATTGACGTCCTCGATACCGGCCATGATGCGCTCCTTGAGCTCCTGCTTTGATGCCACCCGGATGTGACGCAGGACCGAGCGGGCGAACTTGGAGAAGAAGCCCTCGATGAGGTTGAGCCAGGAGCCGTGCTTGGGCGTGAAGGTGAACTCGAAGCGGCCGACCGGTCGCGTGGCGAGCCAAGTTTTGGTTTCTCTGGAGATGTGCGCGGAATGATTGTCGAGAATCAACTTGATCGCAGTGCTGGCCGGATAGGCGGCATCGAGAAGCTTGAGGAACTCGATGAACTCTCGGCTGCGGTGGCGGTCTCTGACCAGGGCATGGACCTTCCCAGTGAGCAGATCGATTCCGGCCAACAGGCTGAGCGTGCCATGGCGTTTGTACTCATGATCACGCGCGAAGGTCGCGTGGACGCCGGGCTCGGGCGGCAAATCGGGCGCTGTCGTTGCGATCGCCTGGATACCCGGTTTTTCGTCGTAGGAGACGATCGTCACCGGCTTGCCTGGCTTCTTGGACTTGGCGGCCTTCCTCAGGATCTGAACCTCGCGATAAATGCACAGAACCTCCGCCATCTTCTGCTCGAACTCATCGTCGCGGTTTTCCAGGTAGTAACGCACCTTGTGCGGCTTGATGTCCTCTTGGCCGAGAATCTTGCACACCGTGCCCTGGACCAGGTTGGCAAGAGATTCGTGCCCCGCAGCCCGGGCGTTCTCGCGGGCATGGCGTGCCAGCAACCGCGTCGTCCACAACTCATGCGGATAGCCGTGGTCCTTGGCCTTGTTGCAGGCCAGAGATACCAACCAAGCTTTGGCCTCCGGCGTGATCGTCGGCTTCTTGCCCGGATGCGGTCGGTCATCGAGTGCCGCCAGCGGACCATAGGCCAGCGCCCGCTCGACGCAGCGTTGCACCGTCTGATGATGGACGCCAAGGCTCTGCCCCACCGCAAAGAACGACGGATTCTCACGGTAGGCGAGCAGCATTTGCGCCCGCGCAACCCGGCGCGCCGGCTCGGTTCGCGAGCGCGAAATGATTGTCAGACTCCCAATCTCCTCATCAGTCATCGCCAGCTCGATCGCCTGCCGCCATCTTGCCATTTCGCCGCTCCTCGTTCCGCAAACTGCAAACGAGGAATCCGCGAACAACCCACCAGTTCCATGACCGCCACTTTTATGGAATCGATCGTCTAGGTAGTGACTGCACATCTGCAGGAAGCGGCGATTGTAGAGGCGGCTCTTGCCGACAAAGACCGTCGTCACGGCCGTCTTCATGTTGTCGTAGATGCCGCGTCCGCAGGTGCCCTTGACGCAAGACGATCAGGGAGATCGCGCGGGACCTGAAGGTGTCCCGGAATACGGTCCGCAAGGTGCTGCGATCGGGGGAGACGTCGTTCGAGTACGAGCGGAACGTCCAGCCCCGGCCGAAGCTCGGCCGATGGACGGCGGAGCTCGAGGATCTGTTGTCAGGCAATGCGGCCAAGCCGGCCCGTGAGCAGCTGACGCTGATCCGGATCTGCGAGGACCTGCGCGGGCGCGGTTACGAGGGCGGCTACGATGCGCTGCGCCGCTATGCCAGGCGATGACTGCCTTCGTGTACGGGAACACACTCGGCCTCCGCGACATTCAACCTTTCGAGGCTCAATCCCACGCCCTGCACGACCCCTGTCTACAATTCAGACCCCGCGTTACCACGACGCCCGCAAAACTTGCCTCCGGCCTGCCCGCTACAGTTTTGATGTGGTGGACGGCGCCCGCTCCCCGACACCGAAGTGCCGTAGTGTGATCGTTAGACGAATCACATGAGGAGCCGCCACATGCAAATCACCACGATTGGATTGGATATCGCCAAGAACGTGTTCCAGGTCCACGGCATCGACGCGGCCGAGAAGGTCGTGGTCAGGAAGCAGCTTCGCCGCGGTCAGGTGATGAAGTTCTTCGAGGCGTTGCCGCCCTGCCTGGTTGGCATGGAGGCCTGTGCCACGGCGCACTACTGGGCACGTGAGTTGACGAAGCTCGGTCACGAGGTTCGTTTGATGCCGGCGAAGGACGTGAAGGCTTACGTCAAGCGCAACAAGAACGACGCGGCCGACGCCGAGGCGATCTGCGAGGCGGTTCGCCGTCCCACGATGCGATTTGTGGGGGTCAAGTCGGCCGAGCAGCAGGGCCGGCTGATGCAGCACCGCGCGCGCGATCTTCTGCTGCGGCAACGGACGCAAGTGATCAATGCCTTGCGGGCGCATCTGGCCGAACTCGGTATTGTGGCGGCGCAAGGGCGGGAGGGGCTCAAGGCGTTGCTGGCGATCATTGCGGACGAAAAGGACGAACGCTTGCCGGTCGACGCGCGTGCGAGCCTGATCGTCTTGGCGGCGCAGCTTCAGGCGCTGCAAACGATGACTGGATCAATCGAGAAACGGATCATCGTGCAACATCGTGCGAGCGAGGAGAGCAAACGAGTTGCGACCGTCCCCGGGATCGGCACTCTGGGCGCGAGCGCCATCACCGCCACTGTCACGGATCCGAACGCATTCCGGTCAGGGCGGGATTTTGCAGCCTGGATCGGGCTGGTGCCCCGACAAGATTCAACAGGGGGCAAACAGAAGCTTGGGCCGATCTCCAAGCAGGGCGATCGCTACTTGCGGCGCCTTCTTGTAGTCGGTGCGCATGCCGTATTGCGGCGCGCCAAGCAGAGCCCGCAGAACTATCCCTGGCTGGCGCAGCTCCTGGCGCGGCGACCGTTCAAGGTCGTGGCCATTGCGCTGGCCAACAAG
>DATBHB010000080.1:0-15594 GCA_036557705.1 Xanthobacteraceae bacterium
ACCCAGCTGCCCTTATAGGCAACCGATGCGCGTACCGCGAAGCGCCGGCCAAGGGGCACCGCTTGCGTAACGCGGATCAGCCGCCGATCGGCATCGAGATCGGGCGCAACCGCGATATAGGCCTCCTCGGCTGCATTGAGCCGAGCGTGCTTCTCAATGGCCCCAGCAAGCTCGCCGGCGTCTCCTGCGTCTGTCAGCTGAGGCTGATCGAGTGCGGCCTTCGCGACCGCATCGGCGCGCGCGATCAGTTTGCGTTCGGCAGCATCGATAGGTCGGCGGCAGCTCGTGAAGGCCTCACTCGCATCGCTCAATTCGACGGCGGGCGCGGCTACGGCGAGGTCGTCAAAAAGGCCACCCGGCAGAGCGTCGAATTCGAGGACGCCAATACGGCTCGCGCCATTCGCGGCAAGTCGCTGCCCGATCGCGCTGCCTGGCCGCGGCGTGTTGACGATTTCGTCGATATAGCTGGTTGAGCGAACCCAGTCGGCGACCCGCTTCGACAGCGCGGTCGCCAGGATCGGCGGACCGTCCTGCGGCACCAGCAGCAGACTGTCAATCCAGTACGGCGTAAAGCCAGTAAGCCAGCAGACCGCGCTCGGACGCACGAGATTGGTATAAATCAGCAAGCCGTCGAGGCGATCGCGTCGCATCGCCGCCTGCAGCCGCGCACGCCTTTCGAGCAGCACGGCTTTCGGCAACTCGTTCTCGTCCCATCGCATCAGCCCGCGGCGCATGGCGAATATCAACTCATCACGCCGCGACGCTGAACAGCTCGCGCGGGGTCGCGGTGACGACCTCGCAGCCATCCCTGGTGACGATCAGCGAATCGCCCAGCACCATGTATCCGACCACCGGATGATATGTATTGGGATGAACGACCAGCGTCATGCCCTGATCGATACGGGTCGTTACGTCTTCGAGGATATGGGGCTTGGTATCGACGAACAAGCCGAGCCCGTGGCCGCGCACGCGCGTGTATTCGCTGGTCGTGTATTCGCCAAGCCCATGCGCCCGAAAAACATCGTTCTCGGCACGCGCGATGTCGGCCGCGGTGACGCCGTCGCGCACCACGGCGATGCCGGCCTCCATCGACTCCGTCCAGAGCGTGTGCGCTTTCTGCTGCTCCGCGTTCGGAGCGCCGACAACGAGCGTGCGGCAGATCTGCGCGTAATAGCCGTCGACCCGCGGCGTGAGTTCGGTCGTTACCATGTCGCCGGGCTTGAGCCGGCGGCCGGTCGGCGGCGCCATGCCGCGGACCTCGGGCCCGCCGACGCCGATGATCTGAAAATTGTGATCGACCCCATTGCCTCGGAAGAACGCCTCGATTTCGGCAATCAACTCGTAATCGGCACGGCCCACCTTGGCCGCCTGCCGAAACACCGCATAGCCCTCGTCGGCGAGCTTGGCGGCGCGGCGCATCGCGGCAAGCTCGCAATCGAGCTTATGCATCAATAACCGATCGAAAACCGCAGTCGCGTCGCTGAGATTGAGCGCCTTGGCGCGGGCGGCAAGCCGCCGCGGAATGAGTCGGTAAGGCGCAGCGCCGATCCGCTGGTTGCGAAAGCGGTCGAGCGCGTTGTCTACCTCGCCGATGAGGTCTGCTGCATGCAGGACTTCCAGGTCCGGGCATTCTATTTCGGCACGCTCGAGTTCAAGCAGGCTGTCGAGATAGAGCGTGACCGCCCCGTCGGACCGCACCAGCGCCAGCGCCTGCCCCTCCAGGATGGCGTAGTCGGTCGCGTAGCGCAGGTAATCGCCCTGCCAGGCGTTGCCGTAGACCAGCAGCATGTCGAACCCGGCTTCCGCCATGGCGGATAACAGCCGCTGCTTCCGTTCGGCGCGGACTACCTCCTGGTTCGACGCTGCGGTCATGTACTTGCAGATTCCAATCGAATTGAAGCACGACTCGCGTGCCCCGAGCGCCACCTCTACCCGCGTGCGGGGAGAGGTAATCAGAATTTCACCGGGACGAACTGGTCGTTGTAGATCGTTTTCGCGTCTGGAATGAAGCTGAGGATCCCGAGATCCTTGAGCGAATTGCGGATCACATCTATGGCTTGCGGATCCCACGCGCCATCGACCGAGAAATCGCCGATCTGGGTGTCATAGACCTTGGAGACGATGCTCTCGCGCACTTGCACGACTCTGGCGGCGGATTTTACCGCGGCGGCCTTGTTGGCCTTCATGAACGCCACAGTCTTGAACCAGCCGCGCAAGAAGCGCCGCAGCAGTTCCGGGCGCTTGCCGGTTAACTCATCTGTTGCGTAGATCACATGAGTGTAGAAATGTTTCTCTATATTGCCGAACAGCAGAATGGTGCGTCCTTTCCCCTGTTCTTCCAGCTCGTAGGCGGTCGCCGACTCGATCACCATGCCGTCGAGCTCGTTGCGCTCCATGGCGCCGAGCCGCGCCGGCACCGCACCGAGCGCCAGAATCTTTATTCCTTCAGGCCCCCATCCCTGCTGTTGCGCTAGCCGCCGCGTAAGCCAATCGGTGAGGGAACCCGCCGTGGTCACCCCGATGCGTGCTCCCTTGAGATCGGCAATGCTTCTGATCGACGAGCGGGCGAGCACGGAGAGCGCAAGATTGGACGGGGGGCCGTACATGGCCGCTACCCCGATTGCCGGAACGCCTTTGGCGCGGAAGCCGAGCCCCGGCCCAGAGCCCACGGCGACGTCGAGGGAACCGGCCGCGAGCGCCTGCTGCATCTGAGCGTCGCCGCGGAATGCCGAAATATCGAGATCGATTCCTTCCTGCTGCCAAATCTTTGCATCAACACCGATGTCGGCCGTGCTGAAGGCGAACGAGTTTGGGACGGCTTTTCCCAACCTGACGGTGTCGAGCGCTTTGGTTGGGCCGCCGGCGAGCGCCGGCAGGGCTACCAGCGCTGCGGCGAGAACGAGTCGCCTCGAAGGTCCAGGCATCTCAAATCCTCTGGAGCAGGGAAATCCGCCTTTTTCGGCGGTTCTTATGTGGGTCTGAGCTTACCGGCTCTCCCCGGCAGCATCAATCGCGGCGCTTGCGCTTGCGCGGCCCGCATGCGGCAATGCACGGCGTTTCCAACCGCGCACGCCTGTGGCATCGTCGGCTATAAGCGTAAGGCCCGCCGGGCGGGAGAACGAATTTCCGGGGAGGACAGCCCAAATGCATCGTCTAATCATGGCCGCGGTGGCGTTTGCCTTGGCCTGTCCCCAATTGGGGATGACCCAAACAACGCCGGACCTGCGCAAACCCGCCGGCAAGGAATGGCTCACCATCGGCGGCAACTGGAACAACAACCGCTATTCGGCGCTGACCCAGATCAACCGCAACAACGTCAAAAATCTCAAGGGCGCCTGGGTCGTCCATCTCGGCTCCGGCATCGGCCCGAAATACTCGCTTGAAGGCACCCCCATCGTCAAAGACGGCGTCATGTATTTCGCCTCCGGCAATGACGACGTGTTTGCGTTCGATGCCAAGACCGGCGCCCTTATCTGGGAAAGCAGATCGGGCATCGAGCAGAACATCAGCACCGTTTGCTGCGGCTGGGATAACCGCGGGGTCGCTGTCGGCGAGGGCAAGGTCTTTCTTGGCCATCTCGACGGCAATATCGTCGCCCTCGACATGAAGACCGGCAAACAGGTCTGGAAAACGCAGATCGCCCGCTGGCAGGACGGCTACACCATCACCAGCGCGCCGCTTTATCACGATGGCGTCGTCTACTCGGGCATTTCAGGGGGCGACCGTGCGGCGCGCGGCTTCCTTGCCGCACTCGACGCAAAAACCGGTAAAGAAAAATGGCGGTTCTGGACCATTCCGGCGCCGGGCGAGTTCGGCTCCGACACCTGGCCCAAGCCCGACGATCCGGACCCCAAGCGAGCCAACGCCTGGAAGGAGGGCGGCGCCGCGATCTGGCAGACGCCCGCAATCGATCCCGATCTCGGCCTCATCTATTTCTCGACCGGCAATGCCGGCCCGGAAGCCGGCGGGATGGGCCGCGACCGTCCGGGCGACAACCTGTTCTCATCCTCAATCGTCGCGGTCACCCTCGAGGGCAAGTACGCTTGGCATTTCCAGCAGGTCCATCATGACCTGTGGGATTTCGATTGTCCGAGCCCGGTCGTGCTGTTCGAGCAGACCTACGAGGGCAAACTGCGCAAGGGGATTGCCGAAGCATGCAAGACCGGGTGGATCTACATCCTCGACCGGACCAACGGGAAGCCGCTGATCGGCATCGATGAGAAGCCGGTCGAGGTCGATGCACGGGTCGCCTCCTCGCCGACGCAGCCGTTTCCGCGCGGCGATGCCGTAATGCCGCAATGCCCGCAGCCGCTCGCCGGCTGGGTTACCAAATGCATCTTCGGCGTCATCTACGATCAGCCCTTGTTGATGTCGCCCGGCGGCAATGGTGGCACCAACTGGTCGCCCATGGCTTACAGTCCGCGCACCGGCTTCTTCTATGTGACGGCGGCCGATCGTCCGCAGAGCCGGATTTTGCGCGGGCTCGGCAAGACCGTCGGCCCGGCGATCGGCGCAAAGTACGGCGGAACACTCACCGCGATCGATTCCCGCAGCAACAAGATCGCCTGGCAGAAAAAGCTGCCTTACTCAGTCGGCCAAGGCTCAGGCGCGCTCGCCACCGCGAGCGACGTCGTGTTTCACGGCGAGCCCGACGGCAACTTTCAGGCCTACGACGCCAAGACCGGCGATCTCCTATGGCAGTGGCAGACGGGAGCCGGAGCAGACGCGCCGGCAATCACTTACGAGGTGGACGGCACCCAATTCGTTGCCATTGCGGCCGGCGGCGTCTCGATTCAGACCACATCGGCGAACAGCGACATGATCTGGGCATTTTCGCTCAAGGGCAGTCCGGGCGACCGGCTCAAGCCGTTCGCGCCGCCAAAACCGCCGGAGAATGTTGTGGGCTTCAGCGGCGCGATCGCGAAAACAAACACGATCAAGATCGGCGATTACACCTACGCGCCCGCGCGCATCACGGTTTCGACCGGAACCAAGGTGACGTTCACCAATGCCGGAGCGCAACCGCATAATGCCGCGTCTTCGGACGCGGGCGGATGGGATACCGGTCTCTTGGCCAACGGGGAATCCGCGAGCGTCACTTTCAATCGCCCGGGCACCTATACGTACAACTGCACGCCCCATCCGTCGATGATCGGGCAAATCATCGTGACTGGAGACGCGACAGACTCAGGGCCCGCAGCCATCGTCGAAGGGGCAGGAGCAAAAGCTCCGGCCATTCCTGCAGCGGCCCATGGCGCGCATTGACCCGGTGAGACGCAGAATGACGGCACGCAAAGGAGTCCTCTTCGCGCATTTGGTCGTCGCGACTGCGATCTTCTTTACATCGATGCTGGCAGACGCTGCGGCCGCCGATCGAATCCGCGTGGCGGTGCAGCGCACCGGCACGTTCGCCTGGGAACTTGACGTCATCAAGACCCACGGCCTTGACCGGAAAGCTGATCTCGCAATCGAGACCCTCGAACTGGCATCGACCGAGGCCGGCAAAATCGCCTTCAAAGGCGGCTCGGCTGACCTGATGCTCTCGGATTGGCTATGGGTCGCGCGCGAACGCTCGCTGGGCGACAATCTCGTGTTCTATCCGTCTTCCTCGACGCTTGGCGCTGTCATGGTGGCAGCCAACTCGCCGATCAAGGATATTCTCGATCTCAAAGGGCGCAGAATCGCCGTGGCGGGCGGTCCGCTCGACAAGAGCTGGCTGATGCTCCAGGGGCTGGCGCGCCGCTCGGGGCTTGATCTGCGGCGTGCCGCCTCGGTCATATACGGCGCGCCGCCGCTCCTGTCCCAGAAGCAGCTCCAAGGCGAGTCCGACGCCCTGCTCACATTCTGGAATTTCTGCGCCGACCTCGAAAGCAAAGGGCAGCGCCGTGCCATCGAGATGGACGCAGTGATGAGGCAGCTCGGCGCCAAGGCGCCGGTCTCGATCGTCGGTTACACCTTCGATGGCAACTGGGCAGCCCGCAACAGATCGACGGTCGATCGCTTCCTTGGGGTTTTGCAGGAGGCAAAGGCCATCCTCGCCGCAAACGAATCCGAATGGGTAAGGCTCTCGCCGCGCATCGGCGCCTCTGACGCGAAGGCGCTTGCGATCTACCGGCAGCGCTATGCCGAAGGAATCTCGCACCGGCCGATTGCCGAGGAGGAGGCCGACGCTCGCGCGCTCTATCGTGTCCTCGCCGAGTTGGGCGGGCCGGATCTGGTCGGCACCGCGCACGATCTCGATCCCGGCACCTTCTATCGGCCGGAGAAATGACGTGGCGGCACGGATTGTCTCGCTCGCGCTCCTCTTTGCCGTCTGGGTGATTGCCTCTCACCTCGCCGGCGCACGCATGCTGCCCGACCCGCAAGCGGTTGGGATTGCCCTGCTCAACGAGATCCGCTCGGGCGCGCTTGCGTTCAACCTTGCGGCGACATTGATGCGCGTCACCATCGCGTTCATCGTCGCCATGCTGATCGGCTCCGCTCTCGGCCTCCTCATGGGCCGGTTCCGCATCGCCGACCGCCTCGGCGACCCCTGGCTGGTGGCGCTGCTCAACCTGCCGGCGCTGGTGATCATCGTGCTCGCCTATGTGTGGGCGGGACTGACCGAGACGGCGGCAATCGCGGCCGTCGCGCTCAACAAGCTGCCGATTGCGACCGTGACTGTGCGCGAAGGCGCTCGCTCTCTCGATGGCGGCCTCGATGACATGGCGCAGGTGTTTCGGATGGGGCCATGGGTGCGGATGCGCCACGTCGTACTGCCGCAGCTCGCGCCCTACCTTGCGGCAGCGGCCCGCTCCGGGCTATCGCTGGTGTGGAAAATCGTACTGATCGTCGAGCTGCTCGGTCGTCCCAACGGCGTGGGTTTCGAAATCGGAGTTGCGTTTCAATTATTCGACGTGACCAAGATCCTGGCCTATGCTCTGGCCTTCATCGTAGTGATGCTTTCGATCGAAACCTTCCTGGTGCAGCCGTTTGAACGACATGTCTCCCGCTGGCGTCCCAGGACGGCTTGAAGTCTTTATCAAGCAGAAGTCGTTCAATTCCGCTTCCGGCGGCAGGCTTCACGTGCTTAGCGAGTTTGCGCTGGCACTCGGGAACGGCGAGGTCGGCGCATTGGTCGGCCCCTCCGGATGCGGCAAGACCACACTGTTGCGCATCATCGCCGGTCTCGACCGCGACTTCGAAGGCAGCGTGCAACTTCCCGATCACGGAAAACTCGGCATGGTGTTCCAGGAACCTCGACTGTTGCCCTGGCGCACGCTCGAGCAGAACGTGCGGCTCGCTGCGCCCGCAGTGACCGATCAGGGGATGGATACGCTGTTCCGCTCGCTCGGTCTTCAAGCGCACCGGGATCATTATCCGGGCGAGCTGTCGCTGGGCTTGGCCCGACGCGTTGCTTTGGCGCGGGCTTTTGCGGTGGAACCGGACCTCCTTCTCCTCGATGAGCCTTTCGTTTCACTCGACGAGGCGCTGGCGACGCGGCTGCGCGACGAGCTTATTGAATTGGTCAACCGCCGTCCGGTCACGGCGCTGCTCGTCACCCATAACGTCGAAGAAGCAATCGGCCTTGCCGACCGGCTGTTTCTGCTTTCTGCGAGTCCCGCCCGTGTCGTGGCCGAACTGCCGATCGAGCGGCCGCGTGCGGCACGCAGCGCCGAAGAGCTGGCGGCGCTGCGCCGAGAAGTCGCGCAGAAACTCGGCCGGCCCCAATAGTCGCTACTGCGTCAGAAGCTCTGTAGGGTGTGCAAAATCGCGTCGCGAGATCCGACAGCGTGCGCAACGGGGCGGCGCGATTTTGCGCACGCGCTCAGACGGTGCGGCGCGCCGTTGCACACCCTACGCGATGCTTCTGACGCCGAAGGATAGCCGCTACACCGGCTGCGCGGTGCGGCGGATCATGCCCCGCTGCGGATCGTAGCCGAGCGTTGCCAGCAGAAAAAACAGGAGGGTCGAGCCGACCACGACGGTCGCTGCCACCGGTTCGAACATGCCGTAGAGCGCGAACCGGATCAGTTCAACCGCATAGGTGAATGGATTGATCATCGATACCCAGTAGATCGCCTCCGACCCGCCTTCTCGGAGCTTCCATAACGGATAGAGCGCCGAGGAAAAGAAGAACATCGGAAACATCACGAAATTCATGGCGCCGGCGAAATTCTCGACCTGCCTGATATAAACAGAGAGAAACAGCCAGAGCGCGCCCAGCATCAAGCCGGAGATGATCAGTGCCGGCAGCACATAGAGCCATGCCGACGCATCGAAGGTCACATCGAACGGAATACAGACGAGGAGGAACACGTAGCAGGTAATAACGGATAGCGCAGTTCCGGCAGCGAGCTTGCAGGCGAGCAGGACCCAGCGCGGCAAGGGCGCCGTGAGGAGAAGCCGCATCACGCCCATTTCCCGGTCGTAGACCATGGAAAGCGACGACTGCATGCCGTGAAACAGCAGGATGATGCCCAACAGGCCAGGCACGATATAGACCTGGTAGGTGATGTAGGTCCTGTAGGGCGGAATGATTGACACCCCGAACACGTTGTAGAAACCGGCCGCAAAGACCGCGAGCCACATCAGCGGCCGCACCAGCGCCGAGAGCAGGCGGCCGCGCTGCTGAACGAACTTGACGATCTCCCGCATGGTGACGGCGCGCATGGCGCGAGCGGCATGGACGAGTTGCATGGCATTGATCCTGGCGAATAACCCGTAGGGTGGGCACAGGCGCGTGGCACAGTTTAAGGTTACGTACGGTGTTGCGCGCCTTTGCCCACGCGGTCGTGAATCGCGGCAGTCGACCGCGTGGGCAAAATCGCTCTGGACCTCGCGCCTGCCGCAACTCAGCGCACGCGATTTTGCCCACCCTACGGGCTATTCACTACTTGTTCAAATGACACGCCGTTTCGGTCTCGTCATCGCCGAGCGTATCGAGAACGTTGGTTTTGTGCAGGAAGCCTTCGATCGGGGCGCTGTCGACGACTTCGTAAGGAGCCGCAAGGAGGATCGCCTGCCTTAATTGGTGGTCCCAGGGCCGGACGCTGACGGCAAGCCCCTTGTAACCGTCGAAACCGGCATCGCTAAGCAGGAATTGCCGCTGCTTCTGGAAGTCTGTGGAACGGGTACGCAGCGTCGATTGGACGATCATTTTGACGGCCATCCATGCGGCCCAGTCCATGCCTTCCATGTGGCGGCCTTGGGCAGCCTTTTCGAATCGGGTGTTGACCTGGGGCGCGCCGTGACGCTCCCAGGTCCAATGCCAGGCGACCGGTTCGAGACCGATGCTGCCGATCACCGGGCGCGGCCGCACCGTCTGGTATGGCAGCTGGCGTGCGAAATCGAAATCGCCGTCGGCGACGAAGACGACATCGTAATCGCGGCTGCCCGCGGTCAGCAGCAGCGGATCGTTTTTTTCGCGCTCGCGCGGATCGGTGCCGGCCTTGAAATCGCGGGTAGCCACGATACGGGCGCCGAACTTCTTTACCGACGTCGCGAAAGCTTTGGTGGCGACGGCGTCGGCCGGAAGCGGTCCCTGCAAGGCGAGGATGTCGCGCCATTTCCGCGCGACCAGAAGCTGGACAAGGCCATCCATGCGCATCGCGAGGCTCGGAAACGTATGGATGATTTCCGGCGAACAGAGGTCGCGGCGCAGCCAATCGTCATCCGCCGTCGCATTGAACAGGAGCACATCGCGGCCGCGGACCGCGGCGGCGAGCGGCTTGAATGCTTCGGCCGGCGTATCGAGGATAAAGAAATGGATGTTCTGAGTGTCGAGCGCTTGCTGCACCGCCGGCGCAACGTCCTGTGCGGATTTGACGGTGATGCGCTGGAGCGCGAACTCGGTGTGGAGTACGCGGGTTAGCGCGCGGGCCTCGTCGATCCCGACCTGAGCGCCGGCGAAAGGATGCTCGCGGGTCTTAAGAATGAGCCGCTCGTAGCCCTGGATGGGCTCATGGCGTGGATCGCCCTCGATTTCCACGAAACCGATCGTGACCCGCGCGGGGGCAGCAGCCTGCGGCACAGCCTGCGGGGGCTGCTTTTGCTGTGGAGCTTGCGCGAGTGTCGTGGCCGTGAGGCCAGCAACGATCAGCGCACCCAAGGCAGCGCAGACACGGCGCCGTGACCCCCTCCCCTCCCCCCGTTTGCAAAGCATTTTGCCGCGTGCTCCGTCACCCTCTCCCCTCGTGGGAGAGGGTCGCCGCGCGTCTTCGCGCGGCGGGGTGAGGGGGCGAGACAATCGATCAACAAAAGGCCTCTCACAACGTGTTCTACTCATCGATGACCACGCCCCATGGGATGCGGCCGGCCGGAATGGATACCGTCGCCTTGCGGCTGCGCACGTCGACGACCGTCACGTCGTCGCCGAACCCGTTGGCAACATAGAGCGTGCGTTCGTCGCGCGAAAGGGTGACGCCCCAGGCGCGCTTGCCAACCAGAATGTAGCCTTCGATCTTGCGCGTCGGCACGTCCACGACCGCCACATGAGCGGCATGGCCGAGAGTGATAAACGCTGTCTTGCCGTCTTTGGTCATCGCCAACCCTACCGGCGTGACATCGGTTTTGCGCATGCCGGGGGGCAAGAATTCGAGTTTGCCCGATACTTCGAATTTGTTGCGATCGATAATATAGACCTCGCCGGAGAGTTCGGTGGTGACCCACAGCTCCTTGCCGTCGGGAGTAGCGGCGAATCGGCGCGGCCGGGTCCCGACCACGACATCCTGCTTCACATAGCCGCCGTCGGCATCGATGAGGTGGACGAGGTCGCCCACTTCCGAGGTCACATACACATCATTGCCGTTCTCGCTGACGAAAACGCCCTCGGGCTCGGCCCCGGTCGGCACTTCCTGCACCGTAATGGCCTCGTCCATGTCGATGATGGAAAGCGAAGAGCCTTCCTCGTTCGAGACATAGATGCGTCGGCGTTTTTCATCCATCGCGAAAGTTTCAGGGCTGGGCCCGGTTGGGATTCGCCCGATCACTTCGAGCTTGGCGACGTCGATGATGTCGATCACGTCGTCATCCCCGCAGGCCACGTAGAGCTTGGTATGATCGGCGCTGAAATGCATGTCACGCGGCCGGCGCGAGACCTTGAGGTCCTTTACCACCTTATAGGTCTTGGGCTCGAGCACGATGATGTTGTTCGACTTCTCGTTGCTGACGAATATGAGCCCGGTGTCTTTGGCCGCAGCCGGCGCGAACGCCAGGATTGCAGCGAAAACGCCAACGACAGGGATCAGAATGCGCGTACCGACGGCCACCGGCTGTCTCTCCACTTGCGGATCATGTTGGTTGCTGCCAGCGTACGCCCGATCAAAGCGGCGGGGCAAGTCGAAGCAGCAGGGGCGCGTCAATGCGGCTCGCAGTTGGCGAAGAAAAGATGGATGGACTTATTGATCGGGGGCCCCCTGCCCTCCTCCTCGACAAGGTTGTCAAGAGCTACGGACCAATCAAGGCCGTGAACGGGGTAGACCTCGCGGCCCATGCCGGTCAGTTCATTGCGCTCCTCGGCCCTAATGGGGCGGGAAAATCAACCCTGTTCCAGCTGCTCTCCGGGCTGTTCCTGCCCGATTCCGGCCGCATCAGAGTCATGGGACACGACATGTCGCGCGATCCCGTGCCGGCGCTTGCACAACTGGGCATCGTATTCCAGCAGCCCACCCTCGACCTGGAACTCTCTGTGACGGCCAATCTGATGTTTCACGCCGGCCTGCACGGCATGCCCAGCGCGGTGGCGAAGCCGCGGATCGAGCGGGAGCTGGCGCGGCTCGGGCTCAAAGACCGCGCGCACGACAAGGCGGCGAAGCTCAGCGGCGGAAACCGGCGCCGGGTCGAGCTGGCGCGCGCGCTGCTGCACGAGCCGCGCGTGCTGCTGATGGACGAGCCGACGGTCGGTCTCGACCCGGCAAGCCGCAGCGATCTGCTCAAGCTCCTGCTGGCGATGCGGACGGAACGCCAGGTTGCCGTCCTCTGGGCGACGCATCTATGCGACGAAGTGCCGGATGCCGACCGTGTGGTCGTCCTTCATCGCGGCAAGGTCCTCGCCGACACGACGCCGACCAATCTCATTCAATCCGCGAGCGCGGCAACCGTCGAGGAGGCCTTCCTGGCGATGACCGGCGAGAGCGGCAAAGCCTGACGTGAAGACGCCGTCATCCTGAGGCGCGAGCATGCAATCACTTGATTGCATGCGAGCCTCGAAGGATGGCGGCTGCAAAGTGTTAGTTTATCCCCTGTGCTACATGCCTTGGCCATGGCCCTTCGAGGCTCGCCCGGCCGAAGAGGCCGGACGAGCACCTCAGGGTGACGACGCTTATCGCGTGCCGCCATTAGTCACTGTAACAGTTCCATGTAGCCGATCCGGCTCGACAGCACGCCCGAGTACCAAACACGGTTCGGATTGGTCGGATCGAGGTCGATGCGGCGCACGTCGGTTTCCGCCGTCATCAGCGGGTACTCGGTCCAGTTGCCCGTTGCCGGATCGAGCCGGGCGAGCTGGTCGACCTGCTGCTCGGTCGTCCAGATCAGATGGTTCTTGAGGTCCGGTTCGGCGAGATAGACACCGGCATCCTTCGTCGGCGGCGTGAATTCCGTCATCTTCAGGGTCTTGTAATCCACCCGCAGCAGCTTGCCGGCGCCATGCAGACCCACCCACAGGTTGCCGTCCCAGTCGGCGCCGAGCTTGCGGGCGACCGGGTCTTTCACGCTCAGCGGGAATTCATCGAATTTGCCGGTGACGCGGTTGATGCGCGCAATCTGGTCGAATGCATTCTCCACTACCCAGACGTTTTCGTCGCCATCGACTGCCATCCCGTACGGAGTGGCATTCCTGTTGTTCTTGATGCCGGCCGGCACGTCGTAGATGGTGAACTTCTTCGTCGCCGGGTCGAACCGGATGACCTGGTTCGAACCGATGGCGGCAAGCCATACCGAATCATCCGGAAGCACCCGCATGGTATTGCCGCTGGCGCCGCCGCTGCGTGTCGGCGGAACATTGTAGACGGTGAACCGCTCGTATTTCGGGTCGAAGCTTAGCCAGCGCCGATTGGGACCGCCATCGACCATCCACAACTCGCCGTGGTTACCGCGACGGATGCCGTTGAGGCGCACCGTCGACGAATTGCCGGCCGGAGGTTCGTATTCGAGATATGTGAGTGTCTTGGGGTCGAGCCGGCCCACCCTTCCGCCGACCCGCTGTGAAACCCAGCCGTTACCCTCGGCGTCGGCCGCCACTTCGTGGGGCTCGGCCCGCGGATTGGCCAGCTCGTATTCGACAATGACGTAGTTCCTCGCCTCCGGCGGCAGGAGCGTCCGCGGCAGACGGCTGAAGGGATCGGGCTTCGCTCTGGCGCTTCCGGGAGCGGGCCCGTAGTTGGTCGAGAGGTAGGCAAGCAGCACCTTTTCTTCGTCGCCGGTTAGCGGCTTTGCCACCGTCGAACCCTGCGCATAGGAAATCATGGTGCGCACAACCTGTTGCCAGCGCGCCTCGTTCCCGCGCGAGCGGACAATCCGTTGCGCATCGTGGCAGGTCATGCATTTGGCTTCGATGATGGCTTTGCCCTCGCCTTCGGCGAGACGCGGCCCGGCTCCGGCGGCGGCCGCCGCAGCCTCGGCGCCGCGCTCATTGGGCGGCCGTCCCGGCCACGCCGGCGGCAGCGCCGGTGCGCGCGCTATCGTGAGCGACAGATCGACGGAGGACGACTTGCCAACCGCCACCTCCACAGGATTCGACGGAGTGCTTTGATGTTCGCCCCCGATTGCCTGCACGACATATTTGCCGGGAGGCAGCCGATCGATTGCGTATTGGCCCTGCTCCTGCGTGATGACCATGAAATTGAGACGGCGCTCCGCGTTCTTCATTTCAACGAACGCGCCTGCCAGGGGCTTACCCGCCGCATCGGTGATGACGCCGGTGAGAGTGCCGACAGCGGTTTGTGCCGACGCCAAGCCCGCATAAGAAACGGTTGTAAGCAATGCCAATACCGCAAGGTATGCTCTGAGCATGCTGAGCCTCCCATTGTTTAAAGCGGTCGTGAAACGCTTCCCGATCAACCCTAGTTTCGGGTTGGGCAGTAATCACCAGAGCGCACCGAGCTGCGCTCAAAAAGATCGCATGAGCCTTTAGACAAGTCAACGCGCACCGAGCGTAATGTAGCGCGATCTCGGCTAGCGGGCAGGGATTTCGACTTCGATACAGATCCCTGGTGCCGACATATTAACTGCAGAAACAACTCGATCCATGTGCTGGCGCAAGATGGGCCATTGGGCGTTTCCAAGGATAATGATGGCTATCCTCCGACTGGCCAGGTTTTGTTGGTAGCGGATGTTCTTGTCAGCTGTTATAAATATTTCGAACTTCTCAGCCTCAGCTGCGTCAAGTAAGGCGCCATTTCCCAACGCTTCCCATCCGCGTTCAACGGCTTCAACAACAAAATGGTCCGCGAGCGCAGCGCGCAACGGGGCGGGCGTGCTGTGATCAAAGAGAATCCGCATTCAGTGTTGATGTGCCGGACCGAGACGAAACTGGAGGTGCTTCAAGGCTCCGCGCGGCGAACTCCAGGACAGCTGCGATCTGCTCGCGCCGCAAATGAAACCACTCCATTATGTCCTCGATCGTGGCCCCAGCCTCGAGGTTTTCAAACACGAGGGAAACCGGCATGCGAGTACCCTTGAATACCCAGGCTCCGCTGACCTTGCCGGGAATACTTTCCACAGCCGAACACTGTGACCAATCGAGAGCTGCCATGCAGTTCCTCCATTCCGGAACGCTATATGGGCATTTGAGGGCAATCAGGCCACCAGCACAAAAATCCGGATGAGGCACTCGGCCTGCCCCTGCTCGCGGATCGAATCGATATTTACCGGGCTGGCCTACACCCTATCCCCGCGTCACGGCTTCGGCGGCAGCGGCGGTAGCGACAGCGGCCGGAACTCGACGTGCGGAATCTGTTCCAGCGGGCCCTCGAGCTGGACCTGGCCGCCGGTCGAGGTGGTGCCGCCGTCGGGCTGCAATTCGGCGCGTTGCTGCTGCTGAGCGGCTGCGGGCTGATCGCCATCCGGAAGATCGTCCGCCGTGCCCTCCTGCGGGTTGCCGGACATGATTTCGTCGCGCGCCTTGAGCGCACGATCCGCGAGCTTGACCGAATAGGGCAGCCGATAGGCGCGCGGGATCCCGCTCGGCACGTTGTTCTCGTCGACTTCCTCGACCCAGAGATAGATTGCGCCGTGACTGGCGAGCTTGGCATCAGGCTCGACGACCCGCGTCCACAGCAACTGGAATTTCGGCGGCAGCGCGCCGGTGCCTGGCCAGCCGAGGAGGCCCTTCGAGGCATAGAACACCTCGACGAAGAACACCGAGCTGACCACAATGGCGGAGGCCTTGATCCACCATGCGAAACGAGAAGTAAGGCCCATCGACAGAACGACCACCGCCAAGACCACATAGGCGGCGGAAACTGCCAGCAGCGTCGCTGTCATTTGCTGATGCCTCTGCGCGCGCTACTTGACCGGGCGCCGAACGTTACGCGTGAGCTGGATCAGCGACTTGTCGCGGTGATTGACGTCCGTCACCGTGCCGTCAGCCGCAATCCGGAAACGCACCGCCGT
>DATBHB010000081.1:0-48819 GCA_036557705.1 Xanthobacteraceae bacterium
CCACCTCAACGGCCGGATCTACGACCCGCTCGTCGGCCGCATGATGAGCGCCGACCCGACCGTGCCCGACCCGTTCAACGGCCAGGCCTGGAACCGCTACAGCTACGTCGGCAACAACCCGCTCACGTTTACCGATCCCACGGGATACAGCTGGCTGAGCGAGGCAATCCACTTCATCTCAGGTCTCCTCAACCTGCGCAACATTGTGCAGTTCGCGATCAGCACCGCATGTGCACTGTCGGAAGTCTGTCTGCCGTTCCTGCCGCTGGTGGCAGCCGCAACCTCGGCAGCGGTGGTCGGAATAACCACCGGCAAGCTCAGCGCCGCGCTGGAAGCCGGCGCAATCGCCGGAGCAACAGCCTTTGCTTTCAATGCGGCCACCGGAGTGTATAGCTCAGCCGCGGATAACCCACCCATGGCGTATGACCAGGAGATTTCCCTCCCCCAGGTCACAGTAGTTGCTCCAAGAGCTGCGAACACGATCATCTACTCGTCTGCATCGCAGATAACTGCTGCGTACTGGTCTGGTATTGGCAAAGGCATCCTGCAAGGGGCAATCGATACCGCATGGATTATAGCTGCGTTCGGATGCGGAAGAGATGTTGGTTGCATTGAAGGACCCGCTCCCCAGCTATTCGCGGCTTCGAGCATCTACGAAGCACGCGGAATGACGATCGGTCCGCTAATGACCCTCGGGCTTGTGAGCGCAGTAACGTCCTCACCTGTCGTAGGCGTCACCTGGGGAGAATTCAGTACTGTCACACGGGTAGCAGAACTAAAAAATGCGATTCCTCTCGCACAACAGGGTCGGATAACAATGGCGGTTGGCCTTGCTCAAGATGCCGATGGCATGCAACAAGTTCTAATTGGCACGAGTGAACCAATGGGCTACCTGCGGCCTGGCGTTACCCTCAACCCAGGAGAAATCCTCGTAAGAGGTCTTGGTCACGCTGAGGAGGATATCGTAAACTTTGCCCAGCAAAATGGTCTTGATTTGCTGAGGTTGGTGCCACGCGTCCGATTTGTGGACCTTGCGCATCACTAATCCAGGGAGCTGGAGCGGTTCCTGTAACTCCGCTGAAGCCATAACTGCCCATGACAACTCTTCTGCGCCTTGATTCAATATCTCCGACCTTGGCGAACGCGTTCCGCCATGCGAGTGACGCTCAACGGCGACAAGCAGCTTTGGCGACGTGCGAAATTGCTACTGCGCGAACTGGATTGCAGGGACGAGAAGTAGCTGCCGCCCTGCACCTCCTTCGACATGGAGGAAACAACTGGAGAGTGGTGCAACGTGAACTTGAGTCCCTTTCGGAACGATTTGATCAGCAATACCTAACCCTCAACGAGGGGGCTCGTATCACTACTCCAGACGCTCTGCGTCTATTTAGGAAAGCGCGGGCCGCAACAGCATTGAGACTTGCTCTATGCTCGGACCCCAGGGAGCTTCACGAGGCTCTATACGAGGCGATCATTGCATCGGATGATGAGTCGGAGGCAATGCGGGCAGCTGATCGAATACTGAGGACCAAGTAGAAGCTGTGAAATACGATGATCAGATGCCTTCCGAATGAGCAAGCTCGATAAACACGGCCGGCTTCAGAGCCCGCGAAGATGAGTTGCAGCTGAAGTGACATTGTCCCAGCAGAACTTTCGTGGAGCGCTCCAATTGCAGCATACGAGAGCGTATTTGCGAATCCTGCTTTTGCTGTCTGGGCTGAGCGCTTCAGCTTGCCAGACGCTCAGCGATTCGTCTCCTGTCGGGACTTGGCGGTCAACGGCAGCGCTGCCAGCGGATGACGGTATTGCGCGTGGCAAGTCGACGAGCGCCTCGTTGGGAGCTGAAAGGCGGTTGGAGCGCCCACGTTCATCGATGGAACGGGCAGCTTCGTCGGCAACCGCAGCTTCGGTTCGAACCAAGTCATTGCCGACGCGGGCGATGATAAGGTGACCTTGAATCTCGTGAACGTGCCTGCGCCGCAGGCCGAGAAGACAATCCTCAATGATATCCTGGGCATCAAATACACGATTGATCCGACGATCGAAGGCAAGATCACGATTCAGACACCAAACCCGGTAACAAAATCGACGGCTATCGATCTTTTCCAATCGGCGCTCCGCTCAAATAACGCGGCGATCGTGAACGCGAACGGCACATACAGGATTGTGCCGATCGACTCGGCTCCCGTGGGCGCCATTCCTCAGACCGGCGACGGTCCGCAGACGGGTGGCAGGCTAGGATCAGGTGTTCAACTGGTCCAGCTCAAATACGTCGCCGCCTCAGAAATCCGCCGCATCCTGGAGCCGATCGCGCCGCACGGCGGAATCATTCGTGCAGACGACGCGCGTCATACGATTACGCTCTCGGGAACCAACCAGGAAATCGCCGGTATGATGGAGGCGATCTCCATCTTCGACGTCGATGTCATGAAAGGGATGTCCTTCGCGCTGGTGCCGGTGCGGACCTCGGAGCCAGCGGGCATCGCCGACGAACTGCGGACGGTTTTCGCCTCTGAGCAGGATGGGCCATTGGCGGGCATGGTCCAATTCCTGCCGAGTAAACGTCTCGGCGCCATTCTCGTGATCTCGCCGCAGCGCAGCTATCTCGCGCGCGCGGCGGAGTGGGTGCACCGGCTCGACAGCCAGGCAGCCGGAACCGAGAAACAGTTCTTCACCTATGCGGTCCAGAACCGGCGCGCCCAGGAACTGGTCGATGTGCTGCAATCGATGTTTGCAAGCGAGACCGGCGGCTCCCGAAATGGCGGGCGGAACGTGGCGCCGTCTTATCGAGAAGCAAGCGTCGCGACAGGCGGCATTCAACGGCCCCCGTCATCATTTGGATCCTCCAACGGCGGATCGAATTTTACAAGCAGCATGCAGCAGTCTTCCTCCATGCAGGGCGGCGGCATTGGGCAGGGCGGGGTCGGCTCCGTCCCGGCCCGCGCGCCTCAGCCGGCCGGCGCGGCAGCGAGCATTCAGGTCGGCCGCGACGAAGCCACCGGAGAACCCCGGATCAGGGTCGCCGCCGATGAAGCCAAGAACGCTCTCCTCATCGAGGCCTCGCCCGCCGATTACAAACGCCTCATGCGTGTCATCGGGACGCTCGATGTGATGCCGAACCAGGTCCTGCTCGAGGCGACCATCGCCGAGGTCACGCTGAACGACGAGCTCAAATTCGGATTGCGTTGGACATTGCAGAACAAGAACGCGAGTTACAGCTTCAGCGACGATGTCGCCGGCGCCGTCAGCTCGGTGTTTCCCGGCTTCTCCTATGCGCTCAAGGCCGCCAATATCGCCGCGACCTTGAATGCGCTGAACCAGATTACCGACGTGAACGTCATTTCGTCGCCGTCGCTCACGGTGATGGATAATCACACGGCGTTTCTCCAGGTCGGCGATCAAGTCCCGATCACCACCCAATCGGCGGCCGTTCTGGGGATCGGCACGACGCCGATCATCAATTCGGTCAGCTATCGCGACACCGGCGTCCTTCTGTCGATGACACCGCGGGTCAACCAGAGCGGCCGCGTTCTGCTCGATATCGAGCAGGAGGTCTCCACGGTCGCTCCGACGACGTCCTCAGGGATTGATTCGCCGACCTTCCGGCAGCGGCGCGTACAGACAAGCGTTGCTGTGAACAACGGCGAGGCTCTGGTGCTCGGCGGCTTGATCCAGGATAACAAGACGCTCTCGCGGAACCAGCTCCCCATCCTGGGGGACATTCCGTATCTCGGGAACGTCTTCAAGAGCAAAGACGATCAGGTCGGCAAGACCGAGCTGATCATCATGATCACGCCGCACGTCATCCGCAGCACCAGCGAGGCACGCCGGGTGACGGATGAATTCCGCCGCGAACTCGCGCTTTCCGGCTCGCCGAAGCTGCGCGAGCAGCATCGGATCGGGCAAACGCTGCCGCGGGTGGTGGAATGAAGGTTTGCCGTCACCCTGAGGCTCGCACCCGGCCTCTTCGGCCGGCGAGCCTCAAAGGGTGACGGCGGGGTCGGTGCGCATGGGGGGCAATCGGAAGTTCAGCAGCCGCCATCCTTCGAGGCTCGCATGCAATCAAATGATTGCCTGCTCGCGCCTCAGGATGACGCAGTAAGACTAAGAGGGCGTACTCCTATGCCCACTTTTCGTTATCGCGCCTATGGCATTCGCGGCGACTTGGCCGAGGGATCGATCGAGGCCGCCTCGGCGGATGCCGCGAACGAGGCGCTTTGGACTCAAGGATTAACTCCGTTTGCGATGCGTTCGGAGGATCAATCCAACAAACCATGGTGGCGGCGGGATATTACGTTCGGCGGGGGCTCGCTCCGCGCAGAGCTGGCAAGCTTTACCCGTGAATTTGCTACGCTCAACAGCGCCGAAATCCCGCTCGACGATGCGCTGCGCATCGCGTGCGACCAGGCCGGCTCGGTCAAAATGCGCGACATCGTGGGCAAGCTGCTGGTCGATGTCCTCAACGGCGCAAACCTCTCCGCGGCCATGGAGAAGTATCCAGAGATGTTTCCCTCTGATTATGTGAGCATGGTGCGCGCGGGAGAAATTGGAGGAACTCTCACCCAGATATTCGAGGAGCTCGCCGAGGTTCTCGATCGGCGGATCGAAGTCCGGGCCAAGGTCGAGTCGGCGCTCGTTTATCCGGCCGTGCTGATCGTGCTGGCGATCGCTTCGCTCGGCATTGTGGCTGGCAGCCTGGTGCCGAGCATCGCGCCAATTTTTGCGCAAAGCGGGAAGCCCATGCCGGCGGGGCTCCGGTTCCTTGTAGCCGTTCAGTCCCGCTGGGCCGAAATTGTCGCGGTCACGGGAATAATCGGTGCTTTGGCTTTCGGCGGAGCTTTCGCAGCGCTGCGTCGGCCCGCCATCCGGCTTGGGTTGGACCAAGCCAAGCTGAAAATTCCGGTTTTCGGGACTTTGCTGTTGCAGCAGGACACTGCCCGCCTGGCGAGGACGCTTGGAACCTTGCTCAAATCCGGCGTGCCGCTGGTAGCGGCTGCCACCTCCGCTCGCTCGGTCATCAGTAACTCCCATCTGGCCGCGGGGATCGATGGCGCGATTGAATCGATCCGCGAGGGCGCTGCGCTGCATCGGGCGCTGGGAGCGAATACCGGCCTGCCGGAACTCGCCTTGCGCATGATAGCGATCGGCGAAGAGGCCGGCAGACTCGATCGGATGCTCATGCGCGTAGCCGTGACGCTGGAGCGGCAAACCGCGCGCAGGATCGAGAGACTGATGACGGTTTTGACCCCCTCGCTGACGCTCGCGATTGCGGTGCTTGTCGGCGGGCTGCTGATGACGGTCATGAACGCGATCCTGAGCATCAACGACCTGACGCAGCAATGAATTGCAGGGTGGGCAACGGCGCTCCGCGAAGTCTTGAATTCGTGCACGGCCGTCGTGCGCCGTTGCCCACGCGGTCCCCTCTCGCGGTCCGACCGCGTGCGCAAAATCGCCTTCCGCGGCCATTCAGGTGGCGAGGTTTATGCGGGCGATTTTGCACACCGTACGGTGCTGCGGCCGCCGGGTTCACCCTGCTGGAGCTGCTTGTTGTAATCACCATCCTCGCCATGGTCGCAGTCGTCGCGATGCCGCACTTGGCGAAGCCCTCCGACAGTGTGCGGCTGCAAGCGACGGCTCGCGAGATTGGGACCGCGCTATGGCTCACGAGGTCGATGGCGATCGGGCGGGGCATCGAAGCAGTGCTTGTGATCGACGTGGATAGGCACAGCTTCCAATCGCCTGCCGTTTCTTCGAAATCCTTTGCTTCCGATATCGCGGCAGAGCTGACCGTCGCCGAGCCTGAACGGCTGGCGGCGTCGCGCGGAGGTTTTCGGTTCTTCCCCGACGGCTCATCGACCGGGGGCGATGTGCGGCTTCGGATCGGCGACAAAGAGGCGAGGATCTGCGTGCACTGGATTACCGGTCAGCCCAAGCAGGGGGCCACGTGCTGACCCGTGAAGCACGCACGGCAACCGAAGCCGCGTTACGATTATCGCTGCCAGTTCGCGATCTGGGCCGAATCCGAGGCACCCTCACGGGCTTGCGGACCGGACGAGGAGATGTCGTAGGGTCCATGCTGTCCCGGTGAGGCATAAACATAGGGATGGCCCCATGGATCGTTAGGGACGAGGTTCGTCTTCAGATAGGGGCCGTTCCAACTCGACGCGCCCTCCGGCTTCTGCACCAGCGCCGCCAAGCCTTCGCTCGAATTCGGATACCCCCCGTTGTCGAGAAAATAAAGGTCGAGTGCCGAGGAAAAGGCTTCGATCTGGATGCGTGCGGCTTTGACCCGGGAATCGGAGAGATAGCCGAGAGCGCGCGGGCCCACGAAACCCACGATCAGACCGATGATCGCCAACACGACGAGGATCTCGACCAGCGTGTAGCCGCGTTCTGCACGACGACTGGACAGATCGACCTTCTCGGGGCGTTTGCCGCTCGTTATACGAGCCCGCCAGAACCCGCTTATCTGAAGCGTCGGGCTCGTTACCACGCTACCAAGCTCATGTGACATGGGCAGTTCTCAAAGGGTTCCACAGAAGATGTTCGCTGTTCTTGTGCAATCAGCATGCTAATCGAGATCCGTCGATGCAAGCGCTTGTCCGATTTCTTCCACGCTTTCCACCGATACGTAATGATTTCTTGACGGTCCGTCATTGCCGGCGCAGCGATCGGGTATAATCGGCCGGACATCAGCTTTGATTGAAACCGTGCATGGCCAGATGCCAACAATCCGGCGAAGCCGGCTTCACTCTGGTCGAGGTCATCGTCGCCCTCGCGATCCTCGCCGTCTCGCTGAGCGTCTTGCTCGGCGTGATTTCCAATGCCGCTTGGCAGACCGCCCAGGCAGAGAAATTAACGCGCGCCGGATCGCTCGCCCAGTCGTTGCTCGCAAAAGCAGGAATCGAAATGCCGCTCCGGCAAGGCGACGCAGAAGGCGAGTTCTCGAGCGGGTTTCACTGGCGGGTCAAAACGCTGCCCTATGGCGATACCGTCGAGCGCGAGGCATGGCCAATCGGCGCCTACACGGTCTCGGCTGAGGTCTCCTGGAACGACGGTTTCAAGGAGCGATCCGTCGTTTTGACAACGCTGCGGCTGGCTCCGAAAGGGACCGGTCAATGACGGCGCCCGCTGGAATTGCTGGCCTCGATGAAGCCGGGGAAGCCGGGTTCACCCTGGTCGAATTGCTTGTCGCCGTCGCCCTGCTTGGCCTTGTCAGCCTGACACTCTTCGGCAGCCTGCGCTTTGGCGTCGCGGCCTGGGGTCGTGGCACCAGCCATGCGGATCAAACCGCTGAAATCCTTTCCATCCAGAATTTTCTTCGTCGTATCATTGCCGACGCCTATCCAATGTTCCTGCCGGACGGGCAGGGGCGGGGGCACGTCGATTTCAATGGCATGTCTCAGTCCCTCGATTTTCTCGCTCCCACACCGGTTGCACTTGGAAGCGGCGGCCGTTCGCGGTTCCGAGTTTCTCTCGAAAGCAGGGCTGCGCAATCAGACGTGACGGTGACGACGCAACCGGAGCTAAGCGACGATTCATCGGCAACGGTCAAGAAATCGATTGTCGCCGGTGTACGTTCGGTTGCGTTCAAGTATTTTGGTGTAACTCGTTCCGATAAAGTCGCTCAATGGCATGAGGATTGGATTCGACAGGCAAATCTGCCTGGCCTCCTCTCGATCCGGATCGTATTCCCCGAAGGCGACCAGCGACTGTGGCCAGAGCTGATCGTTGCGCCCCGTATCGCGGCGGATGTCGCGTGTGTTGTCGACCTCTTGACACATCGATGCAGCGGGCGATGACGGTGAACCGAGGCAGTTGAACCTCTTCGCAATTCCAGCGACTATGATGCAGCAGTTCATTCGTGGGGAGGGAATCGCATGTCGCGTTATCACATCAAGGCGCCCCGCCTGGCTCAGCTGATCCTCTTGGCGTCGCCGGCCCTAATGGTGATTCCCGCAGTCGCTCAGCAGCCGAGCCCCGAACAGATTGCAACGGTCCGCCAAGCCTGCCGGTCCGACTTCATATCGCATTGCTCCGGCGTGCAGCCGGGCGGGCGCGAGGCGCTGGAGTGCCTCCAAAACAACGCCGCGCAATTGTCCGGGGCGTGCAAAACTGCGATCAGCGCAGTCATGCCCAATCCCGAGCCCGCGCGACCGGCATCGGCACCGGCGCCGGCATCGGCAGCGCCTCAGCCACAACAAGCACAGGCCTCGGAGCAGGACCAACTGGCCGCTGTCCGCCGCGCCTGTACGCTCGACGATTTCGTATCGCATTGCTCATGGATACAGCCGAGCAGTCCTGAGCTTCTGCTTTGTCTCCGCGCCAATGCGGCGCAGCTTTCCACGTCATGCCGGAGCGTACTCGGCGCGAGCGCAGCCGCGGCACCGGCGTCGGAGGCAGCGCCAGCTGTTGCCGCGCCATCGGCGCCCGCGGACGCAGCACCGGCCGCCGCCGCAACTCCGCCTCCAGCTTCAGCGCCCGCGGCGGCTGCGCCCGCGGCGGCCGCACCCGCGTCGGGCGCCGCAGCGCCGCGCCCGAAGGAAGCGCGACAGCCGAGTGCGAAACAAATCAGTGCGATCCGCGCCGCCTGCAGATCGGACTTCATATCGCACTGCTCCGGGGTGCAGCCGGGAAGCCGCGCGGCGCTGGAATGTCTCGAACGCAGCAAGACGGAGGTTTCCAAAAGGTGCCAAGGGGCACTTGCAAGCCTCGGCGGCGCCGCAGCAGGCGCCGAGGCGGCCCCCTCAGTGCCAGCCGCTGATGCCGCAACGTCAGCTGCACCCGAATCATTCTCCGTGCGGCGCCTGCGGCCGCGGGAAGAGCTGCCCATCCTGCGCACCTGCGCCGTCGACGTGCGCAGCGTGTGCGGCGGCATCCCGCCTGGCGGCGGTCGCATTATCGCCTGTCTCGCCCGCAATGGGTCGCAACTGAGCCCGCAATGCCGGGGCGCGCTGGCCGAGCTGCGAAATTAAAATGCGCGTCTCGCACGGCGCACAGCGCGTACCTGTCAGGCGTTCGAGGGTTGAGCGTTCCATCTCGCTACGCGACTGTGCCTGATGCCATAGAAGGCGTAGATCGCGAGCCCGATTACCAGCCAGACGCCAAAACGAATCCAGGTGTCGCGCGGCAGCCCGAGCATGAGGAACGCGGCCGAGGCGGCGCCGGCAGGCGCGACGAAATAGACCGCCGGCGTTCGGAACGGGCGCGCGAGATTGGGCTCGGTCAGGCGCAGCGCCAGGACTCCAAGCGACACGATGGCGAACGCGAACAGCGTACCGATGCTGACAAGCTCGCCGACGAGACCGATAGGCAGCAATCCGGCCGCTATGGTGACAGCAATGCCGGTTATGATCGTGGTGATGTAGGGAGTGCGGAAGCGTTCGTGGACCTTGGCGGCGACTGGCGGCAACAGGCCGTCGCGCGCCATGGAATAGAAGATTCGCGGCTGACCGAGCAGCATGACCAGAATGACTGAGGTCAAGCCCAGGATCGCACCGAGCTTGACGATCGGCGCCAGCCATCCCATGCCGATCGCATCGATCCCGACGGCAATCGGATCGGGGACATTGAGCCGATCGTAGGGAACGATCCCGGTCAGCACGAAGCCGACCGCCACATAAAGCACGGTGCAGATGACAAGCGATCCGAGAATGCCGATCGGCATGTCGCGCTGTGGATTCCTGGCTTCCTGCGCGGCCGTGGATACCGCATCGAATCCGATATAAGCGAAGAACACCACCGCGGCGCCGCGAACGAGCCCGCTCCAGCCATACTCGCCCGGGCCGAGATTGGGGGGGATGAACAGTCCTTCCGGATTGCTCGGCGTTACCCAGTTATGGGGACTGATGAACCATACCCCCGCCGCGATGAAGATGATGACGATTGCAACTTTGATGACGACGATCACATTGTTCACGCGCGCCGATTCATGAATGCCGACGACGAGGAGCGCGGAAATCGCCGCAATCACCAGCATGGCCGGCACGTTGATCAGCGCTCCGGTCGCATGCCAGCCGCCGGTCGCTGCATCGAAGGCAAGGGGGGCACCGGCATATTGGGCGGGAACCACGACCCCGAAATCCCTCAGGAAGCTCACGACATAGCCGGACCAGCCGATCGCAACCGTCGTTGCGCCGAGCGCATATTCCAGGATCAGATCCCAGCCGATGATCCAGGCGATGAACTCGCCCATCGTGGCGTAAGCGTAGGTGTAAGCGCTGCCGGCAATCGGCACGGTGGAGGCCATTTCGGCGTAGCACAGGCCGGCAAAAGCGCAGGCCACTGCCCCGAGAACAAACGACACCGCGATCGCCGGGCCTGCATTGGCGGCAGCCGCGTGGCCGGTGAGCACGAATATGCCCGCGCCGATGATCGCCCCGATTCCGAGCGCCACCAGGTTTACGGCTGAGAGGGTTCGCTTGAGGGGCACACCGTCATGGGTGAGGAGTGCCTGAACGTCCCTGTTCTCGGCCTCCGCTTCGAGCATCGCGATCGGTTTGCGGGCCCAGAGATTGGCCATGGCGGTTCAAACCCGGTTATGCTCACGACCGGTTAGCGCGGTGATGCAACCTGGTCGGAACCAGCGCTAGATTGAGCCTGCCGCCGGGTAGAACCAGTAGAATGCAATACCGATTAATATCAAATAGCCCAGCAGCACGAAGGTCCAGCCCATATTGTGGCGAATGACTGCGCCCTCGTTGCGTACGAATCGCGTGGTCGATACTCCGACGCTTGCCGTCTGCGGAGCAACCGGCTTGCCGATCTCGGCGCCGACCGAGTTCAGCGTCGGCAGCAGCAGCGGCGGAAAGCCCAGAATCTGGCCGACCAGCGCCTGGAACTTGCCGAACATTGCATTGGTGGACGTGTTGCTTCCTGACAGCGCTACACCGATCCAGCCGAGTATCGGAGCGACCAGGATGAAGGCGGTCCCGATCTTGGAGAATGCGCTGGCGAGCGAGGCCGCCATTCCGGAGTAGTTGTAAACGTAGGCCAAGCCGAAGATGAACACCCCGACCAGCATGGCGCCCCACATCTGCTGCCACGTCTTCTTCCAGATCTCGGCAAGCTGGCCGCCGGTCACGCGCAGCAGCAGCGCGACGATGGCCCAGGAAACAAAAATCGCAGTGCCGCCGACAAATGGGGTCCAGTTGAACACCGCCGCGATGGTCGCGCCCTGGGTGATCGAGGACGCGGCAGCCACCTGCACCCGCAGACCGCTGATCCCGGGCAGACTCGACCACGGGCCGGTCCAGGCGACCACCACGGCAACGAGGACGGCAATGGGGATCCATGCCTCGATCAGCTCACGGCTTGACAGTCCGTGCTGCGCAGCCTGCGCGCCGGCCGCAACGGGCACGCCGCCGTAGCCGAGCACTTCTGCCGGCCGCCAGATTTTGAGCAGAGCGAGAATGCAGATGAAGCAGACGATGGCGCCGACCACGTCCGGCAAATAGGGGCCGAGGAAAGTGCCGACCGGAAGTTGGCCGGCGATGTAGCCCAGCGATCCGACCACGGCGAGCGGCCAGGCGCCCCACATGCCTTTTTTGCCGGACACCAGGTAGAGCAGGATCCAGGGCGGCAGCAGAGCCAGCACCGCTACGATCTTGCTGACCGACCCCGACAAGGCGAGCAGCGGATAACCGGTGACGGCCGCGAGTGCGATGATCGGCGCTCCCAGTGCCCCATAGGAGACCGGCGCGTTATTGGCGATGGCGGCAACGCGAATGGCATCGAGATCGGGAATTCCAATCGCGATCAGGATCGGCGCCACGAAGGCCCACGGGTAACCGAACCCGACGAGCCCTTCCAAAAGCGCTCCAAACGCCCAGGCGAACAGGATCGTCTGCACCCGTACGTCGAGAGTCCCCTGCGCAATGAGCCAACGGCGCAGCTTGTCGAACGCGCCGGTGGCGACCAGCGTGTTGAACAGCATCACCCCCCAGAACGTGATCCAGTTGACATTCCAGACGCCGGTCGCGGCGCCGTAGACATATGCAAGTCCTCCGTCGCCGAGCGGCATTCCCCAGACCCAAAGTCCGAGCGCAAAGGTGACGGCCGAACCGATCAGGGTGGCAAGCCAAGCCGGCATCCGAAACCCTGCCAGCAGGACGAGCAGAACCGCTACAGGAATTAAGGCGACGATCCAGGTGAGGAACAGGTTTCCGGTCGGATCCAGGACTTGCGTGAACATCGGCGTGCTTCCGCCCATAGTGGAAGGGATTTATGATTCTTTTTGAGCATTATCGCACAGTGTTTAGTCACCCGCAGAGAAAGGATCAATATACTGGCTGCGATCACGCACCTGTGTGTGCACGCGTAAGGTGGCCGCCCCGCTGACTGTCTCGTGGCCTCCAGACCCTGCGGCGTTCGGCCTTGGCAGCCGGGCGGTTCGCGAATAATCTCACTCCCTTGCCCGGAGGCACGGGAATGAACAGACCGCTGGCCTTGGCTCTGCTGGGAATTGCCGTTTCGGCGGGTTCCGCAGCCTTCCTGGGCTTGCGGGCACCGGCGAAGCTTGCTGCCGAGGATCATCTGGGCGGCAAGGAGCCGGTGTTCACCGAAGCCAAATGGCCGTTTCCGATCGATCAATGGGGTAGCGGTCGAGCCTTCGTGTGCAATCCTGCCAATTGCGGGGCCAAGGTCAAGCTGTACATCCGGCCGAAGGTCGGTTTCTGCAATTGCGCGACCGGGGTTGCCGATGACCCGGAGCTTGAGCGCGTGGGCGACATCGACCTGGTTACACGGCAAGCCAAGCCCCGCGCGCCGGGACGCCCGGTCAAGGTGGGCTGGATGTCCGGCCGCAGCCGAGCCTATGCGGCAGCGGACGGCGAGACGGGCGAGAATCTACTCTCGGTCGCGTTCAACGACGAGTGCGATGTCGTCGTGGCGCTCGCGGCACTGGGCGATAGCGACCCGGAGAGCCTGGAGCCGGGCCTGCTCGCATTCCTCAACACCACGCCAATGTTACTGTGGGTCAAAAAGGAGCTTGGCCTCGAATTCGTGCGTCGCGACTGGTAATCGAAGCCAGCAACAGGGAGGAGAAACCGATGATCAATTTGCTGCGGCAGCGCAAAGCTGCCTACGGCGCGCTAGTTGCCACGGGAGTGCTCGGCGTCGGCGCCGGACTCTCGCTCCTGCAACAACCCGCGACCGCCCAGGACAAGATGGTCGACGTTCCGATATTCGAGGTCGATCCGCTGTGGCCGAAGCCGCTTCCCAATGAGGGACTGCTGGGCATGACCATCGGCGTTTCAATCGACGATCACGACAATGTCTGGATCGTGCATCGGGGCAGTGCCACTCTCAACAACAACGAAAAGGGCGCTGAGCTCACTCCGCCGACTGCCGCCTGCTGCCGTGCAGCGCCGCCGGTCATCGCCTTCAATCAAAGCGGCGACGTGATCCACGCCTGGGGCGGACCCGGCCAGGGCTATGAGTGGCCGCAGTCAATGCACGGCATCCACATCGACTATAAAGGCAATGTCTGGCTCGGCGGCAACGGCGCCAAGGATGCGCAGATCCTGAAATTCACCCAGGACGGCAAGTTCCTGATGCAGTCCGGCCATCAGGGCCAGAATCATGGCAGCAACGATCCGGAGAATTTCGGCCGCGTGGCCCAGATCTATATCGATCCGAAGACGAACGAAGGCTTCGTGGCCGACGGCTACAAGAATCGACGCCTCGCAGTGATCGATCCCGATACCGGCAAGATCAGGCGCTGGTGGGGCGCCTACGGCAACAAGCCCGATGACAGCCCGCAGGGACCATACGATCCGAGCGCCACCGCGCTTCAGCAGTGGCGCAGCCCGGTGCACTGCGTGGCGCTCGCCAATGACGGCCTGCTCTACGTCTGCGACCGCCAGGGGGACCGCGTGCAGGTGTTCCATACCGATGGCAAATTCGTAAGCGAGCATTTCTTCGCCAAGGATACCCGGGGCCCGGGTTCGACGTGGGAGATCGCTTTCTCCAAGGATCCCGAGCAGCGGTTCATCTATCTCACCGATGGGGCAAACGAGCGCGTGCGCATCGTCGATCGCAAGACCATGACGGATTTGACCTCGTTCGGTCGCGGCGGACGGCAGCCCAGCGAGTTCTATGGCGTGCACAGCATCGCCGTCGACTCGAAGGGCAACATCTACACGACGGAGACCTTCGAGGGAAAACGCATTCAGCGGTTCAACTACAAGGGCATGGGCAAGGTACCGCTGGGCAAGGATCAGGGCGTCATCTGGCCCAAGCAGAGCAGCTAACTAGCCTTACCGTGTCACAAACTTCGTAGGGTGGGCAAAGGCGCACCGCGCTTTGGCGCGTGCGCCGTGCCCACGCGGGCGAACGCGCGTGGGCACGGCGCTCTTTTGTGCGTGTGGCGTGGCTCGCGCGCGTGTGGACCGCGCCTTTGCCCACCCTACGGAAACGGCTCTAGTGCTTCATGCCGGGCATGTTCATGCCCGGCATTTTCATGCTCGGTGTATTGCCGGTCGGGCTCGCCCCCATGGCCAACACGTCGTAGTCGATATCCACCGTGCCGGCCTTCTCGAACGTCAGCATGGCCTTGACATGTTCGCCGGCAGCGAGAGGCTTTTTCAGGCCAACGAACATGACGTGATAGGAGCTGGGTTTGAACTCGATCGTCTCCCCTGGCTTGATTTCGACACCCTCCTTGAGCGGCCGCATTCTGGCGATCCCGTTCTCGATCGTCGTCTCATGGAACTCAACCGAACGAGCGACGTCCGAGGACTCGCTCAGCAGCCGATCTGGGGTGCTGCCGTTGTTGGTAATCCTCATGTAGCCGGCGCCGATGCTTGCACCTTTCGGGGTGGCGCGCGACCACGGATCGGCGACATCGATCGATCCCGCCTTGTAATCGCGGGCGTGCGCTGAGGCGGCGGCGAGCGCAAGGGAGCCGGCCAGCACAAAAGCGATCATTCGCATGAGATAATTCCTCGTGGTTAGAAATACGGCGTGCGCGTTGGACAGACCATGCGATGGCCTGCTGAGGAATCTAGGTTCGCCGGTAGCAAAGCGCCAGCGTGTCCGTCGTAGCCCGGATTGCGATCGGCGGATGGTCTCGGTATCGCGAACGGTGTTGAACGATCGCAATCCGGGGCGCCCGCACCCTCCCCGGATTGCGCTTGCCCTTTTGGCTCAGCGCGCCGACAAGTTTGGCGGGACAAGCGCAATCCGGGCTACGAACGAACCGGAGCCACCTCGATTTCGAGGCGGTCGTAACCGTTGAGCCGGTAGAGCACGATCGAGACGATCCAGCTCAGCGCGAAGACGCCGATGATCAGGAAACCGAGCGTGCCGAACGTGTCGTTAAGGTTGCCGACGAAATCCCAGAACCCGCCGGTCAGGGCGAATTTATCGGCGATCAGGTTGAGCGCTTCAATGCCGCCGATCAGCACGGCAAGCACGACCGATACAAACGTGATGGTCATATTGTAATAGAGCTTGCGCACAGGCTTGACGAAAGCCCAGCCATAGGCCCCCACCATCAATACGCTGTTGGTGGTGTCGACGAGCGTCATCCCGGCCGTGAACAGTGCCGGGAATACCAGAATGGACCAGATTGGCAGCCCGTTCGACGCCTCGGCGGCAGCAATGCCGAGGAGCCCGATCTCGGTTGCGGTATCGAACCCAAGCCCGAACAGGAATCCCAATGGATACATGTGCCAGCTTCGCCGGATCGCGCGGAACAGCCGGTGAAACACGCGGGCAAAGAAGCCGCCCTTTGCGAGCTGGAAGTCGAGGTCCTCGGCCACATAGCTGCCGCCGTTCTTTACGCGCCGGAAGGTGCGGTACACGTTGATCAGGATTACGACATTCATGGCGGCGATGACGAGGAGAAAGGCTGCCGATACCGAAACGCCGATCATGGCGCCGACGGCGTGGAATTCCTCGATCTGGTCCTTGAACGCGGCGGTCGCCAGCGCAACCCCGATCGTTGCCAGGATCACCACCGTTGAATGGCCAAGAGAAAAGAACAGGCCCACCGTCAACGGCCGCTTGCCCTCCTGCATCAGTTTGCGCGTGACATTGTCGATGGCCGCAATGTGATCTGCATCGACTGCGTGGCGCAGCCCAAAGCTGTAGGCGAGAAAACAGGTGCCGAGCAGGACCGGATGCTCGCGAAACGCGATCAGCCCCCAGCCCCAGGCAACTGCGTTGGCGGCCAGCAGCATCCCGTAGATCGAAACAATCTGCGCGCTCAGATTGCCGGCCCGATCGCTGAAGGGCCGCAGAACCGCGTCCGCGAGCGTCGAACCGGATCGGCTCGATGAGCCTGTCATGAGCACAACACTGACTTGGCGGGTATGATCATTTTGCCAAATTCTCCTACCGAGGAAATCCGCTCGGGGCAAGCCCGCGGCAACGCCGGAATACGGATCGCAGGAAGTTGAGAGATTTCAATGCCGTTCGACGCGAAATTTTGGGGTTTTTGCAGTGCCGATCGTATAGAATGCCGCTGCCATTGGCGGAGGTCGTCATGCGAAGGCTACATGCACTCCTCATCGTCGCGCTATTGGCGCCGCTCTGTGCGGAGGCCAAGACCGTTACGGTCCGCGGCGAAGGATATGCGTCGTGCACAATGTGGACGCAGGAGCACGCGATCCGCTCGCGGCGGCAGCCGGTGCAGGACAGCTGGGTGCTCGGCTACGTTAACGCCGCCGCCTCCATGCTTGACTTTCCCGATGTGGACGACGTTTCAGCGCCGTTCCACAATGCCGATCTCATCACCTGGATCGATGACTATTGCAGCACCCACCCGGATGATCCCCTGATCCGGGCGGCCGACGCGCTGATGCGCGATTTGGCGCGACGGGCGCAGGGATCGAACTAGCCGGTCATGGGCGGCGCACCACTCGCGCGCGCCGACATTGGTGCGCAGATTTCACCAGCATGCGGGGGCGCGCGCTCGCGCTGCACCGCATCCGGGACACACACGTGGCTCATCCTAGCATCTATCAGGAGCCGGGAGCATCAGGCCGAATCGAAATCGTGTTATCGCCGCGCGGCCAAACGGTCTGCCGATCTCATCGCGGTCCTGTGGCTTGCGATCTTCGTCGTTGATTCGGCCCTCGCGCAGCAGCCCGATTTTTCCCGGCAGACGATCACCATCTATATCGGTAACACCGCGGGTGGCACCTACGACCTCATGGGCCGGCTGGTGGCGCGCCATCTCGGCCATTTCTTGCCGGGCAGCCCGACCGTGGTCCCTGAGAACATGCCCGGCGCCGGCACGCTGCGCGCGGCGAATTACGTCTACAATGTTGCCCCCAAGAACGGCACTGCGCTGGGCATCGTCACCGAGACGATTGCGGTCGAGCAGGCGCTGCGCAATCCCGCCGTCCAGTTCGACGCCGGGAAACTCTCCTGGATTGGGCGCGTTGCGGCGAGCAACGCCGTGCACATCATCTGGCATACGTCGAAAGTGCAGTCGATCGAGGATGCCAAGCGTTTCTCGGCGACCGTGGCAGGCACCGGCGCCGGCAATGTCGCCGAGACTGTGCCGACGCTGCTTAACGCGGTCATCGGCACCAAATTCCGGATCATCAAAGGTTACCCGGCCGCAAACGAAGCGATGCTCGCGATGGAGCGTGGCGAGGTCGAGGGAGCCGCCGTCAATTGGACGACGGTAAAGACCGCGAAGGCGCAGTGGCTCCGTGACGGGTTGATCAAGGTCATCCTCCAGGACCAGGTCGAGCGCGAGCCTGAGTTGCCCAACGTGCCTGCGCTTGGCGAACTGGGCGAGAATCCCGAAGCCAAGCAGCTCCTCGGCCTCTATGCCAGCACTGGAGCGATTGGACGCGCTTTCTTCGGGCCGCCTGGTCTCTCTCCGGCGATTGTGAAGGCGCTGCGCGACGGCTTTGCTGCAATGGCGCGGAATCCTGAATTCATTGCCGACGCAGCGAAAATCAATGCCGAACTGAACATCGGCTCTGGCGGGGACGTGCAAAGAGCCGTCGAGCGGACATTGAATGTCCCGGAGCGGGTGCTGCAGCGCGCCCGCGAAATTTTCGCACGGTGAGCCTGTAGGGTGGGTTGTCTTACCGCGCGGAAACTTTTGTAGGGTGTGCAAAATCGCGCGCCACGACGTTCGACAGCGTGCGCAAACGGCGCGCGCGATTTTGCGCACGCAGTCCAGCGCCGAGGGGCGCGCCATTTGTACACCCTACGAAACCGAAAGCGATTAAGCTGCCGCGCGCCGGCGCCGCTTGCCGGGGTGGGGCAGGGCATGCGTCGTACCGTCGGAGTGGGTATGGGGCTTGATCAGGAGGTCGGTGGGCACCACCACGATCCGCCCGTGCCGGACCCCGCGCTCGGCGATCACGTGTTCGGCAAAATGCTGCACCTTGTCGGTCTTGCCCCGCAGGATGGTGACTTCCAGGCAGCTGTTGCGATCGAGGTGCGCATGCATGGAGGCAAGCGACAGCTCGTGGTGATCGTGGAACGTATCGGCGAGCCGTTTCGACAGCTGCCGCGCGTGATGGTCGTAAACATAGATCAGGGCCGCCACGCAGTCGCGCTGAGCATCGAGCGTCTCGGCGGCCTGGCGGATGCCGGCGCGGGCGAGGTCGCGGATGGCTTCGGAGCGGTTCTGATAACCGCGCGCCGCAATGATGCGGTCGAGTTCGGTCATGAGTTCGTCATCGATCGTGATCGTCACGCGCTGCATCGGAGTATCGCAAGGTCCAAAAGGGAGGGGTGTTATTCTATCGTATCACGGCCGCCGGTTGCAGGGACGGGAGGCTGCTCGTGGCTTGTTCGCCGGGGCGGAAGCCGATATCGCGGGCCCAGTGTTGAATGCTCCTCATAAGCCGCGCTGCGACGTCCGGATCCGGCGCGCCCGGCTCCGCGACCTGGATTCCCTGATCGAACTTGAGCATCGGGTTTTTGCCACCGATCGGCTGTCGCGCCGCAGCTTGCGCCACCTACTTGCTTCGCCGAGCGCTGAGGTGCTCGTTGCCGAGGAAGCCGGGCGGTTTGCCGGTACTGCTGTTGCCCTGTTTCGAACTGGGTCGGCACTGGCGCGCCTCTACTCGCTTGCAGTGGCTCCCCACATGGCTGGCCGCGGCATCGCCTCGATGCTCCTCGACGCTGTCGAGAATCGGGCGAGGGCCCGCAAGTGTCGCGCGATCCGGCTGGAAGTGCACCAATCCAACCGCCGCGCGATTTCGCGTTATCGCAAGAGCGGCTATCGGAAATTCGGGAGGTATCCGGGTTATTACGAGGACGGGGGCCACGCCCTGCGCTTCGAGAAACCCGTGACCGCTACATAAGGCCCATGCGTCGGGAATGCGTCGCTCAAACGAAGGAAAGTGGACGCGCTTCGATCCCAAGCTGACTTCGGTGAGCGAATCGGTTCTCATGCGCGCTTGCCTGCCGGCCTCGATTCGGTTGGCGAACAGCTTCTTTCGGGTTATTGAATGGTCCCAGAGGGGGCACCGGACTGGACATTCTCCACAAGCCGCCCCGGGCGGCGATCCTTCGTGCACAACTTCGCCACAAAGAATTACGGAATGACGGTAGCACGCGAAACTGGCGCGGCCTCGACCACACGCGTGACCTCGCTCGCTTTGCCTGCCTGCCGGCGCATCGGCGCGGCAGTCGTCTCGCGGAAAGGACCTCCATGACCGGCTGGGTCATCCTTGTCGACCAGCCCAAGGATTTGCCGAACGCGGAAACCCCGCACAAGGTAATCACGACGAGCGACTACCTCGCCCGCCCACGCCTGTTCGAGATGGGCCGGCCGAAGCTCGTTAATCTCGCGCGCTCCTACGCCTATCAATCGAAGGGCTATTACGCCTCGCTGCTTGCCGAGGCTCGCGGGCACCGGGTCGTCCCCAATGTGGAGACCATGCTGGAGCTGCGGGAAGCCAAACTCTACGAGCATGCTCTGCCGGAGCTTGAAGACGAGCTCAACCGCTGCGCCCGCCGCGCCGATTTCCAGCCCGAGGGCGAGTTAAAGCTCCTGGTCTGTTTTGGGATCGCGCGCGACACGCGGTTCGAATCCTTCGGTCGGTTGTTGTTCGACTGGTTCCGTTGTCCGGCGCTCGAAGTGATTGTCGAGCCGGGCAACTGGCTCTCGATCGATCGCATCCGGCCGCGCAACATCAACCGACTGGCGAACGGGGAGGGCGACTTCCTCCGCGAATCGCTGCACCAGCACACCAGGCGCGAATGGCGCGATCCCAAAGCGCGCGCCATTTCGAAATACGACTTGGCGGTGCTCTACGACCCGAACGAAAAGATCGCGCCGTCCTCGCCGGCGAGCATTAAGCATTTCGCCCGGATCGCCGAAAAGCTCTCGGTCGATATCGAGCCGATCACCAAGCGGCAGCTTGCCGAGCTTGCCGAATATGACGGTCTGTTCATCCGCGAGAATACCTCCATCGATAATCACACCTACCGGTTCGCACGCCGTGCCTGGCAGGAGGGAATGCCGGTCATCGACGACCCGATTTCGATGATCCGCTGTACCAACAAGGTGTTTCTGATGGAGCTGCTCGGGCAGAATCAGGTGGCAACGCCGCCGACCGTGATGCTTGCGGACGCGGGCGACCTGCAGAAGGCCATGGACGAGCTGTCGCTGCCCCTGGTGGTAAAGATCCCCGACGGCTCGTTTTCACGCGGGGTGCACAAGGTCGACACCGCCGAGCAGTTCCGGCGGGTGGCGGACGAATTGTTTGAAGAGACAGATCTGCTCCTGGCGCAGAAATTTCTGCCGACCGAGTTCGATTGGCGGGTCGGCATCCTCGGCGGCGAGCCGCTGTTCGTCTGCCAATACCGCATGGCGCGTGGGCATTGGCAAATCGTAAAGCACCGGGCCGACGGATCTTCCCGCGAGGGCGGATTCCGCACCTTCGAAGTCGATCAGGCCCCGCCCGAGATGATCGACATTGCGTTACGGGCCGCACGCCCCATCGGCGACGGGTTCTACGGCGTCGATGTGAAGCAGACCGACCGCGGCTTCATCGTTATGGAGGTCAACGACAATCCCAACCTCGAGCACGGGATCGAGGACCAGGTCGGCAAGGACGAAATCTGGATCAAGCTGCTCAAGTGGTTCATCGAGCGCTTCGAACAGTAGGCGACGTTAGCTACTGTAGCCCGGATTGGAGCTTGCGGTGAAAGCGCAAGCGTAAATCCGGGGGACCGCACGCTTCGTCCCCCGGGTTGCGTGATCGCGCTTCAAGCCAGCCGTTGCTTGCGATGGACATTGGCGCGATCACGCAATCCGGGCTACGTAAAGGCGCCCGATCTCGCGAGGTCAATATGATATTCGCGCGTTTGCTGTACACCGCCGCTGTCCTCGCCTTTGGGCTCGCGACCGCGTACGCCCAGAGCCTCGACAAGCTCACCTTCGCAACCAACTGGCTCGCGGAAGGCGAGCACGGCGGGTTCTATCAGGCGCTGGCCGACGGCACCTATCGCAAATACGGCCTCGACGTCACCATTCTCCAGGGTGGGCCGAATGTGAACAATCGGCTGCTGCTGCCGGTGGGGCATATCGACATGTTCATGAGCGCCAATTCGCTGCAATCGTTCGACGCGGTGGAAAATCATGTGCCGACGGTCGCAGTCGCCGCCATGTTCCAAAAAGAGCCGCAGGTGTTCATTGCCCATCCCGACCAGGGCATCGACAAATTCGAGGACCTCAAGAAGCTGACGCTGTTTGTCTCGAAGGAAGGCATCGCGACCTATTTCCAGTGGCTCAAGTCCGATTACGGGTTCGACGAATCCAAGGTGAAACCCTACACGTTCAACCCGCAGCCTTTCCTCGCCGACAAACACAGCGCCATGCAGGGCTATGTGACCTCCGAGCCCTACGCAATCGAGAAGCTGCTCGGGGCCAAGCCTAAAATCTTCCTCCTCGCTGAGGAGGGCTTCGACGCCTATTCGACGCTGATCGAAACGCGCCGCGATCTCGTCGAGAAGCGGCCCGGTCTCGTGCAACGCTTTGTCGATGCCTCGATCATCGGCTGGTATAATTATCTCTATGCCGACAATAGAGCCGCCAATGCGCTCATCAAGCAGCACAATCCGGAAATGACCGACGGGTTGCTTGCCTATTCGGTCGCCAAGCTCAAGGAATACGGGATCGTTGATTCCGGCGACGCTGCGACGCTCGGAATCGGCGCCATGACGGAAACGCATACGAAGAGCTTCTATGACAAGATGGTGCGCGCGGGTGTGGTCAGTCCGTCCGTCGATCCCACGAAGGCGTACACGCTGAAGTTCGTAAACAAGCGGGTGGGGCTGGATTTGCGGCCGAAGCCCTGACAGGGAGGCCATGGTCGACTCCGGCAGCATGGCCGTCTCGCTACGGGGTGTCCGCAAGATTTTTGCAAACGGCGTGGATGCGCTCGAAGGGCTCGAATTTGACGTGCGGCGCGGCGAATTCGTCTCACTGCTCGGTCCTTCAGGCTGCGGCAAGTCGACCGCATTGCGCATTATCGCGGGGTTGACTGAGCCGACCGAGGGCACCGTGAAGCGACCGGGTCAGCCTGCTCCTCATGCGGCTGGCGAAGTAGGTTTCGTGTTCCAGGAACCGACGCTGATGCCGTGGGCAACCGTGGCGCGCAACGTGCGGCTTCCGCTCGACCTCAAGCATTGGCCAATTGCCAAGGCAGCGCCCCGCGTGGAGGCGGCGCTCGCGCAGGTCGGGTTGCTCGATTTTGCCGGCGTCTACCCGCGCGAATTGTCGGGCGGGATGAAAATGCGCGTCTCCATTGCGCGGGCTTTGGTCACCGAGCCCGATCTTCTGCTCATGGACGAGCCCTTCGCCGCACTGGACGAGATCACGCGCTTCAAGCTCAACGATGACCTGTTGTCGCTCTGGCGCGCGCTCGAAAAGACCGTCGTGTTCGTCACGCATTCTGTCTTCGAGTCGGTTTACCTCTCCAATCGCATCCTGATCATGACGCCGCGGCCGGGACGCGTCTTCACGGAACTCGCCATCGATGCGCCGCAGCCGCGCCACCAGGGCTTTCGCACCTCGCCCGAATACGCGGCTCTGTGCCGGCGCGCCTCGCAAGCGCTCGCGGCGGCATCCGCGGCGGGGGACGAGAAATGAAGCGCGGGCGCTATGGTGTCGAAGAGGTCCTGCGCCTTGTGCTTCCGGTGCTGGTGCTGGCGCTCGGAATCGTGGCCTGGGAATTGGCGGTCAGACTGTTTGCTATTTCGCCGTTTGCGCTGCCCGGACCCGGCGCCGTGTTCGCGACGCTCCTCACCGACTGGCCGCTGCTGTCGCAATCGCTCCTGGTCACGGTCACCATTGCGCTCGAAGGGTTTCTTCTGGCGGCGGTCGGCGGCATTGCGCTCGCCGTGCTGTTCAATCAGTCGCGATTGGTCGAATATTCCCTCTATCCTTACGCCGTCATTCTGCAAGTGACGCCGGTGGTCGCGATCGCGCCGCTCCTCCTCATTTATCTGCCGCAGCCCTTAGCGGTGCTCTTCTGCGCCTGGCTCGTCGCCTTTTTTCCGGTGCTTGCCAATACGACGCTCGGCCTGAACTCGGTCGATCACAACCTCGCCGATCTGTTCCGCCTCTACGGCGCCTCGCGCCGCCAAGTCCTCTGGGGGCTCAAGCTTCCGGCGGCCCTGCCCCATATCCTCGGCGGATTGCGGATCGCCGGGGGCCTCTCCCTGATTGGCGCGGTGGTGGCCGAGATCGCGGCCGGAGCAGCCGGCGCCGGCTCCGGGCTCGCCTATCGCATCTTCGAATCCGGCTACCGACTCAACATCCCGCGAATGTACGCCGCTTTGCTGCTGCTCTCGGTTGCCGGCGTTGCCATTTATTTTGCGCTGTCGCTCCTCTCCTATTTCGTGCTGCGCCGCTGGCATGAGAGCGCGGTCCGGCGGGAGGCGTAGGTAGCCCGGATTTCCGCGTGCGCCCTGACGCCCCTTCGTGATTATCTCTGCTCATTGCGCACGCGGAAATCCGGGGCCTTTCCTGGATCGGAGTCCGCTCATTGGGCCGCGCTCCAATCCGGGCGACGCGTACGTCTCTCGACTTATCCAGCAACCCGTTGCTCAAGCTTTGGCGAAACGGCTAAGTTTCGGCCGACCCGAGAGGAGTTGAGAGGCCTCCATGGCTAAGATCGAAGACCGTGCCCCGAAGGCGAAATCGAATGCGGGGATTAACGACGATATCGGCGAGGAGAAGCGTCTTGCCCTCTATCGTATCCAAGTGGTGATCCGTGAGGCGGAGCAGCGTGCGTTCGATCTGTTCCTGCAAAACCTGGTGAAGGGGACGAGCCATCTTTCGCTTGGGCAGGAGGCGGTAGCCGCCGGATTTGCCTGCGCAATGCAGCCGGGCGACCTCTCGTTCTGCACCTATCGCGGTCACGCTCACACGCTGGCGCGCGGCGTCCCGGTCGAGCAGGTGCTCGGCGAACTGATGCAGCGCGATAACGGTTTGATGCGCGGGAAGGGCGGCTCGATGCATCTCACGTCCGCCGCGCACGGCGTGATGGGCTCCTACGCGATCGTGGGCGCTCACCTGCCGATCGCCTGCGGGGCCGCATGGCGCGCCCAATACAAGGGGCACAGCGACGTTTCGGTCTGTTTCTTCGGCGACGGCACGACGAATATCGGAGCGTTCCACGAGGCGCTCAACCTTGCAGCGGTATGGAAACTGCCGGTGATCTTCGTGTGCGAGAACAATCTCTACATGGAATATACCCCAATCGGCATGGTGACGGCGGTCGAGCATCCGGCGGCCGATCGGGCGGCCTCCTATGGCCTGGAGCGCATTGTTATCGACGGCAACGACGCCGACGTTGTCTACCGTACCGCCAGCGCGGCGTATGAGAAAGCGCGCGCCGGCAAAGGGCCGTCGCTCATTGAATGCATGACCTATCGCCACAGCGGTCACTCGCGGGCGGATCCCGCCAAATACCGGCCGGAAGGCGAACTCGAACGATGGAAGGAACGCGACCCGCTCAAAATCTATCGCGAGCGGCTCAGGCAATTCGGTGTCAGCAATGACGCCATCCTCGCTATCGAGTCCGACGTGAAAAAGATCGTCGATGATGCGACCGAGAAATGCAAAGCGGCGCCGATGCCGTCGCGCGAAATACTCACGACCGACGTGTACGCCGATGGAGGCTTTGCGTGGCGGAACTGACCTATCGCGAGGCGGTTGCCCGCGGCATCGCCCAGGAGATGAGGCGCGATCCCGATGTCGTGTTTCTCGGCGAGGATGTGGCCGGCGCCGGCGGGGTGTTCAAGGCGACGGTCGGGCTCCTTGAACAGTTCGGGCCGCTGCGCGTGCGCGACACGCCGATCTCCGAGCAGGCGATTCTCGGCGCTGCCATGGGCGCCGCCATGACGGGCTTGAAACCGATCGCCGAAATCATGTTCTCCGATTTTTTTGCGGTCTGCTTCGATTATATCGCCAACGAGTTTGCGAAGAGCCGCTACATGTCCAATGGGCAGCTCAAATGTCCATTGGTGGTGCGCACCGGCAACGGCGCCGGCTCGCGTTTCGGCGCGCAGCATTCGCAGAGCGTCGAGAACTGGTGCATGATGATTCCGGGGCTCAAAGTCGTTGCGCCGTCCAATCCGCGCGACGTAATCGGACTGCTTGCGGCCGCTGTGCGCGATCCCGACCCGGTGATCTTCTTCGAGCACAAATCGCTTTACCCGACCAAGGGCGATGTGCCCGATGGCGAGATCGTGGATAGGCTTGGCGCTGCGGCGATTGCGCGGCCGGGCAAAGATGCAACAATTCTGGCGCTGGCGCTGATGGTGCCGCGCGCCGTTGCAGCGGCAGAACGGCTCGCTTCGGAACACGGATTCGACTGCGAGGTTATCGACGTGAGATCGCTGGTGCCGCTCGATACCCGGACGATCCTCGGCTCGGTCGCTCGCACGCATCGTCTGTTTACCGTCGAGGAGAATCCGCGGCTCTGCGGCTGGGGCGCCGAGATCGTGTCGATTGTGGCCGACGAGTCGTTTTACGAGCTCGACGGCCCGCCGGTGCGGATCACCACTCCGCATATTCCGCTGCCTGCTGCCGATATCCTGGAGGACATTGCATTACCCACCGTGGAACGCATCGTCGAGCGGATAAAGCGCGCGATGGAATCATGAGCGGGCGACATGAGGCAAAGGAACGTCCGCAAGTATATCCTTGATGTGATCACGGGCGGCGTCGAAGTGGCCCCCTCTCCCCGCTTCCGGGGAGAGGGTCGGGGTGAGGGGGGCTTTCGCAGCGAGAAGCGCCTAAGGCAGCCCCTCACCCGCTCGCTGCACTCGCGACCTCTCCCCGCAAACGGGGAGAGGTGGAGCTTGGGGCAAGCAGGTCACCTCGACCGCCAGCTCGCGCAAAACTTGTAGGAATATATGATGTACGAGAATTTGCTCGCTAACGTGCCCACCGATCTGTGGATCGGCGGGCAATGGCGGAAAGCCTCCGACGGCGGCCGCTTCGATGTCACCGATCCGGCGACCGAGAACAAGATTGCTTCCGTCGCAAGCGCGACCGTCGAGGACGCCAAGGCGGCTGTCGATGCGGCCAGCGATGCCTTTGCCGGCTGGGCTGCCAGGAAGCCGCGCGAACGCGCCGAGGTCCTGCGCAAGTCGTTCGAGCTGATCATGCGCGACGCCGAGCGGCTCGCCAAATTGATTACCCTTGAGAACGGCAAGGCGCTGCCCGATTCGCGCGCCGAAGTGGCTTACGCCGCCGAATTCTTCCGCTGGAATGCCGAGGAGGCGGTGCGCAATCTCGGTAATGTATCGCGGGCGCCGGCCTCGGGCGCGCGCATTTTCGTGCACCACAAACCGGCCGGTATTGCGGTTCTGGTCACGCCCTGGAATTTCCCGGCCGCCATGGCGACGCGCAAGATCGGCCCGGCGCTCGCAGCCGGTTGCCCGGTTGTACTCAAGCCCGCCTCCGATACGCCGTTGACCATGCTGGCGCTGATGCCGATTCTCGCCGAGGCCGGCGTTCCCGCCGGCGTTGTCAACGTCATCCCGTCGCGTTCCGCCGGCAAGGTGGTCGGCGCCATGCTCCAGGACCCGCGCGTGCGCGTCGTGTCGTTTACCGGCTCGACCGAGGTGGGCCGCACGCTCCTCCACGCCGCCGCCGACAACGTCGTCAAACCGGCCATGGAGCTTGGCGGCAACGCGCCCTTCATCGTCTTTGATGATGCCGATATCGATGCCGCGATCGAAGGCGCCATGATCGCCAAGATGCGCAACATGGGCGAGGCCTGCACCGCTGCGAACCGCTTCTACGTGCAGGAAAAGGTGCACGATGAATTCGCCGCCAAGCTCACCGGCAAGATGGGCGCGCTCAAGATGGGGAACGGGCTCGACGAAGGCGTGGCGCTCGGCCCGCTGGTGAATGCGGCAGGTCGCAGCAAAGTCGTGACCCTGGTCGAGGACGCGGTGAAGAAGGGAGCCAAGGTGCTCACCGGCGGCAAGACGCCGGGTGGGCCAGGGTTCTTCTACCCCGCCACCGTTCTCACAAATGTGCCGGATTCCGCCGACATGCTCAAAGAAGAAATCTTCGGGCCGGTCGCTGCAATCCAGACCTTTAAATCCGAGGATGAGGTGATCAGACGCGCCAACGCGACTGAATACGGTCTCGTAGCCTATCTCTACACCAAGGATCTCAGCCGCGGCATGCGCGTATCCGAGCAGCTCGACTTCGGCATGGTGGGGCTCAATCGTGGGCTCGTATCAGATCCGGCGGCACCCTTCGGCGGGATGAAACAATCCGGCATCGGCCGTGAAGGCGCGCACGAAGGAATGATGGAATTTCTGGAGACGCAATACATTTCGGTGAGTTGGTGATCGATGCCTACAAGAATGCGCTTTCGTAGGGTGGGCAAACGCGCGCTTCGAAAACTCCCGGCGAGCACTGGTTTCACGTGCGTTTGCCCACGCCGTCCCAACTCTAAGGCCGGACCGCGTGGGCAAAATCGCCCCGCTGCGTCCGCGCGTTGCGTTACCGTCATGCTCGGCGATTTTGCCCACCCTACGGGTTGGGGTGTGCCATGGACGTTTTGATGCCGCAACTCGGAGAGACCGTTGCCGAGGGCAAGATCACGAAATGGTTCAAGTCGTCCGGCGACACCGTGAAGCCGGGCGATAATCTGTTCGAGATCGAGACCGACAAGGTTTCGATGGAAGTGCCTTCGACAACAGCGGGCGTGCTTAAGGAAATTCGCGTTGCCGCGGGCGAGATTGCACCGGTCGGTGCGATTGTCGCAATCGTTGCTGGAGACGGTGCTGCTCCATCACCGCCGGCTCTTTCAACGGCATCGCCATCGCCAAAAGTCCAGCAGAACTCGCCCGCTGCGCCATCCACCATCGCACCCGTGCCGGGCGCGGCTGCCCCGATCAAGCTCGATCCATTCTTCGAAGTGCGCACGCCCGCGAGCAATTACGGTCGCGCACGGCTCGCGGGCGGCGCTGTTGTGACACCGCTCGCGCGCCGGCTTGCGGCCGAGGCTGGCATCAAGCTTGACGCCGTGCGTGGGTCCGAGCCGGGCGGCCGCATCGGTGCGCGGGATGTTGAAGCCGCGCGGGCGCCGGCTGGCCGCTCACGAACTATGCCATTGGCTGGGCTTAGCGCCGCTGCGGTCAGGGCGCTCTATCGCGGCCGGCCATTCGAAGAAGTTCCGCTCGAGAGCATGCGCGCGGCCATCGCGCGGCGAGTGATTGAAGCCAAGCAGACGATCCCGCATTTCTATTTGACCGCCGATGTAGAGGTCGGCCCGCTAATCGCGCTCCGCGAGGAGGCGAATGCCCTGGCGCCGAAGGACGCTGCCGGGGCCCCTGCGTATCGGCTCTCGATCAATGATTTCGTCATCAAATCCTGGGCGGCAGCGCTTCAACGGCTACGTGCCGCGAATGCGGTCTGGGCCGAGGACCGCATCCTGCGCTTCCAGCATTCCGATATCGCGGTTGCGGTCGCGATTGACGGCGGATTGCTGATGCCGGTGATCCGCGATGCGGAGATGAAATCGCTGACAGCGATCTCGGCCGAGATGCGCGAGGTTGCAGAGCGGACTCGCGCGCGCCGGCTCGACCCCAGCGAGTATCAGGGCGGCTCGTCGGCGATCTCCAATCTCGGTATGTACGGGGTGCGCGAATTCGCTGCGGTGATCAGCCCGCCTCAGGCGACGATCCTGGCGGTTGGGGCGGCGCGGCGCCAGGCAGTTGAGAAGAAGGATGGCGGTGTTGCATTCGCGAGCATGATGACGGTAACGCTCTCCTGCGATCATCGCGTGATCGATGGAACTCTTGGGGCGCAAGTGTTGGAAAGTTTCAAAGAATTCATCGAGCAGCCGCTGAAGCTGCTCGTGTGAACGAAGCCGTTGATGCAATAATTGGCTTGGGAACCCAAACGCAAAAAATCCGGAGCACCATAATTGCGCTCTCCGGCTTCTCTGGTCCTGGCGGCTCTCTGGCTGGCGTGGTGCGCCTACTGGTTGATTTCGGCGCGCAATGTCAAAGTTACGCGGCGCAGGGAATCGCCCGGATCGCGCGCGCTGCACATCGGCCCGATGTTCTTTGCGGCTGTGCTGATGGCGGTCCCACAACTGCCGATCGGATGGCTTAATGGTCGGTTCGTGCCGGCGACGGCGCCAATTCATGCATTGGGGGTGATCCTCGTCGCTGCGGGGCTCGGTTTTGCAGTCTGGGCTCGGGTTCACCTCGGTCGCAATTGGAGCGGTGACATCACGCTCAAACAGGAACACGAGCTCGTTCGGTCAGGACCTTATGCTCTGGCGCGTCATCCGATCTATTCGGGCATGCTCGTCGCCATGCTCGGCACTGCAATCGCAATCGGGCAGTGGCGCGGCTTGGTGGCTTTCGCCTTCTTTGCCGCGGCTGTTCTCCGCCGGGTCAGTGTTGAAGAACGATGGATGGGCGAGATATTCCCCGACGCCTATGCCCGATACCGGCGGGAAGTGCCGGCCTTGATTCCATTTCCGCCTTACTGGCGATACCGCGGAGAGCCCCATGAGCAATAGCGACTTCGAAGTGCTGCTGGTCGGCCCGCCGAGACCGACGATCGTAAGCGGGCTTGCGCCGTTTACGGTGCATCGGCTCGGCGAAGCAAAAGATCGCGCAGCGTTGCTCTCCGGCATCGCGCCGCGTGTGCGCGCGATCGCCTCAGTCGCCAGTTCCGAGCCCATCGACGCGGCCCTGATGGGCAAGCTGCCGCGGCTCGAAATCGTGGCAAGTTTCGGCGTTGGTTATGACCACGTCGACGCAGCGTGGGCGGGCGCGCACGGCATTGTGGTAACCAATACGCCGGATGTATTGACCGAAGAAGTCGCCGATACTGCGCTCGGGCTTCTGCTGTGTACGGTCCGCGAATTTTCTGCGGCCGAGCGCTATCTGCGCGCCGGGCGGTGGCGGGAGAAGGCCTATCCGCTCACCCGGGCGACGCTGCGCAACCGCACCGTCGGGCTCGTCGGCATGGGCCGTATCGGACAGGCGATTGCGCGCCGCCTCGACGCCATGCTGGTGTCTGTCGTTTATCACTCGCGCCGGCCGGTGCCGGGGCTGCACTATCGGCATTATCCGAAGCTCATCGACATGGCCCGTGATGCCACCGTCCTGCTCGTGATCGTACCGGGGGGCGAGGAAACCAGGAACGTCATCAATGCGCAGGTGCTCGAAGCGCTCGGCCCCGAAGGAATCCTGGTCAACATGGCGCGCGGATCGGTGGTGGACGAGCCAGCCTTGATCAAGGCCTTGCAGGACAAAACCATCATGGCCGCGGGGCTCGACGTCTACGCACGCGAGCCGGACGCGCCGGCAGAGTTGATCGCCATGGAGAACGTCGTGCTGTTCCCGCATCTCGGCTCGGCTTCGATTCATACCCGAACACTGATGGACCAGCTCGTTATCGACAATCTCGTCGCCTTGGCAGCCGGGAAGCCCCCGCTCACCCCCGTACCGGAGACCCCGTGGCCGGCTTGCCGCTCCCGGGCCGCTGCGGCGGCTCGGTCCGCGTGACCAGGGGTTGTGTGCCGGCCGCTGCGCCCGCGAGCCGCCGTAGCGAAGCCATTTTTGCCGTGCTAGCCATTTCCCATGGCTCGCGTGCATGTCCTGGCCGCTCTCGTGCTGGCAGCATCCGCCCTATTCGCGCATGCGCAGTCGCCGCCTCCGGTAAGCGATGCCGCGAAGGAACTGGTCGGGGCCTGGGAAATCTCCGACGCGGAGCGCACTCGCCGCTGCCCAGTTACTTTCAGCGTTGATCCAGCGCCCGGCGGCTTTCGCCTCGACTTCGATCCCCAATGCGGCAGCTCCTTTCCGCTGCTCAGGGGCGTGGTGGCCTGGACGCTCGGCCAGAACGACGTGCTCCACCTCATCGATGCCAACAAGGGCGCGGTACTCGAATTCTCGGAGGTCGAAAACGGCCTCTACGAGGGCGAGCGCCCCGGCGAGGGGCTCTATTTCCTCCAGACCCAGGCCGCCATCAAGATCGAAACTCACAGTGCCGACCAGCTCTTCGGAGACTGGAATATTCTCCGCGAAATCGACAGCCCGCTCTGCACCTTCACACTGTCAAGCCAGACGGACGGCAGCGACGCCTACAAGCTCGTCATCAAGCCTCCCTGCAATGCCGCCATCGCCGATTTTGGGCCCACCACTTGGCGGCTCGACCACGATCAGCTGGTGTTGATCGGTCGCAACGGCAGCTGGCGCTTCGCCGAAAGCGATCCCACGATCTGGGAACGCGTGCCGCTGAGCACCGACCCGCTGCTGTTGATGAAGCGGTAGGCCCCGTAGGGCGGATTAGCATTACTGCGTCAGAAACATCGTAGGGTGGGCAACGGCGCCTTCTCCAATGCCGACCGCGTGGGCAAAATCGCGCCGGGCGCCCATAGCGCGTCGAAGACGCGCGTAAACGCGCTTAGGGCCCACGCTGTCAGGCGGTGCCACGCGATTTTGCCCACCCTACGAAGGTTATGACGCAGTAAGACTAGCGCGGCCCAGCGCGTGCCTTCGCCCCGCCCGCGCTTAATCCGCCAGCTGCCGAGCCAATGCGGGTTATGCGCGCCCTTTCCCGCGCGGACGCGGGCAGGGCCTTGTGCACCGCGCTCCTAACCCGCCCTACGGGGTCCGGGTGGGCTTGTCCGCGGGCTCACAAAGGGGCAGGCTTGGCAGGCTGAAAAAATTCAACGCACCGGCCGGAGGAAAACATGGCGGAGGCAACGCAGGCGGATGTGGCGGCGCTAACGCAAGCGCGTGCAAGCTGGGGACGCTGGTACGTGCTGGTGCTGATCAGCGTGATGTACCTGGTCACCTATCTCGATCGGGTCAATATCTCGACCGCCGCCCCCATGATCAGCAACGAATTCGGCTTCGACAGGATCACCATGGGGTGGATCTTCAGCGCCTTCGTTTGGGCCTACGCGCTGTTTCAGGTCCCGGGCGGGTGGCTCGCCGACCGGTTCGGGCCGCGGGCGGTCTTGACCGGCATTGTCACCTACTGGTCGGTGATGACCGCCGCTACGGCGGCTGCCGTTGGGGCAACCTCGTTCTTCGCAGTGCGGTTTCTTTTCGGGGTCGGGGAGGCCGGCGCTTTTCCGACCGCCACGCGGGCGATGCAGCTTTGGTACCCGCGCAGCGAACGCGGCTTCGTGCAAGGGATTACCCACAGCGCCAGCCGCGCCGGCGCCGCTATTGCGCCGCCGCTCGTCGTCCTGATCATGGCGTCGCTCGGCTGGCGCTGGGTATTCTACATCTGCGGGATGATCGGAATCATCTGGGCGCTGTGGTGGCGCTTGACCTACCGCAATCTCCCGGAAGAGCACCCTCTGGTGAACAGGGAAGAGCTCGAGAAAATCCGCGGGTTCGATGAAAAAGGGGAGATCCGCGCCGCAGAAATTGAAAAGAGACCCGCTGTCCCGTGGTCGACGCTGCTGCGATCGCCGAACATGTGGGCGATCATGGCCGCCTATTTCACCTACGTATATTGCCTCTATATCTTCCTCGCTTGGCTGCCGTCCTACCTCGTAGACTACCGGCATTTCACGCTGGTGAAGGTCGGCATCTTCGCTTCGCTGCCGCTTTGGGCCGGCGTGATCGGCGATACCGCGGGAGGTTTGGCGACCGACTGGCTGCTGAGAAAAACGGGCAGCGCCAGGATTGCACGGCGTACGGTGGCCATCATCGCGCTGTTGGGCTGCGCGGGCTTCATGGTGGCGGCAGGCGTGACCGAAAACGCCTACGTAGCCGTGGCTTGTTTGACCGGTGCGATGTTCTTTCTCGAATGCAACATCGGCCCGGCCTGGTCCGTGCCCATGGATACCGGCGGCAAATATTCCGGGACCGTTTCAGGAATGATGAACATGGCCGGCAATTTCGGCGGCGCGATATCGCCGTTGGTCTTTGGGTACTTGGCGCAGACCGGCTCATGGGCGGCGCCCTTTATTGTCTCGGCCGCCCTGCTTGTGGGGGGCGCGGCCATCTGGGCATTTTGGCTCGATCCCGATATATCAGTGGTCAAAAGTAACTAACGCTCTCAGAGGAGGAACGCGATGACAAGAAATCTAAATCGATCAATTCGCAATGCGCTGCTCGCAGGCGTTGCCGGACTGTTTGCGTGGCCGGCATGGGCGGCCGACGTCACGCCCGATCGGCTCATCAACGCCGACAAGGAGCCGCAGAACTGGCTGATGAACCATCGCACCTATGACGGCCAGCGCTACTCGACGCTCGACGGCATCAACAGAGGCAACGTCCGCGGGCTCAAGCTCGCCTATGCGGTGGCGCTCGGAGGCGGGACCGGCAACGAATTCAACCAGGCGACTACGCTGGCCGAAGACGGCTATCTCTATACGGTCGACTCCTCCGCCGTGGTCTACAAGATCGACGCGAGATCGGGCGACACCGGCCGTATCGTCTGGCGCATGGACCCCAAGGAGCAGCGGCAGGTCGCAAACCGCGGCGTGGCGCTCTGGGGCAATCTCGTCATCTCGGTCGCCAACTTTCCGGCCCGCGTGATCGCCACCGACAAGGACAGCGGCAAGGTCGTATGGGAGACGAATGCGGAATTCGGCCATCCCGAAGTCAGCCTGCGCGGCGCGCCGCTCGCCGTTAAAGATAAAATTCTGTTCGGGGCGGCAGGCAGCTCGCTCGGCATCCGCGACTGGATTGCGGCGCTCGATGCCGCGACTGGCAAGGTAGTCTGGCAAAAGTATACCATTCCGGCGCCCGGCGAACCCGGCAGCGAGACCTGGAAGAACAACGCCTGGCAGACCGGCGGCGGCGCCGTCTGGGTCACCGGCACTTACGATCCACAGACAAACCAAACCATCTGGGGCACCGGCAATCCGGTCCCGGAGTTCGATCCGACCTATCGGCCGGGCGACAATCTCTTCACCAACAGCGCGATCTCCTGGAATCCCGACACCGGCGCGATGAACTGGTATTTCCAGTATACGCCTGGAGACATGTGGGACTTCGATGAGGTCGGCACTCACATTCTCATCGACGCAGCCGTATCCGGAGAACCGCGCACGCTGCTGACACACTCGGCGCGCAACGGATTCCTCTACACGATGGATCGCCACAACGGCCAGATGATCGGCGCAAAACCCTATGTGTCCGACGTCACCTGGACCAAAGGCATCGACCAGAAGACCGGTAAGCCCCTCGATTACGATCCGAGCAAGGACATCCAGAGTTACGCCGGTGTTGGAAACCTCACGCCCGGCGGATTGTCCAAGAAGACCTGCCCGTCGCATCTTGGCGCCAACAATTTCTGGCCATCGTCCTACAGTCAGAAGACCAAACTCATCTATATTCCAGCCTTCACCGGCTGCGACACGGTCGTGGTGAGCCACGAAGCGCGTACCCAGGGCAAGCAATGGGTTGCAGGCGAGGCCAAAGCGACGGACCGCTACGAGGGCGAACTGATCGCTTCCGACCCGATCACCGGCGAGGTGAAGAAAAGAGTTCATCAGCCGTACCCGAACCAGAGCGGGACGCTCGCAACCGCCGGCGGGCTCATTTTTACTGCGCTCTCCGACGGCACGGTCGTGGCCTATGACGACACCACGCTCGACGAATTATGGAAAGCCAATTTGGGCTCGGGAATTTCCTCGCCGCCGATGACTTTTGCCGTCAACGGCCGGCAGTATCTCGCGATTACGACGGGGCTCAGTACCTCGGCGAGGGCGAGCCGGCTCGCGAACTTCCCGGAGCTCAAGGACATGCGCAACGCGACGGTGCTCTACGTGTTCGCGTTGTAGCCCGGATTTGCGCTTGCAAATCCGGGAAGGGGCGCGCCGCCCCGGATTGCGCGATGAGACACCGAGATAACCCTCGCTGTTAGTGCCATGCGCAATCCGGGCTACGCGCCGCGGCCCCCTGGACAGTGGTGCCGAGCCGGAGCACAATTCGCATACTTCCAAGGAATCTCTCCGCAGGCCGGCACCAGAACGGCCACTTGCTCAGGGAGGCATGCATGAGCATTTCCAACGACTCCAAACGTCAGCTCGACTCGCTCGAACCTGTTGCCGGCAACGGGCTCCTGCATCGCCGCGCGCTGCTTGGCCGCGGATTGGCGCTTGCCGGCGCCGCGGCGACAGCAACTGGCGGTTCGCTGAGCAGCGCGGCGGCCGAGCCGCTGCCGGTCGATCCGTGGAGTTTGATGCCCGGCACTCCGATCCCCGCCTACGGGGTACCGTCCAAATACGAAAACAAGGTCGTGCGCACGCTCACCAACCCGAATTTCGAGCCCCGCACGAGCCAGGCGCGCACGCCCCATCATCTCCTGAATGGGACCATCACGCCGAGTGGACTCCACTTCGTGGTGGCGCGCACCGGCTTCCCCGATATCGATCCGGCGAAGCACCGCCTCGTCATTCATGGGCTGGTGAAACAGCCGATGGTCTACGATCTAGAGGCGCTGGCGCGCTACCCAATGGTGTCGCGCATTCATTTCGTCGAGTGCGGCGGCAACAGTGCGCCGCTGTATCGCAAGGACCCGATCGATGCCAACGTGCAGGCGATCCATGGGCTGCTTTCGTGCTCGCAATGGGCCGGCGTGCGGCTCTCAACCCTGCTTGAAGAGACCGGCATCGATCCGAAGGCGAAATGGTTGATCGCCGAGGGCGCCGACGGTCCGAGCATGAACCGCAGCATTCCGCTCGCCAAGGCGCTCGATGATGCGATGATCGCGCTTTACCAGAACGGCGAGCGCATCAATCCCGCGCAGGGTTATCCGATGCGGCTCCTGGTGCCCGGCTATGAGGGCAACATGAACGTGAAATGGCTGCACCGGATCAAGCTCGTAGAATCGCCTGTGATGGCTATCAACGAAACGCTGCAGTACACGTATCGGGTGAAGGGCCCGAAAATCTGGCAGTTTTTCTTCCCGATGGAGGTGAAATCCTTTGTCACCCATCCGTCGCCTGGGCTGACGCTCAAAGGGCCGGGCTTCTACGAGATTTCCGGCCTCGCCTATTCGGGCGACGGGCGGATCGCCAAGGTTATGGTCTCCGCCGACGGCGGCAAGAGCTACGCGCAGGCTGCGCTCGACGAGCCGGTGCTGCCGAAGGCGCTGACGCGGTTCCGGCTGCCCTGGCGTTGGGACGGCCAGCCGGTCGTGCTGCAGAGCCGGGCGTGGGACGAAGCCGGCAATGTGCAGCCAACCCGCGAAGACCTGATCGCTGAACGTGGCGCGCCCACAACCAACCCGCCGGTGACGGCCTTCCCCATGGGGCACATGAACATGATCACCAGCTGGGCAGTCGACAGCAAGGGAGAGGTCAAACATGTGTATGCGTAAGAACCTCATCACCCTCGCGACACTAACTCTTTCGCTGGGCGCAAGCGCGGCGATTGCTGCTGATACACCGGGTTTGGGCAAGCCGATCAGCGAGGCTGATCTGGCGCTCTGGGATATCAGCATTCCACCCGACGGCAAGGGCCTGCCGTCAGGCAGCGGCACTCCCGCGCAGGGTGCTGCGATCTTCGCGCAGAAATGCGAACTCTGCCACGGCAAGAACGGCTATGGCGGCAAGAACGCAGCGCTGGTCAGTCCGCCCGACAAAAAACAGCGGACAATGGCGACCTACGTGCCTAATGCCACGACGATCTTCGACTTCACCCGTCGTGCAATGCCGTGGCCGCAACCGAAGTCGCTTAGCAATGACGAAGTTTATTCGCTGACGGCTTTTATTCTCGCCGGCAACAAGATCATCGGCGAGAACGACGTGATGAATGCCGAGACACTGGCCAAGGTGCAAATGCCCAATCGGGACGGCTTCGTGAGCCGGTACCCCGACAAGCATTGACGCGGTGCCGTCATCCTTCGAGGCTCGCACGCAATCAAGTGATTGCGTGCTCGCGCCTCAGGATGACGGTCATCTACTTGTGTATGCCGATGTTACTGCTCCGGTGGCCTGTAGCCCGAATTGCACGATCGCGGTGACATATGGGCCGCAAGCACCACTTCACATTGCGATCGTGCAATCCGGGATCGGTCAGGCCATCCCGGATTTCGCGGCGCGGAGAGTTATCGCGTGTCGCGAGCGCGACGCTCAATCCGGGCTACGTGCACCCCGTATCGTCCACCAGATGCGCTCTGGGGTCGCGGGCATCTCCATGTGCATCACCCCCAATGGGGCGAGCGCGTCGACGACGGCATTGATGACGGCGGCGAGCGCCGGCGTGGTGCCGCCCTCGCCGCCGGCGCGAATCCCAAGCGGATTGGTAGGGGAGGGAATCTCCATCAACTGGGTCGCAAATGAGGGCAGACCGTCCGCGCGCGGCATTGCGTAGTCCATGAAGGAGCCGGTGAGCACCTGTCCATCCTGCGCGTCGTGGATAATCTCTTCGCACAGCGCTTGACCGATACCCTGGGCGATGGCCCCATGGGTTTGCCCGTCGAGGATCATCGGATTGACGGCACGGCCGACATCGTCGACCGCGCAATAACGCGCGATCTCGACCAAGCCAGTCTCCGGCTCGATTTCCACTTCGCAGACTGCACAGCCGTACGGATAGCCGCCATCGGTGAACGAGTGATCGCATTCCGCCGCCAGCGGTCCGCGCAGACTGTCATCAAGATCGTTAAGTGTTTGCGCTGCGCGCGCGGTTTCGAATAGTCCGATAATCCGCTCATTTCCCCCGACCTTGAAATGGCCGTTCGAGAACTCGACCTGGTCAGGCTCGACCTCAAACATGTGCGCCGCGATCCGCCGGCCGCGTTCGATCACGCCAGTTGCGGCGCTGCCCATGCACACTCCTGCCATGCGCATGGAGCGGCCTGAATGCGATCCGCCGCCCACCGGTATCGCGTCGGTATCGCCCTGCACTAAACGAACCCGATCGAACGGCACGCCGAGCCACTCGCTCACGCATTGGGCAAAGCTCGTCTCGTGGCCTTGCCCGCTGGAGAGCGTTCCAACCGCGACCTCAACCTCGCCCTCGGGCTTCACCGTGATTTTCGACCATTCGCGCGGATAGCCCATGGTCAACTCGATATAGTTAGCGAGCCCGATCCCGCGCAGCTTTCCGCGTTTCTTCGCTTCAGCGCGCCGCTTGCGGAATTGCGACCACTCCGAAAGCGCAAGCGCCTTGTTCATGGCCTCGGGATAATTGCCGTTGTCGTATGTGACGCCGAAGGGGGTACGATAAGGAAGCTCGTCGGGTGAGATCAGATTGCGCCGCCGGATTTCAATCCGATCGATGCCGGTCTTGGCCGCGGCAAGGTCGCAGAGGCGCTCCAGGACGAACATCGCCTCGGGCCGGCCGGCGCTGCGGTACGGCGTCGTCGGCATGGTGTTGGTGAGCACCGCGCAGGCTCGGTAGTGCGCGACCGGCATGCGGTAGAGGCCGGAGAAGATGCTCAGCCCCTTGCGCAGCGGAACGATAGAGGAGGAATAGGCGCCGATATTGCTGAGATGCGTCCCGCGCATCGCCAGGAAGCGGCCATTGGCGTCGAGCGCCAGTTCGACCTCGGCGGCAAGATCGCGGCCCTGATAATCGCTGACGAAGGCTTCGCTGCGCTCGCAAACCCATTTCACCGGGCGGCGGACGCGGCGCGATGCCCACAGCACCAGAGGAAATTCGGGAAACAGTGAGTTCTTGGTTCCAAAATTGCCGCCGATGTCGAGCGCGACCACGCGGACCTGCTCCGGCTTGACGCCGAGAATCGCAGCAATTTCGCCCTTCTGGCGAACCACCCCGCCGCTGCCTGCGTGAAGGAAATAGCGGCCGCTCTGCGCATCGTAATTTCCAACTGCGGTACGCGCCTCCATAGGTACGCCGGTCACGCGCTGGACTTTCGTCTCCAAACTCACCACGTGGGCAGCGCTCGCGAACGCACGTTCCGTTGCGGCTGCGTCTCCGATCTCGGCGTCGAGGAAGACATTCGAGCGCGTGCCGTCCCAGACCAGCGGCGCGCCGGGATTGGCGGCTCCGCGAGCATCGGCCACCCCTGGCAGCACGTCGTAATCGATCTCGACTAATTCGGCCGCATCCTTGGCGATGGCCAGGGTCTCGGCGACGACCAGAGCGATGGCCTCGCCGACATAGCGAACCTTCTCGACGGCAAGCGGGTAATAGGGTGTCGGGCTCAGCGGGCCGTGGCGATTGACCAGCACGACATCCGGCAATTTTTTCTGCGCCTCGATCGGCATCGTGGTTGAGGAATCCGGTGGCATCGGCTTGAGGCCGTCGGCCTTGAGATCGTCCCCGGTGAGGACAGCGAGCACGCCCTTGAGAGCTTTTGCGCGGGTTGTGTCGATCGTCCGGATGCGCGCATGCGCGTGCACCGATCGCAGCACGAAGGCGCGCGCCTGCCGCGGCAGTTCGACGTCATCGCTATAGCAGCCGGCGCCTGCCAGGAGTCGCGCATCCTCCTTGCGGCGCACCGGTTCGCCGATACCAGTTTTCATGGCAGCATTCAGTGTGAGGAGAAGACCTGAATTGACTGGCGGATTATGGACCATCGACCCGCCAGATCACAACGGGTGCCAGGGACGCGCAAATGACTAACTCTCGCCGTCACCCTGAGGCGCTCGCGCGTCGAAGACGCGCGTGAACGCGCTAATGCTGGCCGCATGCTCGCGCCTCAGGATGACGGCTGCACACGCCCTCAGCTGGTTTCAAAGCAACGCGATAACGATTACTTCACCGCGTTTGCGACGGAGCTGAATATGCCGTTAAGCTTTGTGCCGATGCTGTTCGCGGCTACGACAATGACGATCGAGAGGCTGCCGGCAATGATTGCGTATTCGATAGACGTCGCCGCGGCCCTGCATTTCAGAAACTGCTGCACAGTGCGCGCCATGGTGGCTGCCCCTTGATCCAATTCAATGCATAGAGGGCAAGGCGTTACGATCTGCTAAACCCAATCGATACAAATGGAGCGACCAAGCACGAACAGATCCGGGGAGTCGATTGGAACCCCTTGAGTCCGAACCTGCTCTTGAGCCGAAACACCTGAAAAAGCTGCGCCCGCCCAAGCTGGGCGGGCGCGTTCATTAATTCTGAGTCCCAGCGCGTTAGTTCAGCGGTTCCACCTTAACCAGGGCAGCGCGGTGATTGCTGCCGGTCCACACCGCCTCCGAAGTCTTTGAATCATCGACCCAGATGCTGCGCATATTGGTCTCATGCGGCAGCAGATACTCGACCGTGTGACCGGTCTTGGTATCGTAGCGCACGATGTGGTCGGTGTGCATGCCGCCGGCCCAGATCTGGCCGCTCTTGTCGACGGCGGCCCGATACGGGAACGTATACGGAGGCATCTGGTACTCAGTGAAGTTTTCCGTCTTCGGGTCGAACATCGCGACCTTGTTGCCGCGATATTCAGTGACCCAGATGCGGTCCTGATCGTCGACCCGCATGCGCCGAGCCCGCGCATTGGCGGTCGGCACCTGATACCAGGTGACCTTCAGGGTCTTGGCGTCGAGTTTGCCAAGATAGCCATTCACGAACTCGGCCATCCAAAGGTTATTCTGGGAGTCGGAGATGACTTGGTAGATCGTGTTACGCTTTCCGTTCCGCAGCTCCTTGAGCGGCTGGAAGCGTTCCCAATTGCCGGTATTGAGGTCGACCCGGAAGATGTCGCCGGTGGGGACGTTCTTGGTCCAGACCTTGCCGTCCACATCGTGGCGCAGCCCGACAAAGTTCATCTGTACCCGGAAATCGTTGAAGTCCTTGGCCAGCGGATAATACTTGATCTCGCCGGTCTTCGGATCGAGATTGCCGAGCGCCGCCTGGTACATGGTGTCGAACCAGAACGTGCCCTTGGTGTCGAGTTCGAGATCGAGATTGCCGACCGGGTATCCTTCCTTGAATTCCTTGATCGGATATTCCGTCAACTTGAGCGTCTTCGGATCGAACTTGGAGATATAGGGTTCGCCGAAATCCGAATACCAGATCATGCCCTGGGAATCGACGACGACGTCATGGGGCTCGATCGTCGGCCGTGGCAGATCGTATTCGGTCACGATGACGCGGGTAGCCTCGCCCTTGGGCCGCGGCAGGGTCTTGAGCGGATATTGCCAAGTGGTCTGCGCGCTCAGGTTGATGGTCGCGAGGTATTCAGCCGCCTTGCGATACTGCTCAGGTTTTCCAGCCCGTTCCTGGTCCTTGAGGCGCTGCGGCTTGATCGGCTGGCTCACTGCCGCATAGCCCATCATCCGATGGATGACCTGGGTCCATTCGTCGGCGTCGTGGGCCGAAAGGGCGATCCGCTCGAGCGTGTGGCAGCCCGTGCAGCCGAGCAGGAATGATTTCTGCTCTTCGCTTCCTGGGAAGCTCATCATCCATTCGGCGTTGGAGAGCTGGTACGAGAGGTTCTTGGTCTTGTCGAGCTTGAGATCGACCGTAGCCGTCTTCGCTCCGCCCACATCGGCGGTCGGCTTGCCGGTGAGATCGTAGCCGACAGCACGGATCGTGAGCGCGTATTGGCCCGGCTCCAGGCGGTCCGCCGGGAAGCTGTAGCGGCCCTGGGCATCGGTGATGACGCTGACCGAAACCTTTCCGCCCGGCTTCTTGGCGGTGACGACGACGCCTTCCATGGCGCCTTCCGCTTGGGAAGTAACCTGGCCGGTGATGGCCGTGGGGGCTTGCGCTTGCGCCAGCGAAAGATTGGCGCCGCCGGTACAAAGCAGGACAGCCGTCCCGGCAGCCAAGCTCAGCATGAGTTTCGATTGCATTCGTATTTCCTCCATTAGGAACAAGTTCCAGCAGAAATCTTTCGGCCCGCTCGGTCGGGAGGGACCCGGGCGACTTAGGATGACCAAGCCCTGATAATAGCAGCCCGCCGGGCCGCCCGGAAGGCCGGATAATGCGTTCAGCGCTGCAAAAGCTCGCGCACGGCACGTTCCGCCTGATCGATCGCGAGATGCGCGTAAGCGTCCCCGGCAGCATCGGAATTGGCGATGGCGATGCGCCCGCCGGGCTGCCGGGCCGTCTCCAGCGTGCGCTCGTAATCGTCGCCGTCAAAAAGAGAATTTGCGACGTAGCCGTAGCCATGCGGCCACCGGTTAACGGTAATTGCTGCAATATCGGATGCGCTGGAGAAGCCTCCAGGACCAAGCATGCGGTCGAGGTCGTCCCGGATTCGCTCCTCGAAATCCGCGAAGGTCATGCCGAAAAGCTTGGCGGCGCCGATTCGAAATTGGGCGCGCGCATCGAGCCCGGAAAGGGGCGCACCGGGGACATGAACGAGATGCAGCAGGATGGGCCCGGACGGATCGCGCGGATCGCGGTAGCCGCCAAGGCTGACCGGAAAGTCGAGCGCCACCTGGCTGTGGAACGACATCGGTGCCGCAATGGCAGAGACCTTGAGCGCAACCCAAGGGCGCCAATCGCGTACCAGCACATTGGTATACACCAGTGGCGTCTTCACGTTTTGCGCCAGGGCCGCCCGCTGACCCGGCGGCAATTCCGGTACGATGTAGGGGATCATCATGTGAAAGCAGGCAAGGACGACGTGGCGGGCCTCGATCCGATGCGCCGCCCCCGCGCGCACATAGGTTACCAGCGCCTTGCCCGGCGCATTACGGACGTCGACGCAGGTGGAGTCGAGCCGGATGCGAATGCTCTGATCCGTCCGATCGAGAGCCTGGTAATCGAAGCGGGCGAGCACGATGTCATCCATCGTATGCCCGGGCGCCATGGCGGGTACCAGTGAGCGCACCAGCAGGCGGGCAAGCGAGGCATTGCCGTCGGGAAAATGATAGATGTAGGGCTCTTTCCTCTCGGGAGAGTTCGATTCGGGCAGGCCAAGCCCGGCAAAACCTGGGTAACCGAAATCGCGGACATCGGCCGCCGGAACGGCATCGCATCCGAGCCCGAAAAAACCAAGTGTGCGGCCTTGAAAGCAGTTCGCCACCTCTTCGCCGCAACCGCAAATGCGGATGAGGTAGTCGCGGTAACTCGTTCTCCGCAAAAGGTTTAGCTTCTGCTCGGCTGATTTCCCGGCGAGCGGGTCGCGCCCCCGGTCGTAAAGCGCAACGAGCTGCTCCTTGCTCGCCTGCGAGATCGGAAAAGCTGAGATCAATTCGGCGAGCGCGTTGTTATTCCCGGAGCGGCGCGTGAGGTCATCCGATACGCTCAGCAAGTCGCCTGGAACGAGCACGTCGCGACCGAATGCTTCGCGTGCAAAGAACGTTCCGCGGAAAAGCCCTAGCGAGGGGTAGAGGCTTCTGTCGAACGCCGTTTCGAAACGGGAAAGTTCGACCCCGAGATCGTTTAGAAGGCCCTTGGCAACATCGCTCCACAGGGTTTTGGGAGATTGGATGGATTGGCTGCCGCCATAGCCGATAATCAGGCGTTGGCCCAGCGTGAACTCGTTGCGCTTGGCATGGCCGCCGAAATCGTCGAGGTTGTCGAGAATGAGGATGCGTGCGTCGGCGCCCATGGTGCGGCGAAAGAACCAGGCAGCCGCAAGCCCGCTGATCCCACCCCCAACCACGACGAGATCATAGATCTCCTCGGCCGCAAGTTCATCCAACGAATAGCGTTCGCCGCCCTGCACCAGGGCATGCGCCACGTCAAATGAGCCGGCATGCTGGCCACGCAGCCCGGTCAGCCCTGGAGGATAGCGCGCGGGCTCCGCCGCGACCTGCTCGGCCGGTGTCAATCCCGAGGCGATCGCCAGGGCTATCCCGTTGAGGAAGTCGCGGCGCGAGATGCGGCGCATGCGAGGGCCCCAGTTTGTAGCCTGGATTGGAATTTGCGCTTTCAGCGCAAGCTCCAATCCAGGACACCCACGCTGATCCCCGATTGCGCGATCGCGCTTCGACCTGGCCATCAGTCTTCCAGGAACGTTGGCGCGATCACGCAATCCGGGCTACTGGCGCGGCGCTTGGAAATAGCGCAGGTCCGGCGGGGCTTGGTCCTTCCGCGCCGGCATGAGAAAGCCATCGCCGTTCACAATGTAGTTTGTCGTCCCGACATGGATGTGATGATTGTTCTCGGTGCACTGGGTTTCGGTCCAAATGGCGGGGCCCGACAGCCGTCGGTAGCTTCGTTGCACCGACCAGGGCCGGGTCAGCGCATTGTCAATCGACGTGACATCGTTGTGCAGAATGTCCGGGTGGTCCTTATCGGCATGGATGCGCTCGAGGATCACGGCCCGCTGATCCTTGTGGAACGGAACGCCGCTGCTGTCATAGGTATGCGGATTTTTCAGCCCCCGGGTCTCTACCACGAGCGTGTCGTAGCGGCCGTCGGCGTCGGTGTCTTCCCATCGGCCGATGGAATAGCCGGCGTGCGTGGGAGTAATCGAGACAGGCCACTGGCGTCCGTCGGTGTAGATGCGCCGGAAGTAGTTGAATAATTCGCCGTAGATGTAGGTTGTGTCCGACGTGATGATGAATTGCATCGGGGCGATGCCGATCATGCCGCGCGGCAGGCCCATGGGAATGCACCGGTAGGTGGGATCATTGCCTTGGCCGCCTGCCTTCTGATCGGCAAGCCCTGCTTCGAACAGCGCCTCGTATTCCGGCTTCAGGGGGACCTGCTCGCCGAGGCCGAGCGGCTTTGTCGGGTCCCACGAATTGCCCTGGCCGCGACCGGGGCGAATCCATTGGCCCTTCCAATCGGGATATTTCGCCTCGTCGTGAGCCTGCGCGGCTGTTGCTGCGAACGTAAGCGCGAGCAGCAGCACAGTGGAATATCGGCGCGTCATGCTGTTCCAGCCCCTAAAAGGACCTCAGATCTTGTCCGGAAACTTGATGATGAAATTATCCTTGTTGGGCATCTTCACCTTCGGCAGTGTCTGAGCGTTGATGACGTCGTTCTCGCCGATAAGTTTATTGAGGTAGAGAACGTAGGCGCTCAGGGCGTAGGTGTCGTCGTCCGAGAGGGTCCTCGGCGCGATCCACGGCATGGCGCGCCGGATGAAGTCGAACACGGTCGTGGCCTGGGCCCAGAAATTTGCGATGGTCTTCGGGGCCTCGATCCGATCGAGCTTGGCGTCGCTGGCCAATGGCACATTGGGCCCGCCTTTGCCTCCCTGGCCATGGCAGGCGACGCAGCCCTTTTCGACGTAGAGCTTGGCGCCTTGCGCGACCGTGCCGCTTCCGGGCGGAAGATTGGTGCCGTCCGGCAGGACGGTTATGTCCCAGGCCTTGATGTCGGCCTCGGAAATCGGCTTTCCGAGATTCGGCGTGTCCGCCGCCGCGATGCCGGCGCCGAGCAGCGCGGCAACGACGACGGTTGCGAGGAGGGGCTTATGCATAGACATGTTTGATTTCCCCTTTGGCATCAATGCCCCAGCTGGTGAGACTGTTGTAGTGCTGATTGGGAAACGCCAGCACGTTCTTGACCGGCGTCTTGGTCTCGCCGCGCACCGCGACGAAATCGGCGCGCAAGGGCTGCGCGTTGCCGGCCTCGTCCCAGGCGCGACTCTGGAGGACAACCGGCTGGCCATCCCATCTCCAGGGCATGCGGAATCGAGTGAAGGCTTTGGGATTCACGGGCGCCTGCAGCGCCGCTTCCGCCCAGCTTTTGCCGCCATCGGCCGAGACCAGCACCTTTTCGATCCGGCCGTTTCCCGAATAAGCGATACCGGAAATTTCGTAATAGCCGGGCTCCTTCAAGGTGTACCCGAAGGACGGATAGGTTATGAAGGATTTCACCTCGTTGATGAAATAGAACTTGTAAGCCTTGCCGTTCGGCAGGACCGGCGAATAGTTCCTTGCTTCGTAGTAGGTCATGGCCGGCTGATCGACGAGTTTGATCCGGCGCACGAACTTCACGTTCATGTTGCCTTCCCAGCCGGGAAGCAGAAGGCGCATCGGATAGCCGTTGCCTGGCATCAGCCGCTCGCCATTCTGGTAGAGCGCGATCATCGCGTCATCGAGACCCTTTTTGACCGGCACGCTGCGCGTCAACGCGAGCGAATCGGCGCCTTCAGGCAGCATCCATGTCGCCTTCGGGTCGAGGCCGACTTCCTCAAGCAGCGTCGAGAGCAGCACCCCCGTCCATTCGGCGTTGGAAACAAGCCCATGCAGGCCTTGCAGCGTCGCCTGCACCGGCTCGTTGGAGAACATCGGGGCGCTGTTGCCGCCGCACTCCACGAAATGCTGGCGTGTCACCATCGGATAGCGCGCCAGCATGTCGACCGTGAACAGCTTCGGCTGCCGCACCATGCCGTGGATCACCAGCTTGTGCTGGGCCGGATCGATGTCCGGGATGCCCGAATGCAGAATGGTGAAGTGCAGACTATTGGGCGTGACCACGCCATTGAGCAGATGATGCGGCGTGCGCGCGTGCTGCGTGCGCGGCTGACCGCTCGGGTTGCTCAGCATACGCACCACGTCTTTCTCGAATCGCGATGGAGTTTGCAGCACCGGCGTCACGGCGCCCGCCATCCGGCTCCACGGAGCGTCCTGCAAAGGCTCGGCGGCGGCGCCGGTCAGCGATGCGCCGGCCCCGGTTGCCGCGGCGCCCGCCAGCACGATGCCGCGGCCAAGCAGCGCGCGGCGGTCAAGGAGCCCTTTGCCGGCAACGGGCTCGAGCGCCGGAGCGCCGCGCTCACGACGTTTGCGATCGGTCATCGGTTCTCTCCCGCAAAAGGCGCGTTGTTGCGCCCGTATTGCAATGCCGGACGTCAGAATGTGTCAATTCCGCGTGGCGCGCAACGCCAAGCCCTGGGGCCCAGCGTCGCGGGATAGTCTAAATCGACCTACGCGCAATCGTAGGGTGGGCAAAAGCGAGCGCTTTGCGCGAGCCGTGCCCACGCGGACCTATCACGCGCGACGCGTGGGCACGGCGCTCCGCTGTGCGCGTGGCAATAGTGTGCTCCTGGACCGCGCCTTTGCCCACCCTACATCGCCCCATCCAGCAGCCAGCCGAATTTCTCCCGCGCCTTGCGCGCGACCTCCGGAGTGGGGGCGTTCGTCGGCGGAAATTCATCGCGCCAATGCCAAGGCTTGCAGGCGTTGATGAGGGCGACCGAGTGCGTCATGTCGCCGGCTTTGCGCCGCCCTGGCGGGATCGCGGGATCGGCATTGGAGTCCCAGGACCCGCGGATGAACTGAATGGATTCGGCCGGATCGGTGCGCGTGATCATCGCCCACAGCATGTTATCGAGATTGGTTACGTCCACATCATCGTCACAGACCACGATGTATTTCGAAGCATAGGCCGAGCCGCCACATTGCGCCGCCACGTGCGCGGCCTGCACCGCGTGTCCCGGATAACGTTGTGTAATCGACACGGCGTGCAGCATGCGAGCGCCGCCGACCTCGTGACACCAGACCTGCTGCACGCCGGGCACACCGGCATTGACCAGGTTCTGCTTGATGATGGCGGAGCGCATGACCGCGCGATAGCGCGCCATCTCGTCGGGGCCGGCGCCCATCGGCGGCACGCCGACGAGGATCGGATCGTCACGGTGATAGATCGCTTTGATCTCAATGACCGGCATATCCCGCACGCCGCCCGCGTAGTGGCCGGTCCATTCGCCGAACGGCCCCTCTGGGTGGCGCCGGTCGGGCGGCACATAGCCTTCGAGCACGATCTCGGCATTGGCCGGGAAGGGCAGCCCAGTCACCTTGCCGCATACCATTCGGGTGGGCCGGCCGCGCATGCCGCCGACGATGTCCAGTTCGAACGTGCCGTAGGGGGCTTCGACCCCGCCGTAGAAGAAGGCGATGGGATCGCCGCCGACCACCATCGCGATCGGCATCGGCTCGCCCCGCTTGAAATATTTCTCGCGATGGATCCAGCCGTGGTGCCCTTTGGCCATGACCAGGCCGACCGTCTTGCCGTCGTGGACCTGGGCGCGATAGGCGCCGGCATTGAGCCAATCCTCCTCGGGGTCGCGGGTGATGCTGTAGGTGCCGGTGCCGATGTAGCGGCCGCCGTCGTTCTGATGCCAGATCGGGGAGGGGAATTTCGTCACGTCGATATCATCGGCCATCAGCACGTTCTCGAATACCGGCCCGGTTTCTACGATCTCATGGGGCATGATCTTCTGGTTCTCGAGGTAAGCTTCGCGATAGCCGTCGCTGAGTTCCCATTTGCTCAGGTGCTCGGGGAACCCGAACGTCATGTTGCGGCGCCTGCCCGCGAACATGTTGAGCAGCACCCGAAATCCTTTGGGGCAGCCGGGAATGTCCTCGAACACGACGCAGGGGCCGTTCTCAGCGCGCAGAATGGCCTCGGCAGCAAGCCCAATGTCCTCCTGCCAGGTGGCGCCGCGCACGGTCTTGACCTCGCCGAACCGCTCCGCAAGCGCGAGCCACTCGCGCAGATCCTCGTGCTCAATGCGGGCCGCGACATTGCTTCCCTGGGCCATTTCTTTATCTCCGGAACGGTGCGCCACGATGTCGTAGCTTGTAGCCCGGATTGGAG
>DATBHB010000082.1:0-1911 GCA_036557705.1 Xanthobacteraceae bacterium
AAAAACTGCTATTTCGCCCGGGCGGCGAACTCGGTGCGGATCAGATCGGCAAACTTCACACGCTTGTCTTGATCGAGCACATGGCCGTTGACCAGGATGTCCTGGAAGCGATCGATCGCCTTGGGCTCGATCACCGGCGAGTCTTTCCAGATCTTCAGCTTCTGATACCGCTCGGCGGCGGCTTTCATCGCCTTCGCATTGACCGACGGAAAGAAGCCGGCGATGGCCTGCACGATGTCGGCCGCGGACGCCGATGCGGTCCATTTCTGTGCCCGGTAAATGGCGTTGGTCCAGTTCTGCAGGACGGCCGGATTGGCGTTGATATATTTGTCGGTCGCCATGAACGAGGTGTAGTCGGCGAAACCCGTCGTGGCGCCGACCGAGGCGAGGAAATAGGCCTTGCCGTCGAGCTCGAGCTGTGAAGCGTCCGGCTCGTGGAAAATCGCATACTGGTTCTGCCCGGCGAGCCACGAGCCGTAGCGCGCCGGAATGGCGACGTTATTGTTGAGCTTGACGTCGGTATCGGGATTGACGCCGTTCATGCGCATCGCCTCTTGGAAGAACAGAAGCGGCGTCGAGCCGGGGCGGTAGCCGAGAATCTCTTTGCCCTTGAGCATGCTCCAATCGAACTTGTCGACCTTGTTGCGGCCGACCAGCATGAAGCCGTCGGTCGACGTCAGGCCGCAGAAGATGCGGGCCTTGATCGAAGAGTCGCTGTTGAGCACGTAGATCGCGGCTTCCGGCCCCATCAGGGCGATATCGGCGCCGTCGGACAACAGCGCGGCCATCGACTTGTCGCCGCCATTGGCGGTCGACAGCTCCACATCGAGCCCGGCTTCCTTGAAGTAGCCCTTGGTGATCGCAATGTAGGCCGGCACATAGAACGTCGACCGCACCACCTCGTTGTAGCGCACCTTCACCAACGGCTTGTTCTGCGCGCGCACGTCATTGAGCGGCAGCGCGGAAGCGGCGCCCAGCGCGAGACTGCCTCGGATGATGGCGCGGCGGTGCAACATTGAGGGTCCTCGTTTGCGCGGAGAGTGCAGATAAGCGCCGTATTATCCAGCACGGCAGCGTAACGTTTCATCCTCCCTCGCGACAGTAGGACGGATCGGCCACGCCTGACGGCGGGGAGTGCGGAGTCCGCGGATGGCTTCCTAATTTGGTGCTCGGCCCTTTACCGCGTTGGCGAAGGCCTCGTACGAAATGGTGCCGTCCGCGGCAGTCGGCAGGTACTCGCGGAGCCGTACTTTGAGGCGTTCGATTTCAGCCGGAGACATCTTGCGGATTGCAAGCCCGGCCGGTCCTTCTGGAACCTTGTACGATTCCCAGAATTCGTCGAAGTTGGCATACGTCACCGGAATTCGGATCACGCGCGTTTCAACGAATTCCAAACCGGCGTCCGCCCAGAGCGTTGCCATACCTTCGCGCCGTGAGACCTCGGTTCCCGGCAATGAGACGGCAATGCCGAGCGACTCCAACGTTCGGTACATCGGCGCGACCGGCAGGCCCCCGCCCGGCAAATCCCACATATAAGTTGCAACAAGACCGCCAGGCTTCACCACGCGCTTCATTTCGTGCGCCGCCTTGAGTGGGTCGGGTATAAAGCTGATGGCAAGCGCCATAGCCGCTATGTCGAAGCTGCAGTCGGCGTAAGGCAACGCCTGCGCATCGCCCACGCGAAATTCCGCCGAGGCGGTGCCAGACCGCGTGCGCGCATATTTGAGTTGGCCCTCGGACGGATCGACGGCGCTCACAGCAGCCGGCGCACAACGCGCCATCAAGACCTCAGTGAAGGCGCCATTGCCGCAACCGACATCGAGCCAGCGTAATCCTGCCGGTGCGGCGAGCCAGTTGATAAAGATCTCGCCGACCAAACGGCTCCAGCGTCCCATGCGCTTTTCATAGGCA
>DATBHB010000083.1:0-39606 GCA_036557705.1 Xanthobacteraceae bacterium
TGCTCATAGGCTCGCGCCGAGCGGTAATTGGCGCGGAACGCCCAGTAAACCAGGAGCACATCGAGGCCGAAGAACCCGAATACCGGCCAAGCACCGGCCATGAGGAAGACCATTCCGGACGCGAAGCTCGCGCCGCCCAGCACCAGCATGAAGACGAGGAAACCGGTCGGACCCAGCGAGCGATGCGGGGTGATGATCGCCGAAAAAATCGTGGGCTCCGGCGGCAGTTCGGGAGTCCGGTCAAGGCTGTTGTCGGTATTCATGCGGCTCAATATACAGAACGCATGGGCCGCACGACAGTTCGCAAGAAGAGGAGGCAGAGCGTCAAAAAGGCGGCCGCTGGCAGGGCGGCGGCCGTCGAAGGGCCGAAACAACGCTCGCTGGCGGATAAGAAAGCTGCGGCCGGAGCGCTGCCGCAATGGACCGGCGCCGAAATCGAGGAAGTCTTTCGCCGCTTCCACGCCGCGGAGCCGGAGCCCGAAAGCGAGCTTGAACACGTCGATCCCTACACGCTCCTGATCGCGGTCGTGCTCTCGGCGCAAGCGACCGACGCCGGCGTCAACCGCGCAACGCCCGCACTATTTAGGGTCGCCAATACCGCGGAGAAGATGGTCAAGCTCGGCGAAGCGAAATTGCGCGACTACATCAAGACAATCGGGCTGTTTAACACCAAGGCGAAAAATATCATTGCGCTGTCGAAAACACTCGTCGAGGACCATGGCGGCAAGGTCCCACCCTCGCGCGAGGCACTGGAGGCGCTGCCGGGCGTCGGCCGCAAGACCGCAAACGTGGTTCTCAACGTGGCTTTCGGGGAGCCGACGATTGCGGTTGACACCCACATCTTTCGCGTTGCCAACCGCACCGGCCTAGCAACCGGCAAGACGCCATTCGATGTCGAACAGAAGCTGCTGCAAATCGTGCCCGATCGATACAAACGCCATGCCCACCATTGGCTCATCCTACACGGGCGTTATATTTGCACGGCGCGTCGGCCGTCTTGCGAGAAATGCATTATCGCGGACCTCTGCAAGTGGCCGGCAAAAACCGTCGCCGCATGAGAATCCCCGCGAACGCCCGCGGCAGTCACGTTAGATCGATCAAGTGACTGCAGTCTACTACCCGGACGGACATATGATTGATCGGAAGCCACCTGCGCGCCCAGCCTCTTACGACAAGAAGGTTGGACTTGTGCTTCAAGGCGGAGGAGCGCTCGGAAGCTATCAGGCCGGTGTCTATGAAGCGCTATCGACCTCCGAATACCCACCTGATTGGGTAGCGGGGATATCGATCGGCGCGATCAATGCCGCGATCATCGCCGGAAACGCGCCGGCAAAGCGCGTCGAACGTTTGCGAGCTTTTTGGGAAGGAATTACCGCACCCTCGGCATTTTGGCAGGTTTGCTATTACGGGACAGCGGCCAACTACCACCTCAGCAGCTCGCTCAACGCCCTCATGTTTGGCCAGCCCGGCTTCTTCTCGCCACGCCCGCCGATCCAGTGGCTGATGGGCAGCAAGCCGACCAGCTACTACGACACGAGCGCGCTGAAGGATACGCTCGAACGGATCGTCGATTTCGACCGCATCAATGCTCGCGAAATGCGCTTCAGCGTCGAGGCGGTCAATGTGCGCACCGGAAATTTCGCGTACTTTGACAACGACAAAATGACCATTCGCCCGGAGCATGTCATGGCGAGCGCCGCGCTGCCTCCAGGCTTTCCGGCGGTCGAGATCGACGGCGAGTATTACTGGGATGGCGGCCTCGTCTCCAACACGCCGCTGCAGTACGTGCTGGAAGGTATCCCCCGCCGCAGCCGGCTGACATTCCAGGTCGACCTGTTTCCTGCACGAGGGCCGCTACCGACCGACCTCGCGGAGGTCAACGAGCGCGAGAAGGACATCCGTTATTCGAGCCGAACTCGCGCTATAACCGATTTGTTCCGTTTGCTGCACGATGTACGCCACAACATCAACGATCTCTGGGACAAGCTGCCCGAAGAGCTGCGCAAGACCCGCGAAGCAAAGTACCTTTATGAGTTCGGTTGCGTGACCACGATGGATATCGTGGAACTCATCTATCGGCCGACCGAGGTTCAGGGTTATTCGAAAGACTACGAATTCAGCCGAGCCACGATGCTGGCGCGCTGGCAGCAGGGGCTATCCGACGCGCAAACCACTCTTCTCGCTTCGCCGTGGCTTGCGCCCATGCCGCCGGAAGTGGGCGCCCGCACCTTCGATGTGCTCAAGGATCTTCAAGGCGCAAGTTCCGCACGCGCGGCAATGCGCTTGTAGACATGAACCATGAAAGCCATGCCGAAGAGCGGCGTCGCCAGGTTGAGGATAGGAATGGACACGAAGCCTGCGATAATCATCCCGGCAAGCAGGATTCTGCCCTGATGCAGCTTGCGCAGCTGCTTCGCCTCCTTCGGTGGATGAAATCGCATTGCGGCGAGATTGAAATATTCGCGGCCGAGCAGGAACGCGGTGGCAGGAAAGAAGATCAGTACGCCGAAGCCCGCAAACAAAAAGAACGGCAGCGCCACCAGATAAATCACGCCGGCAAGGAGCGCCGTTTTCGTGCCTTGAACCAGGGCGACCGGGAGCGGCAGGGCGGTGCCGACCGGATCGCCCGGATAATGGCTGCGCTCCACTTCCAGCGCGATGTCGTCGGCAAAGAAGCTTGCCACCAAGGCCGTCACCGCGGGCATCAGCAGCACCGATCCGGCAACGATGCCGAACGCAGCGGCGATCGACAGCACTTTGGCGAGAACGGCAAGGGGCGTTTCGCTCACCGGTCCAAGTGCGCCCTGAGCCCAGCGTTGGGCATGATCCGCCAAGGAAATCAGCAGCCGATCGATGCCGACGCCAAGCAGCACGATCAGCAGCAAGGCGAGCCCGATGGATTTCAGGAGCACGGCCCGGAACGGCTGTGACACCATTTGCGACAGAGCTTTGAATACGGCGTCGATCACAGCGATTTTCCTCGGACTAGGTTTGCAGCCTTCGGCGGCTTAAGGCAATGTTGGAAGCACGCGCCCGTAGGGGCGCATTTCAAACGCGCCCCTACAAGCCTCCGCCGCTCTAGCCCGTTTCGTCGTGCGCCAATGAATCGATTGAGCCGCCGTTCATTTCTCACTGCCTCGGCAGCCATCGCGGGGGCTCCCGCGGTTGCGCAGCCAAGAAGGGTTGTTCCCGGAAGGCAGCCAGGCTCGTTCGTCGATGTCGTTGTCGTTGGGGCCGGCGCTGCCGGCATAGCTGCGGCTCGGCGGCTTGCTGCGACCCGCTTGCAAGTTGCTTTGGTCGAAGCTGCCCCGCGGGTCGGCGGGCGCTGCATCACGGATACGACAAGCTTCGATGTCCCGTTCGACCGCGGCGCACATTGGCTCCACAGGCCCGAGACCAATCCGCTCGCAAAGCTCCCGGCTTTGCCGGGTATCGACATTTATCCGGCGCCGCCGGGCCAGCGGATTCGGATCGGCCGCCGTTATGCTCGCGAAGGCGAAATGGAGGACTATCTCGCGGCCTTGGTTCGGGCGACCACGGCGATCGGCGACGCTGCCCGCGGACGCCTCGATGTTTCCTGCGCGCAGGCGCTCCCCAAGGATCTCGGCGGATGGCGGCCGACCATTGAATTTGTGCTCGGCCCGTTCGGCTGTGGCAAAGATCTCACGGACGTCTCGGCAATGGATTTCGCACGGTCTGCCGAGCGCGATGTGGACGCCTTCTGCCGGCAAGGCTTGGGCACGCTGCTGGCCAGGCTTGCCGCCCCGATTTCGGTGCAGCTTTCGACGCGCGTCACGCGGGTCAACTATGGCGAACGCTTTGGCTGCGAGGTCGTCACTGCAAGGGGCCCATTGCGATCGCGTGCCGTGATCGTCACCGTTTCGACGAACGTGCTTGCGTCGGGCCGGATCGCATTCGATCCCGATCTGCCGAAACGGCACCTCGATGCAGCGGCTAGCCTCAAGCTCGGCAGCTACGATCACGTTGCGTTGGAAATCCCGGGCAATCCGTTCGATTTGCGCGCCGATGAACTCGTGTTCGAAAAGTCGTCCGGCCCGCGCACGGCGGCGCTCCTTGGCAACACCGCCGGGTCGACGCTTTGCATCGTCGATGTGGCGGGCCCCTTCGGGCGAGATCTGGCAGCAAAGGGCGAGCAGGAGATGATCGCGTTCGCCCTGGATTGGCTGAGCGGGCTTTACGGTGAAGCGGTCAAGAACTCCGTCAAACGGCGCGTAGCTACGCGTTGGAACCAGGAGCCGACCGCGCTCGGAGCATTTTCGGCCGCGGCGCCGGGAAGCCAGGGCGCTCGCCGGATGCTGATGGACCCGGTGCGGAACCGGGTGTGGTTTGCCGGCGAGGCCGTGCATGAGACGCTGTGGGGGACCGTTGGCGGAGCCTGGGAATCCGGCGAGCGCGCCGCAGCCGCGATCGTGCGATCGCTGACCGGACGAGGCTGATGCCCCGGCGCAAGGCGCTCATCGCCTGGTCGAGCGGCAAGGACAGCGCGTGGGCGTTTTACGAAACGCGGCGCGCCGGCGACTACGAGATCGTCGGAGCGCTTACGACCGTGACCGAAACTTTCAACCGCGTCTGCATGCATGGCGTGCGGCACGACTTGCTTGCTGCCCAGCTTGAAGCTGCAGGCCTCCCGCCCACGATCGTGCGCATTCCGTTTCCTTGCCCGAACGATCTTTACGAGACCCGCATGGCAGCGGCGCTCGCCGAGGCAAAGGCTGCCGGCGTAACGCATGTGATCTTTGGAGATCTCTTTCTCGAAGATGTGCGCCGCTATCGCGAGCGGACACTCGCAGGAACCGGCATCGCGCCGTTATTTCCGCTGTGGTTGCGCCCGACTCTGGAACTGGCACGCGAGATGATAGCGGCCGGAGTAGAAACCTATTTGGTTTGCGTCGATGTCAAGCAGCTGCCCACGGCATTCGCCGGTCGCCGGTTCGACGCGGAGTTACTTGCCGACTTGCCGGCGGGCGTCGATCCCTGCGGCGAGAACGGCGAATTTCATTCCTGCGTTGTGGCAGGCCCTATGCTGGCGCGCCGCCTGTCGGTGAGGGTGGGTGAGACCGTAGAACGCGACGGCTTTGCTTACACAGACTTGGTCCCGGCCTTCAATCGCCAATTATCCCAAACTTCACGGCCTCCGACCGGTGGGGGAGTCGTCATTGCCGGGCTTTGACCCGGCAATCCATCCTACAAAGAAGATGGATGCGCGGGTCACCAGCGCGTTTACGCGCGTCTTCGACGCGCTATGCCCGCGCATGACGCGTCAAGCATTCCGCAGATTGGTATTATGCCCTTAGCACCCCGCCGGTTCGCTTCTCGACCTCGGCAACGATCTTGCGGGCAACGGCCTCGATCTCTGCATCCGTGAGCGTCTTGTCACGCGGCTGAATAGTCACCGCGATCGCGATCGATTTCTTGCCTGGCTCGATGCCCCTCCCCTCATAAACATCGAATACGGTAACGCCGGCAATGAGCTTGCGATCGACATTCTGGGCCGCGCGCACGAGATCGGCGGCCCTCACGCTGCGCTCGACAACGAAGGCGAAATCGCGCTCGACGGGCTGGAAAGGCAAAAGTTCGAGCACCGGCCGCGCGCGTGTCGCCTTTGCCTTGGGTTCGGGTATCCGATCAAGAATGATCTCGAAGGCGACGAGCGGGCCGTTGGCATCCAACGCTTGCGCGATGCGCGGATTGATTTCGCCAAAATAACCGAGAATGTTTTGCGGGCCAATCTGGATCGTTCCCGAGCGTCCGGGATGAAGCCAGCTTGGTCCGCCCGGCACGACTTGCAGGGCTGCGGTTGGAGCACCCACTGCTGAGAGCACCGCGAGCGCATCCGCTTTGGCGTCGAAAGCGGTTACCTCGGCGGCCGGCATGGACCAATGACGACTGCCACCGAACGGTTTTGCGAATGCGCGGCGTACCCCGGCGGCAGCCGTGAACTGATCCTCGGCCCGGTCGCCCTTGAAGATTTGCCCGACTTCGAACAAGGCGGCATCGGGGAACCCGCGATCGGCGTTCCTTTGTGCAGCCGCAATGAGCCCGGGCACGAGGCTTGGCCGCATATCCGAAAGATCGGCCGCGATCGGATTGGCGAGCTCAAGCTCGTGCTGCCCGCCGCCAAACAGCTCGGCTTGCGATTTGGCGATGAATGACCACGTCACCGCTTCCAGCATGCCGCGCGCCGCAAGTGCGCGCTTTGTTTTACGGATTCGCGTCTGCAGCGGGGTGAGAATCGGCTTGTGCAATGCCTCGGCACTGCCGAACCGCGTCAAAGGCACGCGATCGACTCCGATAATGCGCACGATCTCCTCGACCAGATCAGCCTTGCCGTGAACGTCGGGGCGCCAGGATGGTACTGTGACCTTGACGATCGCTCCCTCCTCGGCAACCGCAAACCCGAGCCCGGCCAGCACGCGGCGCATTTCCGCCGGCGGCAGTTCAATCCCGGCAAGCCGCTTGAGTTCGGAAAGAGGGAGGTCGATCACCGCGTGCGGAATCTGCGGATCGCCCGTGATCGTGACCTCGGACGGCTCACCGCCGCACAGATCGAGCACGAACTGCGTTGCCAGTTCGAGCCCTGGGATCAGGAATGCTGGATCGACGCCGCGCTCGAAGCGGTAACGCGCATCGGAATTGATGCCGAGCATGCGTCCCGTGCGCGCGATATTCGACGGCTCCCACAGCGCCGATTCGATCAGCACGTCGGTTGTGCTATCGGAACAGCCGGTTGCCTCGCCGCCCATAATGCCGGCAAGCGACTCCGGACCCGACTCGTCGGCGATCACACACATCGTCTCGTCGAGCGCATAGGTCTTGCCGTCCAGCGCAAGCAGGGTCTCGCCCGGGCGCGCCCGCCGTACCACGAGGTTGCCCCGCACTTTGGCGGCATCGAAGACGTGCAGCGGCCGACCTCGGTCATAGGTGATGAAATTCGTGATATCGACGAGAGCATTGATGGGGCGCAGCCCGATCGCAGCAAGCCGGCGCGAGAGCCACTCGGGCGAGGACCCGTTCTTGACGCCGCGCACGAGGCGCAACGCAAAGCCTCGGCAGAGCGAAGGCGTCGTCCCGAAATCGAGGCTAACTTTGTGCGGGGAGGGAAAGCGGCCCTTGACCGGCTCGATCGCGACGTCTTTGAGCTTGCCCATGCCGGCTGCCGCGAGATCCCGGGCGATGCCGTGCACAGCGGTGCAGTCGGGCCGGTTGGGTGTGAGCTTGAGCTCGATCACAGGGTCGTCGAGCTTGGCCCAGGCCGCATAGTTGACGCCGACCGGCGCATCCTCGGGCAGCTCGATGATGCCTTCGTGATCGTCGGAGAGTTGCAACTCCAATTCCGAGACGAGCATGCCGCGGCTCTCGACGCCGCGGATTTTTCCGATCGAGAGCGTCATTTCCTTGCCCGGAATATAGGCGCCGGGCGGCACGAACACGCCCTTCATGCCGGAGCGCGCATTGGGGGCGCCGCAGACGACCTGCACCGGATCGCCGGAGCCGGTATCGATCAGGCACACGCGCAGCCGGTCGGCATTGGGATGCGGCTCCGCCGAAATCACCCGCGCGATCGAGAACGGCGCCAGAAGCTTCCCTTTGTCCTCAAGCTTCTCGACTTCGAGCCCGATCATGGTGAGCTTGTCGGCGATGCGCGCGACCGGCGCATCGGTGTCGAGGTGCTCCTTGAGCCAGGAGAGGGTGAACTTCATGGCCGGCTCACCCGCTGAGCCCTCCGGCGAGGCTCGGGAAATCGAGGGGCCGGAATCCGTAATGCGACAGCCAGCGCATGTCGGCCTCAAAGAAGGGACGCAAATCCGGCATGCCGTATTTGAGCATTGCGATGCGATCGATACCGAGGCCCCAGGCGAAACCCTGATAGCGATCCGGATCGAGGCCGCAATTCTTCAGCACGTTCGGGTGCACCATTCCGCAGCCCAGAATTTCCATCCAGTCTTCCCCTTCGCCGAAACGGGTTTCGCCCTTTTCGCGCCGGCACTGGATATCGACTTCGAGCGAGGGCTCAGTAAACGGGAAGAACGACGGCCGGAATCGCATCTTCACGTCACCGACTTCGAAGAATGCCTTGCAGAATTCTTCGAGGATCCATTTGAGGTGACCGAGATGCGAGCCCTCGTCGATCACCAAGCCCTCGACCTGGTGGAACATCGGCGTGTGGGTCTGGTCGGAATCGACCCGATAGGTGCGGCCCGGGATGATCACCCGGATTGGCGGCTTCCGGCTCAGCATGGTGCGGATCTGCACCGGAGATGTATGCGTGCGCAGGAGGAGCCGCGAGCCGTCGGGCTTCGGGTTGAAGAAGAACGTGTCGTGCATGTCCCGGGCCGGGTGGTCCTCGGGGATATTGAGCTTGGCGAAGTTAAGATCGTCGGTCTCGATATCGGGACCCTCGGCGATGGCAAATCCCATTTCGGCGAAAATCGCCGTCAATTCATCGGTGACTTGCGTGATCGGATGCACGCGGCCGATCTCGGCCGGGCTTTCGCGAACCGGCAGCGTAACATCAATCGTTTCGGTGTTAAGCCGCGCATCGAGCGCAGCGTTCGCAAGCTCCTGTTTGCGTGCAGCGATCGCCGCGCTGACCCGCTCTTTGAGCCCATTGATCAGCGGGCCCTTCTCCTTGCGCTCCTCAGGCCGCATGGTACCCAGCGTGCGCAGGAGCGCGGAAACCGAGCCGCTCTTGCCCAACACGGAAACCCGCGCGCGCTCGAGCGCCGCTTCATCGACCGCGGCCGCTATTTCAGCGCTGATCTGCGCTTCGAGCTGTGCAATATCGGACATGCATCACGTCACGCCGCGGCCGGCAGCGCCGCCTTGGCCTTCTCGACGATCGCCGCAAAGGCGACCGGCTCCTTGATCGCCAAGTCCGAGAGGACTTTGCGATCAATCAACACGCCGGCCTTGCCGAGTCCATCAATGAACCGGCTGTAGGTCAGCCCGAACGGGCGTACCGCTGCGTTGAGGCGCTGGATCCAGAGCGCCCGAAAGGTTCGCTTGCGGCGCTTACGGTCCCGGTAGGCGTATTGTTGCGCCTTCTCCACCGCCTGCTTGGCAACACGAATCGTGTTCTTGCGCCGGCCGTAATAGCCCTTTGCGGCTTTCAAGACTTTCTTGTGCTTGGCGTGTCCGGTGACGCCACGCTTGACGCGTGCCATGGCTCATCTCCTGCAAATAAACTGCGATAAGGTCGAGGGTAGGCGAAGGGCAAGCGGCCGGCTGCCGCTCGCTCCGCCGCAAGCGCCGTTCAGCCGTTCGGAAGAAAATATTTCTTGATGTTGTCGCCGTCGGTCTTGAACAGAACAGCGGTACCGCGCAGCTGGCGAATCTGCTTGTTGGTGCGCTTGATCATGCCGTGGCGCTTGCGCGACTGCGCGTAGAGCACCTTGCCGGTGCCGGTCACCTTGAAGCGCTTTTTGGCGCCGGACTTGGTCTTCATCTTGGGCATTTGGCTCTCCTTGAGGGCGGCACGCGAAGGCCGTTCGGCCCCGACCGCCGGGTTGCTCGCATTGAGCGTGCTGATTGAGCACTGCGCTGCCGCCACGGCAGCCCTTTCGGCCGGGCGGCAGGAGGGCGGCGTTATGGCAGAGGCCGCCCGTCTTGGCAAATCGCGCCGTGGGACCCGTGTCCCGAGCGCAGCGCAGCAGTGCCTGCTTTTCGACCGGCGGCGGGTAAAGGCGTCGGGTGTGCCGGTGCCGCCGGCCCAAAGCGCGCCCTCGACCCCCGCATTCGATGCGATAGACAATTCGCCTCACGTGTTGGAGAGTTCTCCGAGATGCCTTCCCCCAAACGCCCTTTGGGTAAATCGCAAACGAGGCGACCTCAGCAGGAGTGTCGCCATCTGAGTGTAGTTGCTTCCCCGTATACCGAATTGAAACCGTCACGCTCCTGCAAAAGCCGGCGCGATAAGCTATATAAGCAGCGCTATGCGATCATCGTGTCTGGAGGACGTTGGGCATGACCGTAACCATGCTGCCAAGCCATAAATTCGATCAGGATGTCGGCGGTGCCAAGCGCGCCGCGAACAGCGGACCCGTTATCATTACGGACGACGGCAAGCCTGTGTACGTGCTCCTGAGCCATGACGTTTATCGCCAGCTGCTTGCCCCCACGCTTCGAGAGATGGTGGCGCAGCCGGAAAGTGACAATATCAATTTCGATCCGCCCCGCATGTCCGAGAATATGTTCCGGCCGGGCGGCCGGGCCTGATGTTTCTCCTAGACACCAATGTGATCTCCGAATTGCGGCGTCCCACCAAAACCAATCCAACAGTTGCTGCTTGGGCCGACAGTGTCCGCTACCGACTGCAACGATAAAATACTACGCTGCCAAAAGCACCATTGCCAATTCCCGACTGCACAGGTCGGGCTCCAAACTCTAACAGCAAACAGGGTCGTCAGGTTGTGCACGGACCGGGATACATGTAGGGGCGGGTTTCAACCCCCCCCTGGCGCGACAAACATGGACATCGAGGTTGCGCACTATCGCGATCACGCGCTTACATCGCGAATATCCCGTGCGGTGACTCTGACAACATCGTGCGCGCGGCGTCTGCCGAGAGAGGGCGGGTTTAAAACCCGCCCCTACAAGTATCTAGATTTTTGCGCCGGCCGCACTTTTCGTGCTTCGGCGGGGCGAAAGTTCCCTGTAGAATGAGCGCATCGACGGGCGCGGAAAAGGGGGGCACCAAGATGAAGAGCGGGGCTGCAAGGCTCATCCATCCGGGTTTTGGCCGGATTTTCGGCCTCATTATCTTCGGATCGCTTTTGGCTGGATGCGACCGCTGCGGCGACTGGTGGGGTGCGCCGGATCAGAGCGAGTCGTGCAAGGGCCAGCTGCCGGCGCAGCATTAAAGGGCGTTGATGATGAACCGCAACGGCGCCCTCATCGTCCTTTCCATTGGAACGGCGGTCGGCCTCCTGTTCGGGCTTTACCCGCAGCTTGACCTCAAGATTTCCGCACTGTTCTTCGATCCCGCACGGTATAAGCTTTGGATGGGAGTGAGCTATCCGTTTTGGCTCGCGCGCACGGGCGCCTCGTGGCTCACGGCCCTGGTTGCGGCGCCTGCCTTCGTGTCGCTTGCACTCAAACTCCTGTTTCCGCAGCGCCCCGCCTTGCTGCCCGGACGCGCGGGCCTGGTGATGATCGTCACACTTGCGCTGGGGCCAGGCCTCGTCGTCAACGACATATTCAAGGATCACTGGGGCCGGCCGCGACCGATCGACGTCACAGTCTTCACCGGCCCCGATCCTTTCCTGCCGTGGTGGGACCCGCGCGGACCATGCCCGAAAAACTGCTCCTTCGTTGCCGGCGAGCCGTCGGGGGCGTTCTGGACGGTCGCCCCGGCCGTTCTCGTGCCGGCACCCTGGCGGATACTGGCGACAAGCGCAGCCGTTGTGTTCGGCATGGCCGTCGGGTTGCTGCGGGTCGCGGCCGGCGGTCACTTCTTCTCCGACGTGGCGTTCTCAGGCGTCTTCACGTTCGTCATTATCTGGCTGGTCCACGGCCTGATCTACCGCTGGCGTCAGACCCGAATCACGGATGCGGCGGTGGAGCGTTGGCTCGACAAAGTCACAACGCCAATCCAGCGAGCCGGGACATGGATTGCTGGTCGCAGGACCCGTCCGGATCCGACCTAATCCTCGGGCGCGAGCGGTCGGCGCACGCCCCAGCCGGCCAGCGTCGCTTGCATCTCGGCGGCAACGAAAAACCGCGCACTTGCCTCGTCATAATCCTCCGCAAGCAGCGCGTCGTAGTCGGTGAAGACGTGGCGCACGTAAGCCACAAGCGAGAGCCAGGCGGCTTCTTCGGGCGCCGCCTGACGCAGACCGCGGCTGTCCATGGCGTGGTCGACCACGGCTGCGAATTCGTGCGCGGGAATTCCCGGGGCCAGCCGCCGCAACGCGCTCTCGATTTCGCTCCGCTTGGGCAATGGTTAGCGACGCGGCCGGTAGGGCCCGAGTTCCTTCACCGCCTCCTCCGCGATCGACGTATCGACGATGCGCTCGACCGTCATGGTCGGATCGGTCAGGAGCTTCTGCTGCTTGAAGAACGCAAGATCGTTGCGCAAACCTTTGAGGTTGATGCGTCCGTCGGGATCGATCGCTGCGGGCGTGATCTCCCGATGCACTTGTGCGTCCTTGATGAAGGTGAACTCGCTTAAGGTCGCAATTACCTCCTCGGCATTGGGACCGGCGATATGGCCGTCCTTGAGCGCGTCGTTATATTCGCGCACCGCCTTGATATAGGCGCGCATGAATTTGAGCGCGTCCTGCGGCCGCTGATGCATGAACAGCTCGGAATAGAGAACAACTGCGGTCTGCTGATCCGGATAGATTTCGTCGTTGCCGGCGATGCGCACCGCAAGCCCCTGCTTCACCGCTTCGGTCGCGGTCGGCTCATTGGTCATGCTGGCGTCGATTGCCCCGTTGGCATAGGCGGCAAGGTGCTGCGGGAAACTCAATGCCACCATGGTGGCGTCCGCCCAGGTGAGGCCGCCGCGCTTGAGCGCCTCATTAACGGCAGACGAGTTGGCGCTGCCGAAGGTGCCGACCGCGATCTTCATGCCCTTGAGGTCATGGAAGTCCTTGAACCGGCCGCTATCGACAAGGTCCTTGCGCACGAGGAGCCCGGAAAACCCGTAGCCCGGCCGCATCGAGCCCTTGTCGGCGACGGCACGCAGCGCGATGCCGCGCTGAACCGCGTTGTAGAGGCTGACCGCAACGGTTCCCGCCCCCACATCGAGCTGGCCGCGGCCGAGCGGCCCGATCATCTGCGGCGAGTTCGCGAGTTGCGTCAGCTCGACCTTGAGTCCCTCGTCGCGGAAATAGCCCTTCTTGTAGGCAAGAAAGAAGCCGATATCGCTGGCGATGCCCGCTGAGGCGACCTTCACGATGGCGGCGGTCTGTGCACCGGCAAACGGAGCCGCACAGGCAAGCGCGGACAGGGCAAAAACAATCGATAAACTCCGCATCATTGGCTTCTCCCGCTTCGTCCTGGACAGGCTTAACCGGCCCTGATCTATGCGCCTCGTGCGATATTCTCGCGGGCTGCGCTTGCAATGAAACACGATGTGATAGGATTAAGCTCTCGTCAATGCGGCACGCAATCGAATGACCGGCGCAAGATGGCTGCTGATCGCGACGATCGGCTATGTCGGGATCGTGGCGCTCATGTATTTCATGCAGCGCGCCATGATGTATTTCCCGGAAAGACTACGCACCGCGCCGGCCGCGGCCGGATTTGCCGAGGCTGAAGAGATCACGCTCCACACCGCCGATGGCGAACGCGTCATCGCCTGGCATGTGGCTCCGCGGCACGACAAGCCGGTCGTGCTCTATTTCCACGGCAACGGCGGAGCGCTGCGATTGCGAGTACCGCGGTTCCGTGTGCTTACCGCGGACGGCACCGGGCTCATCGCGCTGAGCTACCGCGGTTACGGCGGATCGAGTGGACGGCCGAGCGAGGCCGGACTTATCGCCGACGGGCTCGCTGCTTACGAATTCGCGGGGTCGCGCTATCGGGCGGATCGGATTGTGCTCTGGGGTGAATCGCTCGGCTCGGGCGTGGCGGTGGCGCTCGCGGCGCAAAAAGCCGTTTGGCGCGTCGTGCTGGAGGCGCCGTTTGCGTCGGCGGTCGATGTTGCCGCCCACGCCTATCCGTTCCTTCCGGTGCGCTGGCTGATGAAGGACCAGTTCCGCTCCGACCTTCGCGCCGGAAAGATCGTCGCTCCAGTGCTGATCCTGCACGGCGAACGTGATCTGGTCGTACCGATCGCGTCGGGGGAGCGGCTTTACGCCCTGATCAACGCACCGAAAGAGTTCGTGCGCTTCGTGCAAGCCGGACACGCCAACCTCAGCGCCTATGGGGCGGTCGAGGCGGCAAAGAAATTTCTGGTGGCTTCCTAGTGTGGCGGATAACCGGGACCCTAGTGTGGCGGATTTGACGTTCCTACCAGCCTTGCCGCGAGTTCTTCGTAGGAACGTCAAATCCAAAGCCACACTAGATTCAATAGGTTGCTAGTGTCCCTTTGGTTCCGACGCTTGAAAAAGCGCGTGCTGCGAATGGATACAAGCGTCGAAACCGGGACACTAGCCGAACTTCGGCCACCTATCGGCGCAAGAAACTAAGGGTGCCCCCCGACCTCATGGGTGAGGAGGCACGCCGGGCACAGTAACATACATGATCATTCTGGGTATCAATGCGTTTCACGGCGACTCGGCGGCGGCGCTCATCCGCGAGGGCGAGCTCGTCGCGGCCGCGGAGGAAGAACGGTTCCGGCGCATCAAGCATTGGGCCGGCTTTCCGACCGAATCGATCCGCTACTGCCTGCGCGAGGCCGGGATTTCGCTGAGCGATATCGATCATGTCGCCGTCAACGCGGACCGCCGCGCCAATCTCATGCGCAAGGCCCTCTACCTCCTGGCACGGCGGCCGAGCGCCAAGCTCATCCGATCGAAGCTCGCCAACCGGCGGGCCCGCGCCGATCCGGCAACGCTCTTGGCTCGCGCCTTTCCCCGGCAGCCGTTTCGCGGCGAAATCAAGACGGTCGAGCACCATCGCGCGCATCTTTCCTCGGCATTTCACTTATCCCCGTTCTACGAGGCCGTTGCCGTTTCCATCGACGGCTTCGGCGATTTTGCCAGCGCCGCCTGGGGAACTGGGCGCGGAACAGCGCTTTCGATGGACGGGCGCGTGCTCTTTCCCCATTCGCTCGGCGCCTTCTATCAAGCGCTCACGCAGTATCTCGGCTTTCCGTACTATGGCGACGAGTACAAAGTGATGGGGCTCGCGCCTTACGGTGAGCCTCGTTATCTCGACGCGATGCGGCAGATCGTGCGCCTGAAGCGCGACGGCGCCTTCGCGCTTGATTTGAAATTCTTTCGCCACCAGCACGAGGAGGTGACATTTCAATGGAATGACGGACCGCCGATCTGCGGCGAAATGTTCTCCTCGGCCCTTGAAAATCTGCTCGGGCCGCGCCGGCGCGACGACGAGCCGATCGAGGATCGCCATCGCGATATCGCCCATTCGGTCCAGGCGATGTACGAGGAAGCCTTCTTTCATCTGCTCAACGCCCTGCACGGCCGCTACCGCAGTTCCAAGCTCGCGCTCGCCGGCGGCTGCGCGATGAACTCCGTCGCCAACGGCAAGGTGCGGCGGATGACGCCGTTCCGCGAAATCTATGTGCAGGCCGCGGCCGGCGATGCCGGCGGCGCCATCGGCGCGGCCTTTGCGGTCTGGCATCAACTGGGCGGCGAGCGCTCCTTTGTCATGGATCACGCCTATTGGGGGCCGCAGTTCGGCAGCGACGACGTTTCCGCGCTCGTCACCAGCCACGAAAGCGAAATAAGAAAGGCAGGCTGCGCCGTCGAGCGGGTCACGGACGAGGCCGCGTTGTGCCGGCGCACGGCCGCAGCGATCGCGAGCGCCAAGGTGGTCGGCTGGTTCCAGGGGCGCATGGAATGGGGACCGCGTGCGCTCGGCAATCGCTCGATCGTCTGCGACCCGCGTCTTGCCGACATGAAGGCGATCCTCAACGCCAAGATCAAGCGGCGCGAGTCGTTTCGGCCGTTCGCGCCGTCGATCCTCGAAGAGGCGACGGCGGACTGGTTCGAGGAGAACGGTGCAGTCCCGTTCATGATGCAGGTGTTTCAAATCCGCCAGGAGAAGCGGGCGCTCATCCCGGCAGTCACCCACGTCGACGGCTCGGGCCGCCTGCAGACGGTGGGGCGCCGCGCCAACCCGCGTTACTATCGGCTGATCGAAGCGTTTCGCGATTTGACCGGCATTCCGCTCGTTCTCAACACCTCATTCAACGAGAACGAGCCGATCGTCTGCCGGCCCGAGGAGGCGCTCGAATGTTTCCTGCGCACCAGGATGGACGCGCTGGTGCTCGGCGATTTCATCATCGAGCGCACGGCGTAGGGCGGGTTAGACTAACCCGCCCTGCGATTCAGCCGCTTGCGGCGCGGCGCGGAATACGCCGGGGTGTCGGCGCAATACGCTTCGCTATTGCGCCCTACACCGGCGGCACGCAGCGCGCTATGATCGCGCATGACACCTGATCCGGGAGGAACACCACATGATCCGTCGATGCTTGCTCCACTCGCTTGTTCTCGCAACCGCGCTCGCCGCCCTGAGCCTGCCGGCAGCGGCCGAGTGGAAATTTCCCGATTGGTCGGGCCAGTGGACCGACCTCAACACCAACCGCTGGGACCCGAGTCGGCCACCGGGCGCACAGCAGGCGCCGCTGGTTCCCGAATATCAGGCAGCGCTCCAAACGGCGGCGGTGGATCGCCGCAAGGGCGGGCGCGGCAATACGCCGACGTTCAACTGCGGCCACAGCGGCATGCCGCGCTCCATGCTCGTCTACGAGACCATGGAAATCGTGATCAAGCCTGCCGAGACCTACATGCTGTTTAGTTTCGTCGATCCGCTGCGGCGCATCTACACCGACGGGCGCGACTGGCCGACTTCGCTCGATCCAACCTGGATGGGCTATTCGATCGGCCGCTGGGAGAGCACAAGCGGCGACGGCAAATACGATACGCTTGTGGTCGAGACGCGAAACTTTCGCGGCCCGCGCATTCTCGACGGCAGTGGAATCCCGTTCCACAGCGACAACCAGACCATCATCCGCGAGCGGATTTCTCTCGACCGCAGCAAGCCCGACGTGCTGCTCGATGAGATCACGCTCATCGATCATGCCTTCACCCAGCCATGGACGGCGACGCGCAGCTACAAGCGCGACCGCAAGGCGCCCTACATCGAATTCGACTGCCGCGAGAACAACGAGCACGTCGTGCTCGGCCGCGAGACCTATCTCATCAGCGCCGATGGGTTCCTGATGCCGACCCGCAAGGACCAGCCCCCGCCCGATACGCGCTATTTCAGCGTTCAGGGGGCGGCGAAGTGAGCGTCCTAATTCTGGTAGGGGCCGGTTGCAAATCCGTCCCTGCGGGGGTGCGCAATATTTTAGCGTCGGAAGAGCTTCCGTAGGTGGGCAAAGGCGCGGTTCACACGCACAAGACGCGCCACACGCACACAAGAGCGCCGTGCCCACGCGCGAGTCTCCACGTGGGCACGGCGCACGCGCTGACTGGCTCAAGACGCGCGTGAACGCGCTTGTGGCGCGTGCGCCTTTGTCCACCCTACGCACCCACCGCGTCATGGATGGCGCGGCAGTGGCGCACGAGATTTTCGTGCGCCACCACGAATTTCTTCAACGGGGTGTCGATCCCGTAGAAATAGATGTTGGCGATGAAACCATAGATGCCGGCGTCGATGCTGGTCGGCGCCTCCCCATAAACGTAGCCATTCCCGGGAACGAGATTGGCGAGCACGCGCAAATCCGCGAGGCCGCGCGCGTAGGCGGCGTCCGGTGCATAGCGGCCGATGCCCTGGAAATAGTAGCGCTGGAAATTGAATTCCTGCGCCTTGCGCAGCCCGGCTTCGGTGAGGCTCGGATGCTCGCTGAGCAGGGCGTCTCGGAATTGAGGCCAGAACCGCTCGTCCTTCCAGCGCGAGTAGGACATTACCCAATAAAGGTCGTCGAGCATCCGTGTGATCAGATGGCTCGTGTCGCGCTGCCTCACGGTCAGCGCGGCGTCCATGGTCAGCCGGTATTTGGCGATGAGATGGGCGATGATCGTGTCGCTGTCGCCGATCGTTTCACCATCGTCGATGATGAACGGCAATTGCCCGCGCGGCGCCGCCGACGTATCGACAATGTGCTCTTGCCGAAACGGCACGGCGTTGAGCCGCAGGAAGGCGAAGACTTTCAGCCCGTAGCCATTATTGTCGGCAACGCCGAACAGTTCCGGATAGGAATAGAGGGTCAGCATGGAATCTAATCGAAGCCTCGGAGCTTTGGCGGCGGCTGATCCTTCCGCGTCGGCATCAGATAACCATCGACGCCGATGAAATAATATTCATTGCCGATCTCGACGTCATTGTTGACCTCGCAGAGGTGCTCGAACCAGCTCGGATTGCGCTCGCGCCTGTAGCTCCTCGTTACGGTCCATGGACGCGTCAACGCATGGTCGATGGTGGTGATCTCGTTGTGGAGCAGATTCGGATCGGTCTTGTCGAGGGTGAGCCGTTCCTCGACGATCGTCTCGTTGTCGCTGTGAAGCGGGAGACCGCTGCTGTCGAACGAGCGCGGTCCGCGCAACGCGCGGGTCTCGACCAGCAGCGTGTCGTAGCGCCCGTCGCCGTCCGCATCGACCCATCGGCCGATGGAATAGCCGTTGAATGTGAGAGTTGATCTTTTCGGCCAGCTGCGACCGTCGGTGTAGATCCAGCGATGGCCGGTGAGATGTTCGAGCATGACATAGGTGATGGCGGGCGTGATGATGAACTCCATGGGACGATAAGGAAGCATTCCCCCCGGCATGCCGTAGGGAAGGCATCGATTGCCGGTATAGTTGCCCTGCCCGCCGCGCTTCTGGTCGGCGACGCTCGCCTCGAGAACGGCCTGATACTGCGCCGTGAGCGGAGCCTGTTGGCCAAGGCCGCGAGGTTTGGTCGGGTCCCAGGCGAGGCTTCCGGTTCTCGACCACTCGCCCTTCCAGTCCGGATATTTCGCATCGTCGAAGGCCGCCGCGCCCGTGGTGGTGAGCATCAACGCTGTCAGGGCGGCGAGCGAACGGCGGTAGAGCATGCGAGCCTCACTTCGAGAGCGGAGACGAATGCTACAACGCGCGCGTTCTGACGGCTAGGTGGGCCGGCGAGACGTGAGCCGGCCGAGGACGACGATACCGCAGCGAATTGTGCCCCGACCCGACGCATGTACGAACAGGCCGGGGCAAGCCACCCGCAGCCGCTGTCAGCGGCGGCGAATGACCGAAATCGCTTGTAACAGAATGAGCCGTGCGCTTCGCCGGCGGAGCGGTTTTCAGGTTAACGCGCCAGAGAAGTTTGACGTAATTGTTAACGATCGCTTCGCGGAAGAGAATACGGCTGCTGCGGCTTACAAATTAAGCGACCCGGCGACGCCCGACGACCACAAACGGCCAGCAACGCGATCCGGTCGTCAAGACATACACGCTTCAAAGACGCAGCCATAACTTCAAGAAGAGCGCACCCGTACAGGTCGCGATTGTCGTCGCAACCATGAAAACGGGCCCGTGGAGAAGGATGCCAAGGTGGATCATTGTACCGCTTGGGTCCTGCGCCTCCCTCCCCGTTTGCCACGCCAAGGACCGTCGCGCATGCGGGGATTCTGCGGTTCTCTCTGCACCGGAAAATGTGGCAGCAATTAAACGGGTTGCTGCGCGTTCACGGACAAAATGTCCTACCCTGCTGTGGCTCGCATCGCCAGCCCTCGCAGCCCTTCCCAGCCTTTCACCGCCGTGCAAGTGGATCATTCGGCGGTCACGATTTTGCGCGCGTCGGTCACACGATTGGAAGCGTCAAGAATCTCCAGTGAGACCAGACTATCCTGCTCGTCGTAATCGAGTATGACTCCTGGCTTATCTTCGTCGCTCTCGGCGACACGCGCATCGGCCCTGAAAATGATACTCAGGGTATCGGTTTCGGCGTCATAACAGCTTTCACGTTCGGAGCGCCAATATTTTCTGATGTTGCTTGAGCGGTACACGGCTGTCCGAGCGCTAGACAAAGCATCAGAGCGGCTCCGCAATTGATTCAAGTGTACCGAAAAATTGGTTGCGGGGAGAGGATTTGAACCTCTGACCTTCAGGTTATGAGCCTGACGAGCTACCGGGCTGCTCCACCCCGCGCCAATCGATTTTGCAAAAGCCGCCGGAATCGGCCGGCCGCGCGACCGTTATGTAGCAATTGACCTCGCCTATGGGAAGAGCGCGACCCGACTGACGTGAAGCACTCTGGCGAGACCCGCCGCGGGCCCACTCCCTTGTGGTTCACCCACCCCGGCCTACCGCCTCGCGCGCCCGCCATCCCGTCGAAAACGCGCCATGGCGGACCGGGTTTTCCCCTATTCTTCGCGCGACCTGATGGCGGCGCAAGTCGTCAATCCGCATTTGCAAAGGTATCATCGGTTCAAATCCAGCTGTTAGCCACGCCGTGTTGGGTGCGGGGAAGCTTCGCGGTGCGATCCGGACAAAAAATAAGAGCTGTTCATGGCGACGCCATTGACCATAACCGCTCCATGGCGACGCCATTGACCACGACTGCCGAAGCCGGCTTCTCGGTGATCCTGCCCGATGAGGAAGCGACCTCGCGCCTTGCGCTCGATGTCGCCTGCGCGCTTGAGCCCGCCGATGTCGTCACCCTTTCGGGCGAACTCGGCGTCGGCAAGACCGCATTTGCGCGCGCCCTCATCCGTTATCTCGCCGGCGATGAGAGCCTGGAAGTGCCGAGCCCGAGCTTCACGCTGATGCAAACCTACGAGCTCCCGCGGTTCCCTCTCGTTCATGTCGATTTTTTCCGCATTGCCAACGCTTCCGAGCTTCTCGAACTGGGGCTCGAGGACCTGCCGCAAGAAGCCGTCGTGGTGATCGAATGGCCCGAGCGCGCGGGGGGCCTGCTCCCTCCCGACCGGCTCGATATTGCGCTCTCGCTCGCTCCCAAGCTCAAGCTTGAAATCCGCCAGGCGCGCGTCACCGGCTATGGCAGCTTTGCGCCGCGCGCCGAGCGAATTTCCACGGTGCGCGGGTTCATCTCCGAAGCCATGATGAGCAATGCGTCGCGGCGACGGATGCAAGGAGACGCCTCGACCCGGATTTTCGAGCGGCTCACCGAGGGCGGCAAGAGTCGCATCCTCATGAATGCGCCGGCACGTCCTGATGGGCCGCCGGTGCGCGACGGCAAGTCCTACAGCGCCATCGCTCATCTCGCGGAAAGCGTGCTGCCCTATGTGGCCATGGCGAGGGGCTTGCGCGAGCAGAACCTCTCGGCGCCGGAAATTCTCTACGCCGATCTTGAAGCGGGGCTCCTCCTGGTCGAGGACCTCGGCGAGGAGCGGGTCGTTGCCGGCGATCCACCGCAGTGGATTGCAGAACGCCACGAGGCCGCCATCGATGTGCTGCTGCATCTCCATGCGCGGCAATTGCCGGACCGGCTTGCGGTTGCTCCCCACCTCGAATACCGCATACCCGATTACGACATCGACGCCTTCCTGATCGAAGCTGAGCTGCTGCTCGACTGGTACCTTCCGCGCCTCGGCGTCGCAATAGCGGCCGAGGCGCGCCGCCAGTTTCGCGGGCTCTGGGGCGACGCGCTTGCGCTGGCGATGCAATCAGGGCGCACCTGGGTACTGCGCGATTACCATTCGCCGAATCTCTTCTGGCTGCCGCAACGGCAGGGCACCGGGCGGCTTGGCATTCTTGACTTCCAGGATGCGCTGATGGGGCCGCCGGCCTACGACGTGGCCTCGCTGCTGCAGGACGCGCGCGTCGATGTATCGGAGGAAACGGAACTCGCGCTGCTCGGCCACTATGTGCGGGCGCGCCGCGTGAACGATCCCGCGTTCGATCCCGGCCTGTTCATCAAGAGCTACGTTACGCTTGCGGCGCAGCGCGCCAGCAAGATTCTTGGCATTTTCGCTCGACTCGATGCGCGCGACGGCAAACCGCAATATTTGCGACATATGCCGCGGGTATGGAGCTATTTGCAGCGCTCGCTCGCGCATCCGGTGCTCGGGCCGCTTAATTCGTGGTATGGAGATAATGTGCCGTCATTGAGCACGCTGTGATTCGCGGCCTTCCAGTCAAACTCGGGCAAGCCCGAGTTTGACTGGGGGTAGGTCGCTCGCGGCACGCGAGGCGGCATGTTCGTCGGTTTGCTGTGCGGTGGCTGACTGTCGGGGGACTTATTGGAGGATACGAAGGATACCGCGGTTCCGCGCCGCGCCATGGTGCTGGCGGCGGGGCTCGGCACGCGCATGCGGCCGCACAACGGGGCGATTCCCAAGCCTCTGGTCACGGTCGCCGGCAAGACCCTCATCGATTACGTGCTCGACCGGCTCGCGGCGGCTGGAGTCGAGCGCGCGGTCGTCAATGTGCATCACCTGGCGGATCAGATCGAGCGCCACCTCGTGGCGCGATCGCGGCCCGAAATCGTCATTTCCGACGAGCGACGCGAGCTTCTTGGTACCGCCGGCGGCGTGATCAAGGCGCTCGCCTCGCTTGGCGACGAGCCATTCTTTCACGTCAATGCCGACACCGTCTGGATCGACGGCATCCACTCGAACCTGCTGCGCCTTGCCGCCGCCTTCGATCCGGCCCGCATGGACGCGCTCCTCCTCCTTGCTTCGACGGCAACCAGCATCGGCTATAGCGGCCGCGGCGACTTCCTGATGGATCCCGACGGCCGATTGCAGCGGCGCGGCGAGCGCGAGATCGCGCCCTTCGTCTACGCCGGCGCCGCGATCCTCACTTCCGGATTCTTCGCGCCGGCGAGGACTGGGCCATCGTCGATGTCGCCGCTGTTCGACTGCGCCATCGCGGCGGAGCGGCTCTACGGGGTGCGCCTCGAAGGGCTGTGGATGCACGTCGGCACGCCCGAGGCGGTCAAGGCCGCGGAGGCGGCGCTTAGCGAGAGCGCGGTGTAGCAACCTCTCCCCGCAAGCGGGGAGATGTGCAGAGCGTCCTTGTGACCTCGACCATTTTGCCGCCCTCATCGGCAAGGCTGCGGCATAGGGCTTCGCAGCGCCAGCCGTGTTCCGTCGCTTCGATCAGATAGAGATTGTAACCGGCCGGCGCACTCCCGCCCCGTACCGGCGCGTGCGAGGCCGAGGGTACACCTACGGCTGGAATGTGCCCGTGAGGGCCGTCGATCCAGTCCAACGCATGGACATGATCGTGTCCATGAATGACAAGTTCGGCGCCGTGCTCTGCCAAGATCGCACGAAGAGCCGGCCCATCCAGCAGCCGCTTGAAATATCGCGACGGCCTGCTGCGCGGAGGATGATGCACCAGCACGATCCGGAAGAGATCTTCGCGCCCAAGCTGGGCCAATGTGGCTCCGAGCCGCTGCAGTTGGTGGGCACCGAGAAAACCGGTGGCCCAAAATGCGGGCGTAATTGTCGCGCTCGACAATCCGATCAGAGCCAGCGGGCCGCGCCGCCGCACAAACGGAAAGCTTTGCTCGCCGGCATCGCTTCGCATGTAGTCGCCCCAATAAAGCTGCGGCCATGCCGCAGCTGCGCGCACATAGGCGTCGTGATTGCCGGGGACCAGCGTCACATCTGCCGGCGTGCCCAGCCGCTCGAGCCAGGCTCGGGCCGGCGCATATTCGCGCGGCAGCGACAAATTGACGAGATCTCCGGTCACCGCGATGTGGTCCGGCGCGCTCTTTCGCACGTCCTGCACGATCCGTTCGAGCAATTCGGCGCGGTGCATGCGGTGGCGTTTGCGCAGCCAATTCGTGTAACCAAGCGCCCGTTTGCCCAGCAGATCGCGAACCTGAATCCGCGGCAGCGGCGGGATGTGCGGATCTGATAAATGCGCCAGCACGAAACTCGGCATCATGAACAATCCTGCGGGTCAATGCCTGACATAAACGACTGACCTCATCCTTCGAGACGGCGCGCCAAAGGCGCGCCTCCTCAGGACGACGTTGAAATTATGAGCTGCCGATGAGAATGCCGGCGGCAAATACAAGGGTTCCTCCGACCACGACCTGGAATGCGGCGGCCAGAAACGGCGTATCCATGAAGCGATGGCGGATGTACGAGATGGCCGAGAGTTCGACGGCGACCACCGCCACCGCGATCACGGTCGCGGTGAGAAAATCCGGAATGAGGTAGGGCAGCGTGTGACCGAGACCGCCAAGCGCGGTCATCCCGCCGGTGATCGAGCCCCGGATCATGGGGGCGCCGCGCCCGGTGAGCGAACCGTCGTCGGAGAGCGCTTCGGCGAACGCCATGGAAATTCCGGCCCCGACCGAAGCCGCAAGGCCGACCAGAAACGTCTCCCATGTGTTATGCGTGGCGAAGGCCGCAGCAAACAGCGGTGCGAGCGTCGACACGGAGCCGTCCATAAGCCCGGCCAGTCCGGGCTGCACATATTGCAGCAGGAACATGCGGCGCGAGGTCTCGTCTTCTCTGGCGCGCGCCGTCTTCGTGAGGATTTGCTCGCCCAGCCTGTGGGCCAGACCTTCGTGCTCGATCTCGGCCTCTCCGAGCTCCATCAGGAGCTGGCGAACCGAGGCATCGCGTGCGCTCTCCTCGGCTCGCCGATAGAACCGCGCCGCCTCGAACTCCATGCTTTCGGCGTAGCGTCGTACCTCGTTGAGGTTGAGCGGCTGCATGAGCCAAAGCGGTTTCTTCTGGATGAAGCCCTTTACATCCTGGCGCCGTATGAGCGGCAGGTACTCGCCGAATTTCGAGCGATAAAGGTCGAAGAGACGCGTGCGATGACGCACTTCCTCCTCGGCCATTTCGTCGAAGATCTTGGCGGAATCGGGATATTGGTTGCGCAAACCCTCGGCGAAGCCGCGATAGATGCGGCTGTCTTCTTCCTCGTTCGAAATTGCAAGCGCGAGGATTTCCTGTTCGGTCAGATCGGCAAAGCGCTTCACGTGAGCCCCTCCGGGACGGCAGACCGTTTAGAACGCTTCTAAGGAAACGAGTCTAAGCAGGAATCGCTCCCGTTTGACAACCGAAAGCGTCGCCGCCACTGCTCGACGTGCCGGCGCAGACCGCCGGCCGGCTGAGGATCGCTTGAGCAGACGCAACGCTATCCGCGACGCGGTCGGACCGTTTCTGCGGCGGTTTCTGCATGTCTATTGGCGCCTATCCCGCGGCATGACGCTCGGGGTTCGCGCGCTTGTCATCGATGAGCAGCGCCGCATTCTTCTTGTCCAGCACAGCTATGTGCGCGGTTGGCACCTGCCCGGCGGCGGAGTCGAGCCGGGGGAGACCCTGATCGACGCATTGATCCGCGAACTGCGTGAGGAAGCCAATATCGAGCCGACTGCGCCGCCTCGACTGCATGGCATTTTCTTCAACGAGCGGGTGTCGCGCCGCGACCATGTGGCGGTCTACGTGCTCCAGGATTTCCGGAAGATCGGCGAGTTCGTCCCCGATCGGGAGATTGTGGCCCACGGCTTCTTCGCACTCGACGAGCTTCCCAACGACACGACTGCGGCCACCCGCCAGCGCATTATCGAGGTCGTCGGCGGCGTACCGGTCACTGAGCAATGGTAGCCACCCCTGAAAGGCCCCTGAAAGGGAAGGTAACCGGCACTCACGCATCGTGTGCGCGAGTGGCCATGCTCGATGCATGATGCAACCTGACCCCAACATGCGCTAAGCTGCTCCCGTCGAGCCGCGGTCGAAGAACCTGGCCCGAGAGCCTACTGGGCTTGAAGATTAATGGGAGGATTCCATGAAGAGTACGGTTTGCTTGGTGATGATGGCTTCGGCAGCGGTCGCGGCAATGAGCTCTCCCGCGCTGGCGCAGCAGCAGCCGCCGCAATCACCCAATATGACATTTTTTGTCACCAGCATCGGGCCCGGCAAGGGCGGCGATCTCGGCGGCCTCGAAGGCGCCGATCGGCATTGCCAGATGCTGGCCACGGCTGCGGGCGCCGGTAACAAGACCTGGCGGGCCTATCTGAGCAGCACCACGAATGCGGCAAACCCCGGCGCGACGGTGAATGCCCGCGATCGGATCGGGCATGGCCCTTGGCAGAATTTCAAGGGCACCGTGGTGGCGCAGAACGTCGATGATCTTCACAGCGACAGCAACAAGCTCAACGGCGAGAACTCGTTGACCGAAAGGGGACAGCGGGTTGCGGGGTTCGGGATGACTCCGAACTGGCACGACATTCTGACCGGCTCGACCATGGATGGGCGGGCCTGGCCAGGAAACCTCAACCTCACCTGCAACAACTGGACCAGCAGCAATTTCGGCAGCGCCATGCTCGGTCACGTGGACCGCAGAGGCGGCGCGGACACGATCTACCAGCATTCCTGGAATGCGGCTCACATGTCCCGCGGCTGCAGCCAGCCCGACCTCATCGCGACGGGCGGCAACGGACTGCTCTATTGCTTCGCGGCTCAGTAGGGCGGGCGGTTAGCGCGCGGCCGAGGTTGTTACAATTGGGCATCGGCGGGCCGCTAATCTCGCCCTGTCAGAAGAGGTTCCGTAGCGTGGGCAAAGGCGCGGTCCACACGCACGAGCCGTGCCGCACGTAAAAAGAGCGCCGTGCCCACGCGTCCGCGCCCCGCGTGGGCACGGCGCACGCGCCAGAGCGCGTCGCGCCTTTGCCCACCCTACACAGCTTCTTATGCAGTAACCCGGCCTATCGATTAGATCGCCGGCTCAGTTGAAGTCCTGCAACAGACGCTCGATGTAGTCGAGCTCGAGCTGAGGACGGAAGGTCTCGCCGAATCGACGGCGAAGCTCTTCAAGAATGCGCCGGGCTCGCTGCACGTCGATTTCGCCCGGCACCTTGACGGTGGCGTCGTCGCCGTAATCGCGGCCGCGCAATGGCCGGCCCAGCGGGTCGGTGTCCTGCTGCGACCGCGCCGGTCCCATCCGGCCCGGCCGGCCGGGCCCGGGGCCCATCATTCCCATGCCTTGCTGCTGTTGCATGGACTGGGCGAGGCTCTGGGCGCCTCGCCGCAGCGCGTCGAGAGCCCGGCCCTGCGAATCGACCGCGCTGTCGGCGTCGCCTTGCCCGAGTTGGCCTTCGGCTTGGCCCATGGCTTCGCCCGCCTCGCCGAGCTGATCCCCCATATCGCCCTGACCCTGCTGGCCCTGTTGCCCGCGCTGGCCCTGTTGGCCACGCTGGCCCTGTTGGCCACGCTGGCCTTGCTGCCCACGCTGTCCTTGCTGCCCCCGTTGACCCTGCTGACCGTCCTGTTGCCCCTGTTGTCCCAGACCGCGCTTCTTGAGCTCCTCCGTCAGCTTGTTGAGTTGATCAAGCAGCGCCTGCTGTTCCTGTTGCAGGTCGCCCATTCCCTGCTGATCGTCACCCTGCTGACCCTGCTGGCCCTGCTGACCCTGTTGGCCCTGCTGGCCCTGCTGGCCCTGCTGTCGTTGTCCACGCTGGCCTTGCTGGCCGCGCTGCCGACGCCGGTCCTGGCCCTGCTGGAAGGTGCGGTCGCGCAGCTGCTGCTGGCGCTGGATCATTTCGCCAAGCTGATTGAGATCGTTCATCGCCTGATCGTCATCGTCGCCCTGGCCCTGCTGCGCCATTCCCATCTGCAGGTTATCGAGCATCGCTTGCAGATCCTGGAGCATCTGGCGCGCGGCATCCTTGGCGCCGGAGCGAGCCATCTGCTCCAGGCGATCGATCATGTTCTGCAGATCGCGCGAGGTGAGCTGGCGCGCATTGCGATCGAGCGGCCGGCTCAGCTGTTGCGGATTACGGCGCAGCTGATCGGCAAGCGCCTGGAGGAATTTGTCGAGTGCAGCGCGCAGCTCGTCGGTAAGTTTCTTGATCTCCTCATCGCTCGCGCCACGCTCCAGGGCCTGGCGCAACTGTTCTTCCGCGTTGCGCAGCGCCGCCTCCACATCCGAGAGATTGCCGTCCTCGATATCGACGGCCATGTCCCACATGCGGGAAACCACGTCGCGCATCTGATCGTCGGTCTTGGCCTGCGCCAGCTGCCAATAGATCGAGCGCAAACCGAGATAAACATTGGTCTCGATCTTGAACCTTTCGGGCGCCAGCGCGAGCGCGTCGAGTGCATTGAGCACGCGCGCCTGTGCCTCGGCATCGAGCGCAAGGATGCGCCGCTGCTCGACCAGGGCGCGCGCCATCGGTTTGGTGAACGGACGCTCGGGAAGACGGAATTCGAATGGCTCGCTCGATCCCTCGTTCCCGGCCTCATCGCGTGCAGTGAGCGTCATCGCAACATCGGCGCCGGCCCAGGGATGCTCGGTGAGATCCTTCGTGGTTTGCCCGGTACCGCTCTTGGTGCGCGCCTGCGGCAGCGACAGCGGCGTCTCAGGCGCCTCATAAAGCGGCCTGGGCGGCTGTCCGTTCGTTCCGGCGTAGTCCTTGAGCTTGAAGCGTGCCTGCGCGCCGACGGCCCCGTAATCGTCCTCCACTTTGTAGGAGAGCTGCAAAACCCCGCGCGCATCCCATTCGGGATCTTTGGTGAGCGCAATGGTCGGCGGGTTGTCCGGGATCGCATTGAAGTGCCAAATCAGATCGCTGGCGACCACGCTGCGAACGGTGGCGGAGCCGGAATCGCTGATGACAAGGCGGCGCTCGTCCGCTCCGCCCGAGGCAGGCCTCGGCTTGGATGCGGCTTTCCCATTGTCCTTGCCATCCTTGTCGTCGCCCTTGGGCTCGGTCAGGCCGCCTGACGTGACGACGTCGAGTTCTACGCCTCCACTGGCGCGCACGACGAAGATGCTGCCAGCCGGCACCGTCAGGGTCGATGCTGCTGGAGGCAGCGATTCGCCCGGCCGCAGCCCTGCAAGCACGATGGGCGGCTTGCCGGTATAGGGCGGCGGACTCACCCAGGCATCGATACGGAAATTGGCCGGCGCGACCACGCCCTTCCAGTCGAAAGCGGCGGCGATCCGGCGCAGGCGGTCATCGCCCGCGGCAAAAAACGTGGCGATGAACAGCACCAGCACCAGGGCGCGCACCGCATAGGGATCGCGCAACGCAAGGCGCGGCACCGGCAGTCCGGCCTTGAGGGTTTTCGTCGCCCGCAATGCCCGCTCGACGTGAGCGCGCCACAGCGCAACCGAGACCTGGTCGCTGCTGTCAGCCGCCAGTTCGTCGGCAATCGCGGTCGCCGGACGGTGCGGCAGCCCGGTATTGCGATCAAGCCGGCGCAGCCCTTCCATGCTGCTTGGCATGCGCACCATGAGGAGCGGCGCGAACGCGGCAGCAGTCAGCAGGAATAGCGCGCCCACCCCGATGGCCCGCCCGATCGGCGGCAACCAGAGCCAGACACCGAGCCAGGATAATACCAGGAATAACCCACCTGCCGTGGCGATCGTGGCCAAAGCCGGCCACAGCCGTTCCCACAGGATCGACCAGCGTGCGCGAGCGAGCGCTCGCGCCAGCCGCGCATCGCTGCTATCGGCGACAGGTGCTCGCTCGGTTACTGGATTGTCGGTGCCCTGCTCGGCCAAGTCCGTCTCCAAAAAATCGGTTCATCGAAGTTCCACTATCCTAGCACGCATCAGGAACTCTGCCACTCGGTAAATTCTAAAGGCACACCCGACTAGAACGATGGCAATGGCAGAGGGTTCAACAAGATTTCACAGCCATTTTGGCCGGCGGTCGAGCCCAATAAGGTCATCAACCTCGAGGCGCGGCCGCACGACGGCCCATTCGCCTTGGCGAACAAGCACTTCGGGCACGAGGGCGCGGGTATTATAGGTGCCGGCCTGAACCGCCCCATAGGCCCCCGTGGACATGACGGCGAGGAGATCACCCGGTTGCGGAGCAGCCATGCTTCGGCCGAGGGCCAAAAAATCGCCGGACTCACAGACCGGTCCAACAATGTCGGCCGTGATCCGGCGCGTCGCGGGCGCCGGCCGCCGGACGTCGCGGACCTCATGATGCGCCTCATAAAGGGTCGGGCGAATCAAGTCGTTCATCCCGGCATCGACGATGACGAAGGTCTTGGCCTCGCCTTCCTTGAGATAGAGGACGCGCGTGACCAGAATTCCGGCGTTGCCAACAAGCAGCCGGCCGGGCTCGAAAATGAGCTTGCAGCCGAGATCGCGGGTCGCCCGCTTGACCATCGCCGCATAGGCTTCCGGATGCGGCGGCGGCTCATCGTCCTCGCGATAGGGGATGCCAAGGCCGCCGCCAAGATCGATGTGCTCGATAGCGTGACCGTCCGCCCGCAGCATCCGCACAAAATCCGACAAGAGCGCAAAAGCATCGTCGAATGGCGCGAGTTCCGTGATCTGGCTGCCGATGTGCATATCGACGCCGGCAACCCGGACGCCAGGGAGCTTGCCGGCCCGCGCATAGACGGAGCGCGCGCGACTGATCGGAATGCCGAACTTGTTCTCGGATTTTCCGGTGGCGATCTTGGCGTGAGTGCGGGCGTCGATATCGGGATTGACCCGCAATGAAATGTCGGCGGTGCGGCCCTTGCCGGCCGCGATCGAAGAGAGCAGTTCGAGTTCCGGCTCGGACTCGACATTGATGCACAGGATTCCCGCATCGATGGCCAGCGCGAGTTCGCGCGGCGTCTTGCCGACGCCCGAGAACATGATCTTATCCGGGGAGACGCCGGCCGCGTGTGCCCGCTTGAGTTCGCCCTCCGAAACCACATCGGCGCCCGCCCCGAGTTTCGCGAGGGTTTCGATCACTGCCTGGTTGGAATTCGCCTTCATGGCGTAGCAGACGAGCGCGGGCACGTCCGCGAAGGCTTCGGCAAACACCTGATAATGGCGTTCGAGCGTCGCAGTCGAGTAACAGTAAAACGGCGTTCCAACCGCGGCGGCGATCTCCTCGAGACTGACCGCTTCGGCGTGCAGCACGCCGGCGCGGTAATCAAAGTAGTGCATTGCGGATTCGGCTACTTAGTCTTACTGCGTCATAAACTCCTGTAGGGTGTGCAAAATCGCGTGTCGAGGTCTGACGGCGTGCGCCATCAGCGCGTTTACGCGCGTCTTCGACGCGCTGTGGGCGCCATGGCGATTTTGCGCACGCGGTCGGCCCGTGCCGCGGCGTTGCACACCCTACGAAGCGGTTCATGACGCAGTAAGATTAGTTGAGTAGCCAGTCGAGAGGCGTCCATTTCTTTTCGCCAGTCTTCGGCGCGATCGGCTTGCCGTCGGGTCCGAACATCGGCTCCGCCTTGGGCTGAGCCGCCGGCGATCCAGATTGGCTCGCATCGGCTTGCACCGGCGCGCCTTCAACGGGCTGGGAAATCGACGCGACCGGCGGCGGGTCAAGGCCGGCCTTGCGCCCACAACCGAATACCGCCACCGTGCCCACAAGCGCGAGAATGGCGCCCAGGCGGTTTGGCAAGCGAGAAATCACGTCCCCCAGCCCTCCGCGATCACCATAGCAGATCACGGCGACAAGGCGAGAGCATGGCTATCCGCGCTCGCGGGTGAGCATTTTCAGCCAGCGCGTGGCCTCGCGGCGAACGTGCTTGGGGGCGGTGCCGCCATGGCTGGTTCGGCTTTTCACTGAGTTCTCGGCCGAAAGCCCTGCGAATACGTCCTTGGTGATTCGCGGCTCGATCCGCTGCATTTCGTGCAGCGGCAATTCATGCAGAGGCAGGTTATCCGACGCCGCCTTCGCCACAATGCGGCCGGTGATCCGGTGCGCGTCCCGAAACGGCAATTTGAGCTTGATTACCAGCCAGTCGGCGAGGTCGGTTGCGGTCGAATAGCCGCTCTCGGCCGCTTGACGCATCCGCGCCGCGTCAGGGACCATGTCGCGCACCATGCCGGTCATGGCGGATATCGAGAGTAAGAGCGCGGAGAGGGCATCCATCGTGCCCTCTTTGTCCTCCTGCATATCCTTCTGATAGGCGAGCGGCAGTCCCTTCATCACAACCAGAAGACCTTGCAGGGCGGCGACGATGCGGCCGGCTTTGGCGCGGACCAGCTCGGCGGCGTCCGGATTGCGCTTCTGCGGCATGATCGAGGAGCCGGTCGTGAACCGATCCGAGAGGAGCACAAGCCCCGAGAGCGGCGAACACCAGATCACGATCTCCTCGGCAAAGCGCGAGAGGTGCACGGCCGTGATGGCCGCCGCGGCGAGCGTTTCGAGCACGAAATCGCGGTCCGAGACGGCATCGAGCGAGTTTGCCATCGGCCGCTCGAAACCGAGCGCGTTTGCGGTCATTTCGCGATTGATTGGAAACGAAGTGCCGGCGAGTGCGGCGGCACCGAGCGGGCATTCATTGAGGCGGGCCCGCGCATCCCGAAACCGGCCGCGGTCGCGCGCCGTCATCTCCACATAGGCGAGCAGATGATGGCCGAAGGTCACCGGTTGCGCGGCCTGTAAATGGGTGAAGCCGGGCATGACGGTGGCGGCCTGCGCCAGCGCTTTTTCGGCGAGTGCCTGCTGGTAGGACGCAAGCGCAGTGTCGATGGCGTCAATCGTGCTCCTCACCCAAAGCCGGAAATCCGTCGCAACCTGATCGTTGCGCGAGCGCGCCGTATGCAGGCGTCCTGCCGCCGGCCCTACAAGTTCGGCAAGCCGGCTCTCCACGTTCATGTGGATGTCCTCGAGCGCCCGGCTGAACTTGAACGTGCCGCTCTCGATTTCCGAGAGGATCGTCTCGAGGCCGTGATTGATGGCGGCGGCATCCTGCGTGGTAATGATGCCTTGCTTGGACAGCATCGTCGCATGGGCCTTGCTCGCGGCGATATCCTGGCGGTAGAGGTGCCGGTCGAAATCGATGGAGGCATTGATTTCCTCCATGATGACGTCGGGCTTGTCGCTGAAACGCCCGCCCCACATCTTGTTGTTCATGACCTGATCCGCCGAGGTGACGCCGACCATGACCGCAGCGCAGCAGCCCACAGAACGCAACGGCAACGGCAGACGGCGTCTCGTCGTGGCCGGAGCTGGCGTCTTGGCCGGCGTTGCCGTCGGGCTCGCCGCGGTATACGGGATCGGCACATTCCTAGGCAATCCGGCCGCAGACGGGGGCTGCGAGCCCGCGCTCAAGGCGGCCAAGCGCGCTGCGCCGTTCGCGCGGGGCGAAGTCGCGGCGGTGACGGTTGCCGACAAGCCGCTGCGCATCCCCGATCTCGCCTTTCACGACGACTCCGGCGCACAAAAGACGCTGGCTGATTGGAGCGGCCGCACCGTGCTTCTCAACCTGTGGGCCACCTGGTGCGTACCATGCCGCAAGGAAATGCCTGCGCTCGACGCGCTCCAGGCCGAGCTCGGCGGGGCGTCTTTCGAGGTCGTGGCAGTCAACATCGATACCCGCGAGCCGGAGAAGCCGCGCAATTGGCTCCGCGAGGTCGGGATTCGGCGGCTCGGTTATTATGCCGATCCGAGCGCCAAGGTTTTTCAGGATCTCAAGCTCATCGGGCTTGCCTTCGGCATGCCGACGACGCTTCTCGTCGATCCGGCGCGTTGCGAGATCGGCGCCATCGCCGGCCCCGCCGAATGGGCGAGCGACGACGGGGTGAAGCTGATCAAGGCCGCGCTGGGAGAGTAGCCCGGATATCGCGGCGCTCCCCCCACCGTTTGCAAGTTAGCTGGAGAAATCACGCCGCGATATCCGGGAGGTCCCCGGATTACGTGATCGCTGTGAAGTGGTTCGTTGCGCCGAACATCGCGGCGCGATCACGTAATCCGGGCTACGTCACCCCTGTAGCCCGGATATCGCGGCGCTTGATTCCATTTGCAACGCGCTGCCAACGCGCCGCGATATCCGGGATCTCCCGGATTACGTGATCGCTGTGAAGTGGTCGTTCCGGCGGGATATAGCGGGCGCGATCACTTAATCCGGGCTACCGCGTGGGCACCGGTTTGGCGCCGCGGTAATCGTAGAAGCCGCGCTCGGTCTTGCGGCCGAGCCAGCCGGCTTCGACGTATTTCACCAGCAGCGGGCAGGGCCGGTATTTCGAATCGGCAAGCCCATCGTGCAGCACCTGCATCACGGAGAGGCAGGTGTCGAGGCCGATGAAATCGGCAAGCTCGAGCGGTCCCATCGGATGATGCGCACCCAGCCGCATTGCGGTGTCGATCGCCTCGACATTGCCGACTCCTTCATAGAGCGTATAGATCGCCTCGTTGATCATCGGCATCAGCACGCGATTGACGATAAAGGCCGGGAAATCCTCCGCTACCGCAATGGTCTTGCCCAGCTTGCCGACGAAATGTTTGGTGACTTCGAAGGTCGAATCCTCGGTGGCAATGCCGCGGATGAGTTCGACCAGCTCCATCAGCGGTACCGGATTCATGAAATGGATGCCGATGAAACGCTCGGGCCGGTCGGTCGCCGCGGCAAGCCGGGTAATCGAAATCGAGGACGTGTTGGTGCCGATGATGGCGTCGGCCCTTAGAGCGGCGCAGAGCCTGCCGAAAATTGCGCGCTTGATCTCCTCTTTCTCGGTCGCCGCCTCGATTACAAGATCGCAATCGCCAAACGCTTCGTAATCCTCAGCCACGCCGATGTGCTTGAGAGCGTTCTGCCGCTGCTCTTCGGTGATCGTAGCTTTGCGTACCTGTCGCGCCATATTTCCGTTGATGGTAGCGATGCCGGCCTTGATGCGATCACTGGTGACGTCGTTGAGCTTCACCTCGAAGCCGGCGAGCGCGCACACATGCGCGATGCCGCTGCCCATCTGACCGGCTCCGATGACGCCGACCTTTTTGATGTTGAATGCCATTTTGCCTGTCTAACTTGATGCCGGAGCGCAAATCGTCGCTTCCGTTCCCCCAACCGGCCGCTGTTCTAGCCCGATCCGTCACGCCGCGCCACAGCGGCGGTGTAGGAGCCGTAGCACTCCGGTAGGGTGGGCAAAATCGCCTGCGCCGCCTTAACGTGGGGCAAGCCGTCAGAGCGATTTTGCCCACGCGGTCGACTTCCGCGGCGCCCGACAGCGTGGGCAAAGGCGCGCCGGCGATGTGTGCACACGGTCGGGCTATCGCAACGCGCACCTTTGCCCACCCTACAGCGCCGTACGCTCACGTTACTTTCCGATCTTTCCCAGCTCCTGCGCGAATTCGGGCATGGCCTTATAGAGATCGGCGACCAGGCCGTAATCAGCTACCTGGAAAATCGGGGCGTCCTCGTCCTTGTTGATGGCCACAATGACCTTGGAATCCTTCATGCCGGCGAGATGCTGGATCGCACCGGAAATCCCGACCGCCACATAAAGATCGGGCGCCACCACCTTGCCGGTCTGCCCGACCTGCCAGTCGTTCGGCGCGTAGCCGGCATCGACCGCCGCTCGCGAGGCGCCGACCGCGGCGCCCAGCTTGTCGGCAACGGGCTCGATGTATTTGCTAAAATTCTCCCGGCTCTGCATGGCGCGTCCGCCCGAGACGATGATCCTGGCCGAGGTGAGTTCTGGACGTTCCGATTTCGACAGCTCCTCGCTCACAAACGAGGAAATGCCGGGATCGGCGGCAGCGGTTACGGCTTCAACCGGGGCCACGCTGTTGCCTTCGCCCGTCGCCTGGAAGGCTGCGGTGCGAACGGTGATCACCTTGATCTTATCTTTGGCGCGCACGGTCTGCACGGCGTTGCCGGCGTAGATCAGCCGCTCGAAGGTATCGGGCGCGACGACGCTCACGATGTCGGACACCTGCATCACATCGAGAAGCGCGGCGAGGCGCGGCATGAGGTTTTTGCCCGTTGTCGTAGCGGCCGACACGATCGCGTCGTATCCGCCTGCGAGCGACACGATAAGCGCGGCAAGCGGCTCGGCGAGCATGTGTTGGTAGGATGCGCTCTCTGCGAGACGCACTTTTCTCACGCCGTCGAGTCTCGCGGCGGCGTCCGCGACGGCGCGGCAGCCGAGCCCCGCGACCAGCACGTCAACCTCGCCACCGAGCGCCTTGGCGGCGGTGAGCGCCTTGCTGGTCGAGTCCTTGAGCGACTTGTTGTCGTGCTCGGCAAACAGGAGAGTGGCCATCAAATCACGCCCGCCTCGTTCTTGAGCTTGTCGACCAGTTCGGCGACCGTCTTGACCTTGACGCCGGCCTTGCGGCGCGGTGGCTCGACGGTCTTGAGCACTTCGAGGCGCGGCGCGACATCGACCCCATAGGCTTGCGGCGACTTGTCCTCGATCGGCTTTTTCTTTGCCTTCATGATGTTGGGCAGACTTGCATAGCGCGGCTCGTTGAGGCGCAGATCGGTGGTAACGATCGCCGGCCCCTTGAGCCGCACCGTTTGCAGGCCGCCGTCAACCTCGCGGGTGACGAGGACGCTCTCGCCCTCGATGGACAATTTCGATGCGAAGGTGCCCTGCGGCCAGCCGGCGAGCGCTGCGAGCATCTGCCCGGTCTGGTTGCAATCGTCGTCGATAGCCTGCTTGCCCATGATCACGAGCCCCGGCTTCTCCTGATCGACGATGGCTTTGAGAATCTTCGCCACCGCGAGCGGCTCGACCGGCTGCTCGGCCTTGACCAGAATGCCGCGGTCGGCGCCCATGGCGAGCGCGGCGCGAATGGTCTCCGACGCCTGCTGCGGGCCGATGGACACGCAGATAATTTCACTTGCCTGCCCCTTTTCCTTGAGCCTGATCGCCTCCTCCACCGCGATCTCGTCGAAAGGGTTCATCGACATTTTGACATTGGCAAGTTCGACGCCTGAGCCGTCGCTCTTGACGCGGATCTTGATGTCCTTGTCGACGACTCGTTTCACCGGCACCAGGATTTTCATGCCTATTCTCGCGTGAGCCCAACCGGATGTTCAAACCAGCGTTACCTAATGGGGCAGCTGTGAGAGTGTCAACGAGGATCACCGCAACAAGCCGGAGCGACGCCGGCTATCCGTTTGCGGCGTCGAAATATCACAATCAGGATTTCTTCCTGAGCCACGTTAATGATCGTCGGGGCTCCCGAACCCGAACACGCCAAAGAACACCGTCCGTGCGTCAGCCAACCAGATCGGCTCCGCATCACCAATGCGGCCGGCGACAATGTCCTTGTTGATCGTCGCGATTTTATCGAAGCGGACAAGTGAGGGCACCTTAAGTCCGTTCTTAGTTGTCGGCGCTATCGGCATAGCGTCACGATCGGTACGAGCAATCGAGGTGATGTAGGCAACCACCACGTCTATCCGGCGATCGTTATCAGTGGAAATGACAAGCGCTGGACGGCGCTTTGCGGCGCTCAGATCGGTAAAAGGGAAATCGGTCAGAACGATCGCCCCGAATGGAATTCCGGTCACGAACGGAAACGCTCGACCAAGTCGGCATCGCTGTACAGGTCGGGCTCTTCGGCCAACCAATCAAACGCGCCTCCCGCGGCATTGATTGCCGTCAGAGAGGGCTCGGCTACATCGATGCTCTCAACGACCACCCGCAATCGCTGAGCCGGCGGTATCCCGCGCCGGCGCAATTCTTCGCTCACCTTACTTGCCTCGACGTCGTTCAGGATCTGCCTCATCAATTTCAATTTAGCTTCGCTTATGACGGACGGCAATGGGTCCAGCAACACAGATGACGGGCTCGCAGCACCGCACCGCAGCCGATTTTGCCCACGGCCAGATGGTCCATGGTCCACCTGCACGCGCGGACCGGCTGCAGCGGGAGTGTCAGCATGCCGCGCCTCGAAATCCACTTGCGCTCGCGCGCGGCGGATGTCCTTTATCCCGCAGTCAATGAGGCAAATGGAGGAACCCCCATGAAACTTCTGTACGCAACGAGCTTCGCCGTTATGGCCGCAATCGGTTCGGCGCCTTGCGGCGCCGATACCTTGCCGACCCATCGCATTCCGGCGGCGCTGGCGGTCGAAGCCGCCAGCGAAGCGATTGCCGCATGCGCAAAGCAGGGCTACACGGAAACCGCGGTCGTGCTCGATGCCGACGGAGCCATCATTGCCGCGGTTCGCGGCGACGGCGCCGGTATCCACACGCTCGATAGCGCCCATGACAAGGCCTATACCAGCGTCTCGTTCAAGAACGACACGATTACGCTCGCACAGCGGGCGAAGGGCGAGGATTCGATCGCGCCACTCGCCAAACTGCCGCATGTGATGTTCTTCGGCGGCGGCGTCGTCATCAAGCTCGGCAATGAGACCATTGGAGCGATCGGCGCCAGCGGCGCTCCCGGCGCCAACCTCGACGACAACTGCGCAAAGGCCGGCGTCGCCAAGATTCGAGACCGGCTGAAATGAAATTTACCGGCGAACTGACAGTAAACGCGCCGCGCCCGGCCGTGTTCGCGGCGCTGCGCGACGCCCGCTTTTTCGCCTCCTGCCTCGATGGGGTGCGCGATCTTGCCGAGATCGCGCCCGATCGTTACTCGGCGACATTCGAAACCAAAGTCGCCTATATGAAATTCACCTTCAAAGTAACGGTCGAACTCACGCGCGCGGAGGCGCCGCGCGAGATCGAGGCCAAGGTCGAAGGAACGCCGCTCGGAGTCGTCGGGCGCATGACTGCCACCTCGCGCACGACCTTGAGTGATGCGGGCGAGGGCACCCGGATTGATTATGCAGTCGATGCGGCACTCACCGGAAAGCTCGGCAGTCTTGGGCAGCCGGTGCTGCGCTCGAAGGCACGCGAAATGGAGAAGCAGTTCGCCGCCCGGCTGGCTGCGGCATTCAACGCCAAAGCATCAGAAGCTGCCCAGCCATGACGCCGTTTGATATTGCCGAGCCGGAAACGCTGCCGGAGGCGCTTGCGATGCTCGATCCGGATGATGGTTCCGTCCGCCCGATCGCCGGCGGCACCGCGCTGATGCTGATGATGAAGGCCTGCGTGTTTCGGCCGACAAGGCTCGTGAGCCTGCGCAAGCTCGCGGGATTCGACGCAATCGAATCCACCCCGGCTGGCGAGCTGCGGATAGGCGCGATGACGCCGCTCGCCGACATCGAACGTTCGGCGGCGGTCCGGGCGCATGCGCCGGTCATCACCCGAACTTTGCGCACGCTCTCAAACATCCGCGTACGCAATGTGGCGACGATCGGCGGACATCTTGCGCATGCCGACCCGCATATGGATCTGCCGCCGGTACTCATCGCGCTCGGCGCGGGGGTGACGGCGGCGAGCCGCAGCGGCGAACGCACCATCGCTGCCGAAGAGCTGCTCTCGGGCTATTTCGAAACGGTGCTCGGCAAGGATGAATTGATCAGCGCGGTGATGGTCCCCGATCAGGGCCGCCGGCGCTCCGCCTATCTCAAATGCACGACGCGCGCGGTGCATGATTGGCCGGCGCTCGGGGTAGCAGTCTCGATTGATGGCGATCGAAAGAGCATGAAGGATCCCCGCGTCGTGATCAGTGCTGCGAGCGAGAAGCCGGCTCGGCTTTTGCAAGCCGAAGGAGTCCTGCGCGACTGCGGCCTCGATGAAGCCTCGCTGCGCCGGGCGGGCGATGCCGCCGCGCAAGAGGCGCAAGTGATTGCCGATGCCCAAGGCTCGGCGGCGTACAAACGCGAGCTTGTCCGCGTCTATGTCGTGCGGGCGCTGCGAGCGGCGGTCGCCGAAACCAGCGGACTGCACTGATGGCGGTAAAGCCAATGGGAAGCGGTCAGGTGGGCCCCGTTAGGGCGGCCCGCTAACGCCCGGAGAGACCCGGTGATGGTGCATAAAACCCTTATTTCATCGTAACTTTTCACTTTCATTCTGCCCGTTAAGCGCCTATAAGAACCGTTGCCCACCGGGAGCTAAACCGGGGGTCGAAACGGGGTTGGCCAAAACGGGGGAAAATCCAATGGCACTCACTTCCAAGAAGATTGCGGGCTTAGTACGGCCCGGCCGGTACCGCGACGGGCTGGTCAAGGGGCTTTGTCTGCAAATTACCAAGGACGGGGTCAAATCGTGGCTGCTGCGCTACCAGCGCGACGGTAAGGAACGCTGGGCAGGTCTCGGGCCGATCTGGCTCGTAGACCTCAAGACGGCGCGGGATCGCGCCCGTGCCGCGCACCTCAAGCTGCTAGATGGCATCGACCCGATAGACGCCAAGCGTGCAGAGAAGACCGCGCGGGCGCTCGAAGCGGCGAAATCCAAGACGTTCCGGCAATGCGCCGACGATTGCCGTGCGGAACTGTTGGCAGTGCTGG
>DATBHB010000084.1:0-9968 GCA_036557705.1 Xanthobacteraceae bacterium
GCGCCGTCGCATCCGACACCGGGCGCGTGATATTCCTCTTCATGGCGTTGCCTTCTTCGTGGAGTCAGCACCCCGAGCCTACCGGCTCAAGGCGGGCAACGCCGACCCTCCTATTTCAACATCGACCGGGACATCCCCAACTGAGGGGGTGAGTCTTTTTCGTCTGAGTTTTGCGATACCGATCACGACGTCACCCACCCGCAGCTGAGTCCACTGCGCAGCCGGCAGCAGCTCCGGTACCGCGGGACCCTTCATCAGCTCGCAGGACGATGACACCGGAACACCGCACTGGCCTTATCGATCTTTCGAAAATCAAGTTCTGAGAGGTATCCAAACGGCAGGCATCGTGATGTGAGTTACATTCTCGAGGCCGATCGACACAGGGTCGTCGTGCTGTCCTCGAACCGTATGGAAGGCGGTCGCACGGTGCTTCGACAATGTGGCCTCCTGCAACCGCCTAATCCGGTCTTCGGAGATGTGGTGAATTGAAATCGTTTCCCGGTCGGCGAAGTGGACGATCAGCTCATCATGGTCCCAATCGGTCGGCTTGGGCGTCATGGTATTCGGATGATGCCAGAAGACTGCGTTCACCTGAGCCATGTTGAGCCCAACCAAACAGGTCTCGGTGGTCTCGAACCAGGCAAAGCGGGGCGTGTCGCTCGAGCCTTCGAGGCAGCACTGCAGGTGAGCCTCGCTCTCGGCATCGAGAGGGACAGCGAACTCGGCGCCGTTTCGGAGGTGAATGGCCGCGATCCTCAGCGAAGCGCCCATTTCCATGACGCCTGGCGCGCCTGGCCGGCGTGCGTTTGCCTCTGATGTCTCGCAGTATATCCGAGGCACTTTCGTAACTCGCTGCAGAAGCCGGCAGCACCGGATGGTAAATAGCCTGCCGGCCAGCTTCTTGTCTTGATTCCCGTCAACAGGAACAGAATCACGGCGGAGCCGATAAGCAGGCTCAGATTGGGAGCCAATGAGTGGGCGGTCAGTGTCCGCGCTTTCTTCGGTCCACGACTCGTAGAGTCCGGCTTTGCCAATGTCGCTCATATCATTCGCCCGGGTACTGTGAAGGAGGAAAGGCTATAAGCATACTAGGCGGCCTTGCCCGGTCGTATTATAAGCCCTCTAAACTGGGTGATTTTGGCGACCGTCGTCGGCTCCGTCGCTCTAGCCCGCTTTGTCGCGGATCCGCACCGTGAAGCCGTAATCGCTAAGGCACGCGGCTACGATTTCCGCCTCGTCGCGAGGTAGGCGGCGAACCCAGGATCCGTTAGTGATGCAGCGCTCGACCTTGAGACCCAAGGCCTCGGCGGCTGCACGCGCATTGAACGGAATGGCGATGTCGACAAGATCGGTCACATCAATCTCCGCGGCGGAGGTTCCTGAGCAGCTCATGGCGAGCCGCCGTTACGCTTGGCTACCGTGTACCGATAACATGGAGAAGAAGACATATAGAATCCATGTAGACCGGGGCGCTGACTTGTGAGATCTCCTCGTGGAGACCCAACACTCATAACCGAGGAAAATATAGAGGCCATAGAGGGGTCACGGGAAGGAAATGCACACTCCGGCTATGCCGCCGGTTATCCTGGCGGAGTCGGCATTCCGCCGGTATGATCCGACCAAAACGATGGCTGGTATCGCGATCTCGATTTGTGGGATTCGTTCATTCGCAAAATCACTTGTGGTTATGCTGGATATCACCCTAGTCCTCCTCGTCGTTGCGGGCTTGCTCGCAATTGTCGGGATATGTCAGCCGCTTGCGACCCGCTTGCGGTTGCCCGCCTCAATTCTCCTCGCCGCCGTAGGTGTGGGTATCGGCGTATTCCCGGCCGTCTTCAGCCAATTGGGGCTGGCGGACCCGGTCGACACCGCCGTCGGCCTCTTTGCCGAACTGCCGGTCAGTTCGGCCGCCTTCATCCACATCTTTCTGCCGCTGCTCGTGTTTGAGGCGGGGATCGTCACCGATGTGAGGCGAACCATCGAGGACGCCGCGGCGATACTGTTGCTCGCCATCATCGCAACGATCATAACGATGGCGGTGGTCGGACTGGCGCTTTGGCCGCTCGCGCGGATGCCTCTAACGGTTTGCCTGCTGCTCGGTGCAACCGTGGCAACGACAGACCCGGCAGCGGTCATCGCGATCTTTCGCGATGTCGGCGCGCCCACGCGGCTGACGCGGCTCGTCGAGGGGGAGGCACTTCTCAACGACGCGGCGGCGATTGCTCTGTTCGTTGTGCTCCTCGGTATGATCCTCGCCGGGCGCCAGCCCGACATCCTGGGTGGACTCATCGAGTTCTTCGTCGCGTTCGCAGGGGGCGGGGTGGCCGGATTTCTTGCCGGCCGTGTGTTCCTATGGGTCGTGCCACAGCTCGGCGATGATCGGCTCGCCGAGGCTACTTTATCGCTGGCCTTTGCCTATCTGGTGTTCATTGCCGCCGAACACCTGTTCCATGTGTCGGGGGTAATCGCGGTGTTGGGAACCGGCTTGACCGTGAGTGCCCTTGGGCGCGCCCGCATTGCGCCAGAGAACTGGTCATTCCTCGTCGACCTATGGGAACAAGTCGCATTCTGGGCGCGTTCTTTGATCTTTGTGCTCGCGTCGATCCTGGTACCGCGGCTTCTGACTGCAATCGGTTTTCGCGAACTATTTCTGCTGCTGGTGACTATTGCCGCCGCGTTCGGTGCCCGCGCCTTCGCGCTGTTCGTGCTGGTGCCGCCGTTCGAGCGCCTCGGCCTGACTCAACGCATAGATGTCGGATACAAACTGGCGATGATCTGGGGCGGCCTGCGCGGTGCACTGACCGTGGTGCTGGCTTTGGCAGTGACCGAGAACGCCATGATACCCCGGGACGCTCAGCGCTTCGTGGGGGTGCTGGCAACGGGTTTCGTGTTATTCACGCTGTTCGTCAACGGCACGACGTTGCGTGCGGTGATCGGCGTGCTTGGGCTGGATCGCTTGTCTGCTCGTGATCACGCGCTGCGCGACCTCATCCTGGCGCTTTCCCATGCCGAAGCGCGCCGAGCTGCGCAGGAGATCGCGGACCGCCATCAAATCCCCCAGTCGACAGTGGAGCAAGTCGTCGCCCCTTATGACACAGGGGTCGTCGAGACGAAATCCGAACCGGGGGTGGCGGCCGGCCTAACCGAGCGCGACCGCGTTGCGATTGCACTTGTTGCCCTCGCCAACCAGGAGCGCGTGTTGGCGCTGGATATGCTGAGCGATCGGATCGCATCCCCGGCCGCTGTCCAGATCCTCCTCACAAACGCCGATGGTCTGGCCGATGGCGCCCGCAGCGACGGAAGGCTCGGTTACCAGCGGGTGGGAGAGGCCGCCCTCGCGCCAAAGCGCGGGCTGCGCATCGCTTATTTTCTACACCGGCGCTTCGGCGTGGTCGGGCTGCTCGAGGACCGGCTCGCCGACAGAGTGGAGCACCTGCTGATTATGCGGTTCATGATCGAGCGTCTCGTCGCTTTTAACGATCGACAAATCTCGCCGCTGTTTGGAGACCGAATTGCACGCCTGTGCCGTCAGATCGTTGGGCGGCGACGGCTGGCCGTCGTAAGCGCTCTCGATGCGTTGCGGCGGCAGTATCCGGAATATGTTTCGGAGCTCGAAACGCGTTTTCTTCGCCAGTCGACCCTCCGACGGGAAATGAGACGGTACCAAAGCCTTCATGAAGAGGGCCTGATCCCTCGCGAAATCTACGACAATTTGAAGCGAAATGCCGTTCGCACCCGCGCGGCCAATGGGCGACCGCGCTTCGATATTGGTCTCGACAGGCATCAGCTGGTCAAACGCCTCGGCCTCCTCGCCAATCTCGACGAGCAGCAGCTCAATCGCGTATGCAGGCTGCTGCAGCCGCGCTTTGTCGCGCCGAGCGACTGTATCGTCCACAAGGGTGAGCGGGGCGATGCGGTATTCTTTATCGCCTCGGGAGCCGTCGAAGTCAGGCTCGCAGACCAGGCGGTGCGTCTTGGCACCGGCGAGTTCTTTGGCGAGATGGCACTGCTGTCCGGCCGGCCGCGCCAGGCCGATGTTGTGGCTCTCAGCTATTGCCAGCTTCTGATGCTGCGTAAGGCCGATTTCGAGCGGTTCATGCAGACCAACCCCGACGCGCGGGCTGAAATCAACCGAACCGCCGAAGCACGGCTAGCCATGAACAGCTCCGGCGAGGCCAAGGCTTTAGACGTGGGCTCGAAATGAATTACGAGTTTAGTGTGTTTTGATATCCAGAACATGTGGATGAGAGCGGCTTCGAGCCGCATCTGCTGCCCGCCAAGCGGTTGGGGTTCGCGGCGGGTCGCGTTGCGAGCGGCGGTGAGATGTGCTGCCCAAGCGCCACGTAGCGGTCGCGCCATCGGGGTTCTTGCGGATCGTCTATGCAAGCCAGGATCGGAGACATGCCTTCGCGACCGGAAAGTGCGCCGCTGTCAGAACAGGATGCCGGTTTCGACCAGCAGCCGGGTCTGGCTGGTGTTGTTGCCGCTGGTGCCGAAGGCGACCCCGGAGGTGGTGCTGTTGGCCTTGACCCAGGAGAATTCGGCGCGGGCGAAGAAATATTTGTACTGGTAGGCAGGGGTCAGGGTAAACGAGAAGGCGCCGCTGCCGGGCCCGTAGAGCAGGTTGTTGTTGCCGGTGGTGCCGATGTACTCGACCCGCCCGCCGAGGTTGATGCCGTCGCCGAAATTGTAATTGGCAAGCAGGGCGGCGCCGAAGGTCGATGCGCTCGAGGTGATGCCGATGCCGTTGTTGGTCGGCACGTGGGTCGCCTGGAAGTAAGGCTGAATGATCCACGGGTCGGAATTGTAAGTATAAACCAAATTATAAATTTCGGAATTGTTCTGCAGAAGCGGGGTGCGCAGCGTGTTGACGTTGGTTTTGCCGAGATTGCCGCCGGCGACAAAGGTGAAGGAGTTGGCGCTGTCGAGCGTATAGCCGACCGAGCCGGCGAGCCAGTTCCACACGCCCGAATCGAAGCCGTCAGTGAATGAGAGCTGCAAAGCGACCGGCCCGATCGCGTAGTTGGCCTGCGCCCCCTTGCTGATCGATGGCTCCTGGTTCCACAGAAGGCCACGCTCTATGTTAATGTTCTGGAACGAGAAAATGTATTCCGCGCCGATGATGGTCGGCAATTTGCCGGCTTGGATCGAGAAATTGTCGGTCGGCGCGAGCTTCAGAAAGCCCATCGGGAACGGGCCCCACAAATTGCCGAACGGCGTGTTGGAGCCGAAGGTCGCCTGTGCCGCCGAGATGTAGGGCAGGCCCAGGGACGAGATCGAGTAGGCGCCACCCTGCACATAGAACTGAAAGAGGCCGTCGGTTTTTTGCAGAAACAGCTGACCATTGCTCAGATCCGCCTGGGCGGCGCGGTTGCCCGGGATGACGTTGGGCACGACGTTGTTCTGCCATTGGAAGAGGCCGCTGCCGATGCCGCCCAGGTAGAAGTCCCCGAGCCCGGTCTCGAACTTGGTCGGCGGCTGCGCCATCGTCAGCGGCCCCAGAATGACGGGCGCGATCAGCGGCGAGGCCGGCGCTGCGGGCACGGGCTGCTCCACGGCAGGCGGCGCAGCCGGCTCGTCGGCCGACACGGGAAATCCGGCGAGCCCTCCGACCGTGAGCAGGGCTGCGAGGCTAATGCTGTTGTTGATGCTTCTCATCGGCGCGACCTTTTGTACGAGCGGGGGAAAGCTGCAAATGTCGGCTCGCGGAACCATCCGCCGTTCAGGATCGGTGCCGCGGGTCCGTGCCGCGGGCAAAGGTAAGGAGGTTGTAGAGTTCGGTGCTGGTTTTGGCCGCCCGCAGACCCTCGGTGACGTCGTGATCGCGCAGACGTCTTGAAGCGCAGGCGAGCGCAGCCAGACCCTCGTCATCGGCGCCTTCCGGTATCAACAGAAGAAAGGCCAGATCGACAGGTCGATCGTCGATCGCCTCGAACACAATCGGTCGCTCGAGCCGAGCAAAAAGCCCGAAGAATTTCTCGAGACCGGCTACGCGCGCATGCGGCAGAGCGATACCCTGGCCGACGCCGGTTGAGCCCAGCGCCTCTCGCAATTGGATAGCCCGCAGGATTGACTGGCCATCGAGGCCACTCAGTCTTGCCGCGCGTTCGGACAGGTCGCGCAGCAACGTGGGCTTGTCGCTCGCACGCAAGGTCGACATCACGCAGTGCGGCTGGATCAGGTCGGTCATTTCCAAGGAGGGCGCTCCTCTGGAGGCTGCGCTCGGTTCGTTCAGTCCGCGGCGCGCATGCGGTAACCGACGCCCTGCTCGGTCAAGATGTAGCGGGGCTGCTCGGGGTCCGGTTCGATCTTTTGCCGCAACGCGCGAATGTAGACGCGCAGATATTGCACGTCTACTTCTCCGCCCCAGACCTCTCGCAGGATAAAACGATGAGTTAAGACCTTACCGGCATGCGCGACGAACAAGCGAAGCAAATCGTACTCGCGCGGCGTCAGATGGACCTCCCGCCCGCCGGCGGTCACGATGCGGCGCACCAAATCCATGCTTAGCTCACCGCAGCGAAACACCGGTTGCTCGCCCTCCCGCTGCAGCCGGTGGCGCAGCGCAGCGCGGACACGGGCAAGAAGCTCGTCGATGCCAAAGGGCTTCGTCACATAGTCGTCGGCGCCGAGATCGAGCGCCTGGACCTTGCCCGCCTCATCGGTGCGGCTCGACAGCACTACAATCGGCAGCGCTGAGCCCTGCCCGCGAAGACGCTCGATAATGTCGAGCCCGTCGATGTCCGGCAGTCCGAGATCCAGCACGAGGATATCAACCGCGCCACGCCGCAGGTTATCGAGTGCCTCGGTCCCGTTCTCCGCCTCGCTGACCAGATAGCCTTGCGTGGACAGGCTGGTGCGCAAGAACCGGCGGATAGCCGGCTCGTCATCGACGATCAGCACCTTTAGCGGAGCAGCCTTGCCGATCATGCGGCCACCTCCTCGGCCGGTTGCACGCCCGCTGCCAGCGGCAAGGTGATCGTGAATACCGCGCCCCGTCGATCCTGGCGATTGGCGACGGTAATCGTGCCACCCATTGCCTCGATGAACCCGCGGCAGATCGCAAGCCCGAGCCCGGTGCCGGGGCGGCGGTTGTCCGCGCCCTGTCCACGGTAAAACTTATCGAAGATCCGGTTCAGCTCTGCCTCGGGGATGCCCGGACCTTCGTCCATGACCTGTAGGCGCACCACGCACGCATCGCGGCGCGCCGCGATGCGGATCTCGGTGCCGGCCGGCGCGTATTTCGCGGCATTGTCCAACAGATTCAACAACACCTGCTCCAAGAGGACCGGGTCGAGCGCAAGCATCGGAATATCGCTCGTCAATTCGAGAACGGCGCAATGCTGGCCCAAGGCTTTGCGCGCTCGTGCGAGAGCGCTGCCGACAACATCGCTGATTTCGACATTGTCCCACTTCGGGTGCACCGCCCCTGCTTCGAGCCGCGTCATATCGAGCAGATTCGCGATGAACCGGTTCAGCCGCTCGGCCTCCTCCTGAATTGTGTCGATCAGCTCCTCCTGCGCGGTGTCGTCGAGAGTACGGCGGTAGTTCTTCAGGGTCGTCGCCGAGCCTAGCACCGACGCCAGAGGCGTGCGCAAATCGTGCGAGATTGACGTCAGCAACGCGGCGCGCAGCTTCTCAGCGTCGGCTTCCAACTGCGCCTGCTCCACGTCCTGCGCCAAGCCGACGCGCTCGATCGCGAGCGCGGCCTGATCGGCAAGAGCATTGAACAAGCGCCGCTGGTCCGGGGTCAGCAACGGACCCGGCCGCTCGCTGTCGAGGCCGACGATGCCGACCGGGCCGCGGCCGGTCCGCATCGGCAAGAAGAGGCGCTTCGCTCCAGGCAGGGTATCTGCACCGCGGCCGGCTGGCCGGTCATTTTCCCAGGTCCATTTGGCGGCCGCGAGATCCGCGTCGTCCAGCGTGTCCTCGGGCGGATAGGCGGCGCGGACCGCGACCGAGCCGTCTTTTGGTAGCAACAGGACGACATTGACCTTCAGCATCGAGGCGATCTGGAACGCCGTCGCCCACAGCAGGTCGTCGAGCATGGCCGAGCCGGCAAGCTTGCGGGCGAAGAGGTAGAGGTCCTCGGTCGTGCTGGCTCGCTGCCGCGCCGTGATTGCCTGGGCGCGGATGCGGGCCGCCAGGTTGCTGACGATAACCGCAACCAAAGTAAAGAAGAAAAGCGCGACGACGTTTTCCGGAGCTCCAATCGTCAAGGTGTATAGAGGCGGAAGAAAGAAGAAATTGTACCCAAGAACACTAAGAAAGCAAGCGAACAGAGCCGGCAACAGACCGTAGACCATTGCGCTAATCATCACCGCGCTCAGGAACACGAGCGCGATATTGGAGATCCCAAGAAACTGCTGCAAAGCCACGCCGATACCCAGCGCGACGGTCACAAGCCCGGCTGATCCCAGGTAGGCGTTCGGATCGGCAAAACGGTGTGACAACGGAACGGCCGCGACCGCCTTATCCGCGTCCGAGCCTGGCCCCTCCGTGGTCCGGTCGGCAATGACATGGATGCTAATGTCATCCGCTTGGCGGATCAGTTGATGGGTGGTCGAGCCGCGCAACCACTCTAACCAGCGCGGCCGGCGCGATTTGGCGATAATCAGGTGCGTGAAGTTGTTGGCCCGGGCATACTCGATCATGCCTTCGGCGACATTCACGCCCGGCACCGTCAGGGCTTCGCCGCCAAGTCGCTCCGCGAGCCGCAGGCAATTGGCGATGCGGTCACGCTCCTCCGGTGTCAAACGCTGGGCACGGGAGGTTTCGATATGGATCGCGGCCCACGGTGCCCGCAGCCGGTCGGCGAGGCGCCGGGCGTGGCGGACCATCGCCGGGCAGTGCGGATCCTCGTTGACTCCGACCAGCACGCGCTCGCCGGCGGCCCAAGGCCCCGCGATCGCATGCGCCCGCATGTAGTCGACCATCTGCGCGTCGACCCGCTGCGCTGTGCGACGCAGTGCCAGTTCACGCAGCGCGGTCAGATTGCCTGGCTTAAAGTAATGGCGCACGGCCCGTTCCGCCTGGCGCGGGACATAGACCTTGCCTTCCTTAAGGCGCTGGATCAGGTCATGGGGCGTGAGATCGACCACCTCGATCTCGTCGGCCCGGTCGATCATCGAATCCGGCACCGTCTCGCGCACGCGGATGCGGGTGATTTTGGCCACCACGTCGTTGAGGCTTTCGACGTGCTGAATGTTCAAGGTCACATAGACGTCGATGCCGGCGGCGAGCAGTTCCTCGACATCCATGTAGCGCTTCGGATGACGGCTTTCCGGAGCGTTAGTATGGGCGAGCTCGTCCACCAATACGAGCTGCGGGCGGCGGTCGAGGATGGCGTCGAGGTCCATCTCCTCAAGCCAGCGCCCCTTGTATTCGACGCGACGACGCGGAATGATTTCGAGGCCCTGTAAGAGCGCCTCGGTCTCCCTTCGGCCGTGCGTTTCGACGATGCCGACCACGACATCGAGGCCTTCGCGGCGCCTGGTCTGTGCAGACTCCAACATCTCATAGGTCTTACCGACCCCCGGAGCGGCGCCGATGAAAATCTTCAGTCGCCCGCGCAAGTCTTCTCCGGCTTGCCGGAGGAGCGCTTCCGGTGACGGCCGGCGGCCATGTTCTGATGTGTCGCCCATCTTAAGATGTGGCCTAGCGGCGTACCCCCGTCGGGCGTGTCGCGACGACCAGCCGATAGCCGACCCGGGGTTCGGTAAGAATATGCTTGGGATTGGCGGGATCCGGCTCGAGGTCGCGCCGCAATTCTCGAATCGCGACCCGAAGGTAGCCGATCCGATCGATCGAGGCACTCCATACGGCGCGCAAGATCGCTTCGTGGGCGATGACCTTGCCGGCGCCTTCGGCCAGAACCCTCAAAACTTCGTATCGCTTCTTGGAAAGGTAGATATCTCGCCCGCGAGAGCGCACGCGCCGATGGATCAGGTCGATCTCGAGGTCGCCGC